>CAIOHR010000033.1 GCA_903858115.1 uncultured Pirellula sp. | reverse complement strand
TTGGTTCGATTTTTCATGAACAAACTTCGCTGAAAAAGTAGTAGTCCATCTAAGAGAACAGAAGTGAGCATGAATGGTTGGTGGAAGCAGACGTAGAGATCCTCGGAATTGTCTCAGCCATTGGATCGCATGGGATTAGCGTATTCCCTGCGTTTTCATCATAGAGTTTTTAAGCGTTTCCTATCCGCCAACATTCTACACTCTTCCCATTGCAAGCCGTTGCACTGGGGTTGCATCTTGTGTTTTCCTCGTCGCTTTGCTCGCATCGAGTTGATTCGCAGGCTGGTTTTCGAACTAAGGCCGTATCTTCCAATGGCAGCGTCTCGGGTGGTGTTGATGTTCGGTGATTGTCTGGGATCAAGTTGTTTGCCATTGCATGGAGTCGTCACCAATCGGGGATGGGGAGTTGGTGTCTCAAGAGGGCTGGATACTCCGGGCAGATCGTGATCCTTGTCACGCTATCGGATACCTGATAAACCATTTCGATCGGAACCTTGCGATCGAACTCGAACCACGATTGAAAGATCCCTTCTTGCCGCTTCTTCGTTTGAATGTTCTTTAAAAAGTACTCGCTCCAGTTCTCAAGCGTTGTCCAATTCACCGCATACAACACGGATTTAGATACAATGCGGATTTAGCCCGGAGGGCGGCAAATCTATGCCGGAGGTGTCAACCTCCGGACCATGTGAGCTGCATCTTCAAGCCCGGCGGGCGACACATTTTCTGCGCGTTCATGTGCCGCCCTCCGGGCTTGAATACTCTCTCCTAGGAGACCGGTTGCTGACGCAACCGGCATTCATGTTTCGCCCTCCGGGATTCGGGGGCGGGTGTCTGCGACGAGTAGTAATGGATATTGTTCTTGTTGTTGTATTCGTTCTGTAGCTTACGGCATTCATCGAGTCTTGCAGTTCTTCCTTTGCCATGAAAGAACCCGCCATAGCGCACGCGATGAACACCGCGTGGGACTATGTGCAACATGAACCGACGAACGAACTCTTTGCCCTCCATCGTCTCGGTCGTTCGGATCTTGCGTTTGTAGTCCTTGTACGAGATCGTCACCATTCCGTTCTCGACACAGCCGACAAAAGTAGCAGGCACGCTCCGTCGTGCCGCCCGCTCTTGGACATTTGCCGGCATACTAGGTGGACGGCACATGGAATGTGCCTACTACTTTGACTTTTGTCGGCTGTATCGA
The DNA here is from genome assembly GCA_903858115.1 of uncultured Pirellula sp. Taxonomy (GTDB): domain Bacteria; phylum Planctomycetota; class Planctomycetia; order Pirellulales; family Pirellulaceae; genus JBKCUI01. Next base: position 90,412 of record CAIOHR010000033.1, on the reverse strand, counting down.
GAATCGAATTGGATACACAGCGATCGCTCCAAGGCAGCGAATCTTTGTGAATCATGCAGGAGTTTTGGTTGAGATAGACTCCATCCCTCCCTTGAGCGATAAAAGCATTCTACAATGATGGATCGTCCAGGCGTTTACCAACCTCGTAATTGCGGAGCAATTTCATGGCTCGTTTCTTTCTTTCAGCGTTGATGGTCAGCATGTTGAGTGTGTCGCTATTGGGTCAAGATTCGCGAGTGTTTGAGTTGCGAACTTATTCTTCGGAGCCAGGTCGCCAATCGGACACGCTGAAGTTGATGTCCAACGAAGGACTTGGCTATATGAAGAAACACAAATTGGAAGTGGCTGGGATTTTCACTCCGGTCGATATCTCCGATGAACGGGTCTTTATGCTCGTGAGTCATGCCGACAAACCAAGTCTTGATGCTGCAGCCGCAGCGATGACAAACGATGATGGCTGGAAAGAAGCCGTGAAGAAATCCGAAGTCGATGGCAAGAAGCCTGTCAAAGGAATCGAGAAGGTCATTCTCTCGGTCAACGACTACAGTCCGAAACTAGAAGTCAAAGAAGTTGGGAATCGGATCTTCGAACTCCGCACTTATGTCACCACCAAGGGCAACCTCTCTGCACTGAATAACCGATTCCGCAATCACACGCTGGGTCTATTCGCTAAGCATGGGATGACGAACATCCTCTATTGTTCCGTGCGCAGTGGCGAGACCACCAATTGTGGGCAACTCCTCAAAGCCCTTTCACCTCTTGGAAAAGATGCAGCCGAAGTAGACCTAAGCCTCCCTGCTACGGGCAATGCCCTCGTCTACTTTCTGGCTCATGCGTCTACTGAAGCAGCCGCTTCTTCATTCGGCAAGTTCCGAGAAGACCAAGACTGGATCAAGGCTAGGCAAGCTTCCGAGACCGCGGCTGGTGGCTCTCTTACTGTCGGTGGCGGAGTCAAAAGCCTCTTCCTGAAGCCCGTTGGTTTTTCTCCTTTGAAGTAACGTTTCTCCCGGGAACATAGGTCATATCATGAACCGCGATCGATCCACAAAGCTATCTCGTCGTCAGTTTGCCACGAAAACAAACGCTGGCCTGTCAGCAGCACTCCTCGCATCAACATCACTCTCGTTGGAGAGATCTGCGTTCGCGGGTGGAAGCGACTTTATTCGTATTGGATTGATTGGATGTGGAGGACGAGGAACCGGCGCTGCCAAGAACGCACTCGTTGCGGACTCGAATGTAAAGCTCACGGCGATGGGGGATGTTTTCGAAGATCGACTCGACATGAGTTTGCAGTCGTTAAGCAAGATGGCAGACGTCTCCGCTCGAGTGGATGTACCCAAAGAACGACAATTTTCTGGATTCGATGCTTACCAGAAAGTCATCGATAGCGGTGTTGATGTCGTGCTATTGTGTACGCCTCCGCATTTTCGCCCGATGCATTTGGAGGCTGCGGTCCAAGCTGGCAAGCATGCTTTCGTCGAGAAGCCCATTGCAGTGGATGCTCCCGGTGTCCGTGCTGTGCTAGAAACGTGCAAGAAAGCGAAACAAAAGAACCTGTGCATTGTGTCTGGTTTGTGTCTTCGTTATCACAACGGCTTTATCGAGGCGGCGAAACGCATTCACGCAGGCGACATTGGAGAACTACACACGCTCCAAGCCAACGACTATCGCGGAGGCATATGGCTCCGTCCTCGACAACCCGAATGGACCGACATGCATTGGCAAATGCGCAATTGGTACTACTTCACATGGCTGTCCGGTGATTTCAACGTGGAGCAGCACATCCATTTCTTGGACGTTTGTATCTGGATGATGAAGAACGAGTATCCTGTCAAAGCCATCGGAATGGGTGGACGGACCGTCCGGACTGGTCCTGAGTATGGCAACATCTATGATCACCACAGCGTCATCTATGAATTCGCCAATGGTGCACGGCTTTATAGCAACACTCGCCAAATGCCAGACTGCTCCACCGATCTAAGTGTTCAAGTAGTTGGCGATGGCGGTCGTGCTCATTTGAGTGAACGCAAAAAAGGAGTCTATCTCAAGCAGAATAACCGAGGTGTCCCGCAATGGACTTATGATGGCGTAGACAACGATGTTTACCAAACGGAGCACGAGGATCTTTTCACCAGTATCCGAAAAGGTGCGTTGGTCAATCATGGAGAATACATGGCAAAGAGTACGCTCTTGGCCATCATGGGACGCATGGCGACTTACACTGGCAAGACGATTACGTGGGACGCTGCCATGAACTCACAGCTCGATCTTTCGCCTGCGAAATACGAGTGGGGGGACGCGCCTATTCCGGAGATCGCAAGACCAGGAATCACCGAGTTCCTTTAATTGCGACTAAGTTCGCGATTGTTGTTGCATCTGCTTCTGGGCGGTCCCTGTATCGGAGTTCAGTTTTTTGGAATTGACAACCCTATAGTCCAATCAGAATGTCATGTGAAGTTTGTAACGCAATGGTATAAACTAGATGCGTCGCGATCCATCCTCCCATCGTAGGACTTCATTATGAGTGTATTTGCTCTGCGGGTATTTGCCACGTCATTTGTTTGCGCGTTTCTCGCTTGGTTTTGTGATTCCAGTGCGAATACTTTTGCGGCGGATGAATTCCCCGCGATTGTGAATTCTGAGAAGTCTTTGGCCAAGCCGATGGATCCGAGCGAGGTGGTCAAGACCGCAAAACTGCCGTCTGGATTTGAGCTCTCGGTTTTCGCGGCAGAGCCAAATGTACAGAATCCGATCGCGATCACGACGGACGAACGAGGTCGTTTATGGGTCGCGGAAAACTATAGTTGGTCTGGTAATGGAGCAGGAGGATTCGATGGAAACCAACGGGATCGAATCGTGGTGCTTGAGGATCAAAATGGAGACGGGAAGCACGAAAAGCGGACGGTGTTCTTCGACAATGCTCGCAAGTTGACGAGTATCGAAGTCGGCAATGGTGGAATCTGGGCACTTTGTTTGCCGCAGCTATTGTTCTTTCCCGATCGCAATCGAGATGACGTTCCGGACGGTCCCGCGGTCGTCATGCTCGATGGTTTCGATGCCGATGTTGTTGGCCACACACCGGCCAATGGTCTCAAGTGGGGGCCGGACGGTTGGCTTTATGCTCGACACGGCATCCAAGCGACCAGCAGTATTGGCAAACCAGGAGCGAGTGATTCTCAACGGATCAAAATCAACACGGGTGTATGGCGTTATCATCCGATTCGCGGTGACGTGGAAACGGTCATGCATGGCATGACGAACTCTTGGGGATTTGACTTCGATCAACATGGCGAGATGTTCGTAATCAATACGGTTATCGGACACTTGTGGCATGTCGTGCCTGGTGCCCACGTGGAGAGAATGTATGGAGTAGATTTGAATCCGCACACGTACCAGTTGATTGCACAAACCGCAGATCATGTCCATTGGGACACGGGGGAGAAATGGAACACGGTCCAGAAAGGGATGTCGGACAAAACAGACGCCGCAGGAGGAGGCCATGCCCATATCGGTTTGATGATCTACCAAGGAGACAATTGGCCTGCTGAGTATCGTCATCATCTATACACACTCAATCTGCACGGCCTGCGAATCAACAGCAATCGCATCGAGAGACAAAATGCGGGTTATGTCGGCCGTCATGCACCGGACCATAGCTTCTTCCGGGATCCCTTTTTTCGAGGTATGGACTTGGTGACGGGCCAAGACGGCGGCGTCTATATTGCCGATTGGAGCGATACCGGGGAATGTCACGATCACGATGGGGTCCATCGAACGAGCGGTAGGATATACAAACTGACGTATGGACGCATTCCGCCGAAGCCTGCTGTCGATTTGTATCACTCGTCGAACCAAGAGCTGATTGCACATCTTTTTGAACCCAACGCTTGGTGGCCTCGCACGGCTAGACGGATTTTGACCGAACGATTTGCAGGAAAGTCGAAAGAAGACGTAGCCGCGATACGCAAAGAGCTGGCTAAGAGTTGGAGTAAGGCAGAGAGTGTCGTGGCCAGATTGCGAGTCATGGAGACCGCTTGTTCGATCGGTGCGATTGATGAAGATTGGCTACTCTCTCGTCTCGAGTCATCTGATGAGCATGAGCGAGTTGCTGCGCTTCGGTTCTTGGTAGATGGTTTGTCGGCAGATCGACATGCACCTTCGAAGCAGTTACAAACGGCACTGGTTCGACAAGCGGCCAACGATCCTTCGGGTTTGGTCGACCTCTATTTGGCGTCATCCCTGCAAAGACTACCGTGGCCCAACCGGTGGCCCATTGCGAAGGAACTTGCGACCAAGGAAGAGTTTCGCGATGACCGTATGTTTCCATCGATGCTTTGGTATGGCATCGAACCGGCGGTACCTCAGGATATGGTTCAAGCGATCGAGTTAGCTGGACTTTCCCGAATTCCATTGCTTACGGAGAATTTAGCACGTCGTATTGCGCTCGAGATTGAGAAGCGACCGGAGGCGTTGCATCAGTTGTTGATCTCCGTGGAAAGCAAGTCCTTTCGCCATCCAGAACGTGTGGTCGCCGGAGTGGCGAAGGCGTTACAAGGTTGGCAGAAGGCTACCGCGCCTATGAATTGGGAGTCATTCGTTCGCACGATTACAGCGAACAACGCGAAGGTGTCGAGCGAATTAGATCGAGACATTCAGTCGTTACGTTTGGTTTTCGGAGATGGCAGGGCTGCGGAAGAGCTCATGAAAGTCATTGAGGATTCTACCGCCGATCCAGAAGCGCGGCGACATGCCCTACGGTCGCTTCTCACGAGTCGGACATCGAATGATGCGCCGAGCTTATTCAAATTTCTAGGGGATCGAATCCTGGCTCGCGAGGCGATCCGAGGCCTTGCGTTCTACGACCATGCCGAGACGCCGAAGCAGATATTGAATCGCATCAAGAGTTTCGGTCCCGGCGAACGCGTGGAGATGATCAATACGTTGGCATCGCGTGGACCGTTCGCAATTGCTTTGATGCAGGCTATTCGCGAGAAGAAGATCGCACCTCATGAAGTGTCCGCGTTTCATGCGAGGCAAATTCGATCCTTTGAGAACGATGCCTTGAACCGCGAATTAAGTGAGCTTTGGGGTGATGTTCGAACGACCACCGCAGACAAGCGTCAGACGATCGAAGAGTTGAAAGGGGCCATGGATGCGGATACGTTAACGAAAAGTAATTTACGAGACGGTCGAGCCGTTTTTCAAAAGAACTGCGCCAATTGTCATGTCCTTTTTGGGGCAGGCACCAAAGTCGGTCCGGACCTGACAGGTTCCAATCGAAAGAACATAGATTATCTACTTGAAAATATCGTGGACCCTAGCGCAAGCGTGGGTGCCGAATTTCGAACATCGATTGTATTGTTGGAAGATGGTCGTGTGGTCAATGGTGTCGTCGTCGCCGAAACCGAACGAACGCTCACGTTGCAAACGTTGCAAGAGCGAGTGGCATTAGATCGGAACGAGATCGACACCATCAAGAAGTCCACGACGTCCCTGATGCCTGACGGTCTGCTTCTGAACCTCTCGAAAGAGCAGGTCCGGAATCTGTTTGCGTACTTGATGGCAGATGCTCAAGTGGCGTTGCCAGAGTAGGCCAACCACTCGAGATAATGTTATCGCGTCGTTTGCACTGGTACGCGGCTGATGTAGGGGTGAGAAATCTGACGAGTTCCCGCAATGACGGTTACGGAGGCTGCGACGAGAAGTATGACCATGACCGAGTACTCAATAGGGCTTGGACCTTCGCCGCTAACGATCATCGACTCCAGCTTTTTTCGCAATGTCTTCATGTTTCTAGTTCCTGAGGGACGGAAATATGTATTCCGACTACCCGATCGCAAGTGAATGAATATTGGGCTTCCTCTGCCGACGACTCGGCCTTGCCACCATCGCCATCCCTAGCCTTGCGTCTGATATCGACCACATGGAACTCCGTTCTGAAGTGAATAGGTTTGGCAAGAAGATTCGCTACAGACCCTCTTTTGAGATATTTGCTCCGAGTTACCAGTTCGGGAACTTGACTTTTGTCCTGAGTCTCCTACAGTCCCGCGCACGCAGCATTCCAGGTTTAGCGAGGGAAGGGAAGTTGGATGAAACGACGAGATTTTCTGTTGGGTTCCGCGACGGTTTTAGGGTCAGGCGTTTCTGCCTGCGCACTGGGGACGGAGCCTGAAAACAAACCATGGTCGACCTGGCGTGGCCCTCGTCGTGACGGAATCGTGGATGGGCAAAATTGGCCGAATTCGCTCGAAGAAGGCTCTTTGACAAAGCTGTGGAGTCAGCCGTTGGGAGATAGCTACTCAGGCCCTGTGACTTGCGGGGAAACAGTCTTTACTACGGAGAGTAAAGCTGGAAAAGAAACCACCTATGGATTTTCAATTCCTAGCGGCGAGCTAGTTTGGCAGCAAACTTGGAAAGGGGCACACAACGTTCCTTTCTTTGCGGCTCGAAACGGAAACTGGATCCGATCCACACCTGCGACGGATGAAACCAGCATCTATGTCGGCGGCATACGTGATGTTGTCGTTGCGATGAACACCAAAGATGGTTCCGAACGATGGAGAGTCGATTTTGCGGAGAAGTCAGGAAAAGTTCCCGACTTCGGCATGGTGTGCTCACCAATGGTCGATCGCGGATTCCTTTATGTGCAGGCTGGAAAAGGATTGCACAAAATGAACTGTAGCGATGGATCCATCCTGTGGTCCAGTTTGGCGGATTCAGGTGACATCATGTCGAGCGGGTCATTCTCGTCACCGATCATCGCCGAGCTAAACGGAGTACGGCAGCTTATCGTTCAGACGCGAACATATCTTACTGGAGTGAATCTTGAGACCGGCGAACCGTACTGGAGATACGATGTCGCCGCGTTCCGCGGGATGAATATTCTGACTCCTACCATCTGGAACAATGCGATTTTCACGAGTAGCTACGGTGGCAAGTCTATCTTGATCGACGTGGTAGACAACAAGAAGCCTGTCATTCGATGGGAGAACAAAATTGAGGCATACATGTCTTCGCCGCTTGTTATCAACGACCATCTTTACATGCATCTCAAGAATAAGCGGTTTGCTTGTATCGATTTAGCGGTGGGCAAAGAGACTTGGGTTACCAAGCCATTCGGCGAGTATTGGAGTACGCTGACCGATGGCGAGAAGATTCTGGCGCTAGACCAAGATGGCACATTGAGGCTCATCCAGTCCAATCCAAAGGCCTACACGCTCCTCTCAGAGCGAAAGGTTACTGGCAACGAGGAAGAATCATGGGCGCACGTCGCAGTGCTACCCCAGAAAATATTGATCCGTTCTCAAAGAGCACTCACAGCCTACCGTTGGGCGTAGGCGATAACGTAGTTGTATCTCTCCGAGACACCTTCGCATCTCGGAGAGACGCGAAACGTGATTAGCATCAGAGCTTAGATCACGCCGCCGTGAACGCGGTACGGAGTCATGTGGTCAGGTTGATCGAGGAACCAGAAGCGTTCCCATTCTTGAACGATCGCACGCAGGTTTTCCGAAGTATAGATCAACTGTTCTGCCCGCTTGGATGGCTTGGCCGAATAAATAGGCAACGCACAGCCTACCATTGGGACTGTCGTGCAAACCACCAAAAGCAACCATCCTAATTGCCGACGCATTTCATCTACTCCGTGAAGTCGTGTCCTAAGCTTCTCCCTAGAGAAGCGAATTTTCTGAGTCGTTTTCTTCGTCCAGGCTTTCTTCGACTGCTACATCAATTCTTCCCGACGCGATGTCGTCTCGAATTTTCTGGGCTAGCGAAGTTCCTTCTATTGCATTGACTCGTTGCTCCATGATCTTGCCTGGTTTGAAGGTGACGACAAACTTTTCGGGGACCTCGACTTGACGTCCAGTCCTCGGATTTCTCGCCTTCCTCGCAGCCCTGGTTCGAACCTGGAACACGCCGAAATTGCGCAGTTCGATGCGACCTTCCTCTTCCAACGTTCGAATGATCGCATCAAATGTTCGCTGAACAATTGCTTTGATCTGCTGTTGGTTGAGACCGGTTTCATCGGAAATCGTTTTCACGATCTCTTTCTTTGTCACGGCATTCCTCCTAGGGCTCGAGATGCAACCTAAGTCCTTTACGGGTTTAGGTTTAAAACAAGAGTCTAGGATTGCAGGCTAAGTTCGTCAAGGTAGTTGACGAGCCGCCTTGGGCCGGTCCAATCCGCACATTCCGCATAGGAGTTATCGGCAGAAGACCCGTCAAACTTGATGCAAGATGATCGTTTTCGGTAAACTTTTCCGGCAGAAAACTCAGAAACTTCCCAACTTGTTCGTCGCAACCAATACAATCGCTTTTCTTGCGTCATTTCCAGTGGATTCTAGCAGCCGATTGGCCTCCACTCGCTCAATGGCCGTCGGATAGCGTCCAATGGTCAGCATGTAGACGTGACTGAGTTGGTCATCCCACGAAATCTTTGATTTCGAGAGAACGCTAGCAAACCGATCGAGATTTGCGTAGGGAGCGTCGACGGAAATAAGAAACAGAAGTTTGCTGACTTCGTCTAGTTCAGGCTTCTTTTTCGTTGCAGCTTTGGATTGGAAAGCACTGGGTTGGGCAAGGGTTGGATTCGTGGAATTCCCTTTGGCTTTTAGCCAGCCTACAATCTGATTGACCGATTTCTGTGACGAAGCCGAAGCAGGCAACTGACTGGACGGAGCGAGCGCAAACAATCTTGCGCTGCGTTGGTAAGTCGACAGCAAATCTTCTGTGGCATTCATGTACCACTGTGTTGTCAATTTCGCTTCTGCAACTACCATCGCTTTGCTAAGTAGAAGCGAAGCTACCAGTTCTTGCAGGCTCCCGGTCGCATGCAGTTGTTTTGAGAGTAATTCCTTCAAATCGGTTCTCTCCGCACGCGCTTCCGTATCTGAAAGTCCGTATACGGGTACCAGTGGCTGCTGAACTATTTGTGTCCAAACGAATTCCGCAACTCCCGAACGAGCTTGTGCAGAGAGACGAATCCACTCGCCAAGCTCGCCTGTGACGCGCTCTTTACCGTCGATTTTTACAGTCAGGGCTGGTGGAGCGAGAACAAGTTTGCCGTCGTTATCCTCGTAAAAAAAGTCGCGGTCTTTGCGAAGGCGATCAGCAGGATCTTCCTGATTTTCTTTTCGTTTCTCGATCATTTTCTCCACGACGGCGGGGAATGACCAGAAATTTCCAGCAACACTACTAGCGTTTTGGGAAAAAGTCGCGATTTCCTCGGAATCACTCGAATGGCATTGGGTACATGTGGCCAATGGATTTCCCGTACGATGCAAAAGGGTGGATGCGACGTTGACGATAGGAATATCGCCTTTTTGTGCTACCTGAAGCTTTACTTTGCTCGACGATACAAAACTCGGCTCGACCATGAGTCCGGTTTTCATTTGTTCGGAAACCCAGTACGATGCAGGGTCGTTGCGCTGCGTGTTACTGGATACCAAAGCAACTTCAACATCAACAAGACTTTGCTTTTGCTGAATGCTCGATTGAATCCATTCTACAAAACGCAGGAGTTCCGGTACACGACTCCTCTTGGCAGGAATGGAGGCTCCTAAATAATGCTCCGCAAGAAGAGAGCCCCAATGAATAGAAAACTCCTCGGAATCGACTAGTCGTTCAACGTAAGCTGCTTTGGGATTACCGGACTTATCTATTCGGAATGACTCTTTCTCGGCAACTGTCGGTTGCCGTCCAATGGCAGTTTGCGTTACCCTCGAAATCCAAAGATCGACAGAGTTATCCTCTTTCCCTTTGACGTTGAAATTGCTCCAAATGTGGTCGATCTGGGAATCGACGATATTCGCCATTTCAAACCTGGACATTCGTGGTTCTGACGGCGATTCTGCGTTTGTTTTTCCAAGCCCAAGATCGACGCTAGCTTCGATCACGGGAGGAGGAACTATAGCTACAGTCTCTGGCAGAGGCGCTTCATCTGAAGGAAAGACGTCGGGTGTCGAAAGTTCTTGTTTCTCGTTTTCAACGTTTGGATTGACGAACGAGGCCTCAGCCAAAAAGTCTCCTTCATTTGGAACAGTCTTATTCCATGGAAACCAATCCGGCTTCGGAATGAACAGGTAAGCAAAACATAACGACGCTGCTAAACCGATGAATGCAGCTACGGTTCGCACTCGCTTGTAATCCCACCAATAAGGATCCATCCGCTTGATCAATTTTTCTTCAAAGCTGCTGGCAACTCGATCATGCGACGACTGCTGACCGAACTCGATATCCGCGAGCGCCGCTCCTAAGGCCGCGTCTAATTCATCCTCGGTAAAGGATCGCTTGTTCAACAGAACGGAGTTGCTGGTTCGGCGAGACACTAGACTCGCAAGAATTCGATTTTCAAAGTTTGGCGGAAGGTTTCGCTTCAGAAAGTCGCGTAGCATTGCGTTCAACACAAGCTCGTCCGCAGAACGATTCGAAAATCGACTATCGACTGAAGATTGATCTGAGGAAGTTCGATCCGTTGATTGATCGGAGTTTTTATCATCCACCTTGTAATTTCCCATCCAAACACTGACGTAATTGAGTCTTTGCTCTCTGCATTAAATTCTTGGCACCGTGTTCTGTTATTCCTAACTTTGAAGCGATTCGTTCCCGGGAAGCGTCTTCAGAAAAACGCATTCGCAACGAGAGCTGTGCTCTTTCTGTTAGTCGTGAAAAGCACTCCTCCAACGCGTCAAAAACTTCGGTGCCTCGTCCGTCTTCACCGGACCAGCGCATCCACTGTTCGTCCAGCGCATCGATCTCGTCGGTCGTTTTCATTTTGCGATGCTTGCGACGGTAGGATACCAACAAGTGATAAGCGACTCGACGCAAATACGAGCTTGTCGCAGCAGGACTAATCTGTACGAAAGGTCGTCTCAGCACAGCAATAAACGTCTCCTGCGTCAAGTCATCTGCCAAGGACTGTTCGCATCCCAAAGCACGCAAATATCTCCATACGCTGGCCTGGTACTCTCGTATGAGCAATTCTGGCTCAAGAGCACTGTCACCATTCCGAGTGAATTTCTCGTCATTCTGAGTTATGGTTGGGTCGTTGGACAAGGATCAATACTCAGGAAAAAAGTTCTTTGATGATCTTTCCACTATTGGCAATTTTCATCGGGCGGCCATTGCGGCTCGTAAAAGTCGTCTCCAACGATATCCCCAAACCGTGGCAAACGGAAGCCATCAAATCTTCGGAAGAGTAAGGTTCGCCGACGACCTCCGTACCATCCGCATTGGTCGCACCAACGGCTTGCCCCCCTTTGATTCCTCCTCCACCTACGACCACGCTCCAAGCTCTCGCCCAATGGTCGCGACCCGCATCCGCATTAATCCGCGGCGTTCGGCTGAATTCTCCCATCCATACGATCATCGTATCCTTCAACAAACCCCGTTGCTCCAGGTCCTCGGTAAGGGCAGCCATAGCTTTGTCCAGGACTGGCAGACGGTCATTTTCAAGGGTTCGGAAGATACCCTGGTGATTGTCCCATCCGCCCAGATCGACTTCCACAAATGGGACACCTGCTTCCACAAGGCGTCGGGCTAACAAGCACCCTTGGCCGAAGCCGTTCACTCCATACTTTTCCTTGACATCCTGTGGTTCTTTGTCAACCTCGTAAGCCTTCATCTGCTCGCTGCCCAAAAGATCATAGGTTTTGCCCAAGACCTTTCGGTGGTCCTCAGCAAGAGTTCCTCTTCGTTGACCGATAAAGCCATCTTCAATCGCTTTGAGTGCTATTTGACGTTGCCCAATTCTTTCTTTGCCCAGTCCAGTATCGAGATTGCGAATTCGACCATTGCTAGAGACGTTGAGCGGCGCCCAGGACATACCCAAGAACCCTGGCCCCTCGCTTGCACCGCCTACGGAAACGAACGGAGGTATCGCCAGTTCGGGTCGCTGCGACATGAGTTCGTGCGCGACGACCGCACCATAACTTGGATAGTCCACGTTCGGATCGGGAACATAACCGGTGTGCATGTAATAGCGACCACGATTATGGTCCGCTTCGCGCGTACTCATCGACCGAATGATCGCCATATGATGCATCTGCTTGGCCATCATCGGCATATGTTCTGAAATCTGAACGTCACCCGATGTCGAGATGGGTTTGAATGGTCCACCATTGTCGGTCCCTGGTTTCAAGTCCCAGATATCCATCGAGCTAGGCCCTCCGCCCATCCAAAGGAGAATACAAGATTTGCGGTTCGCTTTCAGCGTATCTGCATGCACACGCAACGAATGCCCCAAGGAAAGGGATGAACCCAGTAACGTAGCGGCGCCTGCCATGTGCGACATAAAGTGACGACGGTTCATGCCCATCGGAGTTGCGAATCGAGACCACATAGCAGTACCTCTTTCTCTGTTTACTATGAGCGGGCTTGGAAACACGCTCTACTGGTTTTTAGACTTAGTGACTAGAAATCGAAGATCAAAAAGATCAATGATTGAAAATAAACTCATTGCTATTGAGAATGGCCCACCACATGTCTTGTAGCATGCCCCCCACGTCCTGCTTGCGTGCGACCAAAATTTGGTTCGCAATATTCAGCTCTTCGTTTCTTGGACGGCGACTTAATCCGGCCAGGAACAGGTGTTGTAATTTGTCAGAAGGTGCACCTTTTTGTTGCGCCAAGTTCTGAATCCAAGACCCAGGCGCGTTCGATGTCGCCTCGCGTATCAACTCTCCATTGAACATCATCAAGCTTTGGGCGATGGAGCCATTGAAGCTAGTGGATTCGTCTCCTTCATCCGTGCCGAACGCGATTACGAATTGACGCATCCAGTCATCTCTCCGTTTCGCTTGCTCCTCTAAGCTTCCTTCCTTATTCGCTTTCGTTGCAATAGCCAACGATTGGTAGAGTTGCTCCGCGCTAATCTGTCGCGTGTAGAAGTACGAGAATAACGGTGTTTCTCCTAGTGAAGGGGCATCCTTCGCGTTATTGTTGGTAATTCGAGAGGACAATTGATAAGGCTGGGACATCGCAATCCATGTAATCAACTGCTTAAGATCGTAACTCGAATTTCGAAAATCTTTCGCAAGCTCATCGAACAATTCAGGATAGGATGTCGGACTATGTGGGCCGAGATCATCGATAGGCTTAGTGAATCCATAACCCAAAAAGTGGGACCACATGCGATTGACGATCGCTTTATCGAGATAGGAGCTGCTCATCATGAGTTTGCCTAACTCCTCACGACGGTTCACTTCGCTAACAAAGCCACTCTTTCCAATCTCGGTCCCGTCCAGAAAAACGGGATAAGCTACCTTTGTCACGCCGTTGCGTAGCTGAAAATAAATCTCCGCTTGCTCAGGCCGACGTCCTTCCCCTGCAAAATCTTGATCAACCAACTCCGCATGGTCCACATCGCGTGTACCCGAAACGTACTTTCGCAAAGCGCGTGTTTGACGAAAGAAAGCATTGAACTCCCAGAACTTTTGTTGCTGCCATTTATTGAAGGGATGATTGTGACATTGAGTGCATTGCACCTGAAGACCGAGAAACACTCGCGAGACTGCCGCAGTTGCTTGCGTTCCTTGCTCTTCATTGACCTTCATCGCGAGAAAATTGGTGGCACCATTATAATTCTCTGTCCCTGGCTTTGTGGTTCCAGTGGCTGTCACCAATTCGTAAACCATATCGTTGTAGGGTTTGTTTCTTGCAAACGAATCTCGAAGGTATTTCTGCAGACCAGCTCGGTTCGTTAAGGTTCTATCCTCCATTCCGCCGTTTCGACCAATCAGAACGTTAGTCCAAACGGTACCCCAATGGTTCGCATACTCTTCGGTGTAACGTTCGTCATTCAAGAGACGATTTAGCAGATTCTGTTTCTTTCCTGCTGATTTGTCTTTGGCAAACTCGGCCAACTCGTCGTAAGAAGGGATCCGGCCGATCACATCCAAAAAAAGACGCCGACACCACTTTAGTTCATCCTCCGCAGGCGAAGGACGAACCTCCGCTTCCAGCCACCCCTGCTGCAGCGCTTTGTCGATTCTCTCAACTTGAGGTGGCAAAGGCGCAACATCTCGCTTGTCTGCAGCCGCAACCGGGGTGATCGCCGCTCCTAGCATGAAGAAAAACATGGCAAACAATCTCCCGACAACGGCATCGAAGCAGCGACTTTGTGAAGCGATATTTGCAAAGAGTCGGAGCGTAACCATAACCTACCTTTTTCGGAGAACTGTGACCCAGAATGAGGCCTTATCACCAAACGAGAAGGGGTGAATTCCATTCCATTGTACTCACAATCCTCGGAATTCTAGATTCGGGGCCGTCTTGCCGAGCTTCTGCGGAATCTGAGAACGGATGGACTCAACGAACTAACGGTACCGAGCTATCGCCTGTGCTCGAGAAATACATCGTCAAATCGAGCCGTCCCTCGGGCTCCAAAAAGCCCGATGGAAACGATGGCTTCACGCGTTGCAGGCGGGACCTTAAACTCGTCGTCCACTTTTCGCCAAGGAGTCGTACCCTTGAATCCTCCTACATAATCGTAAGCAATCAGTTTCCGCTTTTCGTCAAAATACTGGATTGCCACGGAAGGGGATCGAGTTCGATCGGCTCCCCATTTCACGTCTTCTATCTTCAACCAGGCTCCTAAGCGAATGCGTTTGACGACCCGTCCATCGATCGGAACTCCTTGCAAAAGCATGCTAGGCTGCTCACCATCGTCGGACTTGAACTCGACAACCATCTTCCCCTCCGGTGCATCGGCATCGTTCACGACTGTGCAGCCAAACTGGTAGTACCAGCCAGGAACATGAAAGCGTTTGATGAGTTCCTCTTCAAAGCTGACATTCTGTAATTTGGGGTTGGTTGGATCCGGTGGGATCTCGCGATTCGCCTCCGCTTGACCTGTCATTGGGACGAAAAGCGTCGGCTGTAAAGACTCTTGTTCGAGCTTTCCGTTCACCTTTTTCATTCGACAAAGCATTTGCTGATAACGCTCACCTACCGGGATGATCATCACTCCACCTTCGCGAAGCTGATCCTGCAAGGGCTGCGGCACTTTCTCTGGCGAACAAGTCACAATGATTTTGTCGAATGGAGCGTGCTCTGGCCAACCTTTGAATCCATCGCCAACCAAACAATGAATATTGGCGTATTGCAATTCTTCAAGAAATTGTTTGGTTCGGTTTCCAAGCTGCTCTACGATTTCGATCGTGAAAACATCTTGAACTAACGGACTCAATATGGCTGCTTGGTATCCACTGCCCGTTCCAATCTCCAATACTTTATCCGTTGGCTGAGGTTCCAATGCCTGGGTCATCAAAGCAACGATAAATGGACTGCTAATCGTCTGACTTTCGCCGATGGGAATTGCAATATCTTGGTAGGATTTTGCGATATGAGCCTTAGGCACGAACTGATGTCTCAGCGTTTGCTTGACAGAATCGAGTACACGTTGATTCGTGATTCCGCCGGGAATGAGCACGTTTTCAATCAATTGCTCACGGAGAATTCGGAATTGCTCTTCCGGGTCGATACCTCGGGAGCGACCAAAGGACTGCGCCTCTGCGTGAGCGGACGAAAGGAAAACAAATAGCAAGAAGGTGGCAAAAAAAATTCGCATGACGTCCGCCCTTTCCAAAAAATGCACCGATCACTCAGTGCATTATCCTCTAGAACTAAGCGTCAGACAACGCAGGACTATTCCATACTCACGCGTTCGCAATATTCACCGGTGCGAGTATCGATTTTGATGACATTTCCTTCTTTGATGAACCCGGGAACGTTGAACTCGCCTCCTGTCTCCACTTTCGCAGGTTTGGTAACGTTCGTGGCTGTGTCACCTTTGACGCCAGGCTCGGTCTGGATAACCTTGAGCGTAACGTGCGATGGAGGAGTAATTGTGATGGGATTCCCGTTAAAAAGTACCATGGCAATTGGCATACCCTCTTTGAGGTACTTCCAATTTTCATCCACTTGGCTTTCCGTCAGTTCGTACTGCTCGAAGGAAACGTTGTCCATAAAAACAAACGTTCCCGTCTGATTGTAAAGGAACTGTGTCTCGATTTCCTCGACGTCAGCCATCTCCAGCTCGTCACCACCCTTGAGTGTCCTGTCAAGCATGGTGTTCCGAACGAGATTCTTCATTTTGCAACGATAAAGTGCATTTCCTTTCCCTGGCTTAAAGAAATCCACTTCGGTCAACAGGTAAGGCTCGCCATCGATTTGAACCTTGAGCCCCTTTTTCAAGTCGCTAGTCTTGTAAGATCCCACGAAAAACTCACTAATAGGGAATGGGGAGTATCGTCGATTGGCCGCCAGTCTGCTGGGCCCATTCCGCCCTAACCCAACATCTCAGCCGCAAACGACTGAAGTTTAGGCGATGAAAGAAAAATCGGCTACCGCATATTGTTTTGCCGAACGTCCTCGTTTTCCGGAAACCAAACCATGACTCAAATAATTCCTTTAGACGTCCCTGGCATCGTTCCACTGGTGATGCCCGATCGATTTCGTAAAGAAATTGTTTATTTCATGACACCCGCCGATGGAAACGGAGCTCCTGCCTGCGGCACCCACGAGTATTGGGTGCGACTGGAAGACTCGGAAAGGTGGCTCGATGACGGATTCTTCACTCTAGTTTCTCCCCTGGATGCAGAATCGGTCGCCGAAATCGAGTTATCCGAAGATCAAGAACGATGGCTAGAGTGGATGGTCCAGAACCAAATCAGCCACGTTCGAGTTCAATAGTTGTAAAAGTTGCAATGCTAGCATTGCAACTTTTACAAAGGCATTCCCTTCCGGATTTACAAAGTCACCGTTAGCGGCCCGTTTAGGCTGTTTAGGTAAGCCAGGGAGGATCAAAACCGCTTGTTTCCATGAATAAATCGACCAACGCGAACAGTCCTGATTTTTGGCACGAGGAATGCTCAATAGTCGATTCGAGCAACTTGCTCCAAGGGACTTCGGTGGAACCGGAGTAAATCGATCGAGGTGAGTATGCCCAGGTCGAACCTGAACAAGGATGTACCGTGATCTAAGTGGCGTCGATGTTCGATTCACCGAACTGCAACCGACAGACCTACATGCTAGGTTAGGCCCGGTTTTCACGGTTGAAAGGGCCTGCCTGAGGTGCCTGAAAAGACACCCAAGGCAGGCCCTTTTTCGTTTTTACATCAATTTCACAGACAAAAAGTGTCTTAGAAAAACAACTGTTATCTTTCCATCCGGATAAGCGGATGATACAATCTACACGACGATTGTGTTCGTCGAGGAATCCAAACGATGGGTTTGCGGTTCCACAGGAAAGTTAATTCTCTTTAGGAGTTTCGTGAATGAGTGCGGTTGCTTCATCTTCCAAGGATAAGGCGAACTTCGCCGATCTATCCCGGCTTCCTTTCAAGGTAAAGGCGTTCGATCTATTGGCTCAAGGAAATCGTGCAGAAGCAGATGCCTTGGCAAGCTTAGGCCGCAAGGAAATTCAACTAGCCGAAGATGAAATGCCAGGTCTTATGGCCCTTCGAATGCGTTTTGGTGCAGCAAAGCCGCTGGCCGGCGCCAAGATCATGGGTTCTCTCCACATGACCGTACAGACTGCAGTTCTGATTGAAACGCTTGTCGATTTGGGTGCGGACGTTCGTTGGGTTAGCTGCAACATTTTTTCGACACAAGACACGGCCGCAGCGGCAGTAGTCGTCGGTCGAGGTGGATCGTTGGACAATCCGATCGGAACGCCTGTGTTTGCATGGAAAGGCGAGACTCTACCTGAATATTGGTGGTGCACCGTGGAGGCTTTGGTTTGGCCAGACGGTAGCGGTCCAGATTTGATCGTGGACGATGGTGGAGATGCAACTATGCTGATTCACCTCGGAACCAAGTACGAGCCCACTGGTGTTGTCCCAGATTTCAATCCAGAGACAGAACCAGAAGAGTGGGGCGTCATTCTCGATACATTGCGAAAGGAATTGGTTCTCCATCCAGGTCGCTACACAGAGATGGGCAAAGCGATCTGTGGAGTATCCGAAGAAACCACCACCGGCGTAAAGCGTCTTTACAACATGGCGAAGACTGGCGAATTGCTATTCCCAGCCATCAACGTGAACGACTCGGTCACCAAGAGCAAGTTCGACAATCTTTACGGTTGCCGCCACTCGTTGATCGACGGATTGAACCGCGCATCGGACGTCATGCTATCTGGCAAAGTCGCTGTCGTATGCGGTTTCGGAGACGTTGGGAAGGGTTGCTGTCAATCGCTTCGCGGCCAAGGATGCCGTGTCATCGTGACCGAGATCGACCCGATCTGTGCACTGCAAGCGGTAATGGAAGGCTACGAAGTTAAGACGCTAGAAGACTATTTGACAACAGCAGACATCTTCGTAACGGCCACAGGAAACTTTGACATCATCACTGCGGACCACATGGCCAAGATGAAAGATAAAGCGATCGTTTGCAATATCGGTCACTTCGATAACGAAATCGACATGGCTGGATTGGAAAAGATGCAGAAGTCTGGCAAGGTCGAGCGTCGAAACATCAAGGCTCAATTCGATCAGTGGTACTTCCACGACTCGAAGCATAGCATCTTGGTACTCGCCGAAGGCCGACTCATGAATCTTGGCTGTGCAACGGGACACCCAAGCTTCGTGATGAGCACGAGTTTTACCAATCAAGTGTTGGCACAACTCGAGCTATGGAAAGAGCGAAAGTCCGGTCGTTACGAGAAGCAAGTCTACACACTACCGAAGCACCTTGACGAAGAAGTTGCACGATTGCACTTGGAAAAACTAGGCGTCAAATTGACCAAGCTAAGCAAGGCGCAAGCGGATTACATCTCGGTGGATCAGAGCGGTCCTTACAAGTCGGAAAATTATCGATACTGAGTCGAGACTTGAATGCAACAGATCGTGAAGGCTGCGGATACATCACGACCAAGCGGATGAAAAAGAGCTCTGACGAGAGTTCACTTGTAGACGGGAGGCGAATCAGTTTCGCCTCCCGTTTTCGTTTGGCTAGAAGGTATCCCAACAGGCTCCACCTGCAGTCGACTCGTTTTTGATAGCTCGTGTTTCTTGTTTGACAAGTGCAATTTTCCCTGCAATTTCGGCATGTTTGAAGCTTCGGTTTCGACTTGGAAGAGTTGGTGCTTTGTGAGATACTCTACGATTGTATTGAGGGCTCCAACCGCAGAAGCGGATATCGCAAAGTCGTTTGCGAAACGTGAGCAAGATTTCAGGACGCATGACTGAATGTCCTGAAGAAACACTGGGCGCTGACGGGTTGAATTAGTCACCTGCATCGCCGCTTTTAATTGGGAGATTGTTTATGTACAAGAATTTGAACGCGACAGTTCTAGGGGTATCTGGCCGTCAAAGCGAGCTCATCGAGCTAGCCATGACCTACGGATTTCGCGGGTTAGATATCGATATCGTCGATCTAGTGAAACGAACGCAACGCAGCGAGTTTGACAAAGCATCACGCTATCTCTTGAGCTCGAAAATGTATGTCAGCGGATTCGACGTACCGATCGATTTGGACGCGGATGATGCTTCGTTCGAAAAGACTTTGGCGACCCTACCCACAACGATTGAAATCGCTGGCAAGGTCGGTGCACGAGCAGGTTTTCTACGATTACCGGCAGCTACGGATCGTTTGCCTTTTCACGAGTATTTTGACGTGATGCGAAAACGCATCGACAAGATCGGTGCGATATTCGAAAAGAACAACGTGATGGTTGGCCTCTACTTCTCGACAGCACAAGAGAACCGCGAAAATCGACAGTTCAAGTTTGTGCAAGACGTAGAGAGCTTCTTGGCCTTCTTCAAGGCTTGCACCTCACCGAGTGTGGGCATCGTCGTCGATTCCTTCAACTGGATCGTGGGTGGTGGAACCTTCGAGCAATTGGAATCGATTCCAGGCAACAAAATCGCAGCCCTCCGCTTGGCAGATGCTGAGTCGCTACCATCGATCAACGATGCAAGCGTGAAGATGAGGCAAACGGCAGGTACAACTGGCGTTGTCGACAATGTTCGGTTCGCTTCGACCGTCAGCAAAGCAGGGTACGAAGGTCCGATAACCAGTTTTGCCCACGCAAGCAATTTTGGAGGCATGACTCGTGATTCTATCGTTGCGAAAAGCCAAGATGCACTCGATCATGTACTGGCTTCCGCAGGGTTGCCAACCTTTACCCGTCGTCCAGAGATGATCGTGGAGTCTGCTTCCACGGTATCCGAAGACATCGGCTTGGAAGCATAGTTTGATAGCTTTGGTTCAATAGCTCGTTGGCACTCTGTTGACCAACCAATGTTTCATTCGAAGACAGCGGGTTTTATCCGCTGTCTTTTTTTACGTCGCTGATTAGTGTTGAATTCTTCGTCGGTCGACATCTTCTGTTGCCGGAAATCTCTATTTAACCAGCATGAATTGAATTGTGCCGCAATCCTTGGACTGACGGACCTAATTGGGTCGATCGAAAGCGAGTAACACGGTTTTGGTCTTCGGATTTGGGTAATCATGGACATCGATCGCAATCGCTATTTCATGTTCGGAGTCATTCTTTTTCTTTTGGGTTTGCAGTTCCGTTTGGTGGACTCCTTCGTCCTTAACGAGAGCAGTACTCGTGCTTTGCACAAATTTGCACAGAGCTCGAAGATCGCAGACAACAACATGGCAACCAATCTCTATGTGGATGTAGGGGCTCCCCGCAAGAGCGTGAAGCCCCCAAACTGGGTTGGCTTCGTACTGTTGACCGTTGGTGGCGTGATGTCGCTTCACGCAATGGTGCTTCCTCGCGGATCCTAACCCTGTCTCGAATCAATGCTCTTGCTTCCATGGATGGAAATGAAACACTTCGCTAGCGTTTTCCGGTCCCCAGCTTTTTGGGTCATTGCCTTAGCCTCCGGACTTGCTGCTGTCGCGAATTGGGCACCCGACGTGAGTCAGCATGTCAATATTCGTGCGGATGAGCCTGAGAAAAATAGTGAAGAGGAACACAAAAAATTGCTGCTCCGTGAGGGAACACAACTGGAAGACGTGCAGGGCCGATTTACTCAATCTGGAGATCGGACCATGTTCCTGGAAGAGGGCACCAATCGTTCCACAAAGTGCCTTGAAAATCTCTGGCTGCAACGCATCGTCTCTTCTCAGAAGAGCGATCGCAGGGTCACTTGGCAGGTGACAGGGAAGGTAACGGAATTCGAAGGTGAGAACTATTTGATCATCGAAGTCGCATCCAAGAATCGATGATGATCTACTTGGTCGGATCGCTGTGTTCCGATGTTAAGGGCGTTTCTGATTCTTTTAGTTCATCCGCCGGCAGATCGGCGGGTATCGCCGGCTCTTGCGATACAGTTGAAGGTGTGCTGCTTTCCTTGTCTGCTCCACTTTTTTGGCTTTGTTGAATCGCTTGCAGTCTTTCCTGAACGATCTTTAGCACGTCTCTTTGCTTTTGAGCTTCTTCTTCGTTTCCAATGGCAACGAAGAGCGATATGAGTTTTTGACGCGTGCTTAGACGCTCTGGGTTTTGGCTTAATGCGGCAAGATACGACTCCCGTGCTTTGTCAAAGTTTTTCGCTGCGGACTCGACGTCCCCCTGAGAATCTAAGAGCTCGGATAGGCCCGGTGCTGCTGTCAGTGCTCGTGAGATATAATCCCGCGCTTGGTCGATATCTACTTGATCAACCTTCAAACACAGCATTGCTGCGTTGTTGAGTGCGATCACCATATTCGGAAGATCGGACAATACGACTTCGTAGTGTGCGAGAGAGTTTTCGTATTCCTGATTCATAAAGCCCGCTTCGGCAAGCAGCAGTCTTGCCGTGTGGGATGCACCCTTTTGTGCGATCAGAGACCGAAGCCTATTGAGATTAGATTCCCCACTAGATATACCAAGTTCTCTTAATATCGAGAGTTCGGACTGAATCTCTAGATTGGTTGGATCGGCGATGATGGCGGCATTCAGAAAGTCGATTACCACCTGCCCTTGACCATTCGCATTATTGAGGCTCATACGAAACTTCAATCGATATGCATCGGAGAGGCAGCGTCGAAGCTGTGGCTCTGACTGGTTTTTGCGAAGTTCGTTTTGCAAAAAAGGAATCGACTCATCTGGACGATTCGTCAATTGCAAAGCACGAGCTATCGTTAGCACCGAATTCGTTGATTCTTCGTTGGTGAGTTGGGGCTCGCTCAGTGATTTCCTTAGTCTTGAAACAACCAAGTCTGCTGCGATCGTTGCCTGAATCTGCTGTCCGTGCCTCGCATAAAGCAGGGCTGGTTCCAGCGCTAAAGGAGGGGCTTTCTCTGCTCCAATGCTGAGAACACGAGCGGCTGCATCTATCTGGTTCCTTTGCTCAAGTATCTTGGCATAAAGCATGTACATCAACGGAGAGTACGTATGCCTATCGCTCGCGATAGCATTGGAGAGATGATGCTCGAGCATTTCCATGGATATAGCTTCGCCTTTCTGCCTACGCTGGTAGAGATCTTCGGCGAGCCAAGCGTGAGCCAAATCGAGCCCGGAGCGGTCTTTGGGCGCCAGCGTCTCCATCGTCGCTCGAGCCGCGGAAGTTTTGCCCATTCTCGCATTGTTCCAGGCTACGAAGTATCGAGCATCTTGATCTTCGTTTCCAAGCTGCAGGATTCTCTTGAAGAGTAGATCAATCTTTGCCTCTTCTCCGGGAGTTCGAATTCCAGCCTGAAGTTCTTTCATTTTCGGTTGGCCATCAGGCTCTAATCCAACGGCCTCAAACGCTTGCTCCTTGTACCATTCCCGAAGCGAATCTCGAGATTTTAACTTGCCCGCCAAAATGAAGCCGCCCAAAGTCAACAACAACAACAGCGGCGGAAAGACAAATGAGATGGCTCGCCAATTACGAGTCTTTCTCCAAAGCGAAAAAAAATCCAAGAGTTCCCCTGCAAGCTCGACAGGATTTAGGTACCAAAGATTCCTAGCGCGCTGGGACCGTTCGATTTCTCGCTCGAATTCAGCCCCATTTACTGTAGAAGCTTCTTTTGGTGCTTTGCTGGAGTCCGTTTCGTCCACGGCAAATGTTCTTTTTTTGTGAGACGGCTGAATGCTCTCGGTTTTTTTGAACCGTGTTTAGTCTACAGTGTTGTGGGTCTACAGTGTTGTTTTGTAGTCTACAGTGTTATAGAACTTCGTTCCGTTTTCTCAGGAAATCAATGCACGCAAACGAGAAAACCTAAGGCTCGCGGGAACAAACCAACGTACAACCCCTAGAATCGACATAATCGACGGAGTCATTTTCGAGGACTTGCCCATAAAACGTCAGAAACCTGAAGTTCGTGATTCGAAAACCGAGCCATCACGAACAGGAGATCACTCAATCGGTTCAAGAAAATTACGATGTGAGAAGCATCACTTACTCTAGCGGAATTTCCAAAGCTGACAATTTCCCGCTCCGTACGCCTGCAAACGGTGCGAGCGATATGCAATTGGGCCGCCTGGACGCTTCCACCTGGCAGGATGAAATTGCGTAAAGGGCTCAGGTGCGATTCCAGTTGATCGATCCACTGCTCCATTTGAGCAACATACTGATCGCCTTGCCATTTGAGTCCATGCTCTTCAGGATTCGGAGTTGCCAACTCAGCACCGATCGAAAACAACTGATGCTGGACCACGCTCAACATTTCGTCAAGTTCACCAGGCAATCGATGCGCTCGCGTCAATCCAAGAACCGCATTCAATTCGTCAATAGATCCATAGGCGCAAATACGAGCGTCGTTTTTCGGCACTCTCGGGCCACCGAACAATCCTGTTGTTCCAGCGTCGCCGGTCTTTGTATAGATCTTCATTAAACTCTTCCTTCCGACAGGTTCTCTGCCATTACGCGATACAAATCCAATTTTTCTCGACCGACAATGATGGCGAATAACTGTCGAATCGAATCGAAAGCGTTATCGAGCCCGGTTCCTGCATTGAGAATCACTCGGTCCATGCCTACATCTGAATTCGCAAATTCTAATGGACTCGCTCGTAACCGGTAGTATCCAGGCTCGCAGGTAAAAAAGTTTGGGATGTCACCCCATTCCGGATCGCTAGGGCGATCATCGATCGAATTCGATAGAGCTATTGACCGACCTGCCGGGAACGCCACAAACAGGTCACAACGAAAATCAACGACCGTACTATCCCACATCAGTACGTTCAAAAGCCAACCTACATCCTCTTTTTGGATCTTCTCAATTCCTAAAAGTTCATACGTTTGTAGCTCGCTGAAGTTGCAGTTTTCAACGCGTTGAATGGTTCGTCGTAGCTCACCACTCCAGTGTTCATGATCCGCTGGAACAATCCAGGTCAGTCGGCCGCCTGGATTGGCGGGATACCATTCCAAATACTCATCCACAAATTGGCAAGCACGCGGGCTTACTCCCATGATGCAAATGTGCTTGCCCACGATCCGCTTCGATTCGAATTTACGATCGAGCACGGAATGAACGTAGAAGCTATCTTTCACAGCCGCTTCGCCGATCGCAGCCCCTCCGCCAGGTCCGATCCCATCGGTCGTTTGATGATGGCCACGGCAATCGATGACGATATCGGCGCGAGCCGACCACGTTCCACGATGACGACCATCGACCACCAAACGAAACTCGTCATTGCAACGTTCTTGTGGCTCGATGGGTTGGTCACGGAACGTTCTTAATCGAGATATATTCGAAACTGGGCTCAGAAAATGAATGTCATCAAAGAGCAAGTCCGTCTTTGCCAAAGGCAGCAGGTACGATTCAGCGTATTCTTTCCCACTCCAGAAAGTCGAACGATCCGGAATCTGGTAGCTGGGGTCCTGTGCCTTGATAGCCGCAATACCGAGCGGAGTCGTACATTCCGCGACATTGATCGCCAATTTGCGATGATGCCAATCCAGCATGCGATGGCCAACGCGCCGCGATTCGAAGATTGAAACAAAGTAACCTAAGAATCTCGCGTACAGTGCCGTCTCGATTCCGACCGGACCACCGCCAATCACTGCGATGGTTGCTGGCGATTCGACCTCTGGATCCCAGGGCAGCTCGATCATGGCAAAGGGATATCTACGAGTTCAAAATCGATCTCTTCTTCATTGAGACTACCTGGAGCGCGAAAAACAAATTTGCACCCTTTTAGGTCTCCTTCTTTTTCAAACACATACGACATACCCACGTCATTCTCACCCATTCGAGTCGTTGACCAACCGACATTCTCGATACGCTTCAAATCTTTATCGAACATAAACACATCTTGCAATGAAGCCCAACTCTGGACCGAGCCTTTCCCGTCTTCACTGGCCTTTAACGAAACACCGACAAGCACTTCGTAAATGTCACGATTCTTTCTCGCTTGCTCTAACGTGACGGAAAGCATCCCATTCGTCAATGTCTTGTTACTCGTATTCATCAGATCGGTGAATGCGACGGATGCTAACTTGCCCGGCAACGTTGCAAAAACTTTGCCGTTCCATTTCGCAATCCGTTTCGCTTCACGCGTCGGCATCTGCACCATCAAACTCGCTTGCATCTGTGAGCCACCTACGGGAGCAAACTCGAGTTCGGCATCAGAGCTGGGTGTCAAAATCTCTCCGTTGTCGCAAACCAACTCCATACCTTCTGTTTGAAATTTGATGAGTGAGGGATTGATTCGAGGCTCCCATGAAAAAAGGACATCGATTGTCAAATAGCTGTTGGTTGGGTCCTGAAGATTGCTAACCTTGTTGATCATCATGGGCTCTAAACGAAACACACCGCTATAGCCAGCCGTCTCGATTCGCAGCGGAGCTGCTTCTGGCAATGGGATCAATCGAATGTCCTCACCATCGCCGCTAGCTACGGTGAGCCCAAGCTGATCCAGCACCTCATCGAATGCTTCCCAGAACGGAGTCTTGTCGAACGCAGTGGTTACTGATTTTGTGAGGTTGGCTACTCCCTCCAACTCGATCTTGTTGCCGGTCATCTCCGAGATCTTAGTTAATGCATCGGCGCCGGACATCACTCCAGAAAGGTTGACATACGAAGGAGTAGTCAGCTGCGCTTTTTCTTGTTTCTCAAGCTGCCTTCGGACCCGTTCGATACGCATGCGAAATTCTTCGGAGTCCGCGTCGCTCACGGGTGGTAATAAATCGATGACTTGCGGTCCAAGTGCTACAATGGCTGCCTCCGATTGATCTCGATCCTTTAGTTTATTGGAGTCCAACTCCTTGACCCGTTGCTCTAGGATTTTGCCAAGGGTCTGGCTATCAAACTTTTGTTGCTTGGACGGCGCTGTTTCCTCTTGTGCAAAGCTTAACAAAGATAGATGGAAAACTAGTAACGAAACGAGCGCAGCCCAAGCATTCGCTCTCTCAAAGAAGGGGTTCATCAGTCGCATTTTCTAGGGATCTTTCAGGCGAAATGGATGTTACTAGCATTGATTTTAGCAGATCAATTGCCATCCCGCTTCTCGCAATCTTGGCTCTTCGTTTCAGGATCCTGCTCGTCCGATCAAGTTTGGGCTGATATATTAAAGAGTGCGAGTTGAGGATCCCCAGAACACATCGATCAACTTTTGCGTTCAACCGATGGAGAGGAGCAAAGCAATGAGCAGTGCAGAAAAACGAATGCCCATGACGTTGGCCGAGTACCTCGAGTGGGAGCCTCTCCAAACGGAGAAACACGAGTTTTGGGCGGGGCAAGTTTTCTCGCAAGCCGGTGGAACGCGTCGGCACAGCTTGGTCGGCTCGAATCTTCTACGTTCCGTAGGAAATCTATTAGTGGGCCATCCCTGCCAAGCCCATGGAAGCGACATGCGCGTGCACGTCGAAGCGACGGGGTACCAAGCCTATCCCGACGTGTCCGTCGTCTGCCCGCCCGTCGAAGGGGACTCGGAACACGTCATCAGCAACCCAATCCTCTTGGCCGAAGTTCTCTCGCCGAGCACCGAAGACTTTGATCGTGGTACCAAGTTCGGACATTATCGAACTATCCCTTCACTAAGAGAGTACCTTGTGGTTTGGCAAGATTGCGCTCGAATCGAGCAACATACGAAAACCAAAGAAGGTTTCTGGCTGCTGCGAGAAATCATCGGTCCTGAACAATCGATCCGCTTAGAGAGCCTCGATGACGCGAGCGTAAAGCTGTCGGATATCTACGACAAAGTTGAATTTCCTGCGTAGTCCTCTGTTCCATTGCTCATTCAATGCATCGGCTTTGATTTGCCGCGTAGTGAAGTTTGCGACTGCAATGTCGTGCCACCGAATCCTACTTCGAAAACATGCAGCCCATAGGTTTCAGATAACTCTCGGAAGACTTCAATGCCTCGCACGCTGTTGCCTTTTGCGTCGAGCAGAGGTGAATAAACACCGATGCCAAACTGGCCAGGCACCACACCAACGATTCCTCCAGAGACACCGCTTTTCGACGGAATACCGACTCGGTATGCCCATTCTCCAGCATAATCGTACATTCCGCAGGAGAGCATGACGCTCAAGAGATATTTGACATAACGTTGCTCAATCGCTTGCTCGCTGGTGAGCGGATTACGGCCACCATTGGCAAGAGTTGCTCCCATCACAGCCAGGTCCCGGCAATTGACCAGCACCGAGCATTGTTGAAAATACAATTCAAGAGAGTTCTCGATGTTCGAACCCACCATCCCAAAATTAAGCATCAGATTTCCTATCGCGCGATTTCGATGGCCTGTCATTCTTTCCGACATAAACACCGAATTGTCGATGAAGATGTTATCGCGTCCCGTGTATCGCCGAAACATCGCTAGCACCCGATTCAACCGCTCAGGGTAGTCTTTACCCAGAATCAAATCGGCGACCGCGATAGCGCCTGAATTGATCATCGGATTAAACGGCCGATTGGATACTTCATCCAATACGATTGAATTGAAAGCCTCACCCGTTGGTTCTACACCAACTTTTTTCAAAACATTCTCTAAGCCATGATCTTCGAGGGCCAATCCGTAAACGAACGGCTTGGAGATCGATTGGATGGTAAAGGTTTGGCTGGAATCCCCAAACTCAAAAATCTGACCATCAGCAGTTACGATCGTAATTCCGAAATACTTTGGATCTGCTTTGGATAGCTCCGGAATATAGTCGGCGACCTTACCATCCATGTTTCCCGCATAACGGGAATGGAGATCGCGAATGATCTCCCGCAAAGGAGCGGTCGCACTCTTGATGCGTCCGAGCAGTTGATCCAGCTCGTTCTCTTGGGAACCCGTTGACACTACTGGAAACTCCTGGCTCTACGAAATAAATGAGATCTCGGTTTCAGATGGATGATTTCATCGGACCGATGAGACGCTCAACGACCGATTTCAGCCCGTGCGTCAAGGGATGATCAGGGTATCGATTGCAAAAGATGTCGCCACTGCCTGTACGAGCCATTTCAATACTCAAAGGCAAAACGGCAAGGACCTCCGTGGAGTACATCGCTTCTACTTGCATACACAATACTGTCGGGTCCATGCCTGCAGGCACTTTGTTTACCACAACAAATAGCTCTGGAACATCGAGCTTTCTTGCTAGCTCGACTGCAACCGCCGTCCCTTGGAAATCCTGCTGATCAGGTCGGACTAACAATATCAATGCATCGGAAATGGCAATCGACAACAATGTCTCTTCATTGACACCCGGATGTGTATCAATGAACAAAAAATCCAATCTCAATTGCCGGATCAATTCCTGGAATCCATCATTGAGGCGAGCGACATCGTATCCCTCGCGGAGAATCCTTGCAATTTCGCCCGTCTTCAGACTGGATGGAATCAAGAACAGTTTAGGGCTGTCCGAATCGGTCGATATCTTACCGATACATTTCGACGTTACATCAAATGCCGCCTGTTCGATTCTACATTTGTTCCATAGATAGTCATTAAGCGAGTAGGCCATCTCGCGTTCCTCCATCCGGAACAACACGTGAATTCCAGGAGATTGAATGTCGGTATCAATCACTCCAACGCGAAAGCCCGCCTTTGCCGTTAACACCGCAATATTGGCTGTCGTATTTGATTTGCCAGTGCCACCCCTAAAAGAGTGCGTCGATATGATTCTTGCCAATATTACGATTCCAGATCCAGTGATGAAACAATTTGACTATAGTAACGAAGCTCTTGACCAAGTCGATGACACTCAACTACTTTCAGATGCATTTCTTTGCAATCGAAGCAATTTGGCCATGCGCTGTAGATTCTGAAAGTACTCGCCTTGTTCCACCTCCTGGACATCGCGCGATAAGTTAATTCGATCCAACTCAAAGTGCGGGCACAGCTCCGAAGGAAAATCGATGGTAGCGCCAAATTCAGATTTTTCGCTGCGGTCCGAAAACCTTAACGTCGGCCCTTCGACCCCCATTCTGAATTGCAAATCGTTCTCGAGAATCAGTTCTTTAACATACTCATTCGCCACGATCACTCCATTGCGCCCTGTCGAGATCAGGAGCCAGCTTCCTTCGCGATGTTCAATGTTCGCATGATTGCGAGAAACATAAGGATTTCCGATCGCTACATCTTGGTCCGGTGCCCGTCCGATGGAGATATGAACTTTATTTTGAAACGTCCACGAATTGATCGGCGTTCCAGACGAAGGATCGAGCAAATGAATCGAAATCTTGCCCGCGTCAGACGATATACTTGGGTCTTGCATTAAGCAAACTTACTATTAAGGGCATTTGGGTGCTAGGATGCGCGGCAAAAAATCCAAGCTTCTCAACCGCTGCAAATTTGGGGCCAACGCTGCTCGACTGGAAGTAGAGGTTGTAATTGCCTACGCTATTCTTGTTTCCATCGGTTCGGATTTTTTTTCGAAGCCCCGAGATGACTCTAGCTTAAGCATCGTTGCCGGGTTTTGTGGCAGCACGATCCAACAGAGCAGCAGTGATGGCTTTCATCCTAGACTCTCCAATTCGTTTCAATGTAGCGATATTCGATTCGTAAATGGCGGCGGCATCTGGCAGGCTCTCCACGGCCCTCGTTACACTAGACTCGCGAAGCAAGTGAAGCGTCGGGAATGGGGAGCGATTGCTGTAGTTTGTTACGTCGTCTGGTGCGGTCCCGGCAAACTGATAGTTCGGGTGAAAACTCGCTACTTGCACAATGCCCTCTAGTTCCAATTCCTCGAGAGTTGCATCGCAAAGCAAAAGAAAATGGAGATAGTCTTGGAAATCGTCGAGCACGTTCGGGTGGATGAGTAGTGTCGATTCTATATGATCCGGACGTGCCGCAACCAACTTCTTCAATTCTCTTTTGAACTCTTCCAGCAGTGCCTCGCCGTTGTTTGCAAAACTTACGGAATAGCGAAGCTGCTGCTTGACATGAATCGCTTTCGCGAATGGGCATAGATTCAACCCGATCACCACGTTTTCTATCCAAGCGGTTGTCACCGCAATCACTTTTGTCTCGAAAGCTTTTTCGTCCATCGTGTGCACTCTTGTCATACGGAGGCCAGGGTGTAGGCGCTAGACTCATTGCAGCATTATAACACCGCGGAGAATTCCGCTAGAAACTTGAGTGAATCGCCGAATCAAAACTCTTCCAAATCAATGAGACGGATGGAGATGTTCTGGCTTCGGTTTCCTCGAATTCGGTCTGGCTCAAGCTTAACTAGACATTAACATGTGTAGCGCCTCGAGTTGTAAAGCATGTCGGCCCTTCACCGTATGCCATGCATCCTGCAAATCAGAGCTGTATTCGTCAAGAGGAGAAATGCCAGTGTTCGGACTCGATTTCGGTTATTCGATTTTGCTTTTGCTCTGTCTGCTTTGTGTCTGTGCCTTTGAGTTCATCAATGGATTTCATGACACCGCCAATGCCGTTGCGACTGTGATATATACCAATTCGATGAAGCCTTGGCATGCGGTTGTTCTATCAGGGGTCTTGAACGGATTGGGGGTGTTCGTCGGCGGAACGGCAGTTGCCATGGGAATCATTAACATGCTACCCGTGGAAACACTGGTCGATCAAAACACAGTCCACAGCCTTGGAATGGTCGCTGCAATTCTTTTGACGGCCATTTTTTGGAACCTTGGAACGTGGCTGCTTTCAATTCCGGCATCGAGTTCGCATACACTCGTGGGTTCCATCCTGGGTGTCGGCATTGCGTATAGTTTGTTACCCGGAACGGGTGAGGCGGCCGTCAACTGGCATAAGGCGGGTGAGGTGGGCCTATCCCTTCTAGTATCACCGCTGTTTGGATTCATGCTGGCGATTACCCTGCTGAGTTTGCTCGGATGGGTTTTTCGCAGAAGTACCAACCTATTCAAGGCGCCGGAGGGGGACGCTCCACCTCCATTGTGGATTCGTTCTATCCTCATCTCAACATGTGGGCTGGTCTCTTTTTCACACGGCTCTAATGATGGACAGAAAGGAATCGGACTGATGATGTTGATCTTGATCGGTATCGTACCAGCCAAATTCGCCTTGGATGAACGGATCGCGAAAAAAGAAGTCAAGCAAACCGTCGCCTTGATTCAGGAGCACTTCCAACAGGCGACTACCGATACGTCCGCGTTACCCTTTCAGGCTTCGCTTGAAAAGGTGCGAGAACCACTACAACGACTTGTGGACTTAACCGATCCAAAGAGTAGCGAGGCAACCATCGAGAAAGTACCTGCATTCGAAATTCGTAAGGGTATTCTCTTGCTTCGAAACGCTACCAAAAAGCTCAAGGATCATGCCGAATATTCCAGTTCCATGACAATGAAAACACTCTTCGAACAGGTTGAATCCCTCAAGCGTTACACCGACTATTCCCCCACTTGGGTCATCGTCTTGATTGCTCTATCACTTGGAATAGGGACCATGATCGGCTGGAAGCGAATCGTGGTCACGATCGGAGAGAAGATCGGCAAGACTCACCTCACCTATGCCCAAGGCGCATCAGCGGAAATCGTGGCCGCTAGTACGATTGCAGCCTCGACCTATCTCGGCCTGCCGGTCAGCACGACACACGTTCTGTCGTCTGGAATCGCGGGCGCCATGTTTGCTTCGGGAGGAGTGAAAAATCTCGAGAAGAATACGATTACCAAGATCCTCCTTGCATGGGTGCTTACGCTGCCGGTTTGCTTGACGATGTCAGGTACATTGTTCCTTATCTTCCGTTCGCTTTTCGGATAGCTCTATGCCCCGTTACCTCAAAGACTTGGCGATGCTCGCTTTTGCGATTGGTTTCGTTGCAATAGGCGCAACGCTTTGGTTCCGGCCCTCGAACAAACCAAAGACGATAACGTTAAAGATGACAGCGGGCGACGGGTCTGGGCTGCGACATCGGCTGGCAACAGAGTTTTCCCAGGAAGCCGCAAAGTCTGGAATTCAAATTGCCTTGGAACCCACGGATGGTTCGGAAGCGGCCTTAGAAAAGTTGCGCCAAGGCGAATTCGATATCGCGTTGGTTCAGGGAGGTCTCACCAATAACCAGGTTTGGCCCATTCGCCAAATTAGCGCATTGCATATTGAACCTCTCCATTTGCTGGTGAAGCCAGAGCTCCAGTCTTTGGTAAACGAAAAAGGACTGTCGCAACTCGCTGGACGAAAAATCAACTTGGGTGCAATTGGAAGTGGTACGCATTCCCTCGCATCGTCGGTCCTACGGTTTGCTGGTTTGCGAACAGATTCCGAACAAGGCGATGCACTTTATCATCCCAACGCAATGAACTATGCAGAAATACTAACGGCAGAGATAGGCAGGCTGCCCGATGCCGTCTTCACCGTTTCAAGTTTGCCATCTCCCATTGCAGATTTTTTGACCGATAAGCATGATTTTCGATTGGTTCCGATCCCTTTCGGCGAGGCCTTTTCACTCCAAGCTCTCTCGGAATTAGGGACGAAACCAGAAGAAGGAGCGATCGACAAACGGCATGTTTATCCGACGACGATTCCTGCATTCACCTATCGCGTTGAGCCTGCATCGCCTGCCGAATCTCTAAAGACTGTTGGGACAAGACTTTTATTGGTCGTGCACGAGCGGGTTCCTGGTGAGGCGGTGAAGCGAATCCTCGAATGCTTGTATGATTCCAGCTTCATTCCATCGGATCGGTCACTGGAAAATAATCTTCTCGATCTTCCTCCAGAGTTTCCATTGCACCCAGGGGCCGAACTATATCGACAGAGAAACAAACCGATCATCGCTGGAGATGCTATCGACTATCTTGAAAAAGTTCTCGCAATTGCTGCTACCGTAGCTGGTGGCACTTTCTTTGTCGTTCAGTGGTGTCTCCGATCCAATCGCAGAAGAAGGGAAGCCAGTTTCGCCAGCTACATGAAACGCGTTATTCAAATTGAAAATGAGTCGATGCAAAATGAACTAGCTGCCCAACTGGACCTGGCTACGTTGATTCGATTGCAACGAGAGCTTGCTGTTTTGAAATCGGAAGCAGTCAGTAGGTTTGCGGCCGGGAAACTCGAGGGTGAGGGTCTGATTCATGGTTTCCTCGCATTGGTGAATGACGCACGCAATCAATTGACTCGGCTCATCTTGCATCAACGCGAAAACATCGAAGAGATAGCCGCGTCGCAGAATCATTCCGTAGGTGAAGTTTGGCTGGAACAGTCACAGCCGATTGTTACCCCTGAAGCACCAGAATGACCATTGGATGGAGACGATGGGTTGGAGCAGGACCTGAATTCCCTAGCGGGTCATTTCTAATTTCAACCAAGCTTTTGCATACTGCATCATGCGATGAGCTGTCGCGGGTGCAACATCAAGGATTGCGGCTGCTTCATCGTTCGTCATGCCTGCAAAGTAACGGAGTTCCATAAGCTTTGCATGATCAGGCTTGATCTCAGCAAATCGCTCCAGAGCTTCATCGAGTGAGAGAAGTTCGGAATCGGGGAGGGGGGCTTCAATCTCCGAAAGTTCAACGCGAACATTCTCCCCGCCTCGTTTGGCGGCAAGCTTTGCTCGTGCGCGGTCCACCAAAATCCGACGCATGGCTGTCGCTGCGGTACGAATGAAGTGAGTCTTGTCGCTCCAATCCACAGATGCCTCCGCAAGCCTTAGCCACGCTTCATGGACCAAGGCTGTGGCTTGAAGTGTCTGGCCCGATGGTTCACTCGCTAACTTCGACGCAGCCATCTTTCGCAGTTCTTGATAGACGAGTGGCAATATCTCGGCTGGAGTCAATCTTTGGACTCCGTGGTCGCCGAAGCCTCTGTACTTCCCTTCTTCTTACTCGACATTTTTTTCTTCTCTTTCAATTCTTCAACGAGTTGTTTGAAGTCGTCTCTCTCACGGACGGAATCGAGATTCGTATCCTTGGTCATGGCTTCAACCTCACCGAATTCCAGTTTAGCTGCCTTTTTTAGCAACTCCATGGCTCGATCGGAGTATTTTTGATCTTGGTCCGAATTCAATTTACTTGCGAGCGAATAAACACTCCCCATTTCATACCACCGCTTGGCTTCCTTGATCGGTAGCTTTGCCAATTCCTCTACCATTGCAATCGCTTTGGGGACCTGCCCTTCGAAAACGAGATGGATAGCTCGCCGGGTCCGAACACGATGTTGATCTTCTTCAGAGCTGAGTTCTATTGCCTTTTGCCAGTCTGCATCCGCTTTAGTTTCCATTCGAAGTTGGTCGTATGCCTTGCCACGACCTTGAAAACTTCGCACCAAGTACCTCTGATACGAAGCTAACTGCGACTCAAACTCCTGTACCTTTTTGAGTGATTCAAACGCTTTCTCAAACCAAAGGAGACTGGAGGTCGCGTCTTTGGCTTCCAGCTTCATTTCGGCGAACGAAACATAGCGTTTCGTGAGATCAACTCTGTAGTCTGGGTAATCAGGAAAGTCCAAGACGAGCTTCTCTCTGACTGCAATTCCCTTGAGGTATTGTTCTTCTGCCTCTGCTCTCTTTTGCATGCTGAACAAAGCATTCCCCAATTCATAATGCACCTTGGCGATATCGTCACGGTACAAACGTTGCTCAGGGAACTCCGCGGTGAGCTTCTCATACGTGGATAACGCTAATCGATAATAGGGTTCGGATCTCTTGGGACCATCCTTGAAATCATTGACGAAATTCCCCAACACGTAACATGTCGCGGCAAGATCTCTCTGATAGTCCGGAACGTTGGTGTGTTCGAGGGCCAGTTTTTCAATGACCTTCAATCCTTTGCGATACTGCTCAAGTGCCTCTCGGTCTTTGTCCCTTCGCGTAAGAAGTTCGCCAAACTTTCGATGCGTGACTGCCAACTCTTGTTGATATTCTGGTACCTTGGGAAAATCTCTTGCTAAATCCTCCTTGATTTCCAAAGCGTTTCGATAGGCAGACTCTGCCTCATTCGATTTACCGAGCTTGACTAGCTCGATTCCCATATTGCTATAACCACGTGCCAACGACTCGCTGTAACTAGGAATCGATGGGTAGTCCATGGAAAGCTTCTTCGAGATAGCAACACTCTTGCGTACTTGCTCAACCGATTCCGTCGCGTTTCCCATTAGACTGAGTAAGTTGCTGTAGTTATTGTGACTCGCTGCTAGATCTTTTTGGAATTCTAACTGTTTGGGAAACTCCGAGAGTAACTTCTCGCGAATCGCTAATCCCTTTCGGCATTGTTCCCTGGCCTCGTCGAGCTTTCCATTTTTCATCAGTGTCGAACCAAGGTTACTGAAGGTAGTAGCAAGATTCTTTCTGTAGATGGTCCGTCCAGGAAAGTCCGCAACGAGCTTCTCTTCCAAGAGTAATGACTCACGAAAACTCTCGCTCGCTTCAAGGGATTTACCTAGAGCCTCGTAGTACACTGCCAAGTTGCTATAGGTGTTCGCTAAACCTTCACGATGATCGGGGTCGTCAGGATACTCGGCAGTCAGTTTCTTTTGAATCGCGAGCCCTTTCAGATACTTGTCCAACGACTCCTCATTACGTCCAAGGTTTTTGAGCCAAATCCCGAGGTTGTTGTAGGTGCTGGCCAATGACATGGAGCTTTCCACTGAAGCCGGGAACTCCTCCATGAGTTTCGAATAAACTGTTTCCGCCTTCTCTAACTCATCGACAGATTCTTCTTGCTTCCCAAGAATGTCCCATAGGTCCGCAACACGAAAGTGTCCCTCACCACTGAGGCTTCTTGCTTCCAAATCGGTACCTTCCTGTGCGGCAAATGCTTGCCACCGTTTGGCGATCGCTTCCAGATAGGCTCTTTCGTTCGCTGTCAGTTCCTTTTTCTCGCCGATCAGCTTTTCAACATCCTCGCTTGTTGTGGCTCGAAGTGCTTGGAGGGCTTTATTCTTGAACTCGATGGCCCGCATCTTAGCAGCATCCGCTAGAGTGCGTTGCCGAGCTTCTTCTTCCTTTGCCTCGATCGCTTTGGCCTCGTTCGCTTCGGCGATAACGCGCTGTGTAGCTTCGTTCGCGCGTGCTCTCTCGGCCTCGACTCTGCGTTCTTCTGCGCGAAACAATCCCCAGGTCGTTCCAGCCATGCCTGCCATCAAAGCCAAGAACACGAGGCTCGCTGCGAGTACCTGCCCCTTATGGTGCCTCACAAACTTTGTCAGTCGATAGGCTGTACTCGGCGGACGCGCTTCCACTATTTCATCAGCCAAATAGCGTTGAATATCCCGTGCTAAGCCGTTGGCTGTTGCATATCTGCGTGATCGATCTTTCTCCAAGGCCTTTTGCAAAACCCAATCGAGCTCGCCTCGGAAAATGTTCGTGAGTTTTCTTGGTTCCGTTTTTCGATTCGCGGCAACGTTTGGCAATGTATCAATCGAACTCAGTTTAGCACTCAGCCGTGGCGCATCGACATCTCGTACGATTCGAAGGATCTCGTAGATAGCGGCCTTCTCAAGGCTCTTTCGATCAACCGGCGTATGTCCACTGAGCAGCTCGTAGAGCAAAACTCCCAGAGAGTACACGTCCGATCGTGTATCGATATCCATGTTGTTGAGGCTAGCCTGTTCCGGAGACATATACTCCGGCGTACCCACTAAAGCGCCAAATCCTGTGACCATGCTCAAATCGGTGAGCGATTGACCTGTAGCCTTGGCAACTCCAAAGTCGATCACCTTGGGTACAGCATGATCGTCGTACATCGCGACCAAAACATTGGAAGGCTTGATGTCGCGATGAATGATCCCCTTTTGGTGAGAGTGTTGGATCGCTTCGCAAACGGGCAAGAAAAGTTCCAAACGCTCCTTCGGTGTCAGTTTGTGTTCATCGCAAAACTGAGTGATCGGTGTTCCTTTGACCAACTCCATCACAAAGTACGGACGCCCTTGTTCGGTGCTACCTGCATCCAGCACTTTCGCGATGTTGGGGTGTTCCATCATGGCCAACGCTTGACGTTCGGCTTCGAACCGAGCCAATATGGCTTTCGAATCCATGCCAGCCTTAACGACCTTGACCGCGACCATTCGCTTCACGGGCTGCGTTTGCGAGGCGAGATAGACATTGCCCATTCCACCTTCACCGATGGATTGGAGCAGCTTGTACTTTTCTCCAAGAACCGCGTTAAGATTCGGGTCGGTAGAATTCGTTGGCATTGCAAACGTTCTGACATCTTCGGCCGCAGTTCCATCACTTGGGCCCTGCAAGGTCGGATCGAAATTGAATGCGGAAGACATGTGCGCGGCAAGCAGCTTCTCAATGCGTTCCCGCAATGCTGGGTTGTCAGCGCATAATCGATCGAGCAGCGCCGCTCGATCAGCCTCTGGCGTTTCTAATGCCTGCTCAAAAAGTTCTTCTTCGTTCATCCTCATAACCTCCTACTAACACCAGCGAGATTTCACCGAAGAGACTATCACGATTTGCGGGTTTTTCATTCTTTTTTAAAAAATCACGCGCGCGAAATGCCAAGATCCCATAAATTTACCGATTATGCGAACACGAAATTGCCAGCTTTGCCCAACCACCTTTCTTGCCATCGCCACGTGGTCTCTCTTCGGGTGCACGTCACTGCTAGCGGAAAAACCGCCAACTTCGCCCCCTAGTACCACCAACCAACTGCCGAAGGAACCTTTGGAGCTTTCGGATAGCAAGGCATTGTTTGTTTCTGGGACCGAGGGAACTCATACCTATCGGATCCCAGCGATCATCACGGCAAAGAATGGGGACTTGATCGCAGCGTGTGATGCGCGTCGAAAGTCAGCTGCGGACCTCAAACCGCAGCGATCGATCGATATCGTCTTTCGCCGAAGTATCGACAATGGAATCACTTGGACCCCGATCGAATTGCTAGAGCATGTCGAGGACGGCGGGTGTAGCGACCCATCACTGTTGCTCGATTCAAGCAACGGGAACATCTTCTGTTTTTACAATTACATGGTTCGCGACATCGCCAATCAGGAGTTTCGGTTTTACGTTCAAAAGAGCTCCGATCATGGCAAGACGTGGGAGAAGCCGATCGACTTTACCGACCAAGTGGCAGGCCCCGAATTAAAGAGCAGCTTTAAATTCGTAACCTCAGGTCGAGGTATTCAAACACTCGACGGTGTGTTGCTTCATAACTATGTTCGGGTCGGTAAAGGAGTTACTTTGTTCGCAAGCCTCGATCATGGCAACACGTGGAAGTCGTTTTGCGAAGTAAGCCCCGGTGACGAATCCAAAGTCGTGCAATTGCACGACGGTTCCTTGATAGTCAACTCCCGAATCGTTCCTGGCAAGCGATTCGTGCATCGCTCTTTGGACAATGGACTTACCTGGAAGGGTTCCGATGAATTGCATTTGCCCGACCCTCAGTGCAACGCTTGTATTCTTCAATACACTTCGCAGAGAGATGGATACTCCAAAGATCGGCTGATCTTTTGCAATGCAGCATCGATCAAAGGCCGCAAGAACCTAGCGGCTCGAATCAGCTACGACGGAGGTGAATCCTGGAGCGAAGGAAGGGTCATCGATCCCGGCGATTCAGCCTATTCTGAAATCACTGTACTTCGCGACGGTAGTTTCGGTGTACTGTATGAACCTGGTCATTCGGAGATTCGATTTGTACGCTTTACCCTCGAAGCATTGACGGGCGGAGCGGACAAACTCCAGGAAACATACAGACTGCCATAGCCCACTTCTTCTTAGAAGTCGCGCCAGAGATCCCAGCGTTACAGGAAGTCGGGCGACTTCCACTACATTCATTGAACTGTATTGCGTTTAACGCCAGATATACTTGAGAGGATTGGCGATAAACGACGGTTCGTCGGGTTCAACTTCTTCGCCATTCATGTATTTTTTCCATTTGGCGACATCACC
The DNA here is from genome assembly GCA_903858115.1 of uncultured Pirellula sp. Classification (GTDB taxonomy): domain Bacteria; phylum Planctomycetota; class Planctomycetia; order Pirellulales; family Pirellulaceae; genus JBKCUI01. The sequence continues at coordinate 51,314 of CAIOHR010000033.1, read as the reverse complement.
ACCCAGGTCTGTACCTGTGTAGTCACGAAGCGCGAGGATGGCATGATGCTGCGTTGCGGGCGATGGTGCACTGAGTTGTTTCGTCAGAAACGCTTTGACGTCGTCCGCTTGATGGGTACCTAGGGATTCGATCGCTAGTAGCTTGACGGCATTGCTCCTATCGCTAGTCGCCATGGCTAGCAATGCGTCTTTCGATTTGGCTGTGCCGCTGCCACGAAGCGCTTTGGCGGCTTCCATTCGAACTTTCTCCGTTTTGTCCTGAGACAACCGGAGCACGCCGTCCAATGCGTCTTCTCGATCGATAACCTCTGCAAGAGTCAGTGCGATGTTTCGCCGAATCTCTGGGCTGGTTTCTGTTTTGGCGGTATCGTTCAATAATTGGACGTAGCGAGCTTTTTCCTCGTCGGAATAATTGCGAATCGACGTTTGCAACGTTCTATAGTCTTCGAGTCGATCGTGAAAAAGAGGAATACCTCGTTCGCGATCTTTTCGCCATTGCTCGCGAATGATTGGGTTCAGCTTTTTCAGCTCGTAGAACGGACCGTCCATACAACCAGTGCAGTACATCGAGAACGCCAGCGCGATTCCGGAAACTGTCCGAGATAGTTTTGTTTTGGAGGTTTTCTGCACGGAGGGTAAATCCATCCTCAGATCGGTTCCGGACGTAGCAGTCGATATGCGTTATGCGTACTGACATCGGTCAATACAAGCCTGAGTGACGATATCAAAGTACAGCCCGGAGATGCTAGAGCAAAAAATCGAATACCAGAAAGTGTTGGAAAGCCAGCGATTCAGCCTCGCGATCCGTTGCACGTTGCAGCTTAATGGATGACAATTTCCCTTCCGCGATCGATTGCGGCTGATCCATGGCAGCACTGGCTGCACCCTACCAAAACGTTTCCGTCAGCGTCCCCTCCGGCGAGTTATTTATGAGAACCATTTTCTGTTTCGCGTTCGTTGCCACGGTTTTGCTACCGACCATAGGTTATTCCCAAGCAAAACCCAAGAACATTGTATTTATCGCGGGAAAACCCAGTCACAATTATGGCTCGCATGAACACTTTGCCGGTTCAAAAGTTCTGGCCGAAGTCGTGCAACGCACAGACCCAAATGTTCGTTGCGAAGTGATTCGAAATGGTTGGCCCGAAGACGATTCTGCGTTGGATCGTGCAGATGCGATCGTGATTTATTCGGACGGTGGTGGCGGTCATCCTTCGTTGGCTCATCTGCCGCGATTAAAGCAACAGATCGATCGAGGGGTAGGTTTCATTTGCCTCCATTATGGAGTCGAAGTGCCGAAGGATCGTGGTGGCCCGGAATTTTTGCAATGGTTGGGCGGATACTTTGAAACGCACTGGTCGGTGAATCCTCATTGGGATGCCAAGTTCGAAAAACTTCCCGTTCACCCGATAACGTCTGGCGTGAAGCCCTTTGAAACGCGAGACGAATGGTACTTCCATATGCGGTTCCCAGAAGGAATGAAGAATGTGACTCCCATTCTTTCGGCCGTCCCTCCTGCGAGCACCATGAATCGCCCAGATGGACCTCATAGCGGTAATCCGACCGTACGCGCAGAGGTTGCACGCGGAGAATTGCAACACGTCGCTTGGGCGACCGAGAGACCGAACGGCGGCCGATCTTTTGGTTTCACCGGAGGACACTTCCATTGGAATTGGGGACGAACCGAGCAAACGAAATTGGTCGCCAACGCGATCTTATGGGCTGCCCATGCAAACATTCCTACAGATGGCGCGCTGGTTGCGCCTCTTACCGTCGAGCAATTGAAAGAGAACCAAGACGAATCGGTACCCGCGAAGTTTGATGCAAAGCAGATTGCGGAAGAATTCAAGCTGATTTCCACAAACTCGCAACCGAAAGCAGATGCAAAAGGAAAAGTGCTTTTCACCTCGCAAACAATCAACAACAAAACATCGAGGCATCAGATCGATGTGGAAGCGGATATCCGTGGAGTGAAGAAACTCTATTTGATCGTAACGGCTGGACGAGATGGCATGGGATTCGACTGGGCCAATTGGGTGGAACCGAAACTGGTGGGTTCAAAGGGTGAGAAGTCGCTTCTCGATTTGAATTGGTTTGAGGCAAGTTCTGAATGGGGCAATGTCCGCAAAAACGCAAATGCTGGCGGCGGTCCGATGCTCGTTCGTAACAAATCAGTCAATGGCATCGGGACGCATGCAACCAGCGTGATCGGTTTCGAACTCCCGGAGGGGTATGACAAACTCTCCGTGTCGTGTGCCCTAGATGATGGTGGGGTTTCCCAAAACGATGGATCCGTCACATCGGTGCGATTTCATATTGCTGCTGAGGGTGTTCCTCAAGGACTCAACGATTGGGGAGGAGAGGTCGCATCACCAGGACACGCTCCAGAAAACGCCGTCGCAGGTCTATTGGTTGCGCCAGGATTGCAAGCTTCCTTGGCTGCATCGGAACCGATGCTGAAGAGCCTTACCAATATCGATATCGATCATAAAGGTAGAATCTGGGCATGCGAGGTCGTCAATTATCGACGCCACAAAGACGATCGCAAAGAAGGAGATCGAATCCTGATATTGGAGGATACCAACCACGACGGTGTTGTCGATACATCCAAGGTTTTTTATCAGGGACGAGACATTGATTCAGCATTGGGTTTGTGCGTTATGGGCAATCGAGTTCTCGTGAGCGCTGCTCCGTATGTCTGGGAGTTCGTGGATGAAAATGGCGATGATGTACCAGACAAGAAGACCGCTATCCTGACAAAAACAGGAGATCCGCAGCACGACCATTCGGTGCACTCGTTTGTTTTTGGTCCGGATGGCAAGCTTTATTTCAATTATGGAAACACGGGGCATCGACTATGCGATGCGAACGGAAATCCTATTCAAGATCGTTGGGGGCGAGACATCAACGATTCAGGAAAACCCTATCGACAAGGCATGGTGTTTCGTTGCAATGAAGATCTGAGCAATATGGAAGTGCTCGGTCATAATTTCCGAAACAACTACGAAGTAGCCTTGGATTCCTTTGGCTCGTTGTGGCAATCCGACAACGATGATGACGGAAATCGAGCCACGCGAATCAACTATGTGATGGAGTTCGGCAACTATGGTTATGTGGATGAATTGACGGGCGCAGGTTGGCAAGCCGAACGAGCGAATTGGGAACCGGAGATCCCGAGACGGCATTGGCATCTCAATGATCCTGGCGTCGTTCCCAATCTACTGATCACCGGGGCAGGCTCGCCGACAGGAATCACCGTGTATGAGGGTTCGCTCCTTCCTGAGAAGTTCAGGAACCAAGTGATTCATTGCGATGCCGGTCCCAATGTCGTCCGCGCGTACATTGCAAAGCCAGAGGGTGCGGGTTACTCAGCAGAGATTGAGAACATTGCAGTCGGTGAATTCGATCGATGGTTCCGGCCGGCAGATGTGTGTGTCGCTCCCGATGGATCGTTATTCGTGTCCGATTGGTACGATCCAGGGGTGGGTGGCCATGCCATGGAAGATATGGAACGTGGACGACTCTTCCGCATCGCTCCACCCGGCACCACCTATGATGTTCCAACATTTGACTTCACCACGGCCGCTGGCGCATGTCTTTCCCTGAAGAACCCAAATCATTCGGCCAGGTTTATGGCGTTTCAAGCGTTGGTCAAGATGGGTAGATCCGCCGTGCCTGACCTACAAAAATTGTCTTCAGATTCCAACCCGAGAATTCGCGCCCGTGCCCTCTGGGTTCTGGCAAAGATCATGACTCCATCCGAAGTGGTACAACAGGCGATGGCTGATGGTGATCGAGATGTTCGCATCACCGGAATCCGAATCGCCCGTCAAGCAAAAATGGCTCCCGCAAGTTTTGCTTCGAAATTGTTACAAGACAAAGAGTCTGCCGTTCTTCGAGAACTTTGCGTCGCTCTTCGCGAAGATAAGTCCGAAGAAATGCCGGCACTGTGGGCGAGCCTCGCCACCAAGCACGATGGAAAAGACCGATGGTTCCTTGAGAGCCTAGGAATTGCTGCGATGGATCGTTGGGACGAATGCATGGCAGCGTGGGAGAAAGTCAGTCGTGCCATGTCTCTCGAAGCGAGAGAACAAGTTATTTGGCGAGCGAGAGGAAGTCGGGCGTCACAATTGCAGGCTGACGCTTTGCGCAATCCAAAGATCCAACAGGAGTTTGTCCCTGCATTCTTCCGAGCTTTAGATTTTCAAGCGAAAGAGTTTAGGGATCCCGCTTTGAAGACACTATTGAGTCTCGCCAACAGCGATCAACTACAGACAAAAGATAAGATTGTCGTCGAAGCCCTGATGCGTCTCGACAATGTGGACATCAGTACTGATCCAAAGCTCAGCGCCGCCGTGAAACGATACTTGGCCACCATTCCAGATGATCCAATTCAACTCAAAGTGATCAGCAAACTCCAGGTGAATGGCTTCTCGGAACATTTGACCGAGAAAGCATTAGCGTGGGGCGTTTCGACGAATGCACTTCAAGCGATTGACTTGGCCGCATCGGATGTTGGTACGCGTGCGAAATGGAAGCAGCAGCTTAGTGTCAAGGAACCAGACGAAGCGACGCTGGCGTTGAGTCGGATTATTGCTTTGAGCAATCGAAAAGATCTGCTTGAACTGCAAGAATCGCTCTTGGCATCGGAGGAGGTTAGCAAGTCGATCCGAGTGGAGGCCGCTGTCGCCATGTCACGCAATAAAGGCTTTCACGAGTCGCTCATTTCGTTAGCCAAACAATCCAAGCTTCCGACGGACGCCATGCTTCTCATCGGTTCTAGTCTCCGCAGTTCTGCGAATCCGGCGATCAAGAAAGCGGCAGAGGAGTTGTTTCCTACGGTGAAGTCGATCAGCAGTTCGCTTCCAGCTGTAGAAGTGTTGGTGAAACGGAAAGGAAATGTCGCCGAAGGCAGAAAGTTATACTCCAGTGTTTCCACTTGTTCACAGTGCCACGTCGTGGGTACAGAGGGAAAGAATGTAGGCCCCAGTTTGACGGAAATCGGAAGCAAGCTATCCAAGGATGCTTTGTACATTTCGATTTTAGCGCCGAGTGCTGGCATCAGTCATAACTTTGAATCGTATGCGGTGAGGACAGAGGATGACGAGGTCATTACGGGACTGAAGGTTTCCGAAACCGCAGAAGCGATCACCCTCAAGGATGCGAAGGGAATCGATCGATCGGTTCCGAAAGCCAATATTGCCGAACTGAAGAAACTTGACAAATCGCTGATGCCAGAGAATTTGGCAGAGCTCGTCAGTGAACAAGGGCTAGTCGATCTCGTCGAGTATTTGTCCACCCTACGAAAGAAATAGCCAGGGGAAAAGGACACTTCTCGCTGATTGCCACCAACGTCCCCCTCCCGACGCCTAGGGAAACTGCTGATCGACTGAGCCGATGGGCGCTAGCCTTGTCATTACCCATATCTTTTTGTTTTTGCTCCCCTCGCCCCTTTTAGGGGAGAGGGGCTGGGGGTGAGGGGTTTTGCGCTGTGTTTTGATTGGGTTTTTAGTTGCACGCGCAAGGCCTTGCCCTGCTCAAAGGATCTGAACAAGTCACTGAACCGGAGATTTGTTGCTGACAACTCTACCCCTCACCCCCCCGGCCCCCTCTCCCCTAAAAGGGGCGAGGGGGAGAAAATCGCAGGGTTTTCGTTTGATTTCAAGGGAGTTAGAATTCTAGATTGAATCAAAATGTAGGTAATGATGAGGGTGCCAACCCCAGGTGACCGGTTCCCACCTGACGTCTGAACCCCGGAGGGGTGACACAAACCTTACGTTTTTCAGACTCGCTACGGTCCTCGTCGCCCTTCCATCCTTCAGAGGCTGATATTTAACACAACCCGAAGCGTGAGCGAGGGACGTACAATCCCACAGAATCCCTCGCTAACGCGTCGGGTTGAAAGCAACAAGCCGTACCGCGTCGGGTTGATTCGTTCTCTTCATGCTCCAAATTGGAGCATACGAATTGGAGGTCTTCTCTCAAACCTCAAGGCTTTACCATGCGATCAACCGCTTCTCTTCCAAGATCAGGATAGTCTGTAAAGAATCCATCGACTCGCAATTCATCTAGCAGGAAGCGATGTGTATCTTCGAGAGAGGGCGACCAGGATGGTTGGCTATTTTTGCGAACCGTGTACGGATGAAGCTTCAGACCAGCAGCTTTCGCCTTCTCGGCGAAGCCAGTGCTCACGATCTTGTTCGTTTCCTGGCGAGCTAACATCTGCAACGATGGGCCGACTCCGTAGGCGTAGGAAGCGATCTTTTGAAAGTCGAACTCGGTCCCTCTTCCCCCCATCAGCAGAATCAAAGAATATGGACACTTCAATCGGTTCTTCAAATCGATTAATGCGTTCTCTTCAAAACACTGAATCAAGCAGTCTTTCGGATCGGTCGATACTTCTAGCCGCTTCAACTCATCGAGAAGCACCTCACCCATCTTCACTCCAATCTCTTTCTCGTAAAAGCTGGGGCCTTTCAATTCGATGTAAAGACCCGTACTCCGGCCTAACGATTGATCAAGACCTCGAAGTAGTTTGATTTCATTTTCCAGTGTCAATATTTTCTGACCGCACGCGACTCCAGGACCTGGAGCTACTCGGCCAATCGAACGTTCCATGCGAGGACGAAGGGAAACGGATTGCAATTCGCTCCAAGTGAAGTCGGCAAAGTAAAACTTGCCATCTTCCCGTCGGCGCATTGGGAACACTTCATCGACATTCGTCGTGGCCTCCATCGTGACGTCGTGGGAAACAATGAGCACTCGATCCTTGGTCAAGACAACATCTTGCTCGATGTAGTCCGCATTCTGGGCATGTGCCAAGACTTTGGCTGCTTCGGAATGTTCGATGCAGTACCCACTGGCACCTCGATGCGCGATGACGACCGGAGAGCCAGCCAACAGATCCGCGCCAAAGACCGCTGCAAGCACAAACACCACGCCCTGTCGGATCTTCATCATCGCCACGCTTCGCTTTGACATTGTCGTATTTCCAACCTTATCTTTGTTCGAGCGATCACTGACCCGACAGTAACGGGCGTAAAGAACGCTAGAATTGAACTTCACACATCACAGAGGTAACATTCTGTTACAGCTCGCTCTATACGTGAAGCGACATTCGCTAATAATTCATGATCGAGTGTAGCGTGGTTCAGTTACCCTCACGATGGGAGGCGTGAGTTAAATAAGGGGCATCGCAAGCAGCAAATGCCAAAGTCAGTTCTCCCTCCCCGGCCTTTGGCCGACCCTCCCAAAACGGGAGGGTGGCGAACTGCAGCTTGCCAAAACCAACTTACATGTTGATTTCGTAACCCTTGCGATTCTCGCGAACGAGGAACGAGTTTGCTTGTGCGTCGCCGACGATCTCTCGTTTGTTGGCGTCCCAGTTCAACGGTCGATTCAGCCGCATCGCGATGTTGGACAAGTGGCAGATCTCTAGCATGCGGTTGTGCGACCAAACATCCGAGATGGGTTGCTTGCGAGACTTCATCGCTTGAATAAAGTTCTCGGTGTGGTTCTCACAAACTTTACCACCATAGATATCTTCAATGGCAGAGTCTGGGAGCGGCTTCTCTTTCAAGTCTTCCACAGGTTTGCCAACGATCTTGCCTCGGTTCACGAAGAATCGCCCATCGGTACCTTCGAACAGAATACCATTGTCCCCCTCGCTTGTAATGATCATCTCAACATCGTTCGGCATGTCGACCTTGATCTTGAAGCTGGTCGCCGCATTGTATTGATCGTTGACCAGTGGGTGACCGTCTTTGTAAGCGACAGGCAAAGAGAACTCGACAGGTGTCACTTTGCTAGGTCCCGTGTCTGTTGCTCCGAGCGCCCAACAAGCGATATCGACGTGATGCGCGCCCCAGTCGGTTAGCTTTCCACCGGAATACTCATGCCAATTGCGAAACGCATAATGGCAATTGCTATCCAACGGAACTCCGCCACCATACCCCTCTCGCAGTTTTGGTAACGCGCGATACTCGCACTTCGGTGCAGGTCCTAGCCAAAAGTCCCAGTCGAGCTCTTGCGGTACTGGAGCAACAGGGATGACCGGCGAAGCTTCCATGCCGTTAATGCCGCATGTGATTTTCTGAACTTTGCCAATGCGACCAAGTTTGATGAGAGCAATCGCCATCAAGAAACGTGAATCGCATTCGGTGCGTTGCATCGTCCCAACCTGAAACACTTTGCCAGTTTCTTTGACGACTTTCTCTATCAGCTTGCCTTCCGCGATGGTGAGCGTGAGAGGCTTTTCGCAGTAGACATCTTTGCCTGCGTACATCGCTTCAACAGCGATCTTCGTGTGCCAGTGATCGGGTGTGGCGATCATGACAGCATCGATATCCTTTCGATCCAGAATCCTTCGATAGTCTTTGTAAGCATCAGGCTTCTTCTTCTGAGCCATCTCAACCTTCTCGACATTGATGCCAAGAACGTTGGAATCCACATCCGCCAAGGCTGCAAAGTCGGCATACTTGTACGACTTGCCCGTGATGTGCGCCCCCTGGTTCCTCAAACCGATGGTGGCAAACACAGGACGCTCGTTCGGGGAAAGATAGCCGAACGCACGTTGGGTTGATTGACCCAGTATCGATGTGGCACCAGCGACTGCCGCTGCACCTTGCAGAAAATGACGTCGTGTACTTTGACGAGAAATTGACATGAAGGAAATCCTCTCAGAAACCAAGAAAGGGTAGAAATAGAACGGGAAGGAACACTTGCGATTCAACGACCAACCGCACCAGCGTGTTTCGCATTTGACCTCGCCATCTTAACCCATTCGAGATCGATTTCACACCGAAAAGAACTCTTAACGGCGCTAAGGCAGGGATTGAAAATCAATCTTAGGCTTTTTCCCCGCCGTTGTGCTCCTTTGAAAGACAGCCCCAGGCGAAGTGGTCTCGTTGAAGAAACCACCGTTCTTGAGATAGAACGCATCGCCATCCCCGCCTCCAGCGTAGTCGAGCCGATGTCGCCCTTTACCCGTCGGATCGACCGAAAATCGAGCTCCGGTGCATTCATGCCACTGCGCGTCTATGTCTCGAACCCATACATTGCCGTGCAATCCGCGACGCTCAAGATGTCCTCGCGACGGATCAAAGTTTTCCAAGAAAGAGTGAAAACCCGTGTAGTGGGTATTCGTTTTCGGGCGGCGAAACCGTGCAATCAATCGCCACTCTTCCGAATCCGCTTCTCCAAACCAGGAAGCGTAAACCGTGTTACCTTCCCCATCTGGTTTCACCTGAGTTAGAAATTTGTAGGTCTTGCCTGATTTCCAAGGATAGACGAGGAAGCTCTGCCCACCAGATCCTTCGTTGCCAAATTCACCGAGCTTCACTTCAGGTCCCTTATCGAGCGGAACTATTCGTTGATCGAGGGGGATATCTTTCGGATTATCTGTTTGGAATGGGCTCCAAACAGAAAACAAAACTCGACGTTCTTTCTCGGAGTTCACCTGGATCCCAAAATAACCCTCCCCAAATCCATTGGCCATAAAGTACGACCCGATGGGATCCTGACCAACGGGAACCGTAATCTCACTATAGGAGTACTCTATCTTCAAATCGCGAGGTACATCGTATCTCAAATGTACCGATGGCCCTCTTCGGCCCCAATAGAACATCTGGCCATCGTTGGTCTTTACGAAATCCAGTGTTAGCCCTGCTGTCTCAGAAGCAACTCGCAACTCCTTTAACTCTGCAGTCGCTTTGGTCGTGCGGCCAGCACCTTCTCGAGAGGTCGCTTTCAGATCAATTCGGCAGTATCCAGCTTCAGCGATATCGATCTTGCCAACGTGCTGTACCGCCAACTCGTTCCCTGACAACGAAACATCGTAGGACGTTGCCCCGTAGGTGACGGAAAGAGAGTTCGGTTCGGCCGATGTCCGACCTAGAATCGAAAGATCGAGGAGAGCGGGCTTATCGACTCGAAAGAAAATAGAGTACACCTCAGCGGAGTCACCGATAGTCAGTGTCTCTTTTCGAATACCAGCGTTGCCTAAACTAGGTGACGTTCGAAAAACATTTCCGACAATCGGGATGGACCATTCGGACGCAAATGTTGAAGCTACGACTAACTGGAAAGTTACGACGACAACACTTGCGAATTGAATCAGGTACATCACACAGGCTCACTAAGCTCGACGAGGATTCTTTGCCTTGGCTGCTTGTTCCCACTCGGCGATCCAAAGTAGAACCGGCGACGCGATGAAAATCGAGCTATAAGTTCCGACGACGATACCTACAAACAAACAGTAAGCGAAGCCATGAATTCCTTCACCTCCGAGGAAGTACATGAGAAGAATCGCAACGATGGTTGTCGACGAAGTCAAAAGCGTTCGGCTCAAGGTCTGAGTTACGCTGGTGTTGATCATTTCTCGCGTCAATCGAGGGCTCTTCCCTTTCACTTCACGGATGCGGTCAAACACAACAATCGTGTCGTTCAAGGAATAACCGATGATAGTCAAGAAGGCTGCAACAATCGTGAGGGAGATCTTGAAGTCTTCCATCTGCAAGAATGCTAGTGGCTTGAATAACCAATGGCTTATAGCGATGAACGTTAACGTAACCAATACGTCATGCACCAACGCAACCACGGCAGCTATACCAAACGCGAGCTTCTGAAATCGGAACCAAATATAGGCCACGATGAAGACCAAACTCAGAAATAATCCAGCCCATGCTCGGCGTTGCATATCGCCGGCGACACTCGCCTCGATCTTACTCAATGATTGCCAAACAGGTTGAGTCCGAATTTGAGCCTTGAGCTTTTCGCCAATCGATGCTGCAGCATCGCCGTCGAAAGGAATAGACACGGTCCAGTCGCTATCGGTCAACGCAGAATCAGGTGTCCAATCGGTTAGGTTCTTTGGAAAGAGTTCGATCTGTGCATCGACCAAGGTCTTGCCATCGGTCTCTGCAGCCTTAGACAACGCTTCGCGAAGTTGCTTTGCGTTGATCTTCGCGATGTCAGCCCCTTGGCTCTTTCGGAAATTCAAGTTCAACGTTGACCTTGCAGTTGGCGTTTCGGTTGGAGTCTCGGTAGCTTCTTTTGCAGGAGTGGCTTCTTTTCCACCAGTAGCTTCTTTTGTTGCTGCGTTCGGGATTGCCACTTCTGGAGGTGGCGTCGCTGGTGTGCTAGGTTCCTGGAAAGATACTAGCTTGACGCCACTTTTGTTCGTCAACGAGGACTGAGGAGAGGTCGCTACCTTGACGTCTAAGTCATAAGTAACAAGTCTAGCCTTTGCTTCGGAAAAACCCTTCAAAAGTCGATTGGCCACTTCATTTTGATCGCGAAGCGAAACGTCTAGCTTGTAAACAGAGTTCTCTTCGACATCTTGAAGCTTGACGTTGGTCAACGTGGACTGAATTGGCAACCCATCTTCGTCTACGTCAAAAATCTTTCGAGAGATCTCCCGCACTTCGTCGGGTGGCATACCTTTCTCCAGCGAGAAAACGATCGAGGTTCCACCGTTGAAGTCGATGTCCAAAATCTGACTTCCGCGGAAGAAAGTTGCCACCAAACCCAAAACAATTACGGCAAGAGATATCCCGACTGCAAGCTTCTGATAGCCCATGAAGTCGACATCTCCCTTGCCGAACATCGCACGCTTGGCACCGTTGACATAGTCCGCCATTCCTAACCAAAGCAAATTGGTTCGTTCGGCGACTTCGAACATCTTGTGGGAAAGATAGACTGCAGTGAACAAGCTAATAACGAGACCGATGATCAACGCGACCGCAAAGCCTTTGATCTGTTCGGTACCGACCCAATACAGAACGAGAGCGGTGATCAACGTCGTTAAGTTCGAATCGAAGATAGTAGTCCAAGCTCGATCGAATCCGTTTCGGATGGCCAATCGAGGCGTCGCCTTCTTCTCTCGCTCTTCACGAATTCGCTCGAAGACGAGAACGTTAGCATCCACACTCATCCCAACAGACAAAACCAAACCTGCGACACCGGCCAAGGTTAACGGCTGCCGAATCAAAATCATGACCGCCAAAATCATGAGCAAATTGATAGCCAATGAAACTGATGCGATCAAACCGCTATAGCGGTAATAGACCACGACCAAAACAATCGTAACGATCAGAGACAGCATACTCGCGTAGAAACTCTTCGCGATGGCATCTTTGCCCATATTCGCGCCGATCACGTTCTTGCTGATAGGTTGTTTCGACAACACGCCAGGCAGAGCACCGGCGTTGAGAATATCGACAAGCCGTTGCACATCCTTTTCGGAGAAATTGCCCGTGATGGATCCATTGCTACTGATCGAGTCATTGAGGTTGGGAGCGGACAAAACGTTATCATCGAGCAAGATCGCCATACGACGTTTAAAATCGCCACTAGGATCGGGCAGATTGGCGCTAGTCATCTTGAGCATTTTGTTGGCGCCAGCCGAGGACATGGTAAAGGAAACTTCATAGTTTCCTTGTCTGCCGATGTCTTTCTTGGCGGACTTCAAGTCCACACCATCAACAATCTGGTATGGCTTTCCTTTCTTTTCCAGAGCCAAGAGGATATCGACGGTATCGATTCCTTGGCTATCGAACCAGCGGGCGAGATCCCCTGGCTTGTCTTCTCCAGGGGGCGTCACTAGCCGACCTGTTTTACCATTCCGAATCGTGTCACCCGAATCGTAACCATCGAATGTCCTCACTCCAGGCGAGGTTTCTTTGGCCACCATCCGGCGCCAAATACCGACGACACGTGCTTCGCCACTCGTCTTATCGGTGAGCCTGACATCCTTTCGTACGCGGATGTTTTGATCGTCGGAGTTTGCTTGAAGCTTTGCTTGATCGATGATCTCTTGGTGGTCGTTTCGATTGGCAACGATTCGAAACTGGAGAATACCTGCTTCTGTCACGAGTCTTTCGATCTCAGCAATTTCCGAATCGTTCACGGCAGGAATCGTGATTTCAATGTTGTCTTCGCCATTGGGACGAATGTTGATTTCCAATGTACCCGACGGGTTAAGCCTATTTTTCAACGGGGTGAGAAACTGACTTGCCGTAACGCGTGGCCCAGTCTTATCTTCGTTGGTTCGATTGATCTCATAGATCAAGTTCGTTCCACCTGCGATGTCGGGACCATAGGTCAGCTTCGGTGCCTCCGAGTTGAATAACGGCATTAGCAAAATGGCCGCCGTAACCAACAAGAAGAAGGCAATCACGGTGAAACCGCCCGAATGCGTCGGCATCTTCAGGGATTTCGAAAGAAATTGCCCTATCAGGAACGGGATCACCAACGCGCCGACGAAGAGGAGGACATTCAGCAGTCCATACTTCCAGTCCGCGGAAGCAGATGCTCCATCTCCAAGAGATGTTTGAGCCAACAATGACAATTGATCAAGCATGGGTAGGTCCGTACCAAGTTATTCGACTCGAGTGGATACAAGTCTCAGTATTTATGCCTCGACACTACGGATAGCAGCGCGATCGACAGTGAGTTTGGCATTCGTGCCTTCATCTACTCTCACCGTAACCGTTCCTGCATCCGCATTGACGTTGGCTACGATCCCGTGGATTCCTGAGGACAAAACCACGCGATCGTTCTTCTTCAAATTGGACAGACGTTCTTGCAGTAGCTTTTGTTCTTTGCGACCAGCCTTGGGGACAAGCAACATAAACAAATAAAATGCAACAAACAAAACGAGAATCAAATTCAACGGGTTGTTGAGGAAGGCTTCCAAAAAACCTGTATTTGCAGGTTTCTTGGTCACAGTACTCGAACTCGCCGCCCCAACATCCTCCGCCGCTGATTCGGGCCTGGATTGCATCTCGCCGGAAGAACTCGGCTTTGATACAGAGGGCAACTGCTCCGGCGTGCTTGCCGCAGGCTGAGGTGCCGACGGAGCGGTTGTGCCTGTTCCTGTCGTCGCTTCTTGGCAATAGGCTATCAAGAACACGTCCGTCGGGACGGCCCCCAGCACTACTGAAATCACGACTATGGAAACAGCAAATCGCCCCATTTGGGTGGTAAGACTCTCTTTCTCGGTCCAACTTCATGGAAAACCTCGCAGTTTACGTGGAGGAAAAAATCGTCACAAGTCCAGACTGGTCGACTTGTTGAGCAATCTTGCTAGGTAACAATGTCTGACAGCGCCCTATTTCTTGAAAACGGAACCCATTTCGATGCTCGATCGTTCAAAGTTTCTTCAAATCACCTGGCTTTTTGCGATTCTGTTGCATTTCAACCCAAACTCTCAAGCCGATGACGCCGCCGAGGCTCGGTTGATTGCAGATATCAAGTACTTGGCCTCGGATGAGCTTCAAGGGAGGGCGGCGGAGAATCCTGGTCTGGAAATGGCTGCTGGTTTTATCGCCAATCGATTTGCAGAACTCGGTCTCAAGACCGATCTTTTTGAAGGCAAAGCATTCCAAGAATTCACTTTGGATGGCTCGATCGAAGCGCCCGCAGCCAAGAATAGCCTCTCGATCTCGGAGGCCAGCGGTGCGATCCAATCACTGGAGCTCCAAGAACAATACTTACCTCAAACCCTTGGAAAGAACGGCTCCTTCGATGCCGAAATGGTCTTCGCCGGCTATGGGATCACTGCAACCGAATTGAACTACGACGATTATGCCAACATGGATGTTCGTGGAAAGGTTGTGATCGTCCTTCGCAAAGAACCCCAAGCGAACGATCCGAAAAGCCTATTCGACGGAACAGAACCCTCGCAGCATGCTCTTTTTACGACCAAAGAGATTAACGCAGCCAAACATGGCGCTGCTGCGATGATTCTCGTGAACGATGCAAGCAGTGAAGCAGCCAGTCCCAACAGTTTGCTGCCCTTGTCGTCCGGCGGCGGATTGATAAAGGATCAAATTCCGACTCTATTCATGAAGCGATCGATTCTTCAAGGATGGCTTAAAACGGCTGGGCAGTCGCTCGAAGAGATCGAATCAACGATAGACCGCGAGTTGAAACCGCAGTCGTTCGTGCTCCCAGGCTTCCGAGCGAAAGGTTCCGTAGCCATCGAACGGACCAAGCTACGATCAATAAACGTACTAGGTTTGCTACCTGGCCAAGGTACGTTGGCCACTCAATATGTTGTCGTCGGCGCTCACTTTGACCATGTCGGGATGGGAGGAGCGGGGTCTTTGGCACCTGGAACGATCGCCGTGCATAACGGTGCAGACGACAATGCGTCGGGGACCGTTTCTCTACTGGAATGTGCGAGAAGATTAGCGGGTATTGCCAAGGAGAATCCGACACGCGATCGGCGCAACATTTTGTTCATCGCTTTTTCCGGTGAGGAACGCGGATTGCTCGGTAGTATCTATTACGTCAACCACCCTCGTTTCGAATTGGAACAAACCGTTGCGATGCTCAACATGGATATGGTGGGTAGGCTTTCCAACAATGAATTGACCATTTACGGAACGGGTACCGCCAGCGAATTCGACGGAATGCTGGATATCATGAACTCAAAGCTAGCATTCAATATTCAACGTATGCCGGAAGGGTTGGGGCCCAGCGATCACGAGTCTTTCTTTCGGAAGGGCATACCCGTTCTTCATTTTTTTACAGGCTTGCATGACGACTACCATCGCCCCAGCGACGATTTTGACAAAATCAATTTGCAGGGGATGGAACGCATTACGGGAATGGTCACCGATTTGACTGACCGTATCGCGACCGACACCAATCGGCCTTCGTTTATCAAGGTGACTGGACGAGCGAACCCACAATCGAATCGCCAACGCGTTGTTCGATTAGGGGTGCGGCTCAATGGAATGGTAGTGGATCGTGTTTTGCCTCGCTCGCTTGCGGAGAAAGCTGGCATTCAAGCGGGCGATACCTTGATGGCAGTCAACGGCCAGGAGATTTCCAGTCGAAATGAGCTGGACGCATCATTGCAGAAGTCGAAAAAGGGTGACGAACTCGTGATCATTGTTCGACGGGGAAGCGAGAAAGTTACATTGAAAGTTGTCTTGTCAGATTAGATCGCTCTTTACGCGAGCTTCACGAATTGTCAGAATCCCGCCGGTACTAGGGGAAAATATCTCTCTAGACAAACACTGCGGCGGTCGACGGATCGATTGTCGCTTGAAAATATGTGAACAAAACCGTCACAGACAACACTGTCATCACGACAACCATTGTCATTCGACAATCACAGTCACGACATTCACAGTCATTTAGCAAGGAGTGCTAACAAGTGCGTTTACGAATTTCTCTCGCGACCGTCGCCATGATGGGGATTTGCTCAGCAAACGCCCTAGCCCAAGCTCCTGCAGCGGCAGGCAACACGCCACCGTCTCAGCCTCCGAAGACAGGCGCGACTTCTGTGGCATTGGTTGATGTTGGCTACATCATCAAGAATCATCCCAACTTGAATGCAGAGATGGAACGACTCAATGCCGAGGTGAAGACCGCCCAGGAGCAAATCGAACAACGCCGAACGTCGTTGTTAGCCGAAAGTGAAAAAGTGGCTGCGGCTGCTGGCGCGTTCGATACTAGTCATCCCGACTTCAAAGCGAAGCAGGAACAATTGCTCAATCAAGAGAGTAAGCTTCGAGTTGACTTCTTAGGTCAAGAAAAAGAGTTTGCTGAGAAGCGAGCAACCGTGATGGCCAAATCGTACCAAGACGTTAGCGCTGCGATCAACACAGTTGCCGAAGCCTACAAGTTCGATCTCGTTCTGCGTTACAGCAAAGAGCAGAATGAAATGAATCCGAAGAATCCACAATCGGTTAGTTTCGGTGTTCAAAGGGACGTATTGTTCCAAGCCCCTGGACTGGATGTTACCGACTACGTTCTCTACGTACTGAAGTCGCGTGTTCCAGCAGTTCCCACGGCAACAGCCAATACCGCTGGGAATCGAATGGCAACTCCTGTGACTGGAAACCGCAAGTAGAGTTGCGTCATCTGACGGTTAGGGACTTTTTGTAAGTAGAAAACAATTCCGAATGCAGCAACTACGGTTTCAACAAACGATTGAGCATGTGACGCACGTTAGCGGAAGAGGCTACTGGTCTGGACGCGCCGTCAGCTTGACGTTTTTGCCAGCCGAGCCAAATTCTGGAATTGTTTTCTGTCGAAGCGATCTGCCGGATAGACCGAAAGTCCCGGCTCATGTTGCTTACCGTCGTGATACTCAACTGCGTACGACGTTGGTGCATAGTGGTACGCATGTCGAGATGGTCGAGCATGTCCTAGCGGCACTCTATGCCCTGGAAATTGACAACTGCATCGTCGAATGCGATGCACCGGAAATGCCTGGCATGGACGGTAGTGCACTAGCATTTGCGATTGCCTTGGAAAGAGCGGGGCATCGACGGCAGCTATTACCAAGTCAGACCGTGAGTGTCACCGCTCCGATCCGACTCGGTGACGAACATCAATGGGTCATGGCGATCCCTTCCCGAGATCCCGGACTCACCATTCGTTACGAATTGGATTATGGTTCCGAGAGTTCGGTGCCCAAATGCGATTCAACATTGATGATTGAACGCGATACGTTTACTGACTCGATTGCTCCCGCACGAACGTTTTTAGAAGAACACGAAGCACGACAGCTTCAATCCAAAGGTGTGGCCTCGCATGTCACCTATCGTGACCTTATCGTATTTGGTCCCAACGGGCCTGTCGATAATTCATTACGATTCGAAGACGAATGCTCGCGACACAAACTGCTGGATGTTGTAGGTGACCTCTCTTTGTGCGGCTACCGCATCCAAGGAAAGATTATCGCCCATAGGAGCGGCCATCGATTGAATGGTTTGCTCGCTGTTGAGTTGAATGAGCTGGCTGAACGACAACGATTGTCGGATAGCTCAGAATGGAAATCAAACAATGTGAGGAAGGCTGCGTGAATCGCTCTCGAGCGAGTTCAACGGTTTCCCAAACAAGCATGACGCTTTGCCAGGAATATGACCAATGCCAACAATAATTGCCCACACTGCGGTGGTGGATCCTAGAGCCGAATTAGACGACGATGTTCGTATCGGCCACCATTGCGTCGTAGGCGCCAATGTAAAGATCGGACGCGGCACGCGTCTCGAGAATAGCGTAACGTTGACGGGTCATACGTCTATCGGTAGGGACAATCGATTTTTCCCCGGCTGTGTGATCGGTGGCGAACCGCAAGATCTCTCCTATCAAGGGTCGCCGACCCAAGTAATCATCGGGGACGGCAATGTATTCCGCGAATGCGTTACCGTGAACCGAGGCACAGAGAAAGACGAAGGCACAACGCGAATCGGACATAACTGCTACTTCATGGCCAATTCTCACGTGGCCCACGATTGTATCGTCGAAGATCGAGTCATCATGGCCAATACTGTCATGCTCGGTGGACACGTGCGTGTCGAACACGATGCAACTCTCAGCGGTGGCGTGGCAGTTCATCATTTTGCTTCCATCGGTTGCTATGCCTTTGTCAGCGGTCTCTCGCGGGTACTGCAAGACATTCCTCCATTCATGCTCGCCGAAGGATTCCCAGCACGGCCGCGTTGTGTCAATGTCGTCGCACTGAAACGAAAGAATTTTTCCACTCCCTCGATCCGAGCGATTAGCGAAGCCCACAAACTTTTGTATCGTTCAAAAGTTGGTGTGAAGCATGCGCGTGAAATTCTTCAAGGGAACGGTTCGCTGATGCCGGAATTAGAAACACTCTTCGCTTTCATCGATGAGTCGAATCTAGGCAAGCATGGACGCGGCCGAGATAGAAGAAGCTCATCGGCTGGACATTCGGCAAGCGAACGTGAAGCAGCCTAATTTCAAAACCTAGTTGATTCGGAGAATCTGCCATGAGTCTTGTCTGTCCACGCATTGCTGTCATCGGTGGAGGACATCTTGGCCGCATCCATGCGAAGCTTCTATCGGCTAGCGCGGAATGCTCACTGGTCGGAGTCGCAGATCCGTCTCCTCAATCGCGAGCGATCGTTGAAAACGATCTTAATCTGGCGACAGTTGAGGACTATAGATCGCTCGAAAGCCAAGTAGATGGCGTGGTCGTAGCCGCCCCGACGTTTCTTCACCACGAAATCGGCTCGTGGGCTTTAGAACGTGGCATTCACACCTTCATGGAAAAGCCGATCGCAGCCACGACGGACGAATCGCATAGTCTCGTAGCGCTAGCGCATGAGAATCATTGCACACTCCAAGTCGGCCATGTGGAACGATTCAATCCAGTCTGGACGGCAGCCTCTTCATCGTGGAAACGCGATTCGATTCGCTACATCGAAGCAGCCCGCGAAGGTACCTACACAGGGCGCAGTACGGATATCGGTATCGTCATGGATTTGATGATCCACGACATCGATCTGATTCTCAGCATAGTCCAATCGCCTATCGATAACGTTCAAGCGTACGGCTGGAATGTGTTAGGCAAACACGAGGACTTTGCCATGGCACAACTACGGTTCCGCAATGGGACATTAGCTCAGCTTCGAGCTTCGCGAATCGCCGAAAATCCGAAACGAACGATGCAGGTCTATTCCGATGAAGGGATCTGTTATCTCGACTTTGCAGCTGGAACTTTCGTGAAGGTAGACCCTCATGCAGACGTTGCTTCAGGACGCCGTCAAGCCGATGAACTGCCTGCCGATTTGCGTTCGAAAATAAAAGATCAACTGTTCGGTGAGTGGCTGTCCAAGACCGAAGTCAAGCCAGCAAACGTAAACGCCATTTCCCTTGAGCATCGCGAATTCTTGTTGGCTATCACGTCAGGTCAACCCGTGACCGTCAACGGGCATTCAGGCGCAGCAGCACTGAGTATCGCGATGGAGATCGTCCAATCGATTGCGAGAGGACTACCAAATCAATCGATCATTCCTGCGGCGGACCGATTCGCTGCCTAGGGTCAGCCTCCTACATCACCTCGATAACATAACGCTACGAAGCAGCTTGCCTGCGTCGGGCAATAGCCGTAACCAGATCAAGAGCAATGGACTGAGACGCCACCATCAGGACTGAGACGCCACCATCAGGACTGAGACGCCACCATCAGCCGCTTGTCGGCATGGAGCGGTGGTCGAGATGTGAAATCCATGCACTGGCCACCATCCCACGTCGACAAGCGACGTGGTGATGCGAATACTTTAGTATCCGTGCTGGTTTCGGCTAGGATCCCACGTGGACAATCCAGATGGTAGTATTTTTCAAGCAGGAACGACGAGTCTGATTGGCATGCTGAAAGCCTAGCAAACGAAAACTCACGCTTTAGTTACAGATCATCCACATGCCAGTATCAAGAACGGGTGGATAACGCAGTCGCTCAAGGGCGCATGGAAGCCTTCGAGCAAATTCGCAACGGCAGTGTTGCTGCCCAAGAGGTGAGTGGCGATATCGAAGATGCGTTGTGGTTGGTTCCGATCGAAGATCGCCAACGTCAAGGATCACTGCGGAAGGGGATCGTGAAAGGGTTTACGTTAGGCCAATCGACTGCGAGAGTTGGCAAGCAAGTTGGGTGTTCGGCATCTAGCGAACATCGGCTGACGGCTCGATTCGTTAACGCGGCACCGAATAACATCTCTTAAGCGGAACGAAAGAATTCGATCGAAGTAGCGGTACGTCCGAATCGATCGAATTCTGTTCGAACTCCCCAGCGTCAGTCATGGGAAACCCCATCTTTTGATGCATTTGCTGTTGTGGAGAAGACAAACGCTCCATCGGCCGCTGTTCGAGCGCCGATAGCCTTTATCTGTGGGTGGCTTTAGCGCCATGATAGGCAGCCGTTACGGCCAAATAAGCATTGCTCTAGCGCTTGCTGATTACTTCTGCCAATAGATCAGGTAAAGCGTGCAACAAATCGACATGATCTGGGGCTGAGTTGCCGGCAAAGGCGCGAACCACGAAGCTCTCTTGTAACGTCTCCCCTAAGATCTGAGTCTTCATCGGCCCCCAACGCAGAACAGCATTCCGCTTCAGATTCAACTGCTGCAATAGCCAATCGGCTGTTTCCGTCGTACTAGCATAGGTTCCAGGAAATATCTCACTGTGAACAATCATCATGCACTGCTTGCCATCCACAGCCTTGCGAGCGAATGCCAAATAAGGTTGAAGCGACTTGGTCTGCAGGGAAGATTCTTTCGGGCCTGGCTTTCCGTTTTCATAGCTTGTATGCAAACCGTCAATCAACAAGACAGCCGATACATTGACGCGCCGTTCCTCATGACCCAATATCTGGCCAATGGCTCCATAACCGGCTGACCAACCGACTAGCACGACTTCCGCGATCGGTCTTTTCAGATGCAGAGAAGCTTCCTCGACCAACCGATCCAGCAGTCGATTGTCCTCGGCAAAAGGCTTCGCGTACTTCGAAGAACCTGATCCCAATTGGATCGTCAAACAAGGCCATGGATCGGGCAATCGACTGACGGCAACTTCCGGGATCCAATCTCCACAGTGGAAAGCAATCACCAAAGGAATAGCGTCGACCGCCTTTGATTCGCGCAATGATTGAAGAATGGTCAAAGTACCGAGCGATATAGGAATTCGCTCGCCCGTTAGATGTTGCTTCTCCAATCTCGGATGTTCGCGAACATGCTCCACCATCGGCGATGGGCTCTGCGGCTCTTGGGCGGCCAACGATAAACCAGCTACCCAACAAGAACAGCCACAGACCCATGCAACAGTGTGGTCCATCGTAATACGTTCAAGGATGGAATGGTAATTGTTCATTCGACAGTCAGAGATACTACTCTCCTTCGGAGATCGTACGGTTTTTTGCAGGAATTTTCAACAAAAGTCACCCTCCCAGGGCAGCAACCGGGGCTAGGGCCCGCTAGCGCCCATCGGCTCAACCTCCCAGGGTAGGGTTACTAAACCGGTCGTTCTCTTTAGTTGGGTTCGTTGATTAACTCGATGCCCAATCCTTCCAGCTTCTTCTTGAACGCGTTGACCCGGTCGGTCAGAAACTGTTCGAGTTTTGGTAACGACTCGGACAACTCCTTCTTCGCAATCTCAAACTGCTCGCGATGTGTCTTCGTTGGTCCATGGGTAGAACCAAAGGCGCTGAACATGATCGTGGAGAGTCGGTTGGCTGGCGTGGGGATCTGCTCGATAAAACGATCGTTCAAAATCGGGCTGCCAAAGAGACTCTTTTCGAACGCTGATACTTCCACTTGCATGGCGGATATTTCTGCCAAGTAAGTTGCTGGCTCAGCAATGCTGCTCGTCACAATGCCCTTGGCCTCGTCAAGCATTTTAACAGCTCGGGTGAGTTTTCGGCTGACACTCGTCAGTCGACTTTGTTGTGCCATCAACGCCTTTTGGAACTCCTCAATATCATTCCGATCCACAGGTTGCATGGTTGGAGTTTGCAAAGGTTCTACGACAAACGTGATTGGATCCGATAGCTTCTTCGATTCTTTGCCATCCCATTCGATGACGATCGCTTTGTATTTGCCTGGGAAGGCCCATGGTCGAAAGCGAGCACCTGGCAAAGGAGCCTTGCGGAAATCCCAGGCCACTCGATGAAGGCCTTTCTCGTTTGGCAGATTGACCCGAGCTACAAATGCATCCGACTCGTCCGTAATCTGCAAGTAGCGCATCGGTGACGGTTCGTTTTGTTCCTTCTCCAATTCTTCGAGGCTCGGCACCATGGCATCTTTGTTCTCTTTCTTCGCTTTCTGCTCCGCCTCTTTGCGAGTGGACTTCAGGGATTTGAAAGAATCTCGAAGATGCACTGTCATCACAGCGCCATACGTCGGATTGTCCGAAGTGAAAAAGCTATCTCCTTGAAAGCCGCTGCGGCCGCCAAGTTTATCCGCTTGTCGATACCACCAGCTTCGGCGAACGGGAAACACAACGGCTGGCTTTTCGAGCGCGTTCGGTTCCAGTTCTCTTAGCACGGAGTAATCGTCTAGTACATAAAATCCTCGACCAAACGTTGCACACACCAAGTCGTTTTCTCGCTTTTGAATGGCGAGATCACGCACCGGAATGGTAGGCATGCCATTCGAAAGTTTATGCCACTTTCCTCCCGCATCCAACGAAGTGAAGACACCGAACTCGGTTCCTAAAAACAACAGATTCGCCTTCACATGATCTTGTTCGATACGCCAAACCAAATGACGGTCTGGCAAATTCGAAGCGATACTGGTCCAAGTGCGACCTCGGTCCGTGCTCTTGAGCAAATACGGTTTGTAATCTCCGGTCTTGTGATGATCCAGACAGGCGTAAACGGTGTTTGCATCATGTCGATCTGCTTTCACATCGTTGACAAATGCTCCTTCCGGAATGTCAAAGAACCGATCGACTTTTCGCCATGATTTGCCCGCGTCTTCGGATACCTGGATGAGTCCATCGTCTGTACCAACGTACAAGAGACCTTCGACAACGGGTGATTCGCTGACGGAAGTGATGTTGCCATAGGCGCTCATCGCCAACAGGTCATAGCCCGCATCGATCCCCCAGACTCTTCCCATGACTGGCAGTTTCCAACGATCTTGCCCTTTGGACAAATCGGGACTGATGGTTGTCCATGAATCGCCACGGTCATCGCTTCGGTGCAGTTTTTTGCTTCCGAAGTAGATACGTTTGGGATTGTGGGGGCTGAGGAGGATGGGTGAATCCCAATTGAAACGCAGATCCTCTTCCCCCGCTGCCGGCTGCGGTCTGATGGACATCGATTCTCCCGTCTTTCGATCAAATCGTGCAATCATCCCTTGCTGGGACTCGCAGTAAAGAATATTCGGATCGGTCGGATCGATGGCATTGTCATGTCCATCGCCACCGATCGTAATTTGCCAATCGGCGTTCGTGATCCCCTGAACAAAACGAGTCGCCACAGGGCCGTACTGGGAGTTATTATCCTGGGTGCCACCCACTACATGGTAGAACGGTAAATCGTAGTCGACGTCGACTTTGTAGAACTGAGTCAGGGGCAAATTGCCAAAGAAAGAATACGTTGCGCCGAAATCGTTCGAACGATAGACACCGCCATCGCAACCTACCAACAGAAAGTCTTTGTCGTTCGGATGAAACACGACCGCATGGTTGTCCACATGTTTCGATCCTCGCTCAATAGGCTCAAACGTCTTTCCCCCATCGAGGCTTCGTACCAACGTATCGTTCGCGTGATAGATCACATCGAATCGATGAGGATCCAAATAAATTTCTTGATAGTAGTGAGGTCCCGTCCCGCCGGAAACGAAAGAACTCCGCTTTTCCCACGATTCACCTGCATTGGTGCTGCGATAGAATCCACCTTCGCGGTTGACGGTTTCCACCGAAGCATAAACGACGTTGTTTTCTTGAGGGGAAACACCCAATGCAATTTTCCCTTTGTCGCCACCAGGGATGCCATTCGTGAGCTCTTTCCATGTGGCTCCCGCATCCGTCGATTTGAAGATACCGGATTCAGGGCCGGTATTCAGCAAAGCCCAAACGGTCCGATGCCGTTGATGCGTCGCTGCATAGATCACCGATGGATCCTTGGGATCGATCACGATATCCGTTACACCGCAGTAAGGTCCTTTGCTCAGGATGTTGTTCCAGGTTGCTCCTCCGTCGGTCGTCTTAAAAAGCCCTCGCTCTCCTCCTGGGGACCATAGGGGACCTTGCACGGCGACATAAACCGTATCGGAATTCGAGGAGTCAACGACGATCTTGCTGATGTGTTCCGAATGAGCGAGCCCGACATTCCTAAATGACTTGCCACCATCGTTGCTTCGGTAAATGCCGTCGCCAAATCCGATATGTCTGCCGCCGACGTTCTCGCCTGTTCCGACCCAAACCGTATCGGGACGATTGGGGTCGATCGTGACACATCCGATCGAGTAAGACGATTGCGAATCGAAGATCGGAGTGAACGTGGAACCCGCGTTCGTCGTTTTCCAAACTCCCCCCGATCCGGCCGCGATGTACCAAACATTTGGATTCGATGCGTCCAGAGCGATATCGGCGATGCGGCCTGACATCAACGCAGGTCCGATCCCCCGAAACTTGAGCGAGCCCAAAAGTTCGGGCACTCGAGATTCCATCGCTGTTTTCGAGACATCTGCTTTCTTCTCGTCCGGCTTCGGAGTGGACGATGCTTCTTGAGCCAAGCTGAACGTCGGAGCGAATAAACAAAGAACGAACGAAGCAAACCACAATTTCATGGGACAATCAATTCTTAAAGCAACTGTTCTGAGATGGATCGCAAAGAGGATGACTCGATTGTCACTCCTCATGAAAGAAGTTCAACGGTCCATAAGATCGGTTTCTGCAAATTCTCGAAGATTCTTGCCTCGAAGCAGAGATTGGCTCAGCCGAAATTACAATCCTCGAATTCGTTTCGACAGGTCTGGGCTGTCGGAATACTGGCGAGCCACATTGGTGATATACGCTCGACGTTTGGTCAACTCAAAACCATCGTTGGTCTCAATCAAGCCCAACTCGAAAGCCAATCGGTCGGAATGACCTGGCAAGATGACACGCCAATCAAACGGAATACGACCGGGCCTAAGTTTATTGACGTGATCGACAAGATTCGTGGTGCAATTGTTGTCGATCAAATCGTAAAACTCTGGCTCGCGTTGTAGTTTGTTTGTCCTCGCAAGCATATCGACAAGCAGATCTTGGACCTGGTCCGGTGTAGCGCGCCCGCGATAGAGATAGACTTCAACGTTTCGAACGTTGGTACGCAGTGGAATCACATCTCGTTCATCGGCAATCACATAGATAAGCTCGAACTTATCGGTAAAGCCTCCGATGGGTGAGTAAGACTCACCGCGATCGAGCCTGGCTTCGACGGAGATCGTAAAATAACGTCCATCACTCAATCCGAAGCTGAGCATCGTGTGCGCTAGCAACGTGGTTTCTTTGAACGGCACTACGACGAAATCAATCGTCTTCACATCGTCCAGTTTGAATCTCATGTCGTAGTGACGTACGTCGTAATCCTCTTCCGTTCGATAACGACAGTTGCGAACATGTCGGATGATGATTTGATTCCCATCAAACTCCGCAAACGGAAGAATCGCGAGATCAGGACGCCATATGCGATTGGTCGCCGTCGCCTGTTTCTTTTTAAACGGCGATACATTGGACAATCGTTCGCCAATTCTCATCCTCGGATCCACGATCGCACTACTGCAACCGAGGAGACAGAGCGCGATGCTAAATACGACGATGAACAACGGCCAAGACGCATTGCGGCTTTTGGGTTGTTTCATCATTCACCTCGCAAAAAGACAGAATCGATTTGCGAGAGTGATAGCATTTCATCGTTTGCTGAGTCAATGTCATTTCCTACTTTGCAAAGAGTTGCTCCTTCAGAAATGCGTATGCCAATGCCTGCATAAACGCGGACTGTTTGTTATTCGCCGCACCGCCGTGCCCTCCCTCGATATTCTCGTAATAGAGAACATCGTGACCTTGTTCCTCCATGCGAGCCATCATTTTGCGAGCATGCCCAGGATGGACACGGTCATCTCGAGTCGACGTCGTGAATAGGACTCTCGGGTACTTTTTGCCAGCAGAAACATTATGGTAAGGGGAAAACGTCTTGATGTAAGACCATTGCTCGGGAATATCTGGGTTGCCATACTCGGCCATCCACGAGGCACCCGCGAGGAGTTTGTTGTAACGTTGCATATCCAACAACGGTACTTGGCAAACAACAGCCTTAAAGAGATCTGGATACAGGGTCATCATGTTTCCAACCAGCAGACCACCGTTTGATCCTCCTTGGATGCCGAGCTTCTCGGCTTTGGTCACTTTTCGTTCGAAGAGATCTTTTGCCACGGCAGCAAAGTCCTCGTAGGCTCGAAGTCGATTCTCTTTGAGTGCCGCTTGGTGCCAGCTCGGACCGTACTCTCCACCACCGCGAATATTCGCGACGACATACACGCCACCGAGTGTTGTCCAAGCTCGTCCGACCGACGCGCTGTAGTTCGGCTGAAGCGAAATTTCGAATCCACCGTAGCCGTAAAGTAACGTAGGATTGGAACCATCCAACACAATGCTCTCTTTCGCTACCATGAAGTATGGGACTCGCGTACCGTCGGCACTCTTGGCAAAGTGCTGCGAGATCTTCAATCCCTTGGCATCGAAGAACGATGGCAGCTCTTTGATCTTCTCAGGTGCTTTTCCGATCGTTCCCATAGCGAGTGTCGTTGGAGTCAAATAGTCGGTCGTCGTCATAAAGTAGTCGTTCGATTCGTCGCTATCGATCGCAGACACATTGACGGTGCCGAAAGCGGGCGCACCCACCATCGGTTCTCGTTGCCAACCTTTGTCTGTAGGCTTCAAGACAAAGATACGATTCTTCACATCTTCGAGGATGTTGAGGATGGCAAAATCTTTGGTAAAGCCAAAACTCGACAAGGCGGTTGTCGGGCTAGGCTCGAAGACCACTTCCAGTTTGCCAGTTCCGGCTAGAAAATCATCAAACTTGGTAAACAACAATGAACCTGCTTTATAGACTTTGTCTCCCAAATCCCAATCATCTCGCAGTTCGATGGCCAGAGTCCCTCGGGACACCGATTTGTTTGCGGTGTTGGGCACATCGACTTTGATTAGCTTGGCATTCGCATCGAGGACATAGAGTTCATCGTTGTAGAAGGCGATATTGCGTGAGACATAGTTGCGTTCGAAGCCTGGGGAATCGTCATGCATCGCCATGACCGACATGTCTTGTTGTTTGCCTTCGTAGATAATCTCCGCTGTTTCGATAGGCGTTCCTCGCTTCCAACGCTTAGCAATCCGTGGATAACCAGAGTCGGTCATTGCACCGGTGCCAAAGTCTGTTTGCACAAAGACGCTATCTCGGTCAATCCAACCCATCGACCCTTTCGATTCGGGACGTGAAAATCCATCTTTGACAAACGACTTGGTAGACACATTGAATTCGCGAGTGACATCGGCATCCGCCCCACCGCGCGAGAGAGTAATCAATGCTAAGTCATACTTGGGACGCAAAAGGCTCGCCCCTTTCCAAACCCAGTTCTCGTTTTCTTCTTTGGAGAGTTGATCCAAATCGAGAATGATCTCCCAACTCGGTTCAGCTTTCTTGTATTCTGCTAGTGTCGTCCGACGCCATAAACCGCGAACATTCTTTTTGTCGCGCCAGAAGTTGTAATAGTAGTCACCTTGCTTTCCGACGAATGGAATTCTCGCATTCGAGTCGAGGATCTCGAGAAGATCAGATTCCAGTTTCTGGAACTCTGGCGATTTGGTTAGTTTGTTCAGCGAGCGTTCGTTGCGCTGCTTGACCCAATCGATCGCCTTGTCTCCTGTGACATCCTCTAGCCAAACAAAAGGATCTTGAGACGACACGGCGGAATCTTGAGTCATGGCAGGGGATGCGGAAAGTGTCAACGAAGCAATGCTAACCAGGGGAAGCAAAAGAGATCGAAATCGAGACCGATGCATATCGTAAGCCCTCGAAAGTGCGGGGAGTCAACGTTCAACTGGGAATAGAGACAGTACCGAAAAGTCTCCAAAAGTACGCTGATTGTAGCGTTTTCTGGAAGCGATTCCGCGAGGTGCGACAAAAGTCTCGCGGCCCGATTCAAAAAGCGATATCATGGACGTTGCAGGCGTTTGATGGATCGCATCTTCTGCTTCTATTCCTAAATGAGTTACGGCTATGGTATTACAAGCTCGTTGGGTCCTCGTGTTGCGCAGCAGGTTAGTGTTGACCGTTGCATTGGCGTTCGGATTTTCATCATGCTCCAGCTTGGTGTTTGGCCAAACTCGCACTGACACTCAGAAAACGGAACGTCTTCGAGATCAATTCCGATCGGGGCGATACGAGTCGAGCGTGCAGTTGCTGAACCAATTGCCCGCCGAACAACGCCTCCCATGGCTAAGCGAGTTTCGAAATTCTCCCGCGTACAGATCGAGCAGATCGAGCGGTTCGGGCTACTCATCTAATGATTCATCTGGTAGCGCATCCGCTCCTAGCATGCCTCCGGCTGGGGGTGGTGCGATTGCGAATTACGATGAGCTCATGAATCTCATCCAAACCACCATCGATGGAAACTGGGCCAACGCCGGCGGTACATCGACGATGCTACCCTATCGCAACGGTGTACGGGTCAATCCAGAGGGAATCATCGAGCGAATCGATCCTAATGGACAAGCGTCTCGTCAGCTCCATGGAAAGAACCGCCCCAAAGCCGATTTGAAGTATCTGGGAGATTGGCAAGAGCCGAGCAATCTTCGTTGGGTTTCACTGCATCAGCTCGATGCCATGCTCTCCAGGC
The DNA here is from genome assembly GCA_903858115.1 of uncultured Pirellula sp. Classification (GTDB taxonomy): domain Bacteria; phylum Planctomycetota; class Planctomycetia; order Pirellulales; family Pirellulaceae; genus JBKCUI01. Next base: position 22,161 of record CAIOHR010000033.1, on the reverse strand, counting down.
ATCATGAAGCTGGATCCAAGGCCAACGTTTCGATGGAGTTGCTCGCTGGTCTTTGCCGGATCGATTATGTCGCGTTCGATGCCGAAGCAGACGAGTGGTTGTTAGGTGGCCCCGCAGGCGATCTCGTGACCAACGAAGACGGCGAACTCGTGAACCGATCGTTGCGGCTTCCTCCAGTGTTGTTGGAAGATTTGTTGTGTATCGTACCTCATGTCTTCGCTGGCCGAGGTGAGTTCGGTTGCTCCATCGACCCGAATCGAGAACGACTCGTGCGAGCTTATCAATTTGCCAATACGAGTAACTCACAACGGGCCCTGCAACGCAATGCGAATCGATGGGTCGAGCTTTGGCGAAAAGAACTCGGCATGCAACAAGCCAATATCATCGGACTGTCTACCGACTCTCCCACAGGTTTTGCGTTGCTGATAGCAGATGCCCAAATGAAGCGAATGGGGATGGGGATCGACTCATTGCCCGCTCCCGTAAAGTCGTATTGGCAAGAGGTAGACATTCATCAGCAGCGAATCGATAGTGGTATGGTGAGGTGGTGGTATACCCTCTCCGATGTGAAGATACCGATGGATCCGGACCGAAAAATCTATGTGCTAGAAAAGAGCAACATCAAAGTCCAAAGTGAAGCTCAACGAATCAACGAACAAGGGCAACGCGTCGTAGCAACGTCGCCCGATTTGGCAGCAGATGCGTTCGCTCGCAACTTCACACAGCACTTCGACAAAATTCAGGAAAGCTACTCGATCCAAGGTAGATTGAGACACATCTTTGACTTGGCAGTCGCGATGGAGATTATCCGATCTCAGATCGAGTCAGGGGTGGGTAAGCCGTTTACCGTTCTATCCGACCTCGAGATGCAGCCAAGAATGACGTGCGCCCCGCGTGAATTGGATTCCATCGCCGCAACGCACAAATCGCAGAACGGAACCACGTTCGCCGTGGTGAGTGGCGGCGTGTCTATCTCCACGTCGGGAGTCGTCAAAAAAATGACACGCGACCGTTCCAAAACCAATCCGATCGTCATGAAGAGTTGGAACGATGGAGCAGCGAAACAATCTCAGTTAAATGAGCCAAATGGGCCAGTCACAGGCGAGCCTTTTTGGCGATAGGTTGGAGCTACCAATATTCAATAACTGGTAGCGAAAATGATAGCAGGATTACCGATTCGGTATCTCATTCACCGTATAGTATGCATTGCGATGCAGGAGTTCTTCTTGGCTGATAGAACGAAGTAGCCCAAGATCAAATTCATAGACAAACCCTTGCTCTAGCTTTTCAAGCTTGACTTGGGCCGAGAGTCCGTCTTCAGCCAGCATGACAGCCAAAACTGCAGGTTTTTGTTTCTCTATCTCAGGGCCACCATACGCGCCATGATAAGGATGCGTGAAGGCGGAGATAGCGTAGGTCTCTTTTGAGCCTCCCGTAGTCTTATCGACTGGCTTCGTAAATGTGACTTTAAACCCGTCCGGTTCGATGGTGACGCGGTTGACTTCGAACGGCATCTTGCCACTCCAGTCGATCCTTTCCAATGCATACGGCTTGATCCCGCGCACGGGCCATCCACGATTCGTACCTCCACACAGCAGCTTTCCTTCCGATGTAAACTCGACATTCAGAATACCCGTGGAAAGGCCTTCTCGAAAGGGATAGCACGCTCCCTGCCATACGCCATTGATCTGCTCCGTGGTGGCTCGCATCACAATAGATTGCGTATAATCACCTAAGAATAATTGATTCTCAAATGGGCCAAATTTCCCCTGCGTTTGATCGACCGTGAATCCAGTGATCGAACGCCCCATGCGAATGTAGGGGAAAATCACGGCATACGGCACCAGTTGCTTGACTCGGTTCTTCTCGGTTGCAATGCGATTCCCGGGCTTGGGTTTCTCAGGAACTGGCCCCAATTCGGGTGCATACTTGTACCATTCGAAACTAGCGGGGTGTCCATGAAAACTACCGGGCGATACTGCCTTTAAACTACAAGAACAGTTCCATGGCCCTTGGCTCTCGATATAGAAAAGGGCACCATGTTCGTCTCGACCGATTCCTGCGGGGCTTCGCAATCCACTGGCATAGGCCGTCGACTTGCCATCAGGTGATACCTTCATCACAAAGCCGCGATTCAACGCGTACGAATTGTAGGACTCCGACAAACCGAGGGTTACAAATTGAGTTCCATCCGCGTCCGGTTTTGATCCGAATGCATACTCATGATAGTTCGCATACCCCCAAGCATCGGAAATCGTTTCAAAACGATCCGCAACACCATCGTTGTTCGAATCACTCACGCGAGTGAGCTCGCAACTCTGTGTAACTCGGAATGCGTTGTCTTTCCAAGCCAACCCGAAGATTTCATCTAAACCTGTTGCAAAGCGATGAAACGATGGTGTAGGCTTCGTCGCATCGACTCCATCGAGAATATAGATCTCGCCATGTCGCGTCCCCACCGCGATTCGGCGGTCAGGCAATACCGCAAACGCACCCGCTTCGATGACAAGTTCGGGTGGCATCGGAATATTCACAATGGGATAAAACTCCCGTTCTCGTGCTTCCGTACCCCAACGTTCGCCAACTTCTTCGGCTAGTAACTTCGCCGTTTGTATTGGCAAAAGCAGGAACAAGAACGCCAGGAGTCGCAGGCAATTATCGTTTTTCATAAGGCTCATAGAGTAACTCGAGTGATGACTTGCCTTGGGGAATATCTAAGTGCAACAACAATTCGAAGCGATTTGGATCGTCCGCGACGGGTCTCAATTTCGTTTGTATCGCAGGGACGGTTAACTGCATACGACCTGATCGGAACCGCTGCTCAGACTCTTTGGTGATGTCACCCACCAACGCTCGAAACCAAACAGATTGCTGCACCGGAGAGCTGAGCCGAATAGATCGATTTATTTGTAGACGTTCACCAGATTTGGTTGCCACGGATCGGTCCTCGATATCGACAGTTCCGCTACGATACATAAAGGTCGGTACAGATATTTCATCTAGGAAGTAGCCTCGAAATTGATAGCCGACATTCTTGGGATACAGCGGGTCTGGATTGAGGCGAGCTTCTTTGGTCATCACGGGTAGGAGGGGCCAAGGTGCAGTCTCATCTGCAAGCTTCACAAACGAGACATCTTGGGCCAACGCAATTGGCTCGCTGGAAGGGTTGAAATCGCCGGACCCTTGGCCGTTCCAATTGACACCGATAAAGTCACCAACCCATATCGCAGACAACGTTCCCGTCTCGGCATTGAACGCATAGCTTATCCTCTCAGGAAAGCCGACTGCAATCCCGCGAAAGCCGGCAATGCGACTTCGTCCGCGATACGTTCGCGTCTGTTCGCCGACCGTGAGTTTGGTACTGATGTTTCGAATACCGGATGGATCCGCTGCCGAAGTACCAAGCGACAGATAGTACCAGATCGCTTCGATCTGCATGTCGGTATTCCCATCCAAGATCGTCTTGTGCGCAGCGATACCATCCGACCAGGAATAGGGCATGACGATCCGCGGACGTAATGAGCCCGGGTTGCGTACGAACCGATTAAACCATTTGGATTGCAACCGTTGGTACGAAGTCATGAGATCGATCCCCTTGTTAATCGGAGAAGGTTTCCCATTGAAATTGTGGCAAGCAACGCAGTTCACTCCCTTGTCACCCAACAATTCTCGACCCGCGCTACGAAGCAGTTTCTCCCGTTCACGTTCCTTCTCCGTTCTTCCTTCTGGTTTGGGAATATCGATTTCCGCACCTTCGAGGACATCGATCCCCGCCAGGATATCGGGCAAGTGCTTCAAGTTGTCAGCGCCATACTGCGGCATGCGCGTCGCCATATAGGGTCGAACGCTTTCGCCATCGAAGAGCACTTTCTTCAACCATGCAGGTTGCAATTTCGCACCGACCAACGTGAGTGGAGGAGGAATGCGACCATCCTCACCCAAATTCTTTTCGCTGGTTTCGAAGTATGGATTGTGGATCTCGTGCACACCTCCGTAATCACCGCGAATATGGCATGCGATACAGTTGAATGCTGTGAGCGTCTTTGCCACAACAACTTCCTCTGAAACTTCAACGGGTCTCGCCTTCGATTGTTGCCTGAGCGAAGCGAGAATGGCTTGCGACTGAGCCGGCTCGAGTTGATACTTCGGGCTTCGTCCGTTGTCTTGCGAAAGACACCCCATTGCACCGTCGAGGTTTTTGATGGGGCTTACGGGCGGAGGAGCTGCAATGCCGGGAAGCGTATGGCACGCGGCGCAACGCAGTTCTTCAAAATACTGCCGTCCTTTAGTGATCATTGACTGTTGAGGAATCAGTGCCTTTGCTTCCTGCGGTTTATCGCCAAGGAGATATTCAGCAATCGAGAGAGACTCTGCGGGCGTCAGCTTCATGTCCGGCATGCGACCGGAGCTTCGAACATGAAGGGGCTGGAACAAAAATTCGCTTAGCGACTTGGTACTGTACTTCAACGAGACATGGTCGAGGCCGTAGGAGATCGGCCGAAACTTTTTCTTGACCTTTGCTGGATCCTCATCCTCGTCTTCGTCCTGGTCTTCCTTTTGAACGGTAGCCGACGACGCATCGGAATGAGCTTCCAGGGGACCATGGCAAGCGACACAACCAACCGAATGATAGAGTGCGCGACCTACTTTGAGATCAGACTTGTCGGTGGCATCAGGTTGAAACGTGGATTTTGATTGAGAGACCAGGAAATGGGTCAACGACTCGGCAATGGACTCCCTTTCCGATGCAGGACGAGCAGCCAGAACGTTTGGCATGGTCGTGGACGCGTGCATCGATGTGGGTGAGGCGAGAAAACGCCGGAGGTACTCGGGCGAGATCCGCGAACCAGCGTCCTTCAAATCAGGAGCCGCTTTTTCGAACAACGGATCGCGAGGAATAGCTTTATGGCACGCGGCACATCGAAGCTCTGCAACGAGTAACTCCCCAGATTGCGTTTGATTCAATGGATGATTGCCAAGTAATGACGGGTCCCCCATCTGCGCCGATACACAGTTAGGAAGCAGCGAGAAAAGACCAAACACCAACATTTTCCAGTCCATTGGATATGAGCAGATGCTCCGCATAGATATTCTGTTCATTCGTCGAAATAGCTTTACAGGAACGGGTGTACTTGTCGAAACCGAGCGAACGAATTGCACAGCAGGCAGTCCTCGTGTTTCTGGAAAAATTCGGCCAAGCTTTATGAAGAGCATCGCTGGTCCTTCAACCTAATTGCCAAGACCTAAGCCAGAATGTCAGTGATGACCTTGGCACCTTCGACGCCGCTGAGTTTTGCATTCAAGCCTTGGAATTTGAAACTGAATGCATTGTGATCGATGCCCAATTGTTGCAGCATCGTCGCGTGCAGATCGTGCACGGTGGTCAAGTTCTCGACAACACCATACCCTAGCTCGTCGGTTGCTCCGTGTACGAGGCCGCCCTTGATACCCGCACCTGCAAGCCAAACGGTCATGGCTTTATTGTGGTGGTCTCGACCGTTACTACCTTGGGACATCGGAGTTCGCCCAAATTCGCCAGCCCAGACGATCAAGGTGTCTTGCAACATCCCTCGCTGTTTGAGGTCGTTGATCAATGCCATACATGGTCGATCGATCTCGTTCGCTTTTTGTTCGACCCCTTCCTTCACACCTGAGTGATGGTCCCAATCTTTGTGATAAAGCTGGATAAATCGAACACCGCGTTCCGCAAGTCGTCTGGCCAATAGGCAATTCGAGCCGAACGATCCATCGCCTGGTGTGCAACCATACAATTCCAGCATCTTTGCATCTTCGTTTCGCATATCCATCAGCTCTGGCACGCTGGATTGCAATCGGAATGCCATTTCATATTGCGCGATTCGTGTCGCGATCTCAGGGTCATGGACGGTCGACTCGTAGTGTTGGTTCAGTGCATTGATCGCGGCAACGTCTCCTTGTTGTCGGTCCTGCACGATGCCGGGGGGATTGTTCAAATAGAGAACCGAATCTCCTTTGGACCGCAACTGCACTCCTTGATACTTCGATGGCAAAAAGCCACTGCTCCATTGCCGCCCGGCGATCGGTTGATTTTGCCCACCTTTTCCGAGCGATGTGAGGACTACAAATCCGGGCAAATCTTCCGCTTCGGAACCGAGCCCATACGTAACCCATGCACCCATACTGGGGCGACCTGCGATCTGCGAGCCTGTGTTCATGAACATGTGGGCTGGATCATGATTGATGGCATCTGTCGTCATCGACCGAACTAGGCAGATGTCATCGATTACGGAACCGATGTGTGGAAAAAGCGAACAAATTTCGGTACCGTTCTTTCCAAACTTGGAGAACGGATGTTGAGGTGCAAAGCACTTGAGCTTCTGGCCCTGCAACTGCGCCAACTGTTGCCCTTTAGTCATCGACTCGGGCATGGGCTGGTCATGCATCTCGGCTAGTTTTGGTTTCGGGTCAAAGGTCTCGAGTTGCGAAGGCCCCCCCGCCATTGACAACCAAATCACACGTTTCGCGCGTTGAGGCAAAGTGAGTTTTTCCAAGACGCCACGCGGAGGAGCAGCGTTCGCGTTTTGGATTGAACCCATTGGCTGAATCAAGGAAGCCAATGCGATCGTCCCGAGCCCCTGAGAAGTACGTCCGAGGAAAAGTCTTCTCGCTTGCAAATCATCAGGAGTCATGTTCATAGTAAGATATCTTTCACAATACGCGATGCTTCGACACCCGTTAATCGAGCATCGAGCCCTTGGAATTTGTAACTAAAGGAGGTGTGCTCGATTCCGAGCAAATACAACATCGTGGCATGCAAATCGTGAACCGTCATCACGTTCTCGTTGGCTGCATATCCGAGTTCATCCGTTGCCCCATAGACGAAGCCGGGCCGCACTCCTGCACCAGCAAGCCAAATAGACATCGCTTTATTGTGATGATCGCGGCCAGCAGGACCTTTGTTCGATTGCTTCATCGGCGTTCGGCCGAACTCTCCCGCCCAAACAACCAGTGTCTCGTCGAGCATTCCTCGCTGCTTGAGATCCGTAAGGAGCGCGGCACATGCACGGTCTACTTCTTTGGCTCGCAGAGGCAACTCTTCTCGCAACAAACTGTGATGATCCCAGTCGCGATGATACAACTGGATAAATCGAGTCCCCCGTTCCGCAAGACGTCGAGCCAATAAACAATTCGAAGCAAAGGAACCATCCCCAGGCTGGCAACCATACGACTCGAGTGTCTTAGATGATTCGTTTCGAATATCCACCAAGTCGGGCACGCTGGTCTGCATTTGAAATGCCATTTCATATTGAGCGATACGTGTGGCAATCTCTGGGTCGCGAGCGGTCAAGTCATGTTGGCGATTGAGCGAGGCAATCGCTTCCACATCGCGAGACTGGATTTCAGCACTGATACCAGGTGGACTCTGTAGATAAAGGACTGTGTCTCCTTTGCTTCGCAGCAGTACCCCTTGATGCTTGGACGGCAAGAAACCATTGTTCCATTGACGAGCCGCAATCGGTTGGGGCGTGCGTCCTTCCCCTGTCGAGATCATGACTACGAAACCTGGCAAATCTTCCGTCTCTGCCCCCAGTCCATACGTGAGCCATGAACCCATACTCGGACGCCCAGCAATCTGAGAGCCCGTATTCATGAACATGTGAGCTGGATCATGATTGATCGCTTCGGTCGTCATGGATTTGACGATACAAATCTCGTCCACCATCGATCCCAAGTGAGGCAAAAGCTCCGATATTTCTGTCTGATTTTTGCCAAACCGCTGGAATCGAAATTGCGGTCCCTGGCAAACGAGAGCCTGTCCCTGGAGTTGTGCTAGCTGTTGTCCACGCGTGAAGGATTCTGGCATCGGTTTGCCATCCATCGACGCGAGCTTCGGTTTGTAATCAAAGAGCTCCAATTGCGATGGTCCGCCTGCCATCGTCAACCAAATAACTCGCTTCGCTTTCGGGGCGTAGGGAAGAGATCGTAGCACTCCCCGCGTGCGATCCTCCAACGTTCGAACCGCGAGAGACGGTTGAGCCATACACGCAAATGCAATGGAGCCAAGAACACTGGACGAGCGTCGCAGGAACGATTGTCGGTTCATGGCTTGGGTCGATTGGGTTGCGAATTGCATGATCGTGCCGATGGGATGCTTTGCCTAAGATCTCGTAATCGTCTCGTGTAAATTGAGCAAGACGCGAGTCACATGCGTCCAAGCTGCCAATTCTGCGAGTTCGGTTCCCTCGGGAATCGGTGTAATTCCAACCTTGAGTAATTGAGCTGCGGATTTTGGATCGTCGCGGTAAGCGGCTCGGCGATCGATCAACAGTTTCTGAATGGTTGCGAATTCGCTTTCCGTGGGCTCACGTTGTACTGCAAGTTGCCATGCGCGGCGTAGCAACTCATTATCGCTACCCGATTTTTCACGTAGTACATTTGCTGCGAAGACACGGGCAGCTTCCACATACGTTGGGTCGTTCAACAAGACGAGCGCTTGCTGCGGGATATTCGAGCGATTGCGTTCTGCACAGCACTCTTCGCGTGTTGGTGCATCAAAGGCGAGCATGCTGGGATGCAAGAAGCTACGTTGCCACCAAGTGTACAGGCCGCGTCGATACTGCGATTCTCCAGCATCGGCGGGATAAATCCGACGCGGAAAATTGAGATTGTCCCAATAGTCTTCCGGTTGATACGGCTTCACGCTGGGGCCACCCACCTTCGCAACCAACAACCCGGATATTGCAAGGGCATTGTCACGTACCAGCTCTGCTTCTAATCGGTAAGTGCTTTGTCGAGCAAGTTCTCGATTGTACGGATCGGTCGCCAACGCTTCTGGCGATGCAACGGAACTCTGTTGATACGTTGAGCTAGTTACAATTGCACGAACCATGTGTTTCATGTCCCAGCCACTATCCATGAACTCGCAAGCGAGCCAATCGAGCAGTTCCGGATTAACAGGAGGTTCACCTTGTGCGCCGAGATCGTCGAGTACTTTGCTCAGTCCCATTCCGAAGAATTGTTTCCAAAGTCGGTTCATCACGGTACGACTGGTGAGAGGATTGTCGCGGGAGACAATCCATCGCGCCAAGTCGAGGCGAGTCAATTGCGTTTCTCCGCTGGACGACTGCACTTTCGATTGAACTAAGTACTGCGGCAGCGCTGGTTTCATCACTTCGCCGCTTTCATCCATCCAGTCTCCGCGCGGGAGAATCCTTACGGTGCGTTTGTCTTTTGTGCTTGTGCTGACCAAGCATTTTGGAAGAGCATTGTAGAGCGAATCCTTTGCCGATTGGGCTTTTGCGAGCGCGTCGCGTTGCTCTTGGAACAAGGAAGTCGCTTGCGACAAGAAATAATCGCGGACGGTATCGGTCTCATTCTTTTTGCGATCCTTTGTCGATTTTTCCAGCGCTTTGGCAACGATCTTGGCTCGGTCTTTGGCTTCTTTGCTGGCTTTGGAATCCTCCTTTAGTTCGGGGAGAGTGATCGAGTACCGAGCGATATCCGACTCCCATTGTTGTTGCGCAGAGTCGAGTTGCTTTCGAATCGCATCGTATTCTTTTTGAGCCTTGGCAAGCGAAGCTTCCAAATCGGCAAGACTTTTCTCTTGGTCCGGAGTCTTGATCGCCATCCCGTCTTCGCGTTTGCCAATGATCGGCTCTTGGATATCGGCGAAGAATGCGCCGAGCGCATAAAAGTCCCGCATGGTGAACGGATCAAATTTATGATCGTGGCATTGGGCGCAACCTGTTGTTTGTCCAAGCCATGCGGCCCCCACTGCGCGTACGCGATCGGTGAGCATTCGCTGTTCGTAATCTTTTGGTTGGGCCCCACCCTCTTCGGTGCTTAGCAACAGTCGATTGAAGGCAGATCCAATGAGAGTCGACTGATTCTTGTCGGGAAGCAAATCACCAGCGATCTGCTCGATCGAAAATCGGTCGAAGGGTTTATTCTCATTGAAGGATTGGATTACCCAATCGCGATAAGGCCAGACATTGCGAGGATTGTCGCTGTGATAACCAATGGTGTCTGCAAAGCGCACGACATCCAACCATCCGATAGCCATTCGCTCGCCGTAATGGGGGTTCTGCAATAATTGCTCGACGAGCTTGTCGTATGCGTTTGCAGACGAGTCGTTCACAAACGCCGCAACTTGCTCTGGCGTCGGGGGTAAACCGACAAGGTCGGCATAGAGACGGCGGATCAAAACCCTTCGATCCGCTGGGGCGGACGGTTTCAGACCGATTTTCTCTAGGCGACTTTGAACGAGCGTATCGATGGCGTTTTTGCCTGGTGGAATCGACGCTTTGATAGGCTTTTCATAGGACCAATGCAATTGGTACTCGGCACCTTGTTCGATCCAAAGCCGGAGTGTTTCCTTTTGTTGTTCGGTAAGTTTCTTGTGAGACTCGGGAGGTGGCATCACTTCGGACGCATCCTTCGACAAGATTCGTTCGATCAGTTTGCTTTCCGCGGACTTGGAGGGAACGATCGCCTTGAGATGGATCGCTTCTTCGCGAACGTCTAATCGCAGATCTGCTTCGCGATGATTCTTGTCAGGACCGTGACAAAAGAAACAATTGTCCGAGAGTATTGGCCGGATGTCCCGATTGAACTCGATCTTCTCCGCAGCAATCGCGATACTTTCGCATTGCGTGATACCAAAGGCTGCGTAAATGAGAGAAAAGACAACATGAAATACAGATGGTTTGATCATAGTTGGCAGGATTGGTTTTCTGGCTCGGCAATGGGCTAGGAAAACTTCCAACCCGCGCCGAGAGTCTCTTTTTGAATTTGAGTAAGCTCTCGGATCCCTTGCTTGGCAAGCTGGATCAAAGATGCAAGTTCCGCATCGTCAAAGGTAGCTTCTTCGCCGGTTCCTTGGAGTTCGATGAAGCGACCTCCGCCGGTCATCACAACATTCATATCAACATCTGCTTTCACATCGCGAGCATAGTCGAGATCTAAGGTGGGTGCTCCATCGACAATGCCTACGCTGATGGCAGCAACGCTGGCACGCAGGGGATAGGCATCCAATGTTGCGTCTTGGAATACGGTGTTGACTGCATCGACGAGAGCAATAAAGCCACCCGTGATTGCAGCCGTACGCGTTCCCCCGTCTGCTTGAAGCACATCGCAATCGATCGTAAGCGAACGTTCACCGAGTTTGGACAAATCGGCAACGGCTCGAAAGGATCTGCCGATCAAGCGTTGAATCTCGGTAGTACGTCCGTCTACCTTTCCGGACCTCTCCCGCGATTTACGAGGAGAAGTGCTTCCAGGCAACATATTGTACTCAGCTGTGATCCAGCCTTTTCCGCGGCCGACCATCCAATCCGGTACACGATCTTCAAGACTCGCCGTGCATAGGACCACGGTATCGCCGCAGCGGTACAGGACGCTACCCGGAGTTGTTTTCGTAAAGTGCCGTTGGATCGATACCGGTCGAAGAGAGTGCATAAAATAATGGTTAGCAGGTTTGTGGAGAGCACAGGCAAAGCCGCCTGTGCTCGTGAAGTAGCAGGGAACAGGCTAGCAGCCTGTTCTACGATTAGCCAATCCGTCGAGACTAGCCGAGCTTTGGAATTTCGAAGCCGGCGCGCCGTGTTCGCGATTGCATGGCTGCCGCTTGTGCATCGCCAACGATTTGTTCGGTCTTCGGATCCCACTTGATCTTTCGATTCAATCGGGCTGCGATGGCGGACAAGTGGCACATGTTCATCGTTTGAAGGTGCGAGTAAACGTCCGAAACGGGGAGTCCACCTTCACGAACACAGGTGTAGAAGTTCTCTTTGTGGCCTTCGTACTTTTTGTTCTTGTAGAGCGCCATGACTTCCGCGTCGGTGTAAACGTCTTTATCCCAATTTTGCTCGATCGGTTCGCCCGTGATCTTGCCACGGTTCACGAAGATCTTTCCCTTGGTTCCTTCGATCAAGATCCCATTGTCGCCACGACTGGTGACATGGATTTCGAGACCGTTTGCCAAACGATGAATGACGTTGAAGTCATGCGACGTGTTGTAGTGGTTGTTGGCGGTTGGGTTCCCGTCCTTGTATTCCACTGGGTGCTTGGCGTCGGTACCATCGATTTCGACAGGGCCTGTTCCTTGTTCGGTCAATCCGGCTGCCCAAAGTGCAATATCGATGTGGTGAGCGCCCCAATCGGTGAACTTGCCACCCGAGTATTCGTACCACCATCGGAATTGGTAGTGGCATCGTTCTTTGATGAAATCGACCGGTTGCGTTTGGCCTTGCCACATGTTCCAGTCAAGGTTCTCTGGAGGCGTGCTGGTCGTGAACGGACCGCCAACGTCTCCGCCATTGATACCGCAAGTGATCTTCTTAAGATCTCCGAGGAGCCCCTTCTGAGCCATGTTGACGGCACGCATGAAGAGTTTTTTGTCCGAACGTTGTTGTGTACCCACAACGAAAACGAGTTTCGGATTGGCTTTGCAAGCAGCGCGGATGAGAAGATTCTCTTCCAACGTGAGGGTTAGTGGCTTTTGACAGAAGACATGCTTGCCAGCTTGTAGTGCTTCGACAGCGATCTTGGTATGCCAATGGTCTGGGGTCACGATGCTCACAACATCGATGTCTTTTCGATCGAGAACTTTTCGGTAATCACGATAGGCTGCTGCTTTGTCCTTGCCAATTCTTGGATGGTACTTGGCTCGATACATATGATCGAAGTCCACATCGCAGACAGCGACGATATCACCAAAGTTTGCATGTCCTTGAGCATCGCCGGTCCCCATGCTTCCGGTACCGATGCAACCAATTTTGAACTTATCGTTCGCGGACGTTGTCTTGTCTTGTGCGGACGAGGAGGTCGTAAAGTAAGGGGTGGTGGTGGCTGCAGCGGTTGCAACTGCGGTGGTTGTGAGAAAACTGCGGCGGGTCTGCTGAGTCATGCGGAAAGCTCCAGGAGGGAAAAACGGGTAAGGGGCACTTTTGGTGTGATGTTCCATTGTGGCTTGGAATTCGCCCAAAAGGAAGGGCAAGGGGAACGGGAATAGATGTTTGTTTGGATAGCCAGCTCGATGCTGTTGTTTCGGGTTACGCCAATCCCCACAACTCGATAGATTCGACGAAAAACTTGAGAATACAGCATGGAGCAAACCCCAGCGATGAAGAAAGGAACGAAATCATGCAAGACATGGAGTTGTTGATAACGCTAGGTGGCGGATTGGGTGCAGCGCTGGTTTTGGGGTACATCACGCATCGCCTAGGATTGTCTCCGATCGTTGGTTACTTATTGGCAGGAATCGTGGTGGGCCCGAACTCGCCTGGTTTCGTCGCAAACTCGGAGATTGCAAAACAGTTAGCAGAGCTTGGCGTCATTCTCTTGATGTTTGGTGTAGGGCTGCATTTTGATCTCGGGGAATTGTCACGAGTAAAACGGATCGCCATTCCTGGCGCATTGGTTCAATGTTTCATTTCGTTTTTGGCCGGATTGGTGGCAGCTAACTCCTTTGGTTGGTCATTTTCGTCGTCCGTTGTTTTTGGGATTTCGATCGCATTCGCGAGCACGGTCGTCGTCATGCGAGTTCTGGCGGACGCTAACGAGGTTCAGTCACTGACTGGAAGCGTCGCCATCGGGTGGCTCATCGTACAAGACGTACTGGCCGTGCTTGTGTTGGTGTTGTTACCGTCGATGGGTGGTGAGCAGCAGCTAACTGTCCCCGAGATCGGAGGTGCTATTGCCATGACGGTGCTGAAGATTGCCATCGCTGTTGCTGCCATTATAGTGATTGGAGGGCGGGCCATTCCTACCATTCTCAAGCATGTTGCTGCAACCCATTCACGCGAGTTGTTTACGCTTACGGTGTTAGTGATTGTGCTCGGGATTGCCATCGGCTCGTCGGAACTGTTTGGTGTATCCGTCGCGTTAGGGGCGTTCATGGCGGGAGTTGTGGTGGGACAATCCGACTTCGCCGTGCGTGCAGCTACGGAAGCTCTTCCGATGCGAGATGCATTCGCGGTCCTTTTCTTTGTTTCGATTGGAATGCTGTTTGACCCAAACGTGCTCGTAGAATCGCGTGGCATGCTTTTGGCGACCCTCGGAATTGTCATGCTTATTACGCCATTCGTCTGCATGACCTTGTCTCTTTCGTTAGGCTATCCACTCGAGCTCAGTTTGCGGGTCGCTTTTTCTTTGGCTCAGATTGGCGAGTTCTCGTTCATCATCTCAAGTCTCGCTCAGGAGCTTCAATTGATTCGAGCCGAAGTGATGCAGGTTTTGGTGGCCGTCTCGATTGCATCGATATCGATTTCACCGATCCTGCAACGGCTTGTCGATCCGATGGTTGGAGTAGCCAAACGATCGACGATGCTCCAACCACTGTTGGTAATGCGTGAACCCTTTAGCAAAAAGGTGAAATTGAATAATCCTATGGATACCGTGTATGCGGATGAATTGCATCGAGCGGTGATCGTCGGTTATGGTCCGGTCGGTAAGACGGTTGCGCGGCTACTATCAGAAAATGGAGTTCAGCCCTCGATCATTGAAATGAATCATGCTACGCTCGAATCCGTTCGGCAAGCGGGTTTTCCGGTCACGTTGGGGGACGCAACTCATGCCGACACACTCAAAATGGCTGGGATCCAGACCAGTTCGAGTTTGATACTCGGTGCATCGACGATACGCGGAGCAGAAGAGGTTATTCGCGTTGCACGACGACTGAACCCTGAGATCAAGGTGATCGTTCGAGCAGCATCGTTGCGAGAACGAACATCACTGTTGAAATCGGGAGCCAATACCGTCTTTTCGGGGGAAAGTGAGGTGGCGATGGCATTGGCGGAATACTTGCTACGCGATCTCGGAGCGACTCCTGAGCAGATCGATCGTGAACGAGACCGGGTACGTACAGAGATACTTGGCTGATACCAAACGGAATCTCAAAGCGAAATCTACGCTGCGAAAACGAAAACACCTCGCCGGGCAGCGAGGTGTTTATATGAATTGAAGTCGATCGGTTCCAATTAGAACGTGAAGACCATGTCGCCGCCGAAAGCAGCTTGGCTACCAGCGTTATCTTCGTTGAATCCGAATCTATCTTTGTCCCAAACCCAACGAACTTCAGGTCGGAACATCAAATTCGCACTCTTCTTGTAGTTGACACCCAAGGTGTAGTTGTACAAGTCGTTGTTCACTGCGTTGTTGAAGCCTGCACCACCGTAGTTGAACCACTCGAATCGTTGTCCGAAAGAAACGCAATCGTTTATCTTGTACAACAGATACGAAATGTTGCCGAACGTATTACGTTGAGCAGCTCCGGTGAGATCTCGTGAGAAGAGAACGTCGGATTGGTTGATGAAGGTAAGGTTATCGGTCAAGTTCGCTGTGAGGATGGCGCTATGTACGCCGCCACGCTCACGAGCAGCGGTACGATCGCCGAACCGGCCCAATGCCGATGTGTACAAGAAGGACACATCGTCGCTCAGCTTTCGCTTGAAGCCACTGAGGTAGGTATCGCCGTTGTCATCGAACGCACTGTCCCATCCCATGACATAGCCAGCGTACAATTGGGTGGCATCATCCAAATTGTAGGTCGCCAAAGCACCTGAGTGGGTGAACGGTTCGGCATTGTAGAATGTGAACTGACGGCTGTAGAAGAAATTGCCAGTGGATTGAACAACTTCATTTCCAACGATCGTAAAGAAGTGCCCAAGCTTTACGCTGAGGTCGCCCGATGCCACTTCACCGTACAATTGTGGAATCGCATGCCCGTACTGCGTTCCGTTATCCCAACCGGTATCCCAGAAGCCTGGTGTTCCGAATGCTTGGGTGTCAGGAGCGTCTGTACCGTAGACGTAATCGATACGTCCACCTAGGCCCAAGCCTTCGCTTCCATCAGCAACTTTTTCGGCAAAGAGCCATTGCTGACCTAGCTGAACTCGGCTGTCGTAGGTGTTGAAGCTGTTTGGGTTGCGTGCGGAATGATATCCAACACTAGTCCATCCACCGATGTTGAAGCCAGCGACTGGACATGGAAACAATTTCCATGGATCGCCAAGGCAACAATCGCCGAACAGACCGCCTCCACCAAGACCACATCCTACGGATGTTGAACCACAGCCCATGCTGTCACAGCTTGATTTGCCATCGCAAATCGCTGCTACGTCGCAAGCTGGGGTATTATCGCAGCAAGCCGACGCAGTGGTTCCTGTCGTCGAATCGCTCGCAGAAGTGATAGGAGCTGGAGCTTGTGTGCTCGCTCCGTCTTGATAGCTGTAATAAGACGCTGGGTAATAACGGGGAGCAGTTCGGTTGCTTTGACCGAAGGCCGTTCCCCCTAAGCATGCGCTTGCAATCATTGCTGTGAGCGCGAATTTGCTTATTTTCATAGTTCTGGAACTCCTATCCTGAACGAATGGAACGCTGGCTCTGGAAACGGCCAAACCTGGGCCAATCTCCGACAGTGTTCACGGACGAACAGTTAGGATCCTTCCCGCCAAAGTAGGAACCGCTTGTTCTTCCATGAACTGGTACTCAACAAGGGTATCGGTAGACATGACGCCAAGAATTGATAATAAGGCAGGCCGACATCATGACTAATACAACCAAAACACTTCCGATCTGGTAAACTGTGCCGGTCCGCGAAAGTTTGCCTACCGCAGCGTCCCCCCAGCAATCAACCTCTCGATTGCGTGGCAGTGCTAGCATTGGCTAAACAAAGGAAAATGGTCTCGGCCGCTACGTCCGGTAGATCGAGGAAGAGATTCCACCAACGAACAATGGTCTTTAGCTATATCCAATGCCTCAACAGGATAGCCATCGCCTCAGAAGGACAATTGCCATGGAAAGACCATGACCACAAGACGACAATGGAAATGCGAGGGACCAAAGATGAATACTCGAATCACAATATTGTATGCAGGAATTTGACTTTAGGCTCAGGCCGCGAATCGTTTTTGGCGCGGGTTCCATCCAAAGATTAGGGGAATTAGCCCGCGAACTTGGAGCCCTCAAAATACTGGTCGTCAGTGACCTGGGAGTTGTGAACGCAGGTCTCTTTGAACGAGGCAAAGCGAGCCTGGAACAATCCCAATTGATTGTCGAGGGGTTTCATGACTTTGCGGAAAACCCAAATACAAACAACGTGAAACTAGGTCTGAGCGCCGCGCAAAGATTTAGACCCGATCTGATCGTTGGTCTCGGAGGGGGATCGAGCATGGACTGCGCCAAGGGAATTAACTTCCTTTATTCTTGTGGCGGTCGAATGCAAGATTATTGGGGTATTGGAAAAGCGAAAGGTCCTATGTTGCCCATGATCGCTGTTCCGACGACCTCTGGCACAGGGAGCGAAACGCAGTCATTCGCACTTATCAGCGATGCCGAAACGCATGTCAAAATGGCCTGCGGAGATCCAGGTGCAGCTTGCAAGGTGGCGATCCTCGATCCTGAACTTACCGTAACACAACCGAACCGAGTGACCGCGCTAACCGGTATTGATGCAATAACGCATGCTTTGGAGACCTATGTTTGCAATAAGCGGACTCCGATGTCGGAGTGCTTTTCTTTGGAATCTTGGGAGCGTCTGATCGTCGGCTTCCCCTCAGTTCTACAGAACCCCAACGACCTTCGAGGTCGATCCGAAATGCAACTCGGTGCTTGTTTTGCAGGTATGGCCATTGAGGCATCGATGCTGGGAGCTGCTCATGCATTGGCAAACCCTTTGACTGCATATTTAGGAACACCGCATGGACAAGCCGTCGGCCTGATGATGCCCCATGTCATTCGTTTCAACGCGCCGGTCGTAGGAGATCGATATGCTCGATTGGTACGGAGCTGTTCCATGACAGCAAACACGCACTCGGATGCATCGACAGTACTTTCCGAGCTCGTTACCAACTGGTTGACGCAAGCGGGTTTATCGACGAATCTCACGACATTAAGCGGTTGGCCGGCTCATCAAGAATCGGCCTCCTTTATTGAAAAACTGGGGGAGATGGCCTCTAAGCAATGGACAGCGAGCTTCAACCCACGCTCTCTTTCGAAAACGGACTTTATTGAACTCTACACTGCTGCTATCTGATACGATAAATCGGTTCGCGGAAGTAGTCGTGAAAACAATCTTATTGTTGCAAACCTCATCGGCGAAGTTCGCAACTCGCTGAAGAATCGTCCCTGCGAGGTTTACCCTAGCGATGTGCCAGAAAGGATCGCGACCAATATATTGTCCGATCGGCTTGCAAAGCTTGAACAGATCGAAGGTACCGAAGCTCGCTTGAAAGCGAAGTAACAACTCCATGTATCCCAACATCATCGACGTATTCGGCACCACAACACATCGTCTCGGACTCGGCCTCCTGCGGTTGTGTACCGAAGGACGCATAGAGGAAACAGAAGCGATTCGGGTCATTCACTTTGCACTGGACCATGGAGTCCGATTGCTTGATACCGCCGACTCGTATTGTTTGGACAACTCCGATTTCCACTATGGCGAGACGTTGGCATGCAAAGCAATCGATTCCTGGAGCGGTGATCGCGATTCAGTTCGCATCTTCACCAAAGTCGGCTTGGTCCGTCCGCAAGGAAAATGGATACCGAATGGATCAGCGAAACATATTCGCAAGTCCGTGGAAACGGCACTCAAGTGTTTGGATGTCGAGCAAATTTACTTGCTGCAATTGCATGCAAAAGACAACCGCGTCCCATTCGATGAAACCTTGGAGGCTCTGGCGACATTGCAATCCGAAGGATTGGTTGCAAATCTCGGCTTGTGCAACGTGGGCCCAGCGGAGGTTCGGCAATCGCAACAACATTTTCAAGTTGCCGCGTTGCAATGCGAACTAAGCCTTGTCTCGCGCAAGTCCGCAGCGGACGGGTTGCTATTGCTCGCAAAAGAACTTGGCATACCGTTCTTAGCGCACCGGCCACTGGGTGGTTATGCCAAAGTAGAAAAACTCACCACCAATCGTGTCCTGAAACCGATCGCAGAACGCTACCAACGATCGCCTCACGAAATCGCGCTAGCCGCATTGCTGCAAGCCGACGCTCGCATCATTCCGTTGATCGGTGCAACCCAATGTTCTAGCATAGCGTCGTCGATCGGAGCGTTGTCACTGCCGTTGGATGTAAGCGACAAGACTGTCATCGATATAAAATACTCGTTCACTCCCGATGCCGATGCGGTCGCCAGCATCCTACCCCAAGCGATACCGACAACACTGCGAACTCTGGAGCCAAACGCTGGACCGAGCGACCTGCCTGAGGTAATGATCGTCATGGGAATTCAAGGGGCTGGGAAAACCGAATTGGTTGGGTCCTATACAAAGCATGGCTATGCACGATTGAATCGAGACGAGCTTGGTGGGAAGCTAGAAGATCTTAACGTTCGCTTGGCCACGCTGCTGGCATCAGGATCCACTCGTGTTGTGCTCGACAACACGTATCCCACGAGAGTCTCAAGAGCCGGTGTCGTTCGCGTCGCCCATCAAGCGGGCGTTCCCGTCCGTTGTTGTTGGGTCGACACACCAATTCATGAAGCCAGAAGAAACGTTGTGCTACGAACCCTTGCGCGCTACGAACGCTTGCTCGGTCCCGGTGATATGAAAGAGCTTGCGAAAGTGGATCCGAATTTACCTCCACCGCCAGCCATGCAAAAATGGCTCGATTCGTTAGAAGCTCCGGACAGCGACGAAGGATTCTCGGCAATCGATCGCATTCCCTTCGTGCGAAAGCATGATCCGCTTCATAGAAACAAAGGACTCTTGTTGGATGTCGACGGGACGCTTCGTATAACGAAGAGCGGAGAAATCTATCCTCGATCCGCGAGCGATGTGACTTTACTACCGAATCGCAAAAAGGTGCTGAGTCGCTGGATCGAAGATGGGTATCAATTATTCTTTGTGTCGAATCAAAGCGGTGTTGCGTCAGGCAAGCTTACATTGATGGACGCACAGATGGCATTTCTGCGAACAGCGGAGTTATTGGAATTGCCGGTAACCGAGATTGCATTTTGTCCGCATCCCGCATTCCCAGTCGGTTGCTTCTGCCGAAAGCCGATGCCAGGCTTGGGTGTTTATCTGGCTCGCAAATACCAACTGAGCTATGAAGAAATGATCATGGTAGGAGACATGGACAGCGACCGCCACTTCGCCGACGGACTGGGCATTCGATACAAAGACGCAAGTGAATTCTTCGCTTAGCTCTCAATTCTCAACGAGTGGCGCGAACAACAATAAAGGACAGGCATTTTATTGTTGACCCGCGGTTGGTTTTTGTGTAGGATTCGGATTGTTCGGACGATTTATGCCTTTGCAGTTTGGGGGACGGACCAATGACTACGGCTCGGTTTCGACTTGTGGATACGAAAGTGACTCGTTGGTATCATTCGATCTCAAGATGCGTACGCTCCGCGTGGCTCCTCCAAGACGACGGGACTAACAATCGGAAGGATTGGATCGATCAACGTCTTAAAGAACTCGATCAAGTTTTTGCAGTGTCCGTAGGTGGTTTTAGCATCATGGACAGTCACCTTCACGTTCTAGTCCGGATCGACGACGAACAAGCGAAAACTTGGTCGCCGCTCGAAATCGCCAAGCGATGGACGCGGTTGTTCCCACCTCGCGGGGCGGATCGAAAGCCCATGAAGCCGACCGACGAATTCTTGCAATTGCGTGCCAATAACCTGGAATGGGTCGAGGAAGCTCGCAAGCGCCTCTCGTCTTTGGGTTGGTTCATGAAGTGCCTTAAAGAACCACTCTCTCGAATGGCCAATAAGCAAGATGAGTGCAAAGGAGCTTTTTTCGAAGGACGCTATAAATCGATCGCGATTTTGGATGAAGAAGCACTGCTTACCGTGTGTGCTTACATCGACTTGAATCCTGTAGCGGCTGGTATTGTGAGTTTACCCGAAGAGAGTCCGCACACCTCGATCAAAGAACGAGTCGACCATGCTAAATCAAAGGGACGCATGTGCGATGTCGAGGAAATTCGCAATGGCAGTGTGGCGGCTTCGAAGGTGAGTGGCAAGGTCGAGAAAGGACTGTGGTTGATCCCGATTGAGGATCGTCGGCGATTAGGTGAAGAGCGCGAAGGGATGCGCGAAGGATTCACGTTTGGCCAGTATCTGCTGTTGGTGGACTACACGAGTCGAACAATTCGCAAGGGGAAGGCGTCGGTATCGAAGGAATTGGAAGGGATCTTTGAGCGACTTGGTAGCAGTGCCGACATTTGGTCAAGTCGCGTAAAGAAGTTGCAATCGAAGCCCTGGATGGGGCGATTCTTATCTGCCAGCCGCGATCGATTGCGCGCGCTGGCTGGCAAGATCGGTGTTCGGCGTCTTGCGAACATCGGCTGAAGTCTCGATCGTCTGATCCAATCTTGGCCAAATTCTACTGCTGAGCGAATTCCGAACGGCAAGAAGAAGTTCGGCTCAGGTAGCGGTACGTCGCGAGTGTTCAATTCGTACTGTAGCAACTATAGACTTCGCCCCCTTTGACGATCGAATGCTGGCTGATCTTCCTTGTCAGTGCTGGTCGCTGTGACAACCGTGAATCGATTTGAGCCCAAACTCAAGAAGGTCAAGCTCCTACATTGTGCATGTCCTTTTCTGTGTCCTCAATTCGCTGTGCATGTCCTTTCGTTGTCCGTTGCGCTGATGCGGCTTCAGGTTCAATGCATACTGAATGGAAACATCGAACATGTAGCTATCGGCCGGACGCTCATTGGTCCAATTCATGAACTCTTTGATTAACAACAGTCCGGCAACCGAGTAGAGCTCTTTGGCAGGACGCCCCATCACGTCATGAAAATGTGCTGCCAATGCATCGGCAGGCATCAATTCCCAAATAACCTTGCGAAACAGAAATTGCCAAGACGATTGAAGCCGCCGCAGCGCGACTGGCGAGAGGATGTTACCGAACTCGCTTGAAGATTGAACTTGATTTGGATCGACCAAAAGCCGGACCATGGCACTAACCTCCTAACAACGGATTGAACCAAAGTCCTTAAACAGCTTTCGCAAAAGCTAGCTTTTCAGAAAGGCGATATTTTCCTCCGACTTTTGTCGGCTGTGTCAAGGTCAAGCTACTACATTGTGCCTAGTATCTAGCGTGAACGACGCATTAGTCGTGTTGATTAGAATCAAGCTTGGAATCTGATGTTTCCAAATGTCTTGTAGATCGAAAGTGCCTTGGCTCTTTGAAGCCGCAGGACAGCATGATCGCAAGACATTCA
>CAIOHR010000032.1 GCA_903858115.1 uncultured Pirellula sp. | reverse complement strand
GTGGATGCCGAGTCGGTACCCAGTTCGCTGCGAATCGTTTGTGACGATGCCAGTTCGATCAGTTTACAAGCCGCTGAGGCTGCCGAAGAAGGCAAGCCGGCGCTGCGAAAGTTCTCAATGGTCGCTTATACCGGTGGCGCGATGCGTCTTGGTGGCTGGCCATATCCCGTAGTCGTTGACTTAGCGGGCATGCGAGTTACTCGCAAGTCTCGCCCCATTCTCAAGGACCACGATCGCGCCAGTATCGTTGGTCACACCGACGACATCATGGTCGGCGATTCGCGACTGGAAGTAGCAGGCGTGATCTCAGGTGTAGGCAACACAGCTCAGGAAGTCATCGCCACAAGCGAGAACGGTTTTCCCTGGCAAGCGTCGCTCGGTGCCAACGCCGACAAGGTTGTCTTCATTCCCGAAGGCAAGTCCGCCACCGCCAACAGTCGCGAGTTCAAAGGCCCTGTCTACATCGCTCGAAAGTCAACGCTGGGCGAAGTCTCGTTCGTGGCTCTCGGTGCCGACGATGACACCACTGCCAGGCTTGAGGCGGGAGGCGTGAGACCGGAGGAAGAGGATGCAGAAGACCCGGAGGAAGACATGGAAGAGCTTGAACCAGTCAACGCATCGCTGGATCTCAATAAAAGCCTCAAGTCTCAAGCCTCAGGCCTCTCGCCTGTTCAAAAGATGCGAATCGAAGCCGCTGCTGAATCCAAACGAATCTCCGGCATCCGAAAGGTATGCGCAGGCAAGCATCCAGAGATCGAAGCTCGCGCGATCGAAGAAGGCTGGAGTGTTACCAAAACGGAGTTGGCTGTGCTGCGAATCGAACGACCTAAGGCCCCTGATCAACAAGCGAGCCAACCAATGTACCGACGCGAAGTCCTAGAGGCAGCTTGTTGTCTGTCGGTAGGGCTCGATGAAACCAAGTTGCTCAAAGCCTATGGGGAGCGAACTCTCAACTCTGCCGATCCGCTGCGGCATATTGGCCTGCGTGAACTTGTCGCTGAATGCGCGCGATTGGAGGGCCACGACATTCCTCGCGTATTCGGCGACGGGGCTATCACGATCCGTGCTGGATTTTCAACGATGTCGCTTCCAGGCATTCTTGAGAACGTGATGAACAAGACGCTCCTGGCTGCATACGAAAACACGCCAATCGCTGCGTTTGATTTGTGCAGTGTTGGCACTGTGAGCGACTTCAAGGAAGTGTCACGCTTTCGACTATTAGGTACAGGAGGCTTTGAGAAGGTCGCGCCCGATGGTGAGCTTAAGCATGGCAAGATGTCCGAGCAAAAGTATTCCAACAAGGCCGATACTTATGGTCAGCTTCTCATGCTAACGCGGCAAGACATCATCAACGATGACCTCAACGCCTTCATGGATATCCCACGTCAGATGGGGCGGAGCGGTGCAGAGTCGATCGACGATCTCTTCTTCACGTTGTTACTCGGAAACATTCCCGCGTTCTTTAGCTCGACCAACAGCAACTTGATTACCGGGGTTGATTCGGTCTTCAGTGCCAACAGCCTCACCAAAGCGAAAACCAACTTTCGTAAGCAAAAGGCTGGACCGGGCAACAAAGCCAAGGATCAAAAGCCGATCAACATTCGTCCCGAGTTCTTGGTCGTCCCTGTGGAATTGGAGACTGATGCTGAATTATTGATGGGGTCTGCTCAATTGATGATCGATGCTCAAGGGCAGCCCACCAAGATCCCAGTCGATAACCCTCACCGCAACAAGTATCGCGTTATCAGTACCCCGCATTTGTCAGATGCATATTACCCGGGTGCAAGTGCCAAAGCGTGGTATCTGTTCGCCAATCCGAACGTACTACCTGCGTTTGAAATCGTCTTCCTCAACGGTCGCCGCACACCCGTCATCGAACGAGTCGAGATGCCTCCGAACATGCTCGGCATGGGCTTCCGATCCTTCATCGATTTCGGTGTCAACAGCCAAGACCCTCGCGCTGCCGTCAAAGTCACAGGTGAAGCGGCATAGCCAATAGCTGCCCCTTCAAGACGCAACAGTACTTCCAATCACTCACATTAGGACGAACCCATGATATTTGCGGACTACGTTCAGCAAGGCGACACGGTTGACTTTACCCCAGAGACCGATCTGCCCGCCGGTAGTGTCGTTGTACAAGGAGACTTGGTCGGCATCACCAAACACGACATCCTCGCCAATCGACTGGGATCGATTTGCGTCGAAGGTGTCTTCGATATCAACAAGGATCTGACGCAAGCCATCTCCGCTGGAGCGCGGGTCTATTGGGACGCAACCAATAACCAGGTTGTCACCATTGCGACCGGCAACAAGCTACTTGGCAAGTGCGTTCAAAACGCGCCTGTCGACACGGCAACAGCTCGCGTGCGACTAAGCCAATAGCATGAAACACAGTCCCTCGGAAGTAACCCACAATCCTAGCAATCGCTATGTCATCGATCAATCAAATAGCTGCAGAGAAAGCCAATGCGATCGAGCAACTGACTTTCGACGAGGAACTAAAGACCAGTCAATGGCTGCGTGCTGCCCCGTTTGAGACCGTCTTCTGTGTTGCGGTGAAGGCGCGGACAGCAACGTGGAAAGTCGAAGGGTTGCTTCCCGATGGAACCATCATTCCGCTGGCTTGTTATCGGCGGGAAGAATGCAGTTCACGCATCTTCCAACCAGAAAAGAACCGCTACATCAAAGAGGATGTGATGTGCGGTATCCCCATTCGCTTCGTGTCAACCGTTCCTCAACCCGATTCCCAACTTTGGGTCATCTTCAAAAGCTAACTCGCTCTCTACTCCAAAGGAACCATCATGCTTCGTTTCAAACGTTATGCAATTGCACTAGCAACAACCCTCACCGCTCTTCACACGACCTTCGCGCAAGAGACTGTGTGCACGAATTGTTCATCAATCGAACTTGTTCCACTTCAAGAGAACGTGTCAATCGACACGTCTACAATTGAAAGCTCGGCTGCCAGCGATGAAGATCGCTTCTCTCAAGTGATCCGAGCCACTGTTCGAGTCACCATCAGCGGAGTCTGTGGGAGCGGAACAGTTGTTGGACGCGACGAGGCCGGGAACTCGCTCGTGCTCACTAATGCACACGTAGCGGGTACGCAACGCGGCCGCACTGTGAACCTCGAACGCTGGGATCCCGACGGTTCGATCGAACGAGGTCGAGGATCGATCATCGCCTCGGGATATGGTCGAGGCATGAGCGTTGACTTTGCCTTACTCAAGTGCAACGCAGAATTCGCCAAGAATGTGCGCCCCATTCCCCTAGCGGATCGCTACCCAGATCGAAAGGCAATGGTGAGCACTTATGGTTGCCCACGATGCGAATGGCCAAGCCTTCAAGTTCTTAGTCTCAATCGGTCCGAAGGCCAGATCCTCACATGGAAGCCCGAAGCGATCGGCGGTCGCAGCGGTTCAAGTGTGATCGACTATACGGATGTTGGTCCACGTGTCGTAGGGCTACTTACTTGGGGCGGCGGCGGCGAAGGGCTTGGGCAATCGACCCCATTCCTGTTGCAAGCGTTGCGAGGTCGTCTACCGCAATCTCTCGAAGCACTACCCCAGGGCGTCAAGGAAGTTGATAGTACCATCGAAGCCTCAAAGGATGTCCGTGTTACAACTTGGCCAACGAAACCACTGGCTGTCATGTCACAGGATGGCGAGGGAGCATCGCAAGATATTCTCGATGCGATCACGGAGCCGAATCAAGGTGGCATCTTCGGACGCAAACCTCGCGACGAAGGGAACAAACCGGAATCGCCCAAACAACCGACCTTGGACTTCGTTCAACGCGTCCAACGCTGGGTGCGAGATCGATTACTGGTCGGATTGCTCGTAGCAGTTGCGTTTGTTGCGGGCGTTCTTTGGGGACGATCCGGCAAGCGGTTGATGGCTGCTCCTGTTTCTAACGCGTAGTAACTCTCCGTTTCCTTCATTCGAGACCATACACCGAGACTCCAACGTTATGTTCGCACTCATCGGATACATCCTTGTTTGCTATTTGGCAGCCGATCTCCTCGCTGGCTTCTGGCATTGGTGGGAAGATCGCTACGCGGACACTCGTTGGCCAGTGATTGGCAAGTGGATCGCAAAACCCAATCAGCTCCATCACGAACAGCCATTAGCGTTTTTGGATCAAGGTTATTGGTCTCGCAATTGGACTACGCTCATCCCCGCGGGCATCGCTTTCTTGCTAACTGTCCCCGATCCGATCTGTGGTGTCTTTGCCTTCGCTAGTCAGGCCAACGAGATCCACGCTTGGGCTCACAGCAAAGGAAAAGTCGCTTCATGGATCGAAGCATTGCAATCGATAGGCTTGTTGCAATCTCCAAAACATCATGCGCAACATCATATAGATCCATTTGCATCGAAGTACTGCGTGATGTCAGATTGGCTCAACCCCATATTGGATCGCATCGATTTCTGGAGAAGGCTCGAGGAGATCATTTGGAGAGTCTTCGCAATCAGGAGCCAACACTAATGCTCAACATGATGGAACGTGGTCAAGCGTGGTTGGCGAGTCAATTGACCCAACACGCATCTAAAAAAATCGTCTATTGTCGCGATGATATTGAGGTGGAGCTGGCAGCAACAATAGGAAAGTCGGAATACGACCAAGACGACGGAGAAGGAATTGTCACTCGATCCCAAGTTCGCGATTTCCTAATCAATACTCACGAGTTGATGGAATCAGCGATAGGCTCACTACCGCGGCGCGGTGACAGGATCGTCGAAGTCGTAAACTTCACTGTCTTCGAGTTCGAAGTCATGTCCCTTGGAAACGATCCGCCGTGGCGATACAGCGATCCGTTCCGATTCAAGCTACGAATCCACACCAAGCAAGTCGCAGGTCGTGAGACTGTTTTATGACGACCGTTTTACAAGTTGCTGATAGCGTAACCGCCCAGCTCAACGCAGCCGAGTTTGACTTCGAATTCGTGGCCGAACGCATGTACGTTCCAAACTTCGACCTCGAAGACATGAAGGAACTCCGCGTAACCGTTGTGCCTCGCGATGTTGAGCTTTTCCCTCACGACCGCGCCCACAACAAGTACCACTGCCGCGTTGATGTCGCGGTGCAGAAGAAGTTTTCAAAGGGAACCAATGAGGAGATCGATCCACTTGTAGATCTTGTTGAAAAGATTGCCGACGAGTTTCGCCTGAAGAGGCTCGCTTCGTTTCAAGCTGCAAGGTGTATCAAAGCAGAGCATGCCGTTCTGTATTCCAGCGAACATTGGGAGCAATTGCGTCAGTTTACAAGTTTGTTGACCTTAACCTTTGAACTGGCGCGATGATCAAGATCAAGGTACGCACTCAATTCGATAAGCAGAAGCTCAAGAAGAAGGCGGAAACAGCGACCTTCACTTCGTTGAGCGAAGCTGGCGGTGCGGTTCGAAAGACAGCCAAGCGGAGCATTCGGAAACGCAAGAAGGCATCGAAGCCTGGAAGCCCACCGAACACACAGATAGGCATGCTCAAGCGAGTGATTCGCTACGACGTCACCAACAACCGAACCGTTGTCGCCATCGGCCCAGTGAATGAGATTGCTGGACGCATTTGGAACTTGCATGAATTCGGCGGAACAGCGACCAAACGTCGCAAACTCAAACCACATCGATTCAAAGTTGGCGAGCATGGCCCAATCCGCGTGAAGCATCACGGGATCAAGACCAGTTTTGCCAGAATCCGACTGCAAACATCAGCCCAAGCCAATCGAGCCACACGATTGGTTGAAGAAGAGAACGAGCGACGAGGTGACAACAAACCTCGGCACTATCCGAAACGACCATTCATGAAACCGGCCTTGGATACCAATCGCAGTCGGTTGCCATCGTTCTGGGCCAACTCAGTCAAGTAATCCGTTCGACAAAAGGAATCATCCACAATGCCAG
>CAIOHR010000031.1 GCA_903858115.1 uncultured Pirellula sp. | reverse complement strand
GTGACAAAAGCGAATACGTGGTCGCGGCTCCGCAATATCGAGCTGCCGCTGACACGGCGATGGGTTGGAAGAATTCGAATCTACGGACCGAAATGACGCGACTCTTGCGACGCGCCGGAGTATCGGGTTGGCCACGATTATTCCATGCTTTAAAGCTTCAAGAGGGGCGAGCTAGCCGACAAACGGAACTGCAACGCGAGTTACCCTTTCATGTGGTTTGCTCCTGGCTTGGCAACTCGCCACGGATCGCGCAGCAAAGTTACCTGCTGGTTACCGAGGATGATTTCGCCAAGGCGGCTGGCGTGCAAAGGGTGATGGTGGAGAGGTGAGTTGCTAGGTGGTGTGGGGAGGGTGCCCGGCAACGGGCAGGCTTACCCGATTGCGTCAGCTTTTTGGTGTGGCATCGCAAGACAATGTTTAGTAACGCGGTTCGAAATACGGCTGCAATATCCGAATGACGTTGAGGAATGCACGCGATACTTCCGTGACTGGTCTTAGGTTATTGACGAAATGTCGCTTTGGTGCCAGAATTATGTTTTTAGATAATGGCACGAAAACGACGATATAGCTAAATTGTGCCAAAAAAATTAGGACGCGTTTAGGCACCGAATCGACATGAACACCTTTATCGGCCGGGAGCGGGAGCAAGCGGAGTTTCGTGAACTCCTTGCGAAGAAAAACAGTTCGCTAGTGACATGCCATGGTCGACGACGGATCGGAAAAAGTCGATTCATTCAGCAGTGCGCCAAACAGGCAAACGCCTTCTTTGAATTCTCGGGCCTTCCACCACGTCCGGGTCTAACCAAAAAAGAGCAGTTGACGTCATTTTCCGAGCAACTCTCGAAACAGTCCAAGGCACCGCAATTGCCCCTGGATAACTGGTCAACTGCCTTTCAGCTTCTGGCAAGTCAGTTGCCACCTAAAGGAACCGTCGTCGTTTTATTCGATGAGATCTCATGGATGGGTATTGGTGAACCTGATTTCGCGGGTTACCTCAAGAATGCATGGGATAGCTTGTTTTCGCGTCGGGACCGAACCGTCGTCGTTCTTTGCGGATCAGTATCTTCGTGGATCGAAGAGAACATTCTCAATAACACGGGATTTGTCGGTAGATGCTCTTGGCAGTTCCACTTGGCACCTCTCGCACTATCCGAGTGCCAGCAGTTTTGGGGAAGATCCGCAGCAAGAATCAGCACGACCGAAAAGCTTCGTTACTTGGCAGTCACAGGGGGCGTCCCTCGTTACCTAGAGGAACTAGATCCCAAGAAAACGGCAGAGCAGAATATCGCTAGGCTTTGCTTCCATCCCAGCGGGATGCTCTTCAATGAGTTCGACAGCATCTTCAGCGACATCTTCCATCGTCGAGCGACCAGCTATCGAGAGATCGTACGCACCTTGGTCGATGGCACCAAAGGGGTCGATGAGATCAGCCAGCAGATCGGTCGCGAGCGGGGAGGTAGCCTCAGTCAGGCACTCCTGGAACTTGTCAGTGCAGGCTTTCTTACCAAAGATGTTTCACCGAAGTTATCCGGGGGGATCGCCAAGTCCCAAAGTTCTCCATCTCGTCAATTGCGCTACCGCCTATCGGACAATTACCTGCGTTTCTATCTGAAGTACGTCGAGCCCCATCGCGACCAAATCATCAACGGTCGTTTCAAGTCAACCGCCTTAGAACAACTCGACCAGTGGGACACTATCATGGGCCTTCAATTCGAGAATCTTGTCATGGAGAACCTGGGTGCAGTCTTTGAACAACTTCGGATTCCCCAACATACAGTTCTTAACGCCGGCCCTTATCGCCAAAGCAAAACGCTGCGCCAACAGGGATGTCAAATTGATCTTCTGATCCAAACCAAGCGATCTGTCTATCTGTGTGAAATCAAATTCAAAAGCCAGATCAGCACCTCAGTCATTCAGGAAGTCGACCGCAAAATCGCCGCACTTAAACTGCCGAAGAATCAATCGATTCGAACCGTCCTGATTTACGACGGCCAATTGGCGCCATCGATCGAAGAAGATCAGGCTTTCGATTTTCTCATCCCCGCAAGCGAGCTTTTTGTAATCTAGGGATGAGCTTCCCCAAGGCGATCTTGGATCGTCATTCCCGGCAGCGCCGACTGGACCTCGCGCCATCGACTTTCATCGATAGAAAACGCCGACCATAGCTTTACGCGTTTTAGTCGCGGCTGCTGGCGAAGCCATTCCAGCACGCGCGGTGTCACCCGATTATCATCAATACATATCTCGACCAACTTTGGTAGCACCGGGAAACCGTTTGATCGCTCATCCACACATTACAGGGTCATTTACTCGTTAACGAGTAAACGGTTTACTCGCTCATTTACTCGCTCACATCATATTCTCCAGGGATTTACTCGCTCATTTACTCGCTCATCACCAACCGAAGTTGATAACCACCG
>CAIOHR010000030.1 GCA_903858115.1 uncultured Pirellula sp. | reverse complement strand
TGGAGTTTACTGCAACGCAATTTTATCATTGCATAACTGCTCTATCATACCCCGAAGTGCAAACGAGGGGCAAAACCTCCCGGATATCCCGCGCGGTGAGTCGCTCGTTTAACAATTAGCCGGAGACGTACTGGGGGTTGAGGGCTCTTCGAGTACGCCTTCGGCTGACTGTTAAACAAATCAAGCACAGAACAGAAATCTTTTACAAATGACTCGCCATGAATCCAATAGATGCCATACGACTGCTAGTCGAAGTTCTTTCAAACGCCAAGTTGCCGTTCACGGAACAGGACATTTACTCCGCGATGCGGCAACTGCATGTTCAGCGTGCCATCGTTAATCGAGCCATGGATTTCGCACAGATCGCAGCTTGCAGAAATCACATGGATGGCACTGGGCTTCGATTCTCCGACAAGTACTACATTTTTGATAAAGAGGGTGCCGTGATCGAGTCGGGGGACATCGCGGAAGAACCTTATTTTATGGCCGCCAAAACACTTATTACACCTACTCTCATCGGCGAGCCCGCATTCCGTCAGTTCCTGTCAGGCACTCAGACCTTTCTCTCAATTCAAAAAGCAAATGAGAAAGGAGCCAAACCCGACAACCTAATCTGGTCTCCCGAGTATCTATACGCTGAACCACCCACTGAAGCCGGCAAACGAGCGATTGACGCGGAAATCGCGATACACATCGATGCTTTCCTAAAAGTCCAATGTCCCGTTCGACCTTGGTGGAAATTTTGGTAGCTTTCTCCAGAAAAGCTCTTGCCCTCGCATTATGGTTGCTTCTCTCTGCCGATACAAAAGATTGATCTGTGCAGTTGTTATGTTTTCGTTTAACAGTTAGCCGTAGTGGACTTACGGATCTCAGTGCGTCTACGGCTAACTGTTCAATGAGCAAACTACGAACCTGTAAGCGAGGGGCAATGAGTCCCTCACTTACGCACATTCATTGCCAATCCGCTAACCCTCGAAACAGTTAGCCTATTTCAGATCGACCGTTACCTTTTCGATTTTTCCATTGAAGGTAAACGGCAGCTTGTAATTGAAGTCGACTGCGGAGCCTGAATCTGTCCCAACATCGACCCCTTCTCCGAGAGAGAACTGAAGGGGAACTGTTTTCGCCAATCGTCCTTCGCCAACTTTCGTCCCATTGGCCATCAGTGTGACCGTGGCGGCTTTACCGAACTCACCAGGCTTACCTTCGTAGTTGACGTTCGCTTGGAGCGTTACCTTTCCGCTAGGCAAATCGGCTGATGAAATCGTTGTTCGATCGATGGCTAACATGTTGTAGACGAAGTGTGCTTTCCCGTTTTGGATGTAAAGTCCATAACCACCCGTCAAGCCACCATGCGTAAAGATCATTCCCTCCGTTTTGCCAACTTCAGGAATTTCGATATCCGCGGTAACCGAAAAGGACTTGTTTAGGACCCGTGGAGAAGCTCCATCGGGAAGCGCTATCTGGCCTGGATAGTAGATATATTGTTTTCGCTTTCCTCCGAGGCTTGGCCGACCTTGGAGCTCCGCGTTCAATC
>CAIOHR010000029.1 GCA_903858115.1 uncultured Pirellula sp. | reverse complement strand
CGCCATCACAGGAACCAATACCATCAACTCGCTGCCGTGGGGGGACGGCGTGTTCGTGGATGGCGTTCCACTAACAAACACCCTATCCCATGTTGGCATCAAGACTCGACCTGGCGAGCGACGACTCACTCCCATGTCACCGCATTTGGTATTTCGAGATGGACGCCTGAAGATCGTATCTGGGACGTTCAACTCGTCGCTCTTGGAGGGAGGTTTTCAACTCCTGGTCAATGCAATCGATTTCAAGCTACCGGCAAAGCAAGCGGCCAGCCTGCCGCGGTTTGGTACGTTTTCGTTCGACGAAGAAAAACCTGAATCCAGTTCGGGTAGAATGTGGCTGGATCTGTCGGTTTCGAAAGAAATCGTTGATCAGCTTGCGGAACGCGGCTTGGAGTTCGAACAGCAGAGTTCGTTTGTCGACACCGGAAGCGGCGCGATCGCTATCCTCGCTGACGACGGATCGGTGGACGCGGCCTTGTTGCCCTTGGTAGGACATGAACAGGATGAGCCCACATTTATGGACGGAAGACGTGAATAGAAGGGGAACGCAAGATGAGTAGGGTCCGAATCGCTCTCGCAAATCTACCTGTGCCTGCAACAAGGGAGGCGTCGCTGCAATCGGCGACCTCCGCAGTGGCGGAGGCTGGAGAGAAAAACGTTCAGCTCATCTGCTTTCCGGAATGCTTCATTCCAGGGTATCGCTGGCCGGGTACGACGGCACTGGCTCCGGATCCCGAGTTTCTGGAGCGAGCGTGGGCCGAGGTTGCGCAATCCGCACGGGCGGCGGGCGTCTCGGTCGTCTTAGGGACCGAACGTGTGACCGATCAAGGTTTGCAGATTACAGCACTCGTCATCAACTCGGACGGATCGATCGCTGGATGGCAGGACAAAGGGCAGCTCGATCCCGGCGAGGAAAGCGTGTATCCGGCATTCGGTCATGAACGCCGGGTCTTTCATGCGGGGCCACTCACCTTTGGTATCGTAATCTGTCATGAAGGCTGGCGCTATCCGGAGACGGTGCGTTGGGCAGCGCGTCGAGGGGCTCAAATCGTCTTTCATCCGCACGCGAATGTGGCCGAGCCTGCGAGTTACCGTCCAACGACATTTGCCGATCCCGCTAACAGTTTTCATGAAAAGGCGGTCCTGTGCCGTGCGGCGGAAAACACGATCTACTTCGCGTCGGTGAACTGCGCCAGTAAGGGCTCTGGAACCACATCCGCGATCGCAAATCCAGACGGTACCTTGCACAGCTTTCAACCCTATGGGCAAGCGGGATTGCTCGTGGCGGACCTGGATCTCGACATGGCCACGGGTCTGCTCGCCTCGCGCTGCCGTTTTTCTCCGCTGTAGAGTATGATAATGCAATGAAGTTCCAGGAACTCAAGTCGTTCATGAGCCAAAGCGCCCACCGGGTCGGAAGCCGATAAAAAGGTAGAGGACAAGGCTCCAAAAGGGGCCAAAGCGTCGGGGACCATCTCATCAACAAAAATTGGCCCCTTTAGAAGCGATCAAAGGTGGCCCCTTTTAAAGCGCCCACTGACACCGAAAAAGAGCCTTTCGGCTGGGTCGCGTTCGAATCAAGACATGGTCCAATCTTGGCCCCGTTGCGAGTCCACGAAACCGCCTCCATTGGCTAAAGGCCAATAGAGAGTAGGCAGGAGAAAGTTGAGAGTAGAATTTCCCAAGCCAAGGGAGATTCGAGATATGGCCAAGAGTCATTCAT
>CAIOHR010000028.1 GCA_903858115.1 uncultured Pirellula sp. | reverse complement strand
TCTGTGCCTCCATTTATTCATTGGGAATGGTCGTGATTTGGCTGGCCCCTGAGGCGACAGAGTCGCAGGAGAGATAGAGAGTCCCTTCCAAAAAGCGGTCTCCTTTTGTGTCGCGATGGATTTCGAATACAATGCAGATCCTCCTTTTTTCATTCCGCTATTCTAGTTTCATTATGAATCGATATCTTCGAAGCTTGTTCGTTGCATCGGCCCTCGCTTTCAATGGTAGTGTTGTTGGTTTCGCCGGTGATAAATGGACGGATAGTAGCGGGACGAAAACGATCGAAGCGGAGTTTGTGAAGCTTGATGGAATCCAGCTAACGATCAAAAAGAGCGATGGCAAAGAAATTGTCATTCCACTTTACAAATTGGACAACACCAGCCGTTTACTCGCTCGAAAGCTGGCGAAGTCGCCACCAAGTACAGCATCTGCTGGTTCCAAGAGTTCCGATTCCGAATCCGTAGCGACAACATCTTCGAGCGGGGATGATATCTTCCCGCCGAATGCAACGGCAAGAGAGTTCTTCGACATCATCATTCGAGAGCTGGAGAAGAAGAACTTAGCCATCTCGTGGGATTCCATGCCGGCGTCGCAACAGGCGGATGTCGAGCAGCTGATACAAACAGCACTAACCAAAATTGACCAGAAGACATTGGATGAGATTGGCAAATTCAAAAAAGATGTATTGGGAACACTTCGAGCAAAAAAAACATTTATTTTGAACAGTAAAGCAGTTCCGATTGATAACAACATGCGCCCGATCGTTGGTCAAGTTTACGATCCTGCTCTGGAATTCTTGGACGTTGTGCTTACTGATGAGTTTCTCACACTTGATAAATTGAAAACGTCAAAACCGAGAGCATTCATTCAAGACTACTCAGCACGTGTCATCGCCAGATTAGAATCTTTGCTAAAGATCTTGCCGTTTCCGGGGGATCCGATGGCGACTATTACTGGTCCGGCGATGGCTCCACTTAAAGGGATGCAGATCAAAGCCGTATCGGATAGCGAAGCGCTCGTTACCGTTGCTACGCCCAACGGGTCGGTCGAAGAGAGTTATGTAAAAGTGGAGAATCGATGGGTTAGCAAGAAGCAATGGGATGCTTGGAAGACAATGAAAGCTCAGGCGGAGCAAACCATCAACGCAATTGAGCCGAAGACCATAAGCCTTCAAGTGAAGCAAGCGCTTGCCGTAGTACGTATACCCATTGGAGTATTGGCCGAAGCGGAATCACAGCAGGACGTTGACGATATTTTGGGTGACATTGTGAAACAAGTCCAAGGGGCTGCAGCTGGGTTCGGTGCCGGGTTTATGAACGGAATTGCTCCACCGAGATGATCATCAGAAGTTGTACTGGGGTTTAGAGGCAATTTGTCCGTCGGCTTCTAATTCATCTACCTAAAGCCTAGTTCCCAAGACATCCTCCGACTTTTCATTTGAATGGCATGATGCAAAAAACACTCACGGGATTGGATGTGTTGATTTCGCAAGGATTCGATTCTATGCGAGGGAAAAGGATTGGGCTGGTTACCCATTCTGCGGCTGTGGATTCCCGTTTCAGGAATTCCGTGGATATCTTTCACGATGTACCAATCGAACTGGTAACGGTGTTCGGACCAGAGCATGGGCTACATGGTCAAGCGCAAGATCTCATCGGAGTCTCCGAAGAAGAATCCAAATCGGCAACTTTGGTCGTGAGTTTGTATGGATCCACCGAAGCGAGTCTTCATCCTACGCAGGAGCAACTAGCCGGTCTCGACATCTTGGTCATCGACATGCAGGATGTGGGAGCTCGATTCTATACATTTCAGGCTACCATGCTTTATTGCATGCAAGTTGCATTGCCGATGGGCATCTCGGTGATGGTTTTGGATCGTCCGAATCCGTTGGGTGGACAACGAATCGAAGGGCCGATGCTCTGTCCGGGCTTTCATAGTTTCGTCGGGGCTTATCCACTTGCTGTTCGACATGGCATGACAATGGGTGAGTTAGCCTTGATGTATCGCGATCAGCTTCAATTAGGGCCAGGAGAACTCACGGTAGTTCCATGTCAAGGTTTGCGCGAAAGCGACTATTTCGAAGCGACAGGAGCCCCGTGGGTGTTGCCATCGCCAAACATGCCGACGGTCGACACGGCGGTCGTTTATCCTGGTCAGTGTCTTTTCGAAGGGACGAACCTCAGCGAAGGTCGTGGCACGACGC
This sequence comes from uncultured Pirellula sp., assembly GCA_903858115.1. Classification (GTDB taxonomy): domain Bacteria; phylum Planctomycetota; class Planctomycetia; order Pirellulales; family Pirellulaceae; genus JBKCUI01. The sequence goes on along the minus strand of CAIOHR010000028.1, from coordinate 95,846 downwards.
GCCCCTTTGAGATTTGCGGAGCACCGTGGATCGATGCGAATCGACTTGCGAAGCAAATGAATGAACAGCAAATTGCAGGTGCCGTGTTCCGACCCGTTTGGTTTCGGCCTACCTTTCAAAAGCATGCGGGACAGGATTGCGGAGGTGTACAGATTCATGTCCTAGATCGCGACGCCTACCGACCGGTGAGAGCCAGTCTGGCGTTGTTGATGGCGATGCGAGCTCAGAACGTCGAACGATTTGCATGGCGAACCGAAGTCTATGAATTCGTCGAGAATCCTATCGCCATCGATCTTTTGTTCGGTTCGTCGCGCGAACGAATCGCGATCGAGAATGGCGTTCCCTGGCAAACCATCGCCAAGGAATGGGAAGCTGAAGAGTCTGCGTTCGAGCAACTTAGGAAGCCCTACAAGTGTCCCCACGATTTTGACTCCTGCTAGGAGCACAGCTTATCCATCAACCCTCGGCGTCCTCTAGATCACAGGCTATTGGCGCTATCGGCCCGTGATTGCGTGTGCCTTTACGATGGATGGCTTTGCAGAACCACTTACTTTTCGACCCATTCGATGGGTGTAGGTTCAATTGTCTCAGCCAACGGAGAGCCGCAGTCTTTTCGACCGCTCCCTTCCAATCGACTGATCAGTCGAACTTTCATGTCGTGATCACACAGGATTTGGCAACTTAAACGCGAACCCGTCATACCACGATCGGCCAGGATCGTCTTTTCCGCTAGCGTCATGTTTGTTGGTTCGCCTTCGATGAACTCAACCCGACACGTTGTGCACCGAGCCTTGCCACCACATGCATGCAACTGATCCGTACCGACCTCTCGCAACGCAGTCGCGAGCCTCTTTGCATCATCGACAACGAACTCACCAATACCATCTACCGTTAGCTTTGCCATTCCATACTTTCCAAAAAGAACTGAACGTCAACATTCTCAAGCCCGCAAAACAAAGTTTTGTTTGCGAGCGAGCGAGGGATCGTCCCTCGCTCACGCCTCGCGTTGGGATTCAAGCAACAAGCCGGTGGTCTTCACACCAAAAAACCATTATTTATCGAGTGGAATTTCTTCATTCCCTTTGCGCAAGAAAGGCTTTCTGATTTGGGTGCCGACAACCGGTTGCCACTCCCTTACCCAAATGTTTTTGAATCGCACTGGATTGCCGTGATCTTGCAAAGAAATGGGCCCCTTCTCTGCATGCTTCTTGTACTGCGGAGGGCGATTGAATGGTGTATCCCCCTTCAACTCAAAATGATTCAAAATCAAGACTCCGTTATGAAGGGCAGTGATGTAGGCTGGAGATTTGAGAGTACCATCTTCGTTGAAGCGGGGTGCTGTCCAGAAGATATCGTAAGTGTTCCATTCCCCAGGCTTGCGCATCACGTTAGCCATAGGAGGCGTCTGTTTGTAAATTGCGCCCGCTTGGCCATCAAAATAGGTTTTGTTCTGATAGGAATCGAGTACTTGGAGCTCATACATTCCCATCAAGAAAACACCGCTGTTCCCACGCCCTTGTCCGTCTCCTTTGACTACCGTCGGAGCAGACCATTCCATGTGCACTTGGCAATCACCAAACGTATCTACGCTGGTAACCATCCCTTTCCCGGAAACCAACGCACCGTCCACGATGGACCATTTGTCACCATTCTTCCATCGGGACAGGTCTTTTCCATCAAAAAGAACAACCGCGTCGGATGGAGGTGAATCGTTCGTCACTCCTGGTGTAACGATCGCCGGCTCCTTCCATTCGATTCCGTTCAAGTACTCTTGGGCTTGGGTAGAGGCAGCACCAATACAGGATGCCAGGGCCATTCCCAGGGCGACACAACGGCCAGAAACGATAATGGGACGGAAACTCAACATGCTGTTTTCCTTGAGGCGGGAGAGGTGATAATGCGGTTATGAAAAATAGGGTGTGCCCGAAAGCCGGACTCCCCATCCAATTGTTGATTCGTATTGTCATCCAATCCAAGCGGATTGTCCACTTGGGCAGTTGGCAAACCGATCAATTCCGCAGGTCGCAAGGATTCAAACTTGGAATACCCCCGAACTATGGCAACAACCAGGCCTAGCTTACAGCCAATTCGCCTGGTGATCTGCTTTGTCGTTTACGATCGCTTTCGCGCAAGTAGACTTTTCGAAGTCGAATCACATTCGGCGTTACCTCGACCAATTCATCGTCCTCCACGTATTCGAGTGCCGCTTCGAGGAAAAGCTGTCGCGGTGGTTTGAGAATGATGTTTTCATCGCTACCTGCGGCCCGAACGTTTGTCAGCTTCTTTTCCTTGGTCGGGTTAACCACGAGGTCGTTATCGCGAGCATTCTCACCTACGATCATCCCTTCGTAGACGTCATCACCTGGCGAAACGAACAGTTCCGCCCTATCTTGCAATGCGAACAACGAATAAGGGATAGCTCGGCCAGGAACCATGCAGACCAGTACGCCGTTTTGTCGTCGCGGCAAATCGGCTTCCATAGGCTGATAGCCAGAGAAACGATGGTGGATGATCGCTGTTCCTTGGGTCGCGTTGAGCATTCTTGTTCGAAGACCGATAAGTCCGCGTGCTGGAATCGAGAATCGAAGCAGTGTGTACTCGCCTCTCGGTGTCATCTCATCGATTTTGCCACGTCGGTTTCCAACCATTTCCATGACTGGTCCCATACGATCCGTTGGAACTTCGACATTAAGCACTTCATACGGCTCATGCACTACACCGTCGATTTCTTTCAGAACGACTCGCGGCTTGCTGATACTCATTTCAAAACCTTCACGCCGCATCGTCTCGATCAAGACCGAAAGGTGGAGAACCCCTCTACCACGAACGGCAAACGCTTCGCTTCCCTCGATAGGGCGGACGCGTAGTGCCACGTTTCGCTCTAGTTCCTTTTCGAGACGCATCTTCAACTGCCGCGTCGTCACGTACTTGCCATCTTTCCCTGCGAGTGGCGAAGTGTTGATGCTGAAATTCATTTCCAATGTTGGTTCGTCAACTCGGAGACGTGGCAATGGATTGACTTCCCCACGGTTGCAAATGGTGTCACCGATCTCGATATTGCTAAGTCCAACAACAGCGACGATGTCTCCAGCTTTCGCGTTATCAATATCGACGCGGCCGAGTTTGTCGAATGCCTGAAGATTCGCAACAGTTGACGGAACCACGTTGTCTTCTTTGGCGATATCGACCGTTTGATTCTTTCGAAGCGATCCGGACTGGATTCGCCCGATCGCGATCCGCCCAACATAGTCGGACCAATCGAGGTTGGTTACCAGCAATTGAAGTGGGGCTTCAGGCTCGACGTCTGGCCCAGGGATCTTCTCTAGCATCATATCCAACAATGGAATCATGCTATCGCCAGGCGTTTTCCAGTCGTGCGTCGCATATCCGCTTCGTCCCGAAGCAAAGATCACGTCGAAATGATCCATGTAGTGCTCACCACCGAGGTCGCACAGGAGCATCAATGCTTCTTCGACCACCTGTTCGCATCGAGCATCGGGACGGTCGATTTTGTTAATGACAACGATTGGCTTTACGCCCACTTCCAATGCCTTGGACAGCACGAATCGAGTTTGAGGCATCGGCCCTTCGGCTGCGTCCATCAAGACGAGCGCACCGTCCGCCATTCGAACAACTCGTTCCACTTCTCCACCAAAATCCGCGTGGCCAGGAGTGTCGATCAAGTTGATCTTCACACCTTTGTAGTCGATCGCAATGTTTTTGGAGAGGATCGTGATTCCCCGCTCGCGCTCCAAGTCATTACTATCGAGTATTCGCTCTCCCTGAAGTTGGGAATCGCGATACTGACCACTTTGCTTGAGCAAGCAATCGACCATCGTGGTCTTACCATGATCGACGTGAGCAATAATAACAATGTTGCGGATATCGTTTCGACGCATGGAAATCAATGGTTTGTTAAGGCCAAACTCCCGAGAGAATGTCCCGGGAGTCAATTAGGAAATTATCAATAGGTTTTTTTGAACGTTCGAAACTAGGTTTCGTCGCTCGCTCGGAAGCTACCGACGAGCGTTGGGGTGTAGCTGCAAATCTCCGACGCTTGGAAATAGAGCGTCAGTTCGCGTGTGGCGGATTCTTCACTATCGGACGCATGAACCAGGTTCATTTGGCGGGAGCTAGAAAAATCACCTCGAATCGTGCCAGGGGCCGCCTTCAATCCGTTGGTCGCGCCCAACATCTCGCGTACGACGCGAATGGCTTCGAGCCCCTCGATGGCCATCGCAACGATCGGTGAAGATGTGATGAATTCTTCTAGATTCTTATAAAAGGGCTTGGATACGTGCTCTGCATAATGCTGCTTCGAAAGTTCTGGCGTCACGTTGAGCATCTTCATCGCGACAACATTGAGACCCTTCTTTTCGAATCGGCCGATGATCTCTCCAATCAATCGGCGTTGAACGCAATCAGGTTTCAGTAGTACCAGTGTCTTTTGCATAGTCTCAAGGAAGGTGGGTTGGAGAGGTTTATCGTTCACTCCGATCGTTGGCGCCAGAATCGCCGGATCAGATCAAAAAGAAAGCTACAGTCTTCTGGAACTATTCGAGTATTGTGCCGATTTCCTTGTTTGTGGCTAGATCAAAACCCTTGCCGAGCGTCGCAGCCCAACCCATCCATCCTCACCCCGGCCAACAAAACCTAGGATCGTTAAGCCATACGGCGAAACTCCGTAAGGGGTCTTTTGCGGAGCCTTATGTGCCATTAAGGCTCGGGCTTCATGCCGCTTTTATGGATTTGCCCTCTGTCGAATTGCACTGCACTGCCGGTTTTCTGTAGTGTTGGTACGATCTAGCCTCCGTGAACGCGGCGCATCCGACGGTCACTCTTTCTTCGAGTTAGATTTCGCTATCCTCTTTGTGCAATGATGGATCAACGCAAACAGCTACTTGTCGATGCCGATGTTTGGATCGTGAAGGTCGGTTCAAGATCTCTTACAGGAGACGACGGGCTCCTCGATCGAGAACAAGTTGCCAATCTAGCTCGGCAACTCGTGAAACTCGTCGAGCTCGGGAAACGTGTTGTTTTAGTTTCCAGCGGCGCGGTGGCCAGCGGCGTTGGTCGATTGGGTTTGCCAAACCGTCCAACAGACCTAGCGACCCTTCAGGCTGTCGCAGCGATCGGTCAGACGCATCTAATCCAAGTGTACGAGCAAACCTTCTCGCAATTCAACCGATTCGCAGCACAGGTGCTCCTGACCGCTTCAGAACTCGACGACCGAGTTGCCTATCTGAATGTTCGGAACACGCTGAATCGACTTCTCGAAATGGGATGTATCCCCATCATCAACGAGAACGATACCGTTGCTGTGGACGAACTGAAGACAACCTTTGGTGACAATGATCGGTTGGCAGGCATGGTCGCTGGTTTATTGGAAGGGAGCCTACTCGTCATTCTCTCGGATGTGAGAGGACTTTACGATCGTGATCCAAGTGATGCAAATGCCAATGTGATCACTTCAGTTCCAAAGATCGATGAGTCCGTTGAGGAACTGGTGCGAGATCGCAAAACCGGCGTTAGCAAAGGTGGTATGGCAAGCAAATTGTCTACCGCCAAGTTCGTTACGATGAGTGGCCAAAGCGTCGTCATCGCTTGGGGACGTGAACCCGATGTACTATTGCGACTTTCGCGTGGAGAAGAGATTGGGACCGTGTTCTTGCCTCAATCAAAAACACTTCCACCGAGGAAAAGATGGATCGGTTTCTCGGCGCAAACTGCAGGTCGATTGATTGTGGATCAAGGAGCAGTGACAGCCATGCTGACCAATGGACGTAGTTTGTTGCCGATTGGGATCCAATCCGTGGAAGGGGAATTTGGCAAAGGTGATGTCGTCTCAGTCCATGCCATCGACGGCACAGAAATCGCGCGCGGTCTGGTGAATTATAGCTCTGATCAATTGCTTCGCATACGCGGTTGTCGGTCGGATCGTATTGAACAGATCTTGGGCCAGTGTCCCTATGAGGAAGTAATCCATCGCGACAATCTAACAGTCCATTCGTAATCGCTCATCTGTGAAGGCTACTATGACGTCTGTAGATCTTCTCATCATCGGTTGTGGATTGGCAGGTTCCGCGATCGCTTGGCAGGCGCATCGAAGAGGTATGTCGATCGCGATTGCAGATCGCAATGAACGGCAATCTTGCTCGATGGTGGCGGCCGGCTTGGTCACTCCGATCACCGGTTCGCGTGCCGCGGCTAGTTGGGAATGGGATCTGTTCTTCAGCGAATCGAGTCAGTTTTATCCATGGATCGAAGAGCAGCTTCAAGGACGCTTCTGGTATCGCGAGCCGGCCACGCGGGTCTTTCTATCAGAAATGGAGCGAACACAGTTTGAAAAGAAGTGGTTTTCGAAGAGTTCGCCGGGACCAACAACTCCGACAGCATTGCCAATGGAAAACGCAAGCTTGAGCGGTATCCACGCTCCGTGGGGTGGCTGCAGCATGTCACCAGCCGCGCGACTTGATACGTCGGCCTATCTGTCAAAGACGCGAGAGTTTTTCAAGAATCGCGAAGCGTACTACGAGTGCGATGTGGACTGCGATTCCATCGTGGACAATGGCTCACAAATCCAACTGGCTTCTATTGGAATTAGCGCGGGCGCCCTGGTCCTTTGCCAAGGAGTAGAGTCTCGAAAAAATCGATGGTTTTCGGAATTGCCGTTACACCCCGCGCGAGGAGACATTCTCACGTTGGAGAAACCTCCTCATGTTCAAATCGAACGTGTCCTTCATCACGATGTATGGGTGGTGCCAACAATCGATGGCAATCTAAAGATCGGCGCAACTTACGATCGGCATACACTGGATGGAATCGTCGACAACCGCCCGGACGTTCTATCGTGGAAAGCGGAATTACTTCGTCGATGGGAGGGAGTATTCTCAGGCGCGATTCAAAATACTGTCGTGCTGGACCATCAAGCGGCCGTCCGGCCTGCAAGCTATGATAGACATCCGCTTATTGGCAGGCATCTTGCATCCTCGAGGGTTTTTTGTTTGAACGGTTTAGGCTCGAAAGGGACCCTCATGGCTCCAGCCTTGGCGCGTATTTTGTTGAGTACGATACTCAATGGAGATGCACTTCCACCACAGCTTGATTGGCAACGACCACTGCGAAAGTTCAAAAAGACATGACACGAACCCCGCTTGCGATATACGCTCTCTTTTTGAGCGCTGCATTTTTTGTAAGCACGACTAGGTTCGTACCGTCTGGATACGGTCAATCCAAAGCTCAAGATCGCAAAGATGAACAGCGAGAAAACGAGCGAGTCAAAAAAGCGGAAAAGGACGTGAACGAAGCCAAACGCGAGCTGACCGATATTCAGAAAAAGCTGAAAGAGAAACTGCGCAGTGTAGATGCTCGCGAAGACGGACTAGGTAAGTTGCTTCGGGCGTACCGCGATACCGTAGATGACGCAGAGCAGGAGATTGGAGCTTCGATTGGCATTCCCGGAGCATTGGCGAAGGTGAAGGAAAGTCGAAAGAAACTAGACGAAGCCAGCCTGCCAGTACTAGCGGTGTTGCATGCGACGCCGCAATGGAAAAGCCTGCTTCAGGATGTTGAGGCTGCAAAACAAAAGAAACAGGAGCTTAATGAGAATGCTGAATTAGAAGATTCTGAGCGCGACGCCAAACTGAGCGAGATCGATCGCTTGCTTCGCAAGCCGTCCGAAGTCGAATCCAACGCGATTCAGCAATCGCCTGTTTGCAAACCGCTGCAAGTGACGCTTTCCAAAACAGTGGATGAACTCGATAGCTTGAGAAAAAAGATATCAACAGACAAAGTGCTATCGCATCCCAAAGTTGCGCAAGCGTCGAAACGTGTCGAAGAAGCCAAGAAAGAGCTTGCTTCTCAACGAAAAGAGTTTGCCACGATTCGAGGGAGAGTGGCGAAAGGGATAAAGCAACTAACCATCGCTCAAACGGAACTAACCAATGCTCGAGTTGCTGACGCCAAGGACCCGAACAAGGGAAAGCCTAAGTCCAATGGCAAAGGAAAGTAGCTCATCATTTGAACTGCTCAATGTATTCACGCAGACCTAATCTTTGAATCTAGTCTGCGTCGCTTTGTGATTAGAGAGCCTGATAATCCCATTCGACTATCTGTTTCCGTCGACATCGACCTAGAATGCGTTAAGCTACTTCGTCGGATGAATGTGCCTCTATCCTTATTGCGAGCGACTGTATGGATTCGAATAACTCTGCTTCTATGAATTCAGCCGTTGATGATGGTTGGTTGCTCGATTCTCCCGAACGCATGTTGTCTTGGAAACGTCAACCGCATCGAGATACCAAAGCTGCGAACCTGCTTAGACAATACATCTACATGCAGATGGCTGCTACCGATTTAGTATTAGACGACGAAGCGAAGCAAAGAGTCGAATTGCCCGATGGATTGCTTGCTAATCTGGAAGAGAAGAATCGCTTGCTGACGCAACTCAAAGCACCGATCGACCTGCGTATCAATTCTTTTCTGGAGTCGCATTTTGCAGAATTGAAAATGGAGCGGCATCTCCAAGTTCCATTGCATACGATGGTGCTCGATCGTCATGGGATGGCACGGCAACTCAGTTTGCCCGATGGAGGCGAACGATTTGAGAATGAAATGCTAACCTCAGTACGTGTGGACAATGGTGTACTCCACAACCCACGTACGGATCGAAGAACTACCAAGGGGACGTTTCATGTGGCCGAAGGTGGACTTCCTATCGCGGGCGACAAACGCGTGGTTCCTAAGCTAGTTTTTGCGAATTTGTTTCAACGGGCTTTGACGCCTCCCGAAGGAATGATGGAGCTACCTTTCATGCAAGGGGCAACGCAACCTGCGTGCACCTTTGTTTCATTGGCCATTCGGCCTTTGGTCTGTCCGCCGGTTCCTGGTTATTGCGAGCAACGCACGATGGAGATTCGTTTCTTCGCTCCGGGAGGTCTGGTTAGCAATCTGGACTTCGTCGAATCGATCTTTGGCAACGCGGGCGACCCATTGGTACCAGAAAACGATGCGGCCCTGGATTGTTTGCATTGGACCGGACACACAGGTTGCGTTATTCTCGCGCCGCATCTGACTCAATACACGAAGAAAGAACTTGGACTGCCCCACTACGATCAAGCAACCGCGCGACAGCGATCGGACAGTATGTGCTGGAATTCTCCGGACGAGTTGTATAACGATGGAGTTGCGTTCAAGATCACGTGTCGTAACCACGAAGGAGTGATCGTTACGCTGATTGCAGACAACTACTATGGCTACTGCAAGAAAGAAGTAAAGACTCAAATTTCCTATGCTTCTAACCTTCTCGGCAACGCAGAAGAAGAGCACGCTGGTGGAACGCTCGCTTTCATCGCGCACAGCTTGGGTGAAGACTTTCAATGGAATTCGCGTAGATACAACGGCAGAACCTACCAGGACTTGGAATCAGAATACGGAGCCTTTATCGAGTTTAAGCCCGAGGGGTTTGGTATTGATCGAGTGCATCCTCAATTGAAATACGTATCGGAGAATGCACGAGCCTCTTTGTATGATCGAACGGTTCGATGGACCAAAGATGGCGTGGAGCAGTCGATTCCGTTGGAGCAGAACAGTGTTTATATGTCTCCGAGCGGCTACAAGGTGATGATGGAAAAGCATCCATGTGCCCCTTCTTGGCGATTGGTCGGCGTGTCAGGAGAAGGTACGGTGTGCCACAAACCGTGCACAGTGAGTGGTGGTGGCAAGAGTGAGATTAGCAAATCCCTTCGTGACTACATGCTTGGTGGTCCAATCTTTGTGGCGGATGTCGAAGATGACTTCAATCAACTTCAAGCGATATTCGATCGGGATTACTCGGATCGTTGGAAACCCGAGTCGAAGGAGCGTCCGGATTACAATCATCGCGAAAGCCGAAAAGTGCTCGATCCACAGCGAACCTTGGGTAGCGTAATCAAGCTTCTAACACCGTCTCAGGAGTATACGGACGATTACAACACATGGCTCAAGACGATCCCGAGTCATCTCTACGCGATGGCATTCATCATCAAACGTTTCTGCAAACCCGAATGGAACGGGAGCTGGCGAGAGCATTTCGGCGTCGATGTGGTCAACGGAGACAATGGTCATGAACTCAAATACGGCAACCGAAAACTAGTCGGGATGTATCTCCGAGTTGGATTGGATCGCCAAGGACGATGGCGAATGTACAAACTTCGGCAGGACTTTGCCGCGGCCGTTAAGGTGCAGTTGGAAGATGATATTACAGCGAGTGTCGTTGTTCCGCACCGATTCTTGAGTGGTCTTCATCCGTTCGATGAAAGAAGAAGCGAACTGAGCTTCAAATTTATCGCGAACTGCGAGTATAGACTTTTCCAACGTCCAGACGATGCTGTGCACCGAGGGTTGGATAAGCAGACAGAACTCGACATGTCGGATGTTGGCAACTTCTTTTGCAATTACGAACCGCTATCGAAAGATTTCATTCGACGCGATATCGCCAATATTATCGACTTTGAACAATACACTGCACCTATGCAAGCTCGGTTAAAACATTTTGTTGATAATCCCGATTCTTCGCATATAGTCTCGTCGGCTCATCCACGACTAGTGGACGGTTCCCCATCCAAGAATACTCGCTATTTGCAGGATCGACCTGATTTGAAGGATCCATTCGATCGCTATGTTGCCTACCGGGGTATTCAGTTGTTCCGAGCGACGAAGAGCGATCAAGCGATTCCGCTGCCGGTCAACGCGATCTTGTCGGGTCGAAGAAACAATCCGCCCGACCTAGCCGCCAAGATTCGGCCTCTGGCTGTTTTCAATCCGATCCACTATCAAGAGTTGCCAGAACTCTTGATGGACTACGTTTGTTCCTTCACTGGTAAATCACCATCTACGACAGGTGCTGGCAGCGAGGGGGCGCTTACGAAAGGTCCCTTCAACGCACTCAATATGTGTTACGACCTGAACGCAACGATCGCAAGCATGATTTTGACCGGTTTGGGTGGATTTAGCACCGCTGCTGGACATATCGGTCCCGACATGGAAGTAGGACATGACATCAGCATGTTTGTTCCTGAAATCTGGTGCCGATTGCGACCCGAGGAACGCGACCCATTGGAGATGCTGCGCGAAGGAATGTTGCAGAAACTCGACGACTTTATGCACAACGGAGTGCTAGTCCCTGCAAGTCGACTGGGATACCGAATTACGGAAAGATTCGTGCGACGTTATTTCGGTCGTGTATTTGACAACCCACGAAAAGTATTCGACGAATCGATTTTATGCCCCGAAAAACAAGACATAGAATCATTTGTTGACGGCGTCTTGTTCATTGCTGAATCGCAAAAGAAGGTGGCAGAGGTTTACATGCAGGACGGAAGCTATGAGATCGCTTGTCCACCTCTGCAAGCGGTGTTGAAGATGATGGTGGATGGAACATGGAATGGATTCACGGTAGACTCACCCGAGTTCCGTTCGCTCTTTACCCGAGACTCCCTACTCCAAAGCAGTTGGTATCAACAGCGATTGGTAGCCAAGCAGAAAGTGGATTGTTCGTTATGGTCACGCCATATCCACTCTTTGACCGAGTATTGCGGCAGAGCAAACTACAACTCCGTGATCGAGCGACTCGGGCTGCTCCATCGACTGGGAAGAGCAAAGGCAGAGCTTGCTCGATGCCAAAGCAAAGATTACTTAAGTGACTTAATCGGAACGATCGGCACCGACCCTTCGATTCATCCGTGAGCCAAGACATGAAGTTGGTAGCGTAGGTGTCGAAGAACGATACCTACGCAAAGTAAATGCCTAGATCAAATACGAGCTAGCTCTTCTTCATTTCGCAACTGAGTCCACCGGCGGCCGGGACATACACTTGACGAGCGTAGTCCATCACCATGCGGTGGCTACTAAATCGCCAAGCTAGAGTACTGATGCTGTTCATCATTCGCTTGATCCACTGGCGTGGAACACCGTCTCTGTCGCGGTTGTAGAATATTGGGATCACGGACTCTTCGATGGTTTGATACAGATACTCAGCATCTCGTTTGTCGGTTAATCGATCATCCGCATGGCTAGTACCTTTGCCGATGGCGAACCCGTTGGACCCGTCGTAAGCTTCCGCCCACCAACCGTCCAGAATACTGCAGTTGAGACCACCGTTCAGAACGGTTTTCTGCCCGCTCGTTCCGGATGCTTCCAAGGGACGTCTAGGATTATTTAGCCAAACGTCAACCCCTTGGATCAAATGCCTACAAACGTTGATGTCATAGTCTTCGATGAAAACAACCCGACCACCGAATCGAGAGTCATGTCGCAAATTGGCAATCTCTTGAATGAACCTTTTGCCAGGCTCATCTTTCGGGTGAGCCTTGCCAGCGAAAATAACTTGTACAGGACGTTCGGTGCTATCTAGCAGTCGGCTAATTCGCTCGATGTCATTGAACAGCAGGTTCGCACGCTTGTAGGTAGCGAAACGACGACCGAACCCGATCGTGAGAATATTCGGGCTCAAAATGTTTCGAGCAGACTCCACCACTTCATCGCTTTCACCTCTTCGTCGGCATTGACGTGAGACTCGGCGGCGGACGAACGACAAGAGCAAGTTCTTCAGAGCATTGTGCGTTTCCCAAAGCTCGCCTGGATCGACAGAATGGATGTTCTGCCATACATCCGGCTCACCCATTTGCGATTTCCAATTGGCTGGAAAGTGTCGATCGTACAATTGTTGCATCTGGCCTGCTAACCAACTCTCGACGTGAACGCCGTTGGTAATATGCCCAATCGGTATATTTCTTTCTTCACGCGACGCCCAAAGCGAATTCCACATTCTTCGCGAGATGTGGCCGTGCAATTGGCTTACCGCATTCGCACATCGAGACATGCGGAGCCCGATAACCGTCATGCAAAACGACTCGTTGTGGTCATGGCAATTGACTCTGCCGAGTCCCATAAGTTGCTCTACGCTCAGCCCCAACGCATCTCGCAGCGGGCCCAAGTGCTCTTCGATAAGCCCTCCATCGAATCGATCATGTCCCGCGGGGACAGGAGTGTGGGTCGTGAAGGCCGTCATCTCCGCGACTTCCCGACAAGCATCCTCAAACGACAGACCGTCGTCAACCATTCGCTCTCGAACCACTTCCAATGGAGCAAATCCGCTGTGGCCTTCATTCAAATGATAAACACCTGGCGTGATGCCTAAAGCCCGAAGGGCTTTAACACCACCAATTCCTATCACAAGTTCTTGCCTAATGCGTGTTCGCTCATCGCCACCGTAGAGCCGACTCGTTAGCTCTCTATCCTCAGGCCGATTTCCTTCGACATTGCAATCCAACAAATACAATTGGACACGTCCAACGTTCACTTTCCAAACTTTGGCCAAGAGACGCCCGTTGCGTGTATCGATCGACACCATGAGCGGTGTCCCATCCGGTAGCGTCGCTGGTTCTAATGGCAGGTCCTCAACCTTGGTTTCGTAATATTCTTCTCTTTGATAGCCATCAGACGACAAATGCTGCTTGAAATATCCATGGGAATAATAGAGCCCGATGCCTACGAGCGGTACCCCCAGTCCACTCGCGCTTTTGACGTGGTCACCCGAAAGCACTCCCAAACCGCCGGAGTATACGGGTAACGATTCGTGCAATCCAAACTCAGCAGAAAAATAGGCGACCGGTTTGCCTCCGAGAACGCCAGCATTCGTTTGAGCCCAGGTGTTCTTATTCTCAAGATATTCCTGCAATCTGCGAAACGCATAATTCACTCGGCTGTGAAGCACCATTTCACTCGCACGAACGGCTAATCGCTCCGGAGTAAACTCTCGTAAAAGTGCTATGGGGTTATGATCGAGCTGCCTCCAACGAATGGGATCAATGTCCCTAAACAGATTCGTCACTTCATGTTGCCAACTCCACCACATATTGCGTGCCAGTGCCATGCACTTTTCATAAAGTGCCTCAGCATCGATTTCGTTAGCGATCGTTGGGGTTGCGAATTCTTGTCCCATGGAATAATCGATTTGCGTCATAAATGGTCGTTCCGAAGTTCATTTCGGGAAGTAAAGAACCTACCCCTTAAACGGCATGTTAGCCTGTCCCGCTTGAGGCGATCATGATAATCTTAGGTTTGCAAGCATTGCGGATGGCGGTAGCTTCCGCATTTTATACCGTATCTGATGTAGAACTTCAAACTTTTGATAGAAAGCCACTTTGTTTCGTGCTTCTCGAGGGATGGCTTTTCATCCGTAATCAGCCGCAGTAGATCAGTGATGAACTAACCTTCTGCTGCGTCAATTGCATCGAGCCGCCAAAAAACCTTTGTCATATCCGACCGAGGCAACCGTTGACGGCCGGTAGTAGGATGCGCATACGGGCCAACTATCGAACGGGTTGATTTGGTCAGGTCAATCTTTTGGCTTGCTGTATTCAGCGTTCGAACCACGGGTTTCATCGGACTATCGGTGTTGCTTCGCACGACGACGGCTTTGGAGGAGTCATCCATTTCGACGACGGTGCCAACAGGATAGACTGACATTGCTCTCATCATCGATTGGATGGTCCTGGCGCAAAACACTCCCTTCGTCGCTTGGCTGACAAGATAAAGCAATGCGTCAGACTGAACAAAACTATGATGCCCACTGGAGTCCGTTAGGGTAAGATATGCATCCGCAACGTTCAGTATGGTTGCTTGGTAATGGCAATCCTTGATCTGAAGCCTGCGCGGGAATCCAGTACCATTCGCTTGCTCATGAACTTGTTCGATCACTTCACATACCGTTGGCGGTATGTTCCTTAAATTAACAAGTAGTTCTGCCGATTTGAGCGGATGATTACGATAAAATTCGAGTTCGATCCTAGATAAAGGTGAGATGGGATCACGGTTTATGAGCGAGGGTTGCAGGATCAAACTGCAATCATGCAGGAGGCCTGCCAGTCCTATCTCGCTTACAAAGGATTCTTTTTGACCTTGAGCAATGGCGGTAATGACTCCCAATAGCGATAGCTTCGCCGATCTTTCTGCAATCTTTTCCTGTTTTATCGCATTTTCTTTCGTCTGATGAACGGAAAGTACGGACAATGCGGCTGCAACGTCTTTCGCGGCAGAATTCATGAAAGACGCAACGCCCGCGACAAGTGGCTCCGGGTCGATTCTCTCACCTGCAGCCAGACTTTGTATTGCCGCCGAGACAGCGGCTGATGCTGCCGAGATAGATTGATTTAGTGCTTCGATCAATAAAGGGTCAAAGGAATCCAGTAGAACTGAAGCGACGTTGCCAGGCGAAACCTCCGACGTCCCCTGAATTGTCACGGAAGTGATTCCGTCCGCAACGAGACGATCCTTTAACCTCTGGCCGATGGGTACGCCAGCTTTGTGAAGCACATTTCCGTGGGCGTCGAGTAAATCGAAATTGAGCGTTGTACCTTCCAAGAGATCGGAGGTTGAAATCACCCAACTCTGGTTGTTCATTTCAATGCAATGCCTATCCAAACAGTCAAAACCGAGCGGCACATGTCGTTATCGCGATAGAATTGATGACGACTTCAATCCGTCCCTAATTTTTGCGGATTCTCCTTGCTAAAGATACCAGCATTTCCCATTTTGAGGAAAAAAATGCGGAATCGGTACAACTGGACTCCCTTTCGTACCCTTGTCGCAATGCGATGAAATGCAGAGATTTCAAACTCAGGTTTTAGTTGGTCCGATCCGTCAAATGCAGAAAGCTAACTTCCGGAGGACAGCCCCACCTGTACGGGTGCACTCCCGACATTCCCCGACTGACATGCATGAGCGTTCCATTGCGTTCGAAAACTCCAGATGCATAGCGAGTACCGTGCCAGCTAGGAGCGACAATTGGCCCGATCCCAGGAAAACGGATCTGGCCGCCATGCGTATGTCCGCAAAGAAGCAACCCGCACCCGGTCTTCACACCCCACGCCAATTGATCTGGAGAATGAGCAATACCTAAAGTCCAACTGAAAATATCGTCGGAATGAGATTCTGTTTCATATCGGTGAAACCATGGTAGCTCATTTCCTACCACACGGACTTTCATCCCGTTATGGAGAAAAGATGCGTGGCACTTACCTGCATCATGCCATCCCAACTGGATCAGCCTATTACTGACCTGAATAGGGTCGCGTAACCTTCGATCATGATTTCCGAGGACAAAGTACTTCCCGAGAGGGGCATGCAATCCGTCAAAGACGACGCCTATGTCATCAACGCACCGATCGTAGTCTACTATGTCACCACTCAAAACAAACACATCTGGTTGAAGTTGCTGCAACCACTCAAATGCCTGACGATAAAATAGCGGTTCCATCTGGCCAGTCAGGTGAACGTCGGAAATATGCGCGATCGTGAGACCATGAAGCGCCTTGGGGAAATTATTTAAGAGGAGCTTCTTCTGATTAACCTCCATCCAGCCAATTTCATTGAATGGCAATCTCCCCATGGTCGAGAATTTCCTGCCACGAAAACAAGATCCCTTTTCTTCGGGTTTCCAAAGATGAGAAACGAGGTGCTGGCTAAGATCTCTTGACTGAGAGAAAATTGGCCGAGACTCAATCCAGAAAGGAGTCGCCACCACCGCAAAAAGACACAAAACAACCAAAAAGATCTTGTTGAGAAATCTAAGATTCTCAAAAGTAAAGGCCGAACCTGCCTCTCGAGAGTAAAGTTCTGCTGCTATTGCACAAGTTGGCAACAATACTCCTATCAGAAGAATGAGTTTTTCAATCCGCTTGATCGTTGTACGGCGTAGGCCCGTTGCGTTAATCGAGTTGTAAGCCCAGACGACTAGTCCACAGTGACCAATTGTGGCCAATAGTAAAAAAACAGGTAAGGCAATCTTTTCCATTCGTCCTGGAATCAACTCCGAGCGAAAAATGTAGTGCTTACTTATTCGCTTGGGTCGGTGTGCATAGGCTGTTCTTCCGATGGCTTGTAGTTAAGCAAAGTTTCGGTCACCGAAAGCAACTGCTCCAAGCGAAACGGCTTGTACAAGATCGCTTTCGGATGAAGCCCAGCCTGCCTTGCCTTTACGATTGAATGACCCGGGTCATACCCAAAGCCGGTCATCAAGGCCATCGGGACGTGCGTAAACAACTTTTGAAGCCGCAACATCAATTGGTAGCCAGAGTAATCAGGTAAACGAATATCTGAGATGATGATTTGATAGGGTTCATCAATACTCGTCTTTACCATAGCGACGGCTTCGTCACCGCAATGTGCCGTCTCTACCACACAACCATAACGCTCCAATAATGCATGAGCTTGAAGAAGCAACTCCTCATCAGCATCCACAACAAGAATTCTCGTACCCAGCAGCTTTCCGCCACCTTCGACTTGTGAGCCCGACTGGCTAACATCCGCAGGCGCCATCGATTGCCCAATGGACTGAATAGACTTTCGTACCGACCGCGCTTTGGACAGAACACTCCTCAATCGCGCAACCGTTTCTGGATCATGACCAATGTACTTTTCCATCAGATGGACTGCATCGAGCAAAAGCGCATCAATCGGCAAAGCAATCGCCGCATGAATCGCCTCAAAACTCTGATGTGCCGCATCGTTTCGCTGCGCGACCAACAACTCCAATGTGTTCAGTGCAACGGCTACATCCCTCGCAAAAATCTCCAAGAACTGTTGGTCTGATGGAGTAAACGACCCCAGTTTTGGGCTCTCTACATTGATCGTCCCAATCACTGCATCATGCAAAAGTATCGGAACTGTTAGGGAACTTCTCGCTCCCTTAAAGGCCTCCAAATACATCGGATCTTTGGTTGCGTCTCGACAAAGGTAACTGAGCCCACTGGCGGCGACATAACCAGTGACCCCATTTCCCTGTGGACTCGCCATCAATCGTCTATCCGCTGCCACCTGATCGATACCTACAGAAAGCAAAGGAATAAGGTCACCGGTCGATTGCTCAAGCAAGCGAATTTCGATCACCTCGACGTTGAGCAAATCTTCTGTGTAATGTCGAATGTTCTCCTTCAAAAGATCAATGCGTTGATCGACATCCATCAAAAATATTTCGTCCGGCTTCAAATCTGTTAATCGCGCACCAGCTTGATGGATCGCTGCAAGCTTCTGTTCCTGAAGAATCTCCTCAGTTACATCGCTCAATGTAACAACCAATCTTGCAATCGTTCCATCTGAGTCTAAGGAACTCTTCAACGGTGCAGCATGGAGGTGATAATAACTACCGGATGCCGTTTGCAAAGTTGTCGACGCCTGCATTCCACTCATGAAACAGGTTTGGAGTGGGCAACCTTCCGTCCCAAGTATCTCGGGATTCGACAAGGCGGAATAGAAGTTCTCTCCGATTCGGCTAACGCCCCCGGCCCAAAGTTGAAAATAATCATTCGACCAAAGGATAGTGAGATCGGAACCGATCATCGCTACACCCTCAGGCAGACAATTCAATACATCTTCGGCAGCAACACCTGCCACACTCAATTTTGCCACCCCAACCTCCAACCCAAAAAGTCGAATGGGTATGCCATAAGCCCTAATGCTTTGTTCCTTCGCCGCTACTTTCAAATATAAAAGAGTCCTGACCAAGAGCAACCGAGATGTTGGCTTCCTTTCCATTCTAAGAGAAAATCATCGCATTTTTTTGCGGAATGTCCGACGGACTCTTTTCCGATCGGAACCCTCTTTTTCTTACCCATTCCTTCTCGATGACTGATAAGTTGAGTCAACCGAACATCCATAACAAATGTTCAAGCAACCTGGTATCAGAAACGATTTGCCATTCAGCAACATTAAGGGGCCTTGATGTTCCCATGGTACACAGAAAGCCCGACTCGTCTTTAGAACGACCTAGCCATGAGGGCCCAATTAAGCCAACAGATTCTAGGCCAACAGAGTATCTTCACCCAATCGCATCATCGTTCGAAGCGCCTGACTGAGTCGCTCGGGATCCTCGCGCCATTCGACTTCCGTACTAATCTTGTTCATCAAGTCCTTGATTTGCACTGTTCCCTTTGCAAGCTCCTCCGAACCAGCGATCAATGCCACCCGAAAGCCTCGCTGATCGGCATACTTTAACTGCTGAGCTAGCTTTTTGCTTTCGGGAAACACCTCCGCTGACCATCCAGCAGCTCGCACTATGGAAGCCAGTCGAAAGTAGTCATTGATGCCAGTCGGATCAAACAACGCTATAAAAACGTCCGCGGACCTGGGCTGCTTCGGAATGCGCCCTAGTTGCTCCAAGGCAGCAAGCAACCTATCTAATCCCAACGATGCTCCAATGCCTGGCAAGTATTGCTTGGTATACAACCCTGCAAGATTATCGTACCGCCCTCCACTGCAAATACTACCTATCGATGGCAATTCTCCCAGTGTCGTTTCAAACACCACTCCAGTGTAGTAATCTAACCCCCTTGCAATAGAAACATCAATGCGATAACGCGACTCCGGCACTCCCGCAGCCCGCAATGCGCCTGTTAAGTCTCGAAGTCTTTGCACACCTTGCTCTCCTGTCTCGTTCCCTGTCACCATCGTTGCGAGTTGGGAAAGCAACTCATCATTCGACCCATGCATCGCAGCCAACGCGAGAACACCATCCGCTTGCTGAGTATTCAATCCCGCGCTCTCGAGCTCTTTCTTGACTTGCTCGCCGCCCACCTTTTCAAATTTATCTAACGCACGAAGCACCGCCGTCGATGAGTTTTCTAGTCCTTGCGCCTTCAGAAAAGCAGTCAACACCTGACGGTTGTTGATTCGAATCTGGAACTGATCGATCCCAATCGCTTGAAGCAACTCATGGATCACCAACGCTGTTTCTATATCCGATACAACTCCAGTGGTCCCGATCGTATCAAAGTCGCATTGAACAAACTCTCGAAATCTGCCAGCCTGCGGTGTCTCCCCCCGCCAGACAGGTGCAATGTGATACCGCTTGAATGGCGTACCCAATTCATGGATATGCTGGGCCGCAAACCGCGCAAATGGAACGGTCAAGTCAAATCGCATCCCCACCTCGCGGCCACCGGCGTCGGTGAAGTGGTACATCTGCCGGTCGGTTTCCTCCGAACCTTTTCCAGTCAACACTTCCAACAATTCAAGTGCCGGAGTATCGATAGGAACAAAGCCGTATCGTCGATAAACCGTGCGAGCAGTCTCCATGAGCTTCTCCCGAGGAATCATCTGAGCCGGGAGAAAGTCTCGAAACCCCTTAAGAGTCCGTGGTTCGATCAATGCCATGATTTTTTCGATTTTTGCTAGTGCAATGCGGCGATAGCAACGATTCGATTGTTGCTCTGGAATGATGATTACTGCGATACTACGGTCATCGCGTCAAGACAGTTTCAACAGCCGAAATGTCTGCAACAACCGGAATGTCGTACAGTAGAACGATTTCGAGACAGCGGACTACTGCAAGACGGGAAGTAGAGCTGGCTCTTTGCTTCGAATTGCGGAGAGATCCGAGGACTCGAAACGTGCTTCCATGTATTCGGCTACTTGCTCTGCTGTTTCAAAATACATTTCGTAGACGGCGTCCTCATCAAACTCGCAATTGTCGGTCGAGTAATCGCGACAAATTTGCGGACGCGTTTCGTAGATCCCGCACATATGATTCGATTGCAAATGTTTGCAGTCGGTGTGCACGAGCAGATACCAAGTTTCATCTTCAATGAACACCGTAGCCCGATCGTGCAGCAAATACCACCTCACGAAATCTAGGTCCGTTTTCGTTGTCGGAGTATCGATTGGCATAGCAAAGTAGCGACAGCACTTGGCTGTGCAGTACGCACACAATACTTCTCCGCCCGGTACCTCTTCTCGTTTTGGTTTCCTCCCGTCGATAGTCTTTGCGGGGAGCAATTGAATCGGCGCTAAGGTGGAAGTGCTCATGTGCATTCAATGGATGTAGTTAAACGAAATTCGGTTTTCTCGCCAGGGAACCAGACCAATTCCCGAGGCCACGGCGACGTAGTCTGAACCAATGTCCGTCGCCTCGCAAGCGGATTGACAAAAATTCTTCGAGGGTCGACCTATGGACAGAGTTTAGTCCGCAGCTCCGAGCACGATTGGAATTTGGAGGGATTGACTGTTTCGCACTACTGTCAGCACGACTTGATCACCGGGCTTTTTGGCTTCGATAACGCCCAAAAGGTCGTCGGATTGCTTCACAACCTTGCCATCGATTCCAACAATCAAATCGGATTGGCTATGATCCACTACGTCTTGTTCGATGGCTAAGACTCCAATTCGATTTTTGCGTCGGGTCAGCCTCGATCCTTGGACACCCGCTTGTTCTGCTGGACCGCCAGGAGTGACATTGACTACCAACAGACCTCGATCCGTTTCAAACACTTGCAAAATACCAATTGTTGGCCGCACGACTCGTCCTGTGGCAACCAATTGTGCGACGACACGCTTGATGGTATTGATAGGGATGGAAAACCCAATACCTGCATTGTCGCCGCTTCGAGTCGCAATCGCTGTATTCATGCCGATAAGCTCACCTCGCGAATTGAGAAGCGGCCCTCCCGAGTTGCCTTGATTCAACGCGGCATCGACTTGAATCAAGGAATGAAATCGATGCTTTGTTTTCGATGGCAACTGACGATTCAAACTAGAAATGATTCCAGTCGTCATCGTTCGCTCGAAACCGAATGGGTTCCCAATCGCAATAACATGCTGGCCGACCCGAAGATTGCTTGAATCCCCCCACGGTACAGGAAACAGCACATTCTGCGGTGCATTGATTTGCAAAACAGCGATGTCGTTATCTGCGTCTTGCCCAACCAGGGTGGCTGGGTATGCATCTCCGTTAAAGATCGTGACAGTCACTTTCTTGGATCCCTTGATCACATGATGATTGGTCAAGATGCGGCCACTTTGGTCCAACACAATCCCGCTTCCATTGCCTTCGACTTCCGTGCTGATGAACAAACTCTCTGGTCGAAGTGTCGTCGTCGAGATATTGACGACGCTGCGATTGGCGCGTTCGTAAACCGAGACGTTTACAGCCTCCTCTGCCGTCATGGCGATGAACCCGTCCCCCATATCGATTCCATTTGGATTCGTTGCCGCAGGATACAATGGCGACTGTCCCGCTGTGGGCTGTCCAAGGCTCGCAGCGCTTTGCCCAAGATCAATCGGCGGCTGCAGCGATAACGCATTCGGAATCGGAGCCGTCGGACTCACGGGAGTCGTCGGCGCTCCGAACGGATAACTTCCCGGAATTTGCGGCTGAGCGTTCGCTGAAGAAAAGGAAAACAGCTCCTGTCCAAAAATTCCCAAACAGAGTCCGATCCCTAGCAAACACAGGGCAGCGCAAGCTTTGCGTACCATAACTGTACAATCCGTTTGAAATAGTGTCATCTCGTCGTGCAGAAGCACTCGTCCGAATGATATCCCTTTGGTATCACTTTACAAATATTCGACCTTGTTCCCTATGCCAATCTTGCAATCCAACCACGTTTTCTTATGACCGTTCGAACTCGATTTGCCCCAAGCCCCACCGGATACCTTCACATCGGAGGCGTACGAACTGCACTTTTTAATTACTTGCTAGCAAAACAAGCGGGCGGGCAGTTCTTGCTTCGCATCGACGACACGGACCAGAATCGAAACGTTGAAGCGGCCCTTCAACCCATTCTTGACGGGTTCCGATGGCTCGGTTTGAATTGGGACGAAGGCCCCGATGTGAACGGCCCATTCGCTCCCTACTTTCAATCGCAACGCCTCGATCGTTATCAAGCGGCCGTAGCCAAGCTCTTGGAATCAGGACATGCATACTTTGACTTTGCAACCACCGAAGAACTAGCCGCCCAACGAGCCGCGGCAGAAGCGAACGGTAAGTCGTTTATCTACGACCGTGCATTTATCGGAGATACCCCCGAACGAATCGCTCATTTCAAATCGCAGGGCCGGGAGGCTGTCGTACGCCTTAAAATTCCTCGTGAGGGACAGTGCAAATTCCATGACGTCATTCGTGGAGATTGCTCCTTTGAATGGACCGATGAACAAGACCATGTGATTCAGCGAGCCGATGGAACTTGCCTCTATCATTTGGCCAGCGTTGTCGATGACTTCGATTTTCAAATCACCCATGTGGTTCGCGCTGTCGAGCATCTGCCGAATACTCCGCGACAGATTTTTATCGCGCAATCGTTAGGTTATCCATTACCGATCTATGCTCACTTGCCATTCGTTGCCGAGCCCGGCGGTACGGCCAAGCTGAGCAAACGAAAACTGGACAAATATCTCAAGCAAAAGGACTTTGCTGCCCTAAACCTGATGGGCGCGACGGTCGCGCAGCGCGCAAAGATGACGACTTCTCCAGAGACTTTCAATCCGGTTGTGGTTGATTTTTATCGTGAAACAGGATTTCTGCCTGGCGCGATTCTCAACTACTTGTTGTTGCTGGGCTGGTCGTTGGACGATAGTACAGAACATTTCACCCTCGAAGATGCGATCAAGCACTTTTCGCTCGAACGAGTCAATCGAGGGCCTGCTTCGTTTGATCCACAGAAACTCGTTGCGTTTCAAACTCGCTGGATGAACCAGCTGGACTCAAAGAAGAAGGTAGCGATGGTCCTTCCTTATTTGCAAAAGGCCGGTTGGGTCGCTACCCCAGCTCCGTGCGATTGTGCAGATTGGCTCTCAAGAATTGTTACCGCCGCTGGAGACCGAATCAAAGTCGCAGGGGATGTGCTCCAGTTTGACGAGCTTTTTACTGCTGACGATTCGTTCGCGATCGATAACGATGGTTTCGAGAAAAAGCTGAGGAGCGACGCTGCGGTCTGCCAAGCGATCCGATCATTTTGCGATGTGATCGAGCAAGCACCCAGCACGCTTCAAGCTGACTTTGAGCCAGTTCTCAAGGCCTTTGTCGAAGCCCAAGGGATCAAACTCGGAAACTTCATGGCAGGTTTGCGAATAGCCTTGACGGGAAAAATGTCTGGACTGACTATTTTCGACTACCTAACGCTATTCGGCAAGGATCGATCATTGGCCCGAATCCATCGAACGCTTGCCATGGTAAAATAGCCATTCATCGATTCAAGACGCGTCTACTCCAATCACTTTTCATAAACGTAACAACATGTGGCATATTCCGTTTTTGTCTGTATTGCTGTTTTCCTGTCTTCCCACCGGCTTGTTAACGGCCGCCGTAAAGCAGAAGTTTGTAGTGAAGACTGCGCAACCCGTTGCAAAAAAAGACACGCTCTATTTGTCGGGTAACAATACTGTACTTGGCGATTGGAATCCCAATGCCATTGCATTGATTCGCAAATCAGACACCCTATTCGAAGTTGCAGTCGAGCTTGAAAACTCCGAAAACATTGAGTTCAAGATTACTCGCGGATCTTGGGAGACCGTTGAAAAGGATGCGGACGGTGGAGAAATCGAGAATCGAACCGCGACCGTGAAAAGCGGGAAAGATATTGTGATCGAAGTAGAATCCTGGGCTGACGAACCTATCACACCAGGCCAGACTCGAAATCAGAGTTTTCCTGGGATTGGCGAAGTGAAGAAAATTCACGACGGGTTCGTCTTCACCGAAGGACCCGCCTACGATGGAAAACATCTGTACTTTACAGACATTCCCAACAACCGCATTTTGCGAACCGACCTCAAAGGGAATCTTGAAACGTTTCTAGAGCCAAGCGGCAAATGCAATGGGCTGATGATCGATGGCAAAGGAAAGCTGCTCGCATGTCGAATGGGAAATTTAGAAGAGCCCAAAATGGAGCCCGCCGTTCTCGCAATCGATTTGGCAACCAAGAAAGTATCGACGGTCACGGATCGATTTGAAGAGATCCGTTACAACGCATGCAATGATTTGGTCATCGACAAGACCGGAGGGATCTACTTCACCGATCCCAGGTACAATGCACCGCAGCCTTGGCCGCAAAAGGTAGAAGGTGTGTACTATCGATCTAAATCGGGAAAGGTACAAAGACTCGAGCAAGAGTTGGTGGCACCTAACGGTATCATCTTGTCTCCCGATGAATCGGTATTATATGTTTGTCCATCCATGCAAAAAGAAGTGCATGCGTACACCGTGAATTCACCGGGGGTCATCACGAACAAACGAGTTCACTTCCAAATTCAGCAACCGCCTTCCAAAGATAATACTGGCGGAGATGGAATGTCGATCGATGTCGAGGGTAACATCTACTTGACCACAGATCTGGGCATCCAAATTGTATCACCCGCGGGAAAGCTGCTTGGGGTAATCGCCCTGCCTGAGCATCCTGCAAACTGCGCCTTTGGTGGACCAGGAATGAAAACATTGTTTGCCACCTGTCGCACAGGACTCTACGCTGTCGACATGCCGATCTCGGGCCATAAGTTTACCGGATCCCTCGATTGATTACGGCGAGCGTCCTGGTTCTACTCACCATGGGGAGCAGATGGGCGACGTCTTTACCTGAAAACTGGAGAAGGACAAACCTGGATCAGTATGGTAGCAATTGTCTCCCTGTTGGTTATCGCAATGGTTTCATTGTTGGCGGTTCGCGCAGGTTCTACCGCATTGATGATGACGGGACTGAGTTGGGATGCAGCCAGCTTTCAAAGTTACTCGGCATTCTTTGGCGTTGGCTTTACGACACGTGAAGCCGAATTGGTTGTGAATCACCCAGTGCGTCGTCGCATCATTCGAGATCTCATTCTCGCCGGCAACATTGGTATCACCTCGGCCGCCGCGACGTTAGTGGCTACCATGGTACAGAACTCCAGTGGATTTCAACCGTTGCTTATTGTTGCAGGCCTCATCTTCGGACTTGGGTTGCTGATCTATCTCACACGTGTCAGTTGGGTGCAGCGGGCGATCGACAGGGCGATTCAGCATACGCTTGAAAGGACCGGATTGGTGCGGGTCATGGATTACGAGCTTCTTCTACGTATCCAGCATGGCTATGTCGTTTCTGAAATGGAGATCCTCGCCGACTCGAAGATTGCCAATCAGTCGCTACGCCAGTCGCGACCCTGGGATCACGGTGTTGTTATACTTTCCGTGAAGTCGGACGGTAAAGACCGACCAGGCATTCCGAACGCGGATACGGTACTCCAGGTAGGCGATGTCGTCACCGTTTACGGCGAAGAACATCATATACGCAAAATATTTGATAGCGCTTCGTACGTACCCAATGTTGTTTAAGATAGTGGCTTCGACGACTGAACCCGCCAAACTGGCCGCATCTCGTCCGAAGGGAAGGCATGGAGAACCAATATTGGAACTTCGATAACGATGCCCGATCCCGACTTCGATCCCATGTTGCTAGTTAGCAAGGAAAGAGCTTCATGCATTATCTCGCAATATTTCTGTCCCGATATGCCTTCGGCGCTCTGCTTGTTTCGGGCATGTCCTGCAATCTGCTCTCGGCTGAAATCTGTGGCGTGACCGTTACTCCGCATGTAGTGGCCGATTCCATGATGTACCGAAAGCCACGAGACCCGGATCTGGCTGCCAAGGTTCAATTGTTCGTGAAGGGCTCTGCACTGCCTCGTTTATGGGACGGGAAGTCGCCAAGTGACCACCTCGAGTCAGGCGATTGGGCGTGGCATGATCTTGGTACCGCTATCCAGGGCACGGAAGACTCACTGAGTGTCTGGACTTGGAATGGAAAGACATCGCGTTGGGGAATCGGAAACACCTGTGAAGTGGAAGGGGTTGGTTTACCGAAGACCAGCATCTCAATCGACTCGCCGCAGAAATGGGTTTCCGCCATCACATTTCTAGCTGACGAAGCAGAGTCCAAGCCTCGCCAAATGATCGCTCACGTTGTTAACAACTCAGAAAAATCGCTAGGGATAACATCGGTACGGTTCTGGCTTCCTCGCAGTGGTGCAACATGGCAAACGCTCTATTCTCAAGAGGCTCATGCTGTGGACTTGCAGATTCCTCCGGGTGATCGAGGGATTGTAAAGTTGTCGTTCAAGGAACCGTTACCTTTGACCTATGCTGCTTTAGAACTGACAACCGATTCCGGATCTTTGTGGGAGCATTTGCGAATCAAATCAGAACAGTTTGATATCAGTGGAGGATGGATCGGTGAGAATCTAAAGGACGAATCTTACTTGAAACTGCTTTCACGATTGCATGTGAACTGTGGGCAAATTCAAAATGTTGCTGGTTACACAGACAACGCGGAATGGTATCAACGTTATCCGATGAAACTATTCAATCGAATGTGGCCGCTTGAAACGTGGGACACAGAGGAATGGTTGCCTAAGATACATGCAGTCGAGTTCCTTGGGGAGCCACAATACGGAGGTGGTCGGCCTGTTGCCCCACAAGAAGTCTTCGATAAGCTGTTGCCATATCGTACGAGTCGACTTGCCACGAGCGTGACCAACTCCGAGGAACGTATCTGGCGATTCTACGCCGGGCTTTCGGATTACCCTCATTACGATGCATATCGAGTAGTTGCTCCTGCCGCAGACTCGTGGCGTGCCTACGACCGATGGGGCGGCAAGCGAATCACTTGGGGCGCGCCGCTAGAAACGATTGGAGATATGTGTCGATCGTTGAGGGAACTCAGCCGCCCAATGCCAGTAGCTTATTGGTCACAAGGTCCGCACGACGGTTGGGGGAGTGGCTTTGGCCTGAACGCTCGCCAACGACGATCGCCAACCCCCGATGAATTGCGTGCTCAAGCCATGCATGCGTTATCGACTCGCATCACATCATTGTATTGGTTTAACCTGAGCTTGAAATCGCTCCGGAAGTTTCCCGACACATGGGATCCGATCATGCGAATCGGTCGAGAGGTTCATATGCTCTCTCCATTCTATCTTTCGGGAGATGCCTTCCATTTTGAAAGGACAAGAAGCGATAGCGGTCAGCTAGATTGGGACTGTGCTTCTATTGTTTCTGAAGAGTGTGCGATTCTGTTTGCCAATGACCTCGCTTATGCGCCGGACCCTCGCGACAATACATTCCGCTTCGGCCAGCCCCGAGATTTCTCACATCGTTATCCCCTTCCCCATTGGCTTCGGGAGCCGACGGACGTCTTTCGAGTCGATGCGGATGGTATTCACACAGTACAATGGACTGCTGACTCAAACGGCGTGACGATCGAGCACCAATTCAGCCGTGATGCAATGTTTGTGGCCACCAAACTGCCAAGCTTGCGAAAGAGCATTGAGGCACGCCGACAAGCTGCGATCGCAAAGGAAGAAAGCCACCAAGTTGACATAGACAAGCTGAAGCAATCGATTCGCAATTGAGTATGATGCCTAAAACTCAGTCGTGCGCTCCATCCTCTCGGGGCTTGGGGCCGGGCCGGAATCAGTCCCCTAGTTCGAGAGATTCGGAGAATGTTCGTTTGCTTCTAGCCAATCAGACGATATCAAGGAGATTGCGTCGTCGGGACAAACCAAACATTTCGAAAAATGACCGAATTGCCGTGGTCCTGAAGATAAAGTGGACCAGGGCTCGGGGACTCTTTCAAATTGCCAGGAGTTTGATTCTTCAGCTCCTGCCAATCATGAATCAGAACACCATTGTGCTCGATTTGTATCTTTGCGTTCTTCGTCTTGTTGCCAGATGCGTCGTATTTTGCCTGCACAAAGTCGATATCATACGTTTGCCATGTCAAAGGTGGATAGCACATGTTGATGCGAGGTTTGGCGATTTGATATATCCCACCACATTCATTGTCTTCACCTTTGAGACCGAAGGAGTCCAAGATTTGAACCTCATACCGTCCTTGAACATAGACACCGCTATTGCCGCGCGCTTGCCCAGCCTCCAAAGGTTGGAATGGAATGCAAAACTCGATGTGCAGTCGATGATCTTCCATTAGAGCTTTAGAAGTGCCACCTACCCCCAGTCCAGCCTCAGAGCCGGCTGCACCCACGAAGTTGTTGTCGCGAGGACCGTAAAGAATGACTGCTTGAGGGGGTGGCTTTCTTCCAAGTGTGTTACTTTCGCGAACAATCTTGGTGAGCACTCCCAGTCTAGCGTTCTTTTCTTTGCCCAACAGCTCCAACGATCCGGGCTTCAGAATGACCTCAAATGAATCGCCGCTAGCGGTGCACTCCGTTGCATCCTCTTTCAAAGTACAATCCACTATTTTGTCCGGCTCATTACCTTGGAACCCGTCGCCGGGTAGTCCCCCTTTTAGAAGTCGCACGCGAAGTGACTGTTTTCCGGTGGCTATAACCTGCGCTCCCCAGTTTCCGCTCCACTCATCAATCACGCCGCGATATTCTCCTTGGAGACGATAAACGTTGCCCGCTTGGCGAGCCTCCGTGGAGGTCTCGGGCGATGCTCCTGATCGTGCATGTATCCCGGCTAGCATAAGGAAGCATACCATGGTGAAAGTGCATCCAAGAGTGGGACAATTCATGTTCATAGCGAACGGTTTGCTTTCCATGGAGTCCCCTCGGAGCGTTCAACCAAAGTTGCTTGGGCGACGAGGCATTTGGCGGCTGAAGGGTAGATCTTCGCGAGGCGGAAGTTCGGCGTCGTTTTCTCCCTGCCATTGTTCACGCTCGCAATCGGTTGCGTAGTACTTTAACCAACATTCCATGTCGTTTTCTTGAAGGCAATGCCAGTGAAGGTAGTTGCGATGATCCGCAATTCGTTTTTCATAAGAGGGTAGAATATCTCTTGCGATCAAACAATAAAGTTGTCGGTCACTAAGATGGTCAGTCAGGTCTAGGATAACGCGTTGATCGTAGAGCTGTCCGATCGTTTGCCAAAGCAGTTGTTTTACCTCGGCATCCGACATCGACTCTGGATTCGGTAACCTCAGTTCAGGTTCGAACCACTGACTGATCGGTAGTGTTGGCGCACGTTCCCAAGCCAGAATGGAGGCAAGAAACTCATTTTCTTCTAACAAAGACATTTGTCGAAGCGTTACCAAATCGACCGATTCATCCAAATACGGTTCGAGCTCATCGCGCAATTGAGCATTCTTGAGCAACAAATCGACTTCACTTTCAGCCGGTATAGGTACTTGCGACATCACCAAACGTCCGTGGGACTAGATCTTCACAGCGAGCTCGCCATCCAAAGGCCTCTCTTACCCCATCCAATGTATCCAAGACAGATCAGAGATTAAAGAAGCGACTTCAACAAATCGCTACTTGTCAAAGAGATTTCAAAAAGTCGTAGATCAGAAACCCAACAATCGCTATGTTTTGACAGATCGAATCCGAACGACCACTACAATCGTTAAAGGTTCTCTTGGATAGATTCGCAAGCAACCATCAGAAACGTTCCTCGAGCCAGTTTTTGATCGGCTCGATTAATGATGGGTCTATTCCTCCTAGTGTTTCGTACTCCTCCGTGGAGCCTGTGGTTGCTTTTTGAAACCAGTGATTGAGACCGGGCAGTTCAAGCCATTGAATGCTGGATTTTGAATTTCTAGCGGTTGTCGCTTGAAGCGCTTTTCGGTTGTCATCAGGTATTACTTCTAGATCATTTGCCCCCCAGACGGCCAACGTCGGGCATCGTAGTAGCATCCAGTTCTTGGCTGGGTCCGTTTTCAGAAATTGTTGGCTAACCGGCTGTTGTAATTCCATAACATCTGCGAGTAACTGCTGTTCAATACCTCTTCTCGTGCCCTGAAGCTCCGATTCGGATTTTGGCGTCGGTAATGTCTTTTGGATATCATTCCAGAGGCTGGTAACCAGTCTCCGGACCTCGTCCGATTGGGAATCAGCAGATAGATTTGCCATGGCGATTTTGTGAACACCACGTTGCACTTTTTGCATGGTTAGTTGGTCACGTTCGCTAATCCGTTGAAGATTGGCAATTCGAGCGCTTTGGGAAAGTAGCAATTCGCTACCATTCAATCCAGGTGGAGCTAGCAGAATGAGGAAACGGATTCTAGTGTCGATCGCAGCGATGGCTGTGGCGAAGTTAGCCCCTTCACCATGCCCGAGGATGCCGATTCGGTTCGCATCCAGTTCAGGCGTCGAGAGAGCAAATTGAAGCACTGCGCGCAGGTCCTTGTCCGCGTCTAAAGGCGTGTATGCTCCAACCGGCTCGTCGCTACTTCCCATTCCACGATCATCCATTCGAATCGACGCATACCCCATTTTGGCAAGCGACTGTGCCAAATCGCGATAATGAGCGTTTGTTCCCATCAACCCGTCTCGGTCTTGTGGGCCATAAGTCGAGACAAAGATAATGACTGGCACTTTTGTGGAATTCGTCGAGGAATTTCCTTCGATCGATGGCAACGTCAACGTTCCTCCAAGCCGGCTCACAGCATCATTCGTTCCTCGCATCGAAGCACTGGATGATTGACCAACCGGAATCGTGATGGATTTCTCGTTCGAAGCGTAAATGCGTGCAGGTTGCTCTGCCATTTTGATTTTGACAGATGCATCCTCGGCATTCTCCGTTTGTGGGATCGAAGCCGATTTTGTTGTTGAGGTTTCCCCGGTTGATTGTTTGGTATTCGTTGGAGAGTCGGGTCGGGTTGACGTGCTCTCCTTGATTGCCTCGACTTTTGTTAGCTTCAATGGGATAACGCTTCCATTCCGACTGAAGGTTCCAAGTAGGATCTCATTATTTGGATCGAAAGATGCTCTGTACTCGGACTGAATGGCTGGAATCTTAAAGACAAGAGACGAGTCTGGATCGGAAACCAACTCGACCGGTTTGCCAATGAGTCCCGTCGAAATCGAGTCGAAGAGGATCTTTGGTTTTTTCTCTTCTGCATATGGAGGGGATGTATAGATTCGAAACCGCATATCAAATTTGTCTTTTCCGGCGATGGACGGCAGATTGTCGGTCCAAACGGTATCCGCACCGAGGGTGCTAGAGGATTCGATGGGGATCTCCGCTACTTTGCGAAGCTTGATCACGAGTGTTTGCGATCCAGCGATCAAGAGTCCCGTCACTTGATCTGAGTTCTCCAGCTTTCCAGTAAACTTCAATTGCTGGTTCGTCGAAGCATTCACCCATTCAAAACCCCAATCCTCGGACTTCGTGCGAATGTTGTTTAATGCGATGGATTCCTGTGGACGGTCTGGTGTCATGACGGTCCCCAAAACGCGTTCAGATTTTGGATCCTTCGAAAGTCGCACAATCCAACGAAGATGCTCTTGAGGCGATTCTAGCCACCCCACCCAGTTCCCTATGCTGGAGTCGGCGCCTATCGCTTGGCCGAAGACTGTACAGGATGACCTGGGAAGCATCGACAACGTGATCCATAGCGAAAATAGGATGCGAAGCACAGCGCACGTGGGAAATACAGAGTCGGTACGTTTCATAGTCGTTCCTAATGGGTTGGCTGATTATGTCGGATATCCTACCTTTTCCGACATGTTGGCGCAATAGCCATCTGGATTAAGACAAAAATTTAAGTATCTCTCCGCCGAGCCTCAATCCGAGTCTACTTTATCGGCAGTCTTGCCGTAATCCGCGTATTGCTTCGTTACCTACAATGCGGTTCATTCAGTTTTTTTTGATGTCCGTGGCCAAACCCGTGGCTCCTCGCATCTGCAGTTGCATTTTCATCGCGACACTATGCACATTGTTGCTGGTCGCTGGTGTATTCAACTTGTCGGTCAATCCTTATGGCCAATACGGCCGGCGAGGTCTAACGCCTATTGTTCAGGATACTCGTTCGCAAAAAACAGATCTCTTCAACTGTTTACCCGCCCCTGCTGAGGGATTGATACTCGGTTCTTCGCGAGCAATGAAGATCGAGACCTCCTACCTAAACGAACGAACATCTCTAAGATTCTTCAATTACGGTGTGAATCACGGCAGACCTGAAGACTATCTCGCGATTCTGAGGATGTACCAGTCGCAAACAGGTCGGTTGCCCCATGCGGTCGTCCTTGGGGTCGATATTGCGTCTCTCAACGATATGATCCCTGCGGATGCTCGCATCAGTAGTGAACCGCGATTGTTTCGTCACATCCAAAGCGAAATTCCGTGGCATGAAGAGTTTGACCGATACTCGCAACTCTTGAGCCTTCACCAAACCAAAGCCAGCTTCCGATCCCTCGCTCGTCTGCTGAAGCGAACTTCAGGAGACTGCGATCTTTCGGCCAAAGAAGAGTACTTCGGCTCGGACGGAGTCATCCACTACGCCAGGCGCAGCCGAGAGATGGAGCGAGGGGAATACAATTTCGAAGCTGCTCTCGAATTCAATCAGCGCGAGTTTCAGGCTTTGTTTAGCAACTTTCGCAACTTATCCCCCACCAGGCTCCGATTCCTTCGAGAAGCTGTCCATTTATGCACAACCAATAACTGTCGCGTATACCTCTTTACGACGGTTCATCATCCGAGGCTTCGCGAACCATTGATCGCCAAAACCAAGTTCGCAATGCGAGAGGCGGAGGCTATCGCATGGTTGCAAAGCTTATCGCAAGAGACAGGCGCCAGGTTTGTCGATCTTGGAATGATCGAGTCCTTCGATGGAGATCCAGCTTCGTTCGTCGACGGCATCCATCCGCTAGAACCGAACACTCGCAAAATGGCGGACTGTCTTTTCAGATTCACGAAAGAGCCTGTTTATGCTCTTCAATAGCTATATCTTCTTGCTAGTCTTTTTACCAGCGGTTCTCGCGTTATGGTGGGGATTGGCACGTTGGCCAAATCTGAGACTCGCATCGTTGGTTGTGGGAAGCTATCTGTTTTATGGTTGGTGGCACTGGGAATACACCCTGTTGTTGCTAGCGTCCACCGTTGTTGATTATTGGCTCGGGAATCAGATGGCCAAGCGAGAGCTTCCAAGCGATCGACGCATCTTCCTTGCACTCTCCATTGTTTGCAATCTTGGGATGCTAGGGTACTTCAAGTATTGCGGCTTTCTTTCTGAGTCCATCAATGGCCTTTTGGAAACGTTCCGCTTAGGAACTCCTCTTTATGTTCCGGACATCTTGCTACCGGCAGGAATCAGCTTTTATACCTTTCAAACGCTAAGTTACTCGGTCGATATTTACCGTGGCGATATCAAGCCGGCCCGCAACTTGATGGCGTTTGCTGCTTATGTCTCGATGTTTCCCCAGCTTATTGCAGGTCCCATCGTGCGCTACAGCGATGTGGAGTTGCAAATGCGCAATCTACCCTCCACGCCTGATTGGTCCGACATAACCAAGGGAATTTGGCTCTTCGTCATCGGAATGAGCCAAAAAATCTTGATTGCGGATACGGTCTCCCATGCCACAAACCCATTGCTGTCCGATATGGAGTCATTGAGGTTCTTCGGTGGTTGGTGCGCATTGCTTGGCTATACCATTCAGCTCTACTTTGATTTCGCCGGCTATAGCAATATGGCCATTGGTCTGGGGTTGTTTTTCGGATTTCAGTTTCCGACGAACTTTGATTCTCCCTATCAATCGTCCAACATACAAATGTTTTGGCGTCGTTGGCATATGACGCTTTCGACGTTCCTCAGGGATTATCTTTATATTCCGCTTGGCGGGAATCGGTATGGCAAGATACTGGCTTGGCGGAATCTGATCGTGGTGATGCTGCTCGGAGGGATTTGGCATGGTGCTGGCTGGACGTTCGTCCTCTGGGGCTTATTGCACGGATGTCTCCTTGTTGGGTACGCGATGATTCCCCTGTCCATCAAAGATCGAATCCCACGTAGTATCGGTGTTTGCCTGACACTTTTTTGCGTTATGTTCGGTTGGCTGCTCTTTCGGTCTACCAATATTGCAATGGCATACGATTGGAACATGGCTCTCTTTGGTGGGCATGGATTCGAATCGAATGCCTTGGCCATCTTGACTTCGCAGATATTCCTTTTTCCGCTTGCCGGAATTCTATTTTGTTGGTTGGCACCGAACGCAGAGAGTGCCGCACCGCAATTTACCCCCGCCGTCGCTATATTCCTAGCAGCGGTTCTGGCGTTCTGCATCCTGCGATTCGATGCCGAA
Source organism: uncultured Pirellula sp. (assembly GCA_903858115.1). Classification (GTDB taxonomy): domain Bacteria; phylum Planctomycetota; class Planctomycetia; order Pirellulales; family Pirellulaceae; genus JBKCUI01. The sequence goes on along the minus strand of CAIOHR010000028.1, from coordinate 61,037 downwards.
AGCCCTTTTCTCTATTTTCAGTTTTAATCAATCATGCTCCAAGTCGAAATCATTACGAACTCTGTTGAGTGGCAAAACTATCGTACGGAGTGGAATCGACTCGCTGGCGATCGACTATGTCGACGGTTCGATTGGTTACACGCTTGGTGGGAAGCCAATCAAAATGACTATGATCTATCGATTATCAAGTTGACGACAGCGAAAGGGAGAATCGCATTCCTGCCCTTGGCCAAGCATCGGGCATGGATCGCTGGCGACTGTTTTGTTTGGCTCGGAAGCGGCAAGGCTTGCTCGGATGATATGGGGATCTTGTGCGGAATACATGACACCGAAGAGGCAGCGGAGGGGTTTGCCAAGTTTCTAAGCAACCAATCTCGCGGATCGACTTGGGATCGGCTCGATCTTGACGGTGTTAGGGCTGATGACGTAGGCATGAATCGGCTACTGGACCAGCTCCATGCCACCGATTCGACTACCCAAACCGAGCGACGTGCTAGCCTGAGCTGTTGGGTTGTCGAGTTGAAAGAAGATTGGTCATCGCAATACGACGGCTTTGAAAAACGGGTGCGAAAATCGTATCGGCAGTGCTCCGGATTTCATGAGGGAAAGAGTATCTTTGAGATCGCCCAGACACCCGAACAAGCTATGGAGTTCCTGAAAGATATTGAGTCCATCCATCAATCTCGCTGGGGAGAAAGAGGCATTTCTGGCTGTTTCTCTTCCACTAATTTTATGGAATTTACGATTCATGCGATTCAGGCTATGTGGATCGACGAAATCAACCGGCCCTACATTTGTCGGTTAAGCTCTGGCGACATTCCGATTGCAGGAGCAGTGACTTTTGGTCTCGGAGAAACGTTGTCTGTGTATCTATCAGGAATGAATCCGGAATTCAGTTCCATTCGACCGGGTTGGCAAATGAATTTCTCGATAATTCAATTGGCTATTGATAGGGGCTATCGACATTTAGATATGATGCGAGGCGATGAAGAATACAAAGCCTGGTTGGGAGGTATTCCATACCCACAAGAGAGATGGATTATAACAGCGCCACGATGGTCATCACAGCTTCGCGGTCGTGTGTACAATACAGCAGCTTCGGTCAAACACTGGGCAACCAATTTTTATGCGCCTGCAATTAGTCATTGAGAACACTAGTTATTGAGAAAACTCGGGTCGAAGATGGGGCTTTCGAATACTCGATGGTGGGGATTACGTCTCTTATCCATCTTCCTGGGGCTTCTCCCTTTTTTTGCCTTGGAGTTTTTGGTTCGATGGACTTGGAGTCCGCATCCTGCCACTCGCGTCGATCCCTTCTTGGACTGGAGCGAACATGCTCGACTTTTTGAACCAAAAGACGAGTCGTTTGTAATTCCTTCGTCGCGTTATCGGTGGTTTGCTCCCGAGAAATTCGCAGCCAAGAAATCGATCGGCACTAAACGTATCTTTTGTATTGGCGGCTCTACCACCCAAGGGGAGCCATTCAAACCCCCGACCGCTTTTCCAACTTGGTTGAAAATCAATCTGGAGCTTGCCAACCCGAATCAATCGCTGGAAGTCGTCAACTGTGGCGGTCTCTCTTATGCAAGCTACCGGCTATTGCCTCTCGCAAATGAAGTACTCAAATACGAACCCGATTTGATCGTTCTCGAATGCGGACACAATGAATTCTTGGAGAATCGAGAGCTTGACGAATGGAAATCTGTGCGAGAGATTAGTCTGATTCACCGTGCGACAAGATCCCTGCGAGTCGTTCAGTTTCTCACCGCACATCTAAAGCAAGGAACACCTGCTCTTCCATCTGTCCGAACGAAATTGGAGCGAAACGTCGACGCATTGCTCGACAATCAAGGCGGATTAGAAAAGTACCATCGAGCCGAATTAGATCGAGAATCCGTCGCAAAGTCCCTGCGTTGGAATGTCCAATCGATCGTCAACGCATGCCAGCAACAGCAAGTCCCCATTTTACTGTTGATACCGACATCGAATGTGCTCGACACTCCTCCATTCAAGATCGAGTCAAGCCCGTGGCTTGACGATCCAAGTTTGCTAGAAATGGATCGCCTATGGTCCGTCGCACTCGACAGTTCGAGCGATCCACCAACGATTCACAATGCAATGCAGCAAATCCTAAGCATGGATCCTGAGCATGTAGGTGCGTTGTATTGGTTAGGCATCAATGCTTATAGAGAGGGACGTTTTGACGAGGCAGCTCGCTATTTGAAAAAGGCGAGGGACCACGACGTTTGCCCCTTACGAGCCAGTGAGGCATTGATGCGATCAATCCAAACAATTTCGGATCAATCCGGTGCCTGGTGCTTAGATGTTAATGCAATGTTTGAATCGATTTCCGACCACTCGCTGGTTGGAGACCGTTGGCTAGTCGATCACGTGCATCCTCGCATCGAAGGGCATCAAATCATGGGAGAGAAAATAGCCGAATTGCTCCTGTCAAATCGGTGGATGGATGTTCAAGATATTGACTGGAAATCGCATCGAGCGGAACATTACCGAAAGCATTTGAGCGGTCTCAGCGACGATTATTTTCTTCGTGGAAAGCAAAGACTTGAGGGGTTGCTTTTATGGACTCAAGGTCGCGCACGATTAGGACGTGCCGAAAAACCGAAGTGACGCTCGTAAGCACAAGGATTGGTGCGAAATCTACTTCGAATGCCGTTTTCTTTTCTCGAGCTACAAACGATACGTTTGTAGTCAGCAGTTAGCAGCCGAACTACAATGCTAGCGTCTTCAATATCTGCGATCCTAGCAAAGTCTTCCTAGACGGATCCGTAGGACGAATTGAAACATTGAAATCGATCGTCAATGCCAGAATACTCGTTTCTTTGCGATGGATCGCCGATAATCATGGAGTCGCAGCGACATCGATCGTTCTTCGAGTGAAGCAAGTGGTGGTTGAAAACTCACCATCCCAACCCGAAATGTAAGTGATGGATTGTCCCTCGCTCACGCTTCGAGTTGGGACGAATCCTTAGCCTGCGGCAAATCCAATAAATCAATGAGCCGTCACGCTTCGGGTTGTCAATACGTAAGGGCATCGTTATGTCGCACAGACTCTCTCTTCGTCTTTCCTTCATTACTGCTTTGCTTGTCATGGCGGGTCATACCGCGATTGCTCAAACACCATTAGCAAACTCTTGGCGGACGTCCCCTTTAGCTACGTTTGCTCGTTTTCATGGTATAGGCTACAGCGATGGATACCACGCTTGCAAAGGGAACGAATGCAGTCCCAAGAAGTCGTGGCTGTCAGGCGAGAACGTTTCAAGTTTCTACGGCGAGCCATCAGTTCCGCCCGCGCGAGCCATATCGTCTAAGAAACCGAGCTACGCCTCCTATCAATCAGCCCAGCAAATGAGTATGTCACAATCGCCTTATGAGGCAAACTTGAGTCCAGGACTGACGCCGGCTCCTATGGCTCCTAACGAAATTCTACGTCCGACTTTAGGGCGCGAGCCAGAAGTGGTGATTCCACAGCATCAAAGGCCGCAAACGAGACGCGTGTTCCCAGGCACTCACTCGTTGATGATTTCGCAGGGTGGGCTTCCAGATCGGCGATAACCTTCATTGACCCGACACTAGGATGTCTAGATCCAAAGATGTAGCTTGCCTTCAAGTCTATCCGGCAAGGCTTTGTCAACCCATCGTCGAATCTGAGTGTCGTTATAACGGGTACTGAAATGCCCACATATAACGACTTCATTTCGAAAGTCGTTGCGTCTTGCCACAATATCATCCAGGTGCGTATGACCGTGCTTGTGGATTTTTTCTTTTCGATGGTCGGGAGCGACGAATGTCATTTCCGTGATCAAAATCTTGGCGCGGTAAAAATCAGGATTTGCATCGAGTCCCTCGGGGGCAGTGTCACCGGTATAAGCAACGAGAGGCACTCGGACTTCGTAAGTCACATCGGTGCCAGCCAACTTAACGTCACGGATCTGGTCTCCGGACAAATGCGAATACTCCGGCTTCAATTTGCGTCTTCGATCCCAGACAATAAACCCAAGGGAAGGGATTGAATGCTTAGTTGCATGGGTTGTGATGACGAGTTCTCGCGAGAGTTCGATCTCTTGGTTAGCCTCCAGAGGGATCAATTCGCATGGCAACCTTCCGCGGTCCAAACGAGAGAAACACTTCAGCATCGCATCGACTGCAGACACCGCACATCCCGGCATATAGATAAACGGTTTATCCATTTTCATCATCCGTCGGCGGGCGACGTATGATGGTAATGCTGCAATATGATCCAAATGCGCATGAGAAATGAAATAACGAGGCAAGGCCATAAAATCCCACGGCTGCGCACCTAAATCGAACCCGATCTTTAACTCGGCAATTCGCCAATACGTTTGAACTGCGGCGCGAGAGTACCCATCAATGGTCAAGTTTGCGTGCGTCATCCCGAGCGTTGGAGCGTTGTCGACAGATCCAATCGTTTCGGCTAACTGAGTGTCAATCGCATGCGAGCTGGAGGTTTTGCGTACCTGCGGTCTGGTTTCGTGTTTGGGCTTGTTATTGGAAAGTGAGTCTGACACGAGTCTACTTCTGAAGAGTTTGTTTCTCGGAGTCGAATATCAAGAAGCTGATATGGGACGAGGGGACACGGCCGAAGCATGAGGTGCATTCGCGGATAGTTTTGCGACTCGCCAATCCATCAATTGTAATTCGACTTTCTGAAACCCGTTGTATTCGTTAATACTCGGGCGAAAGGCAACATCGAATAGACCAGGATGGGTGTTGAATGGTTCGACCCAGTCCGCTTGGCCAAAGGCAACCGCTCGCATAGTTGTACCATGTTGAGTGAAGCGTACGGTAAAGTGTCGATCACCGCTACCCATGGTCTTGGCAGGTTCCGCCAAACTAACATTGCTAGCCACAAGTATTGGGCGTGGATTCGCCGCACCGAAAGGAGCTATTTTCTCAATCCGCTGAACCAGATGGAGACTACTCACCTGTTTGAGGGTTACCTCCGCATCGATATCTAACGAGGCGATTGGTTTTTTCCCATGAAGCCGTCCAGAAACCGCTTCAAGGAATGCTTCACGAAATGCTGGAATGTTTTTTTCCTCGATCTTCAATCCGGCAGCAGCTTCGTGACCGCCGCAACTAAGGAGATGCTCGCGGCAGCTAATGAATGTTCCATGCAGGTCGATGATTCCTTGAGATCTAGCCGAGCCAACTCCGGGCTTTTGCCCCACGGAATCTAGTCCAATGATCACGACCGGTCGATAAAACTTCTCGGCGAGCCTACCTGCGACAACACCGATGACTCCGAGATGCCATCCAGCACCTGCAAGCACGAACCCTGGATCGTTCTCAACATCAAACTGTTCCTTGATTTGTTTCGTTGCCGCAATCGTGACGCTTCTTTCCAACGAATCGCGGTCGCCGTTGAGTCGATCGAGATACTCTGCTAACGCTGCAGCACGGGCTGGATCTTTCGTAGTCAGTAGTTCGACGCCTAATTGGGCTTGCCCCAGCCTCCCTGCAGCATTCAGCCTCGGTGCAATCGTGAACGCGATATCTTCAGCGCTTAGCGAACTCTTGCCGACCAAATTCGTTTGCTTCAATAGCGCCGTCAAGCCGAGTGGTGCATGTTGAAGCATGAACTTCAATGCATTGCGAACAATGTTTCGATTCTCATCCAACAACGGAACAACGTCTGCAACCGTCGCGATTGCTGCAATGCACGTCGCTTCCAGTAAAAACTGGCGATGAGCCGTAGTTACTTTTTTGTTCTCGCAAGCCGTTTGACAAATCGCCCAAGCTAATTTGAACGCAACACCACCACCACACAAACCATGGAAAGGGTAGTCGAATTGAGGATGGGCTGGATGGACGATCGCGAACGCTTCCGGTAATTGAGGACCCATCGAATGATGGTCCGTGATTATGAGTTCTAGACCATTCTCCTGGCAGAACTCCGCTTCGCGTATGGAATTGATTCCACAATCGACAGAGATGATCAACTTCCGGCCGCGTTGTCTTAGCTTCTCTAACGCCTCACAACTCAGTCCGTAGCTATCTTCCAAACGGTTTGGAATGAAGTATTGAACGTCCGCGTCTAGTAGCTTGAGACAATTATAAAGTATGGCCGTCCCCGACATTCCGTCCGCGTCGTAGTCTCCATAGATGGTTATTGGAATACTATCGCGTACCGCCCGAACGATACGCTCGGCAGCAACAGAGACATTAGGGAGATTATCCGGTTCTCGCAGTTCAGAAAACTTCGGGTCGAGAAACGAAGCAATATACTTAGAGTCCGTGATGCCGCGCTGGTACAAAAGCTGAGCAACTACTGTTTCAATACTCGCTTGCTTCGCAAGTGATTGAATGGCGTCACTATCGAACCCACGAAACAGCCATTGTTTGGCCATAGTCGCATCCTTGCAGGGGAGCATTTCAAAATGACGCAGGGCAAGCTACTCACGCTTGCCCCGGAAGATCGCTTCCTGCATGTGAATCGGATTGCTCCGCAATCCTACGACTAATAAAACAAACGAATCAATAGAACATCGACTCGCCAATCAACCCAACTACTTTCGCTTTTCTATGTGAAGCGTAATCCGTCGGAGACGAGGACTATACTTCTTTAGTTGAAGCTTTTCCCCCCCCGGACGTCGTAGCATTACGTAGTTGATATCCCCAGTTTCTTGACAAACGAGGAATGTTGTTTCCTTTTTCTTTTTGCTCTTCGCCATGATCGATCTTATCGCTAATTGTTTTGCTAGCTACCGAATTGACTGGAAGTAAATAAAATTAATTCCACTCCTTCGGCTACGGTACTCAGCCGTCCAAGTCGCGTATTATGCTGTTGTTACTCTTGGCTGACTAGCTCAATTCTTCGGTGTTTTTGGATGGAACCCTGAGGGAATTGCCAGCATCCAACGGGTGAATAACCATTGTCATCGCGCCATTCCCGGCCCTTGACCGGTTTCCCTTGCGCCAAAAGATTGTCAAAAACGCGGAATATCTCGCCTAACCCTCAAATTCGTAGTCGGCCCGTTCCGAGAATGAGGACTACGGAGAGTTGAGTAAGTCCTTTCGGGGATTGCTCAGGTAAAATAGAGATTGCCGTAGACGGGCTAGGGCTGTTTTCGGTGTCCTTTTCCTCCTTTTCAGAATCACCCCAACGAACGGGGCAGGATTGTAGCATGGCTCTAAACGATCGAGATTCGCAGGTGTCTTCAAAACCGTTGTCGTCAAACCAATTGCCTTCAAACCTCAAGGGGCGACGGTGGCTTCGTGCGCTCATTGGGCGGGTTTTGTCTGACTACGACGCGAGGGATTGCCGTCGCATCAATTTTGAGCCGCTCGAGTCACGACAATTGATGGCATCGGACTTTTTTGAGAGCACCTCGACGGCCGCCGACAGTCTTTCATTGGCTGGCGCCACCAGCAGTTACGCTTACTACAGCCAGTCCTCCAACCTTCAGGCAGACGGTGAAGGGGACGCAGGCGAAGGGGAAAATGCACCGAATCTGGTCGAGTTTGCCAAGGCGCTCACGCAAGCGGGCGTTCGTTTTTTTGGAGCAGATTGGTGCCCGATATGTACGCAGCAGAAAGAGTTGTTCGAAGATGGGCAAGTTTACTTGCCGTTCTTGGAAATGACAAATTCGGACAGGACGAGAAACGCGACCGCGATTAGTGAAAACGTCACCCAGTATCCTACTTGGGAGTTTGCCAACGGATCGCGCACTACGGGATTGCAAACTCTGCAGCAGCTATCGACGTTATCGGGTGTAGCCATTCCGACGGGAAGCAATCCAACCTTTGTGGAAATACCCAATCAGACAGTGCTCAACGGGGCGCCATTGCATATTCCGGTCGACGCCTACGATCCAAATGGTGGTCCATTGACGATTACGGTCCAGAGCAGTAATCCCTCCGTGATCACGGCGGAAATGATCGGCAACCCGAAATCGCTGCGATTGGATGTGAACGGATACGGCGAAATGGTGTTTCGATTGTTCGCGGATGAAGCTGCTAGGCCAGTGGGGCGAATCGAGTCTTTAGTCAATAGTGGCTTTTACAATCAAACTGCATCCAACAAGATCATATTCCACCGCGTGATCGACAACTTTGTTTTGCAAGCGGGTGATCCCACGGGAACGGGCAGCGGCGGCTCAACTCTTCCAGATTTCGATGATCAGTTCGATTTTGATTTGCAGCACGTTCGCACGGGCATCTTGTCGTATGCGAAGTCTTCGGATGATACGAATGACTCGCAGTTCTTCATCACTGAAGGGCCACAGAGACATCTTGACTTCAATCACTCGATTTTCGGCCAATTGGTCGAAGGGGATTCGAACCGCGAAGGGATCTCGCGAACCCAAGTGTCTAGCTCGCGACCGGTGAACGAAGTGTCGATCAACAATGCTGAAATTTTTAATGATACTGAAAACGGACTCATCCGTCTCAAAGCACTAGCAAGCACGGGCACTTCCACGATCACTGTCACGGTTCGAGACTCGACGGGGCTCACGTTCAGTCGTCAGTTTACGGCGACGGCGGCTGCCGACACTGCCAACGGAGGGCCTTTCTTGAGCGACATCACAGTGCCGACATCCATCGTTGCTGGCCAAGAGACGACCTTGCAACTCACAGGAAACGATGTTGAGGGTGACGCGATTTTTTACGATGCCACACGACGTGGGTCCGTAAACTATCAATTCACGATGAACGATGCGACAGGACAACTAAAACTGACGCCTCCTGCAAACTACACAGGTCCATTAGAGATTTCCGTCGGTGCGCGGGCCCGGGCTGGCACGCCAACTACGCAAGATACTTTTGATACTCAGATTCTAACGTTCAATGTGGTGGCTGCGAATAATCTCGCGGCTCCGACAGCGATCGATTTGGTAAGTGTCTCCGATTCGGGCACGAGCAACTCGGACAACATGACGAATGCGGGATCGATGCAATTTCTCGTTTCGGGAACGACAACAGGCGCGACCGTCAACCTTCGTGTTGGAAGCACTATTGTCGGTACGGCAGTAGCTACCGGCACCAGCACCACCATCACAACAGCCCTAGTCGCTCAATTGGGGCAAGGCACGCAAAGCATTGTTGCTACACAAACGCTTGATAGCCAAACCAGCGCAGCATCTCCCGCATTAGCAGTGACCTTTGATAGCTTAACACCGACGGCGATTGGAACCTCTTTCCTTCCGACGAACGCGAATGTGGGCACGGCACTGTCCGTCAATTTGGCCCACCCGGAAGAAGGTCAGGGGCTTCGATATTCACTAGAGAATGCACCCGTTGGGCTGACGATCGACGCGAATACAGGCGTGATGACTTGGACGCCGACAGCCGAACAGATCGGAGCTAGGACGGCCGAGTTGCGATTGACAGATACTGCCGGGAACACGCAATCACAGCAATTGTCAATTTCGGTAGCTGATTCAGCGCGAGTATCTGTTCAGTTACTTCCGTTTGACTTAAACGGTAATGCGCTCACCTCGTTGTCAGTCAATCAAGAGTTTAATTTACGGGTCGTTGTGAGCGATCTTCGCAACACCGGAGTTGCCGAAGGTGACGGCGTCTTCTCTGCCTATATGGATATCAACTACGACCCAGCTCTGGTCGAAATCTTTGGCACCACGCCAGTGACTTACAATAGTAACTTTGGCAATGGTCGCTCAACACCAGCACTAACGACGCCAGGGCTAATCGATGAGTTCGGTGCGTTTTCGAGCTTCACCGCCGGCCCCGGTCGCGATCCGCAGACCGTGGGTGTCATACGAATGCGCGCCAAGGCTGCAGGTCAAGCTGTCTTCACAGCCGATCAAGCAGAGAATCCTAGTCGCGGATTTTCCGTGTTCAAGATCGACGGCGCGATCCCGTCGAATCGAATCAACTTTGTGACAAACAACGTCGCCGTTGGTCGAAACTTTGTGGTCAACAATGACACCTTCAATTTCAACGAAGACACGTCCAACAACAATTTGACGGTACTCGCCAATGACACCATCACTCCGAACTCGGGCGCCGTGCTCACGATTCAATCGGTGGGCACAACATCCAACGGTGGAACGGTTTCCATCACGTCGGACAATCAACGATTGACCTATTCGCCGGCTGCCAATTTCAATGGCCAAGAGACTTTCACTTATACGGTGCGCGATCAAGCCGGTGCTACATCAGCCGGAACGGTCACGGTCCAAGTGAACCCAGTGAACGACAACCCCGTCGCTGTGAATGACACGGTTACGACAGTACGTGCTGGTGATCGGGACGTTTTCGTCAACGTGCTTGCAAACGACACTTCCGGCCCGGACGTCACAGAGACGCTTGTGGTTACACAGGTGGGAACTCCATCTCAAGGCGGAACGGTACGTGTCGCAACCAGCGGGACGGGTGTTGTCTACACGCCGCGCGTTGGTTTCACGGGCAATGAAACATTTACCTATACGCTTAGCGATGGAAACGGCGGGACCGCGACAGCCACGGCGACCATGGTCGTCGGGCCTGCGGTTCCTCCCCCCACAGTGGCGAACGATTCGTTCAACGTTCAAGAAGACGCGGCCGCCGCCACATTTGACCCATTGGCCAACGATACGCCTGCAGCTACGGGTGACACCCTAACGATCACCAGCGTGCAAGCTCCAAACGGAACGGCAACGATCACAACAAACAGCACTCGAATCAGCTACTCTCCTCGCGCCAACGCAACGGGAACAGAATTGGTTGTTTATACCGCGCGGAGCACCAATGGCGGCTCAGCTGTCGGAACTATCACGTTCAATATCGCAGCCATCAACGATCCACCCGATGCAGTGAACGATAGCCTCGATGTGCTATCGCAGCCGAATCAATCGCTGAATGTCCTCTCGAACGACCTCAACGTGGATACAGGTGAAACACTAATCATCTCGGCTGTGACGCAACCTCCGACCGGCCAGGGAACGGTGCAAATCGGTCCAAACGGTCGAACGTTGATCTATAGCGCTCCGACCACCGAGTTCACGGGGACTGTTACGTTTTCCTATACATTAGGGGACGGAAGCACTCTCACCGATACGGCAAATGTGACATTGAATGTTCAGAATTTCCGACCGCGAAACGTGGGCATTGTACTCGATAGTCCAGTCCAAGGGCTTTCGGTGAACGCGACCTTCGTTCCATCTGTCGGCGGAAATGGTTCAACAAGCCAACCTGTCGTTCGAACCTCTAACGGTGTACAAGTCAACAATGTTGGACCGGGTGAAGTAAGATTCGAGATTCCAAAGCTTCCATTCCTTGTGGGAGACGCGAAGACAGTTGTTGTTCAATCTGCCTTCAGTGATACGGATTCGCTGACCACACCCGTTCAAGTTGGCAATCGACATGCACGATACGTGGATATTCGAGATTTCATGGGTCGAAACATTCGCAATGGAGTGACAGCCGCTGTTGTACCGAACCAAAGCGCGCAGTGGTTTGATTCTCAAGGTGCATGGCGAACATATGCCAATGTCAGCGTTGCAATGAACTCTGCAGGATCGCAATTGACCGTCCGTGGTACGAGCCCAACAAATCAGCAACGCGAAGCGACCTTGCCTCTGACCGACAGCCGTGTTCAAGTGCGTGCACAAGAGGGAAATGCTTCTCTCGTACGAATTGGCGGTACACCTGACCAGGTGTTTTCAACGACAACTTCGGGCACCAACACGGCATCTGGTGAAGGGGAATCGTCTCCGAATCTGAATGCACAGGCGGTGGATCAAGCGATGCAGCAAATTCGCTCGAACCCATCCGCAGTGCCAGTGGATGACATTGATACGATTGCTAGAAACTCGGTGTCAAACGGTTTCCGGCGAGGGTTTCGAACTCGCTAGTTAGTCATGGTCCTAAGTGAATGCTTATCGCTGTTTCGCCATTTGCTTGATGTTCTTGCTACCACTTCAGTTGGTAGCTGTTACTCAGGATGTTTGGTTTTGGGCCCCGCCAAAGCCAATCGGTGATGGATCGGATTATGAAGCGATCGGATTCGAACTAAGCCGAGGCCACGGTTGGTCTACCGATTTCTCGAGCGAGGCATGGCGAAACCTTTATCATTCATTCGATCCGATGGGTTACGAACAAACGCTGGATCGTCGAAGCCCTGTCGTTGCAGACACGAACCGACCACCGTTATTCCCTGCCTGGATTTCGGCTGTCTATCGCGTTATCCCTCGCGGCCCCTATTCATCCGCTGCCATTCGTCTTAGCTTGGCAGCTGCCATTGCTATTGGCTGTTCTATCATCGCCGCATGGGGCTGGTGTTTAGCCAGCACGTCAACATCGGCGTGGCTGCGGCGGTATGCATTTTGGATTGCATGGTTCGCGATGATCGTGGTCTTCACAGAACGCAATCTTCGAAACTATGCAACGGATTTCCTGACAGAACCGTTCGCATTGATGGGCTTCTCTGCCTTCGCGCTGTTGATTTGGTATGCCGTTCATCAATCCTCAATCAAGTTCGCAATCTGGTCCGGGATTGCATTCGGGCTACTCATTCACTGCCGAAGTGCATTTGTTTTGTGGATACCTTTCCTGCCAGCCTGCATTTGGCTTTCTATGGTGAAGACGGTGGCTCCAATCCGAACAAAATGGAAACTCATCCTCGCGTTTTCCATTTCCCTTTTGCTAGTTGTCACGCCGTGGTGGATTCGCAACGTCATGGTCCTTGGCGAGCTACAGCCACTTGGAACAAAAGGGCCGACAACGCTGTTGGGAGGCTACTGCGACGAATCGTTGAATTCCGGTGGAGAATGGCAATTCGAACCCGAGAAGAGACTTCGAGAAGAAGTCTATGGTCGATTTGATCTTGGGAGTGCGACGAGTCAAGAGTGGATCGATGTAGAAAAGACCATCGCCAGCGAAGCTTCCCAAAGAGTCGCCGAATGGATTCGATTGAACTTCGTTTCTCTTCCGCAACTAGTGGTTCAGCGGGTAGTCACCGAATGGAATCCATATAAAGGCAAATCGCTTCTGTTCAAGATTCTTGCACTGGTTGGAGTCGCGGGGTTGTGGTTGCACGATCGTCGCGTGTTGCTTTGGCTCACGGTTCCGCTGCTCGTCAATTCCATCGTCGTTGCAGGAACGTACAGCCTGGGTGGTCGGTTCCTGGTCCCGACCTATGGCTGTTTCTATTTGTTGGTTTCGATCGGATTCCTCTACATATTCTCAGAGTTCGCACGCGTCTTAGGGGCTCGAAACATGCGAGGGACGACGAAACTGGACCGGGCTGCAAGCAAATCGTAGGTCGGATATAATCCGCTTCTGCAGCATTTCGAATCGAGTCTTATCAAGTCCATGAACGATCAACCCTACGGCATTCCACCCAAATTCTGGCCGCCAAAATTGACACCGTGGTGGTTTCGGATGCTGGCTCCGATGCGTCGGTCTGCATTGAAGAAGCAACGAATGTCAGACGTCGAACTGCGAGGAACCGATCAGCTGGCCCGCGCGGTGGACAACGGATGCGGTGTGTTGATAACACCGAACCATTCTTTTCATTGGGATTCGTACTGCCTAATCCAATCTGCGGAACGACTTCGGATTCCTTTTTACTTTATGTCTGCGTGGCAGGTCTTCTCCGCAAGCCGTTGGTTTGAATGCGAGTCGATGCAGCGATGCGGTTGTTTTAGTGTGGATCGAGAAGGGACCGATATTCAGTCGCTCAAGATGGCCGTCGATATCTTGCAATCGAAAAAGAACCCGCTGGTGATTTTCCCGGAGGGAGATATCTACCACACCAACGACGCCATCACTCCGTTTCGAGATGGGGCCGCTGCGATCGCGCTCATGGCAGCTCGAAAATCAGAAAGACCGATATGTATCTTGCCCGTTGCTATCAAGCGTTGGTATATCGAAGATCCAACTCCTAGCGTATTGCAAACCATCGCGAAGATCGAACAAAGGATGCTTTGGGAACCAAAACCTCATTTGCCTATTGTGGATCGTGTTTTGAACATTGCCCAAGGCTTGATTGCCCTCAAAGAAACCGAGTACTTGCAATCGCAACAAACCGGCACGCTCGCTGAACGTATCGGGCGACTCACGAACTACTTGCTAGAGAAAGCAGAGTCGCGATATGGCCTTCAACCCAAATCCGATTTCGTTCCAGACAGAATCAAAGAGGTCCGCCGGGCCATAATCAGCCTTCGCGAGCAGCTTCAGACAACATCTACTGCGGAACAACAAGAGCATTGGAATCGTGATATGCACACGATGTTCTTGGCGACACAGTTATTCAGTTACCCAGGAAACTATCTACTAAACGAACCGTCGATCGAACGAATCGTCGAAACTGTCGACAAACTAGAAGAAGACATCATGGGAGCGATTTATCCAACGGTGCATGGTGAAAGACGAGTCGTCGTTCAGTTCGACACGCCCATCTATCTGCCCAATGGAAAAGAACGCAAACTCTCGGCTGCGGACTTAACCGACAAAATCGAACAGCGTGTACAAACCATGATCAACCACCTCAACGTATCATCAGAAAGCGGAATTCAACCCGATGTTCTCCTTGCAAAACGTTAGCAAATCCTTTGGCGATTTGCAGGTGGTAAAGCCAACAACGATCACTTTTCACGAAGGGGAGTCCACGGTACTGATCGGCCCGAGCGGGTGCGGAAAAAGTACATTATTGCGACTGCTCATCGGTTTGATCCTTCCAGACTCCGGGACGATCGAATTCGGTGGGGAGCGATTAACTCCATCCAATATTCTTTCCCAACGGCAGCGCATGGGATATGTCATTCAAGATGGCGGCCTATTTCCACATCTCACCGCACAGGAAAACGTTGGCTTGCTCGCCAAGCATTTGCGTTGGGACAAAGACAAGATCGATAAACGCGTACGAGAGCTTGCGGATCTTACACGATTGCCTCACGCTGCATTGAGCCGTTATCCGCTCCAAATGTCAGGTGGTCAGCGCCAACGCGTCGGTATCATGCGAGCGTTGATGCTGGATCCTGCGGTGGTTCTTCTCGATGAGCCAATGGGGGCTCTCGACCCACTCGTGCGTTTCGATTTGCAAGAAGATTTACGCAATATCTTTCGAACGTTGCGAAAGACCTCCATTATGGTAACCCATGATATGGGTGAAGCAGGATTCTTTGGAGATCGCGTATTACTGCTATCCGAAGGATCGATTGTCCAAGAAGGCCAACTGCAAGACCTCATCGACCGACCTGCCAACGAGTACGTTACTCGATTTATCAACGCCCAACGAATCCCACACGCATGAACTCCACCAGTACAAAACGAATGGCCCGAATCGGTGTCGCATTGCTATTGGCAATGTTTTTCCTCACTGTTTCGACACAGGCAGATCCGAACAAGATTCAAATAGGGTCCAAGAGCTTTACAGAATCGGTGATTCTTGGCGAAGTCTTGACCCATTTAGCTCGGTCCACGGGAGTGGAGGTCGAGCACCGCGCTGAGCTTGGGGGAACCCAAATTCTTTGGCAAGCGTTGCAGGCAGGTGATATCGATGCCTATGTGGATTACACCGGAACCATCCGCGAGGAACTGCTGAGCGATGTACTAAAGCAGGGAGTTGAGGTTCGGAGCGAACGAGACATGCAAGAACAAATGGCGAAGAAACAAGTCATCATGTCCGAACATCTTGGGTTCAACAACACCTATGCTCTTGGGATGAGAGATTCTATCGCGAACGCAAAGAACATCTCGAAGATCAGCGATTTGCTGAACCATCAAGACTTGGAGTTCGGAATCAGCGACGAGTTTATGGAGCGAAAAGATGGCTGGAAGCAACTTGCTACCAAATATCGTTTCCCTAAATTTGACGTGAAGACTATGGACCACAATCTTGCG
The DNA here is from genome assembly GCA_903858115.1 of uncultured Pirellula sp. Classification (GTDB taxonomy): domain Bacteria; phylum Planctomycetota; class Planctomycetia; order Pirellulales; family Pirellulaceae; genus JBKCUI01. Next base: position 45,206 of record CAIOHR010000028.1, on the reverse strand, counting down.
TATCGCGGCTTGGAACGAAATTCCATTCAAGTGACCGATTTGTATACAACCGATGCGGAAATCGAATATTATCGATTGAGAGTCCTCGAAGATGATAAAGGATTCTTTCCAACGTATTATGCCGTAGTATTGATGCGAAGCGATCTGAAGGACCGATTCCCCAAAGTGGTAGATGCCTTGCTCTCGATCGTTGGAAAAATCGATTCTAGCACAATGACTGCGATGTCCGCGAACGTGCGACTAGATCGGGAATTGGAAACAAATGTTGCAGCTGAGTTTCTGAACGAGAAGCTCAACCTGAACGTGCCTCTCGCTCAGGTCGACGCGTCGGCCGAATGGAGGCGATTCTTTTGGAGACTTGCGACAACCACCAAAGAACATCTGTTTCTTGTGCTCGTTTCCCTTGGATTAGCCATTTTGTCCGCGATACCGTTGGGAGTGTTCGCGGCCAAGAATGAGCACGCGGGGAATTTTGTATTAAGCATTGTGGGAGTCATTCAAACGCTGCCATCCATGGCATTGTTGGTTTTCATGATACCGCTCTTTGGACTCGGTGCTGTCCCTGCGATTGCTGCGTTGTTCTTTTATAGTTTGTTACCGATTGTAAGAAACACGTACGCCGGTCTGACGCAGATACCGACACCGACGCGAGAGTCGGCAGAAGTCATCGGATTGCCTAGTAGTGCTCGATTGAAGCTGATCGAACTCCCCCTCGCGATGCCTTCGATATTGGCAGGGGTCAAAACGGCCGCGGTGATCAACGTCGGCACTGCGACCATTGGTGCGTTAATTGGCGCAGGTGGATACGGTGCACCTATCCTCACTGGAATTCGACTATCCAGCATCAGTCTCATTCTTCAAGGTGCAATACCAGCAGCCCTCATGGCGGTGATGGTACAGTATCTGTTTTCCTGGTTTGAACGTTGGTGCGTCTCTCCAGGTCTGCGACTCAAATAAGATCGCTACCGCAACGGATTCGCCGTTGCCTCGCTTTCCGGAGAAGAAGCCACAAGGCGTTAGCCCGTTTGAACAGCTAGGTTCTAATCATCGTGATTCTGCTGTCATTCGCGACTTCGTTGAAGTCGTAGTGGCTGGTACTGTTCGGCGTCCAGAGCCGGCTTCGAGACGTTGACTCCGAGGATGCATCATTGCTGAAGGTTTTTGACGAGTTTCTTCGGCGTCGGGAGCCGTTTGCTTGGCTGGTGTAGGTTCCGAGCCTAGAGTTGCTTTTGTGTGGGCTGAGGGCTCTCGAGTTGTGGTCGCTGACGGATTCGAAGTCACAGAATAGTCTTCATTGCTTATTGCATGGTCGCCATTGCCGCAGGACGTACATCCAGCATGACCACAGCCATTGGTACCCCCAACGCTACAAGTGGAACAATGGCTCGGGGTGTATCGGAAACCCCAGAGCTGTCGAAGTCGGTGAAGTGCGCCTGGACATCGGTCGCACCCAGTTCCTCCAACGAATTCGTTGTTGCATCCACAGGGATCGCAAACAGGTCTCTCGTTGATTTGCTCATCCCAATAGACTTCTCCACATCCGGAGTTGCAATGATTCATCTGCAAGCTCGATGCGAGGCGACTTCGCAAACCCATCAATGCTCCACCGCAGCCGATCTCACAGCCCGCATCACACCCATTACAATTGGAATCGCAGCCCATGTCGCATCCAAGGCCGCAGTGAGTAGCTGTTATGGATCGACCGTAGTGGTTGCCACAACTGCCCATCGGGCCACCGCAGCAGCCAACGTGCAAAGCCAAGCTCAAGACGCCAAACAAGCCTACCACGAATGACTTCATTGTTTCCCCCTAGAATGTAATGTCGTTCGCAACTTGTATCGGCCGCTACAACCGCTACAACCAGCAAATCTTGCCAAGATTACGTTTTTCATGGCGTGTTCCCCAGGCGAAAACCGAACTCCCTCGTTTCGATTTCGCCTTCTTGCCGTAGGACACGTCCCTCGACCGAGGCGCCAAGGATTGAAAACCGACAGAATTAGCGACTTGCTTTCAATGAACACTGGGCTTCCCTTGTGGTTTGTTCGGCCCCCATGTGATTGGGACACACGGACTGTTAAGATAGGTTCTACTCGGGCCTGCAAAGTCATCGTGCGAGTGGGAATGAGAAGATCAAACATGTGGGAGAAGAGGATGATCAAGCGAGCTCTTATAGTGATCGACGTGCAAATGGAGTACTTTACGGGTGCTCTTCCAATAACACATCCGAAAGGTCACTTGGAGAGGATATTGCAAGTGTTCGATGCGGCCAGAGCAGCCAAGCTCCCAGTCGCGATCGTTCGTCATCATCAACCGAATGCGGATTCTCCCATTTTTCGCAAAGGTTCCGTTGAATGGGAACTCCATCCTGAGATTGCCAAAAGAACATCTGATATCCTGATCGACAAATCTCTGCCTGGTTGCTTTACAGAAACACCACTCTCCGATTGGCTTAGTCTACACGGCGTCAGAACGTTAACCATCGCCGGCTATATGACGCATATGTGTTGCGACACGACAGCAAGACAAGGTATGCATCGCGACTTCAAGGTGGAGTTTCTGTCGGACGCAACAGGGACTTTGTCGGTGTCGAATTCAGCAGGATCCGCAACGGCAGAGGAGCTACATCGATCAACACTATGTGCTCAACAAATGATGATAAGCGAAGTCCTATCGTCCGATGCTTGGCTTGATCGTTTGTAAGCAGGATTCTCCTTGTCGGTTCATTTCGTAGTGTGTTCCTCTTCCAATTCCAGTGAAATCCCACTTTCAGAATCTTCAAACGATGAATCAACGTTGGCTAAAAAAGATCATCGTCGCGATGCTACTTTTAGGTTTGCTCGTTCTCGCGTTGGGATGGTGGCAGCATTCTGCGACGATCTCCATGATTGCCGGCCTCATAACGATGTTCGCTTTTTGCATGGGACTAGCCATTCCTGAATGGGTTGGATATCGATTTACGTTCTGGATCCTAATCGCCAACATTGGCGCAATGCTCGCCCCGCAGTGGTTTCGGAATATTGGAGAATTCAGCCTCACGAATTCCTGGCTCATGTTGATTGTGATCCAAGCGATTATGTTTGGTATGGGAACGCAAATGAGTCTCAGGGATTTTGCCCAGGTCGTAAAAATGCCTAAAGGCGTGCTCGTTGGATTGTCCTGCCAATTCTTGATCATGCCATTGCTTGGAATCAGTTTGACCAAGGTGTTTCCTTTACCGCCAGAGGTGGCTGCAGGCGTGATCCTGATTGGCAGTTGCTCCAGCGGCCTAGCATCGAATGTCATGACATTCATGGCAAAAGGGAATTTGGCTCTTTCCGTAACGATTACGGCCTTGGCTACCGTACTGGCCCCTGTGATGACACCATTGTGGATGAAATTGTTGGCTGGTTCACTTGTCGACATCAATGCGTTCAAAATGTCGATGGACATCGTGAAAATGGTGTTGGTTCCCATTTTGGCTGCATTTGTTCATGAATGGCTAAGCTCTCGCGAGCGAAGGACTCGAAGAATCATCCAGGGGCTCTCTTTCCTTGCGGCCACCTGGATCACATTCCTCATGCTTGGCGGCTGGCGATGGCTTATTGATATTTGGGTTGATCCCACCGAGAACTTTCTGAGTGTTCTTTCCATTCCAGGTTTCTTCGGCGCCGCTATCGTCTTTGGATTTGTTTACCATCATGCGGTTGGGGTTTTTCCCAAACTAAAGGGGTGGATGCCTATCGTAAGTATGCTTGGTATCGTTTACTACACGTTGGTCACGACGGCCTTTGGTAGAGATCAGCTATTGGATGTTGGCCTCGTGTTGGTATTCGTAACCTTCCTCCATAACTCATTGGGGTTTCTGCTCGGGTACTTAGCGAGCAGGGCACTAGGCATGAACCGTCAGGATGCACGGACGATTGCTATAGAAGTCGGGATGCAGAATGGAGCCATGGGTACCGGAATAGCCAGATCGATGGGAAAATTGGATACGGTCGGTTTAGCCGCAACGATATTCGGCCCGTTGATGAACATTACCGGCTCGGTACTCGCAAACTATTGGCGTCAAACCGCGGACGAATTGGATCCCCTCAAGTAAAAACGAGCCACAAAACGGGGCTCAGCCGATTGCTCTCGTCGCGATACGATTCTATTCGAGAATGTCTCTGCACTTGTTCGATCCACGCTTCGACAGCCGCGTGTTCGTCGCTGCCACCTGCATGCCCTGGATATGACAAAACACTCAGGATACCCTTTTCAACAATCAATCCATGCACGGCTGCCAACGCAGCCAACGTAGTTTCTCGTTTGGTGATGATTTCTTTGTTGCCTAATGGCAAATAGCCCAAGTTGAACATGGCGATGTGCAAACCGTTGCTGCAATGCGGTTGAAGATAGCGAAGAGCATGGGAGTGGCAATCGCAGATACAATCGACCCGATCCGCCCGCCCTAATGCTTCGAGCTTATTGCGAGTGATATGGATCGCCTCCCTTTGAAGATCCATCGCCACGACGTGTCCTTCTTTACCGACAAGTTCGGCGAGGAAACACGTATCGAATCCATTCCCCGCAGTTCCGTCGAAAGCTACGATTGGGAGCGGAGTTCGAACGGATTCGATATGAGAGCGAATTTTGTTCTGCGCCTCTACGGTAAAGTGCATTGCATTTACTTCATCGAATCTACTGAACAGGCGGTGCAGTGCTAGGATCGATTCCACCGTACTTTGGAACGGTAGGCTCCTTGATCTCCTTTAGCAATCGTTGAATCACTTTGTCTGAAGTCATCCCTTCGGCTTGCGCTTGGAAGTTGGTACTGAGACGATGGCGAAGCACGGGAACCGCGATTTTGCGTACGTCTTCTATGGCCACGCTAAATCGACCATCCATTGCAGCGATCGCTTTGCCCGCCTGGATCAAGAACTGGCCCGCGCGTGGACCTGCACCGAAATCGAGCAGTTCCTTTACCACCTCCGGCGAGTCGGGCTCACCGGGGCGTGTCGCGCGAACCAATGCAACGACATATTTGACAACGAATGGACTAACCGCAACACTTGCCACCAGTTTTTGGATATTGAGAATCGCTCTCGCAGACAAGACCTTGCTAACCTCCGGTTTTTCGCTGCGAGTCGTCGAGAGGAGGATCTTTTCTTCTTCCTCGGCACTCGGATATCCGACCATGATGTTAAACATGAACCGGTCCAATTGCGCTTCCGGCAGGGGATAGGTACCTTCTTGTTCAATTGGGTTCTGCGTCGCAATGGTAAAGAACGGATCGGGCAATTGGTACGTTTGTCGGCCGACGGTTACCTCTCGTTCTTGCATCGCTTGAAGCAAGGCTGCCTGTGTCTTTGGAGGTGTTCGGTTGATTTCGTCTGCCAGCAAAATGTTCGTAAAGATCGGGCCTTCGACGAATCGAAACTCGCGTTTGCCATGCGCGTCTTCTTCCAAAACGTTTGTGCCGGTGATGTCCGACGGCATCAAGTCGGGAGTAAACTGCACACGCTTGAAGTTGACGTCGAGGATCTTTGCCAGTGACGAAACCATCAGTGTTTTAGCAAGTCCCGGCACCCCTTCCAAAAGACAGTGACCTCGAGTGAAGATCGCCGCGAACAACTGCTCGATCACATCATCTTGTCCGACAATGGTCTTGCCCAACTCGGACTTCATTTGATCGCGATGTTCACGAAACTCGCGAAGTAGATCGCCAATACTCTTGACCGGTTTTCCAGATGGTGCGTTTGCCACAAATTTTATCCAACAGTTCTATGAATCCCCGGATCACCATCCGGTCCAAAACCAGATCTTCAGGAGACGAGCATTTTCACAACGGAATCGATTCACGACAAGTGGACGATTGACCGTTTCCGCCGGTTCATCTCTATTGCTCATGCTAAAAATTCCGACGATTCCACCTTTCGAACCCATTATGTCCGATTTACCCCTTCCAAATGCCAACGCGATCGTCGCTATGCGCGACGGTGTTGTTGGCCAAATGCGATTCGCACGCGAGTATACGCTAAATCTGCTAAGCGCTGTGCCCGACTCCCTTTGGAACGTAATTCCAAACGGCGGAGCTTCGCATATCGCGTGGCAAGTTGGGCATTTGGCCGTCTCGCAGTATGGGCTGATGCTATTTCGTCAACGCGGCCGAGCCGAGGGAGACCTCGATTTGATGCCTGGTTGGTTGCGAAAAAAATTTGGCAGGGGAACGATACCGTCCTCCGACCCTGCCGACATACCTAGCAAAGAAGAATTGCTCGCCACATTGGATCGAATCCATCAAGCAAGTATGACGATCGTACCAACATTGACATCCGATTTGCTTGCAGAAGCGACCGAGATGCCATATGCCGTGTATCCTATCAAACTTGGAGCACTGCTTTTCTGTCCGCTGCATGAGTCAATCCACTCTGGCCAAATTGGCTTACTGCGACGGTTGCACGGCCTAGAACCCGTACGCTAGCATTCGTGACTCCTCTTTAGCATTGTTCGTATTTGTCCGCTCTTTCTATCTCGCATAGACCATGGTATCATCCGGTCTTTGGATGACCCGTTGACCACGGATGGTCTTATGTCGAAAGACGCAGAAACAAAAGAATCGCATCAAACCTACGGCTTCGTTGACTATCTCGGTTACCTTGCGCTGCGATTGGTCATTTGTTGCATTCAAACAACATCTCTGGAACGATGCGATCGTATTTGTCGGTTGTTGGCCAAAGTCGTAACAGATTGGCTACCGATTCGAAAGGCTTTGCTCGAAGAGAACCTTCAACTCATCTATCCTGCTTGGTCTCCCCAGCAACGAAAAAGAGTGAAGTGGGAGATGTGGCATCATCTCTTCTTGATGTGCTGCGAAATCGCGCATGCCCCCAGAAAAATCCACCGCGAGAATTGGCACCAGCATTACTATGCACCGAATCGAAAGAAAGTGGTTGAGATCATTTTGGGTGATAGACCGGCGGTACTCGTTTCCGGACACTTTGGCAATTTTGAATTGGCGGGTTTTGTAACTGGATTGTTTGGCATACCCTCGACGACCGTAGCTAGACCGTTGGACAATGGCTACATTCATGACTATTTTATGGCTTTTCGTTCCGTGGGCGGGCAACACTTTCTCCCGAAGGAGGGCAGTTCTGCGCAAGTGCAGGAATTGTTGAAAAACGGTGGAAAACTGGCCCTCTTAGCCGATCAACATGCAGGGCCGAAAGGCTGTTGGGTCGACTTCATGGGACAGTTGGCATCGTGTCATAAAGGGTTAGCCCTCTTCACGTTAACCAGCGGCGCACCCATGATGGTGTGCAGCAATGTTCGACGCGGAAAACCGCTTCAATTTGAGTTTCAAGTGCTCGGTATCGCCGATCCACTTCAGCCATCCGATTGCTTGTCGAGCGTTTCGTCCTTAACGCGATGGTACAATGAATGCCTCGAGCGAGCGATTCACGCTTGCCCAGAACAATATTGGTGGCTGCATCGACGATGGAGGCCGCCGACACAGATTCGAGTACGACAAGCGGCATGAATGTAGTTTCGATGAATCGATCGAATTGTATCGGAGTGCTAGGGGCCGCCGATGGTTGGTACATGCGAGACCTACAACGCGCGGCCAACGAACTCAACGCGAATTCGCATCACCCCATCGACATACTACCGTTGACTTTCGATACTCTCTCGGTCCAATCCTTAGAAACGCTCAACGTTCGAGCCTCTAAAGCACGCGGTGAAACGACGTCCATCGACATTAATGCACTCGACGCATTGCTGGTTCGGACAATGCCATTGGGTTCGCTGGAGCACGTGATCTTTCGAATGAATGCATTGCAGGTTGCGCAGGAAGCGGGGGTGCGTGTTTTGAATCCGCCTCGATGCTTGGAGGTGTGCATCGATAAGTGGCTCACGATTCAAAAGACACGCAGCAAAGGACTTTTGACACCCCGTACGATCTGCTGTCAGACCCGTGACGAAGCACTCCATGCGTGGAATACTCTTGGGGAAGATTGCATCGTGAAGCCGATCTTCGGCGGCGAGGGGCGTGGCATTGTAAGGGTTCAAGATTACGACATCGCTTGGCGAGTCTTCAGCACGCTGGAGCAACTGCGATCGGTCATCTATATCCAGGAGTTCGTGCGCAATGACGGAACCGATTTGAGATTGTTGGTGTTAGGTGAAGAACTCTACTGCGTTCGCCGGGATGGCGGTGGCAATTGGAAAGCGAACGTATCACAAGGTGGAACTGCCACTCGAATCGAGCCGACATTTGAGCAAGCTGACATCGCTTATCGAGCGGCAAAGATTGTAGATGGCTGGATGGTCGGAGTCGATGTAATCGAGGACAACGACGGTCGAAATGTCTTGATTGAAGTCAACGCAGTCCCTGGCTGGAGAGCCACGGCCACTGCAGTCGGTATAGACATCGCGAAACGCATGTTGGAACTCATTACCCAGTAGTCGGAAAATGCACACCATAGCAAGCTCCGCCCACATTTTCGCTTATCGCAGGGAATCTGGGTTGCCGAACCAAAGTTTACTGCGATATGCCGTACGCTGTCGCGCAAGCGACTTGTTTCCGCTTGTCACAGGCATATCTCATTTGATATCGTCAATCAGGGAAAGCCTGAAAGTTTGCCGCAACACTAGACGATTCGAATCGATCCATGGAGACGTCGCTCCACCGAGAACTCAAACAACTCTACGCAGCTTCGCCTGATAGTGTCGAAGTTGCTGAAGCCCGGTATCGCATCGATGCCATCGATTCCAAAGGCCGATTGGTCGAGATTCAGCACGCAGGTTTGGGAGCACTTCGTCGAAAAATTACGCAATTGCTTGATGCGGATCATGAGATTCGAATCATTAAACCTTGGATCGAACTAAAAACGATCGAAACGTATGATAAATCCAGCGGAAAACTGCTGCGACGCCGCAAGAGTCCCAAAAAACAACGCCCCATTCAATTCTTTGGCGAGCTCATTCACTTTACGAGCGTCTTTCCTCGGGATGGACTTTCGATTGAAATCCTTTCGGTCGAATGCATCGAAAAACGCATCGATGCACCGAAGCGAGGGAGACGTAAACAATACAAAACTCTCGACATCTCGTTAGCACGCGAACCGGCCATGGACAAAGCGATCGTGCTTCGCTCGGTAAAGGACCTGTGGAACCTGTTGGGAAAACCGAAGCTCCCCAGACTGTTCGACACACAGCAATTGGCGGAGTCCATCGGCGAACCGCGATGGCTTGCTCAGCAGGTTGCCTATGTCATGAAGAACTGTGGCGCAACAAAGAGCCACTCCAAGCGAGGAAACGCGATCGTCTATCGGGCGGCTGCCTAGACTTCGGTTCGCAATGCAAACCGGTCGAAGGACGGCTAGCGCATCGCTATCAAAAACGCCAGACTAGACCGTCAGCCATTGAAGTCGAAGGTCATTCAACAAGCAATTGCTGGCGGCGTAAAAGCGGAACTTAACGTGATGAACGACGGAAGCTGTATAATTGCGCACGTTGCCCGTTAGAATCGGGCTTAGCAGTTCCCCGAATTCAATCACAAAAATGAGCCCTGTACCATGCGATTGCCACACCAAGAGCTTCACCGAACGGATCGCATTGGATGGCTTCGAGCAGCCGTTCTAGGAGCAAACGACGGGATCGTTTCCACCGCGAGCCTGGTAGTCGGAGTCGCTGCCGCAAATACCGATAGCAACTCTATTCTTGTCGCAGGAGTCGCGGGATTGGTTGCCGGTGCTATGTCGATGGCTGCTGGCGAATACGTTTCCGTGAGCTCGCAGGCAGACACGGAGAAGGCTGATATCGAACGAGAGCGAGGTGAACTAGCTGCCAACCCGAGCCACGAGCATGCGGAACTGGCTGCGATTTATGAGAAGCGAGGGCTGGATCCAACACTTGCAAGCCAAGTCGCAGACCAATTGATGAAACACGATGCATTAGGGGCACATGCGCGAGACGAGCTTGGTATCTCCGATACATTTAGCGCTCGACCAGTGCAAGCGGCGTTCGCATCAGCGGGTACCTTTGCGATTGGGGCTGCAATGCCATTGCTAACTGCAGTTCTGACACCACAAAATGCCCTTATCCCAATTGTCGTCGCAACGTCCATTCTCTTTCTTGCATTGCTCGGCGGGTTTGGAGCTTACGCAGGTGGCGCTCCATGGGTGAAGGCCGCGGTGCGAGTGACATTCTGGGGCGCGCTAGCGATGGCGATTACGGCTGGTGTTGGCGCAGTCTTTGGGGCTGCAGTTTGAGCCTAACTCGAAAACGTGAAATTGTTTCCCAGTTAAGCTCGCTTCAATTTAGCATGACACCCTGAGATTCTTTAGCTTTGACCGGTTTCTTGGTTCCAAGTTCTCGTGATCTATGCTCGCCCTCACTTTTTGCTTTCATTATTTTGTTGCAGAGGAATTCTTTTGCTTCAACTTTTTCTTGGGCGCAGTACTTCCCTTTGCATCCTTGACGGTTGCTTCGGCTTGTTGGGCGCTCCACGCGTCATAAAGCTTCTTCATTTCCGCAACACGTTTGGGTTCATTACTTGCCAAGTCAATGGATTCGCTCATGTCTTTCGCAAGGTTGTACAGTTCCGGTCTTCCGCTTCCACCTTTGGATACAACAAGTTTCCAGTCTCCATGCCGAACGGCCCATTGTTCGCCAAATCGCCAGTACATAGTCTCATGTGGTGAAGCTGGATTCTTGCCTCTTAGGAACGGAACAAGATCCACTCCATCTAGCCCAGCAGAAACTTCTATCGGCGAACCCGCCGCAGCCAAACAGGTTGGCAGGACATCTAAGTTCATAACGGGCAGGTTAAACTCTTTCCCTTCAGGCAAAGTTCCTCTCCATTGAACAAAAAACGGAACGTGCGTGCCTCCTTCAAAGGTTGTCATCTTGAAGCCACGGAGTATCCCGTTGCTGGATGTGGTCGATGGAGTCGGCCCCCCGTTGTCTGCAATGAAAAACACTAGTGTGTTTTGTTCTTGCCCAATTTCTTTCACTTTTGCAAGAACAGTTCCAACGGCATCATCCATGGCGGACATCATGGCTGCAAATGTCTTGCGCTTTTCGTCCTTGATCGAGGGGAATCGGTCTAGATATTTTTGGGGTGCTTGTAGGGGGGCGTGTTGCGCATTGAATGGCAAGTAGAGTAGCCAAGGCTTGTCATGGTTTCGCTCAAGAAAATCTACGGATCGCTCCGCATATTTTTCTGTCGTATAGAAGTCTTCTTGATCAATTGCTTTCACCTCAGGCGAAAGCTTGGAGTCAATAAACTTCGTTGGGTGAAAAAAAGGTGTGTTAGCGAGCGTTCCATAGAACTCGTCGAAACCGCGCTTGGTAGGATGATACTCCGCGGGGTCCCCAAGATGCCACTTGCCAATCACTGCAGTCGCATAGCCCAGCTTCTTAAGCCTATCGGCAATCGTAATCTCTTGGAGCGACAGTCCACTCTGACGCGCGACTGCGTTGAACTCATGTCCAAACCGAGTCGGATACTTGCCGGTCATTAGCCCCGCCCTTGACGGACTGCAGTATGTCGCAGCAACATATCCCTGCATACAACGCAAGCCATTCTTTGCAATCGAATCGATGTAAGGCGTCGGAATGTCCTTGCACCCCTGGATACCGGTTTCACCGTAACCAAGATCGTCAGCGTAGATAATCAAAAAGTTCGGTCGCTTCGTCTCGGTGGCATGGCACCAGTCAACGTGAAAAGCCAAGAACGTGAACAACAGTAACAAGTTGAAACTACGCATGCAGGTTTCTCCAAAGTACGAGCGGGAAAGGGTTCGTTAGATGGGACCACTCAATCATAACACCTACCGCTGGGGTTGTGTCTACGGCAGGACACAGCGATACAAGATATCGTCAAAGGGCAACTCGCTTCTGTCGATGAGCGAAGTGGGGCACCGCGGCGTTTTAAAGTATCTCGGCTGGCAGGGGCCGTTGAAGTAATCCTACTAACGTTTCGACTTGCCTCTTTGAATAGCACCTCGCCCAAAACGATTTGCAATGGTATCCGAGATAGCATCAATTGTTCGCGGTTTGATTGTATCCTCCTCGTCCAACAAATGAAGCTGCCGGTATTCTTCATGGCTTAAATGGTGTATGCCGAAACCGATCAAACGAACCGATCTCCCGTCATCAGGTACCTTGGTCCGCAAAAGAGCTTCCGCCCCTTCCAAGAAAACGTTCGTAACGTCCGTTGATTGCTGCAGCATCATCGAACGCGTGATCGATCGAAAGTCGCTGTAGCGCACCTTGATCTCTATCCCTCTGCCAGTCAGCTCCTGGTTGCGCAATCGTCTGGCTACGCTCTCAACCAACAGTGAAAGCCAACTCTCCAAAATGGATCGATCTGCGATATCTTCATGAAACGTCGTTTCACTGGAAATGCTTTTCGCTTCTCGATCACAAACGACGGGTCGATCATCGATTCCATGCGAAAGTTCCCAATAGTGCTGAGCGGAATTTCCGAACAACTCCGCCAACGTCTCTAGACTCAATTGCCTCAATTCACCGATGGTCCGAATGGATCGATTGCGAAACTGGCGAGCCGTGACTTTTCCAACACCCCAAATACGTTCAATGGGCAATGGCTCAAGAAACCGCAAGACATCCGCTGGCGACACACAGACGAACGCATCCGGCTTGCGAATATCACTTGCTATCTTGGCAACAAATTTACAAGGAGCAACTCCGACAGAAGCGACCAGCGATAGCTCGTCACGAATGCGAGACTTGACTGCTATTCCCACCTTTTCCGCTCCACCATACAGATGCGCTGTAGCAGTCACATCGAGAAACGCTTCATCGAGCGATAGTGGCTCGATGATCGGCGTGTATGCACGAAAGATCTCGTGAATGGATTTCGAAACTTTCGAATAGTAATCAATGCGAGGTCGAACGATAGCCAAATCGGGGCATAATTGAACCGCTTTGCGCATCGCCATCGCGCTATGCACGCCATGCTTTCGCGCTTCATAACTCGCAGCCGCGACCACACCACGCCCGTCCGCGGATCCACCGACGGCTAAGGGTTTCCCTCGCAACTCCGGGCGGTCTCGTTGCTCGACAGACGCATAAAAGGCATCCATGTCGACATGGATAATCTTCCGCAGTTTTTGCGACGAGACTGCTGCACTCAACTCACCAGCCGTGATGCTATCCATTCTATGAAGCGTTCTCCAATCTATTAAACTTTCCCAGTTATTGGGCTATGGAGTAACAGATTGTTTCTTTATCGTTTCGAACATAGAGGCAACGATTGGCATATGCTGGATAATTCCAAACAACGCTTCGGCCGAAACAGTCGTTGGTTGGATCTATGACATGATATCGCCCGACCTCTTCATACTTCTCAGGTGAAAGCTTCGCGATGATAAAGTCACCGGTCTCACTGAAGATGTAGTACCGGTCCCCAACCTTGTTCAAGAACGCCGTACCATGCGAAACACGACGGTCGCCACCCGCTGTAGGTTGAAACGTTTCCCACATTCTCGTCCCATCTGAAGCGCGAACGCACATCAACGGCCCTTTACCGCAATCGCAACCATACAAGTAATCCCCTTCAAAAATCGGAGTGCTCTCGCTGCAATAAACGGCGTTCTTGGGATTCCCTTTCCACAAGACCTTGACTCCTGGCTTGTCTTGGTTCAACCGAAACATCTGTGCCACTTCCCCGATGCCACTGGCGTACATGAGGTCACCAGAAACAACCGGAGGAGTGATCGACATTTCATACTTAGGCACCAATGGGGTGGACCAATAGACTTTGCCATTCGTTGGATTCAGCGCATGCAAACTCTGCGGTTCCCATATCAATAGCTGATCTACATTGGCGGCACGGATCAGTGTGGGCGGACAGTATCCTATCTCTTTGCCAGACAATGCTCGCCAGTTCTCTTTGCCAGTCTTCTTGTCTAGCGACACAACCAGCGATCCATCGCCGCCAGCGAGCAACACAATCTGATCGCCAATCACGAGCGGCGCTGCAGCATATCCCCACATCGGTGATTCGGTTTTGAACCGTTCTTTGAACTGCGTTTTCCAAATGACCGCACCCTTGTCTGCCGACAAGCATGCGAAGTCTCCTTCCGCACCGAGGAAATAGACCATGCCGTCGTCGATCGTCGGAGTGACTCGAGGACCACTCGGATAAGACAACTCATAGGCACGGTCGTAGCTGTAGCTCCAAATCTTCTTTCCGCTCGACGCATCGAAGCAGTGGATCGCTTCTTTTCCGGTTAGCTTGTCTCGGCCACCGGGGTTATTTGTCGATTCGCCTGATTCTTTTGTGTAATCGGTTACGTACACGCGCCCGTTCGAAACCGCTGGACCTGAGTACCCGAGGCTAACCGGTGCACTCCAAAGCTTCTTCAGACCTTCTTTGGGTATTTCGCGTAGAACTCCCGACTCTGCATACTCTCCAGTTCGTTTGGGACCATTCCATTGCGCCCAATCCTCCGCGTAAAGTTTACTATTGATCCAAGGGCTGACAGCCACAGCCGTCAATAACAAAGTCGCTAAAGTCAATCGCATCATCTAGATTCTTCTTGAAGGGTAGCCAGCTGTTTTCAAAACCCGATTTCGAATTGTAACAATCCTAGGCATACTTTGTCGAATTCCCGACGCGACGAGCATCGTGTGAAGATTCGGAATAACCCTAAAAGTCTCACACCAAACGAAGAATCTTCGATTGTTTCGGGTTTTCGTTCAACTTCGCACCATGAAGCGCGGTTATGAACCATCAGTTCATTGTCGAATGTTCCCCAATAGGGATTCCGTATCCTTCTGCAGTAGGGGCAAAATTGAGTCAACAAGTAGCTGGCTGCACGAAACCATGACAACAGCATCCCATTCGGAAAACTGTAATCCTCACATGGAGGCGAGGGACGATTCACTTATTGCCAAGTCGAATCGAAATCAACGGTCATGGGCGACTTTGTTTGCCATCACCATTTTTTTGGGAGCGTTTCTCCTCTTTCAGGTGCAGCCGATCCTGGGCAAATTTATTCTGCCATGGTTCGGAGGCAGCCCTGGTGTCTGGACGACATGCATGCTTTTTTTTCAATTGATGTTGTTTGCTGGATACATGTACACCTACGTGCTTTCCAAGTGGTTTACGCTTCAATTGCAGATCGCGATTCACGTTTTTTTGCTTATCGTCTCGATGTGTGCTTTGCCTATTGCGCCCAGCGCGCAATGGAAACCGACAGCAAGTGAATCACCAATACCATTGATCTTATTGTTACTCCTATGCAAGGTAGGCGCTCCGTATTTTCTTCTTTCAGCAACAGGTCCATTGCTACAGAGCTGGCTGAGCGCGAGCCGAATCATTGACACACCCTATCGTTTGTATTCATTATCCAATCTTGGTTCTGTACTGGCCTTGCTGAGCTTTCCTTTCCTGTTCGAGCCCTCCTTCTCGTCTGCCGAGCAATCTGGTCTTTGGTCGATACTGTTCGTTCTCTATGGTTTGCTCTGCGTCGTCGCCGGTTGGAAAGTAAGCCGGATGAGTATCTGTCTATTCGAAAAGCCAGACCAAGACTGCAGCGATGACGTTAATGTTCATAAGTCGATTGTTGTTTCTAGATCGAAGTGGATCGGTTGGTTAGTATGCTCTGCTCTGCCCACAGCGATGTTGCTTGCAACAACCAATCAAGTTTGCTTAGATACAGCGGTTGTCCCATTTCTCTGGGTCATTCCACTCGCCGTGTATTTGCTCTCCTTTATTTTAACATTCGAAAGCGATCGTTGGTATTCGAGGCGTCCCTGCATTCAGTTCGCTGCCATTTCATTTCTCGCTTTATACGGCAGCAGGCTGATGGATTGGAAGCTTCCTTTGGGCTGCGAGATCAGTCTCTACTTTTCAGGACTGTTTTTTGCATGCATGGTATGCCACGGAGAATTAGTGTCAAACCGGCCACATCCTTCCAAACTAACCCTCTTTTACATGACGATTTCGGCGGGGGGTGCGATGGCAGGACTATTTGTAGGCTTGATCGCGCCGAACATCTTCCAAGGGTTCTATGAATTTCAATTGACACTGTTGTGTTGCCTCATGCTCTTTCTCGCGACATATCTCCAATCCAATACGTTGTGGACGACGCGAGTTCCTGCTTGGAGTAAGGTCGCCATAGCGATTGGTGTACCAGCCTTTGCCTACCTGCTTTTGACCATTTCAAACGCTCGCTCGAACCAACAGATCGTTGCGAAGAGAAATTTTTATGGAGTACTGAGTGTTACCGAAGGAAATGATGTTCGATCCGGTAAGAAAATACGTAAACTGGTACATGGTCGAGTTGTCCATGGTTCTCAGTTTTTAGACCAAAACGTTCTACACTTACCTACGACCTACTACACGCCAACCTCGGGTGTGGGCCGAACGCTTCGAACCATGGGATTGCCAGATTGTCGCGTTGGCGTGGTTGGTTTAGGCGCGGGAACGTTAGCAACCTACGGTAGTCTCGGTGATTACTATCGCTTTTATGAGATCAACCCTGATGTTATCGATATAGCACAGAACTACTTTACCTTTCTTCGAGACTCGTTGGCCTCGACCGAACTAGTTCTTGGCGATGCTAGATTACAACTGGAAAAAGAGGCTCCTCAAGCGTTCGACCTGCTCGTCTTGGATGCGTTTAGCGGAGATGCGATTCCAGTACACTTGCTCACCACCGAGGCAATGCGTATTTACAAACGGCATTTGAAGCCAGACGGAAAAATGGCCATTCATATTTCCAATCTCTACTTCGATTTAAAGTCGATCGTACTTGGACTAGCTGAGTCACAACAAATGCACTGCTGCTTTGCCAACGGCCAGGAAGAAGAGAGCCCGAACGCTTATGAATCTACTTGGGCCATTCTATCAAGCGACGAGAAATGGCTCAGCCACTTCTTAGAAACAGAACAGACCCATACCAAAAACTACGCGAAGCCTATCCTTTGGACCGACGATAAAAACAATCTATTTGAAGCTCTTAAGTAAGCTGTTTGCACAGTCGCTTTCCGGTGGAGCTCAATGGCATTGCCGCGAGGTCGTCTATCGTTCGCCATACAAGACCAACTTTATCTGGTCTAGATTGTGGTGATAAAGATGCTTCGAAACAATGAAGCGTAATGCGATACTTGGTGACACCATGCTTCATCGATGACATAAGCGATCGAACCTCGATCGCCAGACCGTACTTCGATAAAAATTGAACTGCTAGCGACTCTTCAATCGACTCACCTGAAGCGAGCGTCGAAACATCAAATCGTGGAAAATCCCAAAGGCCCGCCCATCGCTCCTCTGGCAAGCACAACCGCACCAGATACCCTTTCTTTGGATGATGGATCAGCAACGCTGCTTCGGTTCTGTCCTCGTAGACTTTTGAAGGCTTCGGCGATGGGATCTCTGCTTGTTCTCCCGATTCGTACGTTGGGCACATTCGATGGAGTGGGCATACAAGACAATGCGGATTCTTGGGCAGACAAATTTGCGACCCAATCTCCATCAAGGCTTGATTCGTCTCGCCACTTCCGGTCCTCGTGGGGAGGATTGCCGTCGCGAAGTTCCATAATTCAGATTGTATCTTGGCGTCTGTGAGTTGCCCTTTCAGTTTCAATAATCGAGCGAAAATGCGTTGCGTGTTTGCTTCGACGATCGGCGAAGGAAGATCGAAAGCAAACGACCGAATTGCCCCCGCAGTGTAGCGGCCTATTCCTGGCAAAGAAATAATTTGTTCGTAGTCCGAGGGGAATGTACCTCCATGTTTTGCTACAACCAGCTTCGCTGCCGCGTGCATTTGCTTAGCGCGACGGTAGTACCCCAATCCGGCCCAATAAAACAAGACCCGTTCTTCGTCCGCTCGCGCCAAATCCACCACAGTCGGAAACTGATCCATGAACCGATGGAAGTAAGGGATGACTGTCGCCACCTGCGTTTGCTGTAGCATGATCTCACTCACCCAGATGGAGTAAGCATCGTTGGTCTTCCGCCAAGGCAAGTCACGCTTATGATCGCGATACCATGCGACAGACTTTGTTCTCAGTTTCTCAAGCTCCTGTCTGGACCAAGCCTTCATGCTGCGTAACGCGTCCCTCGTTGTTAATTGCCTCAAACTTCGTTTGAATTGTATGGGAGTTTCGAAGGATTCAGAAGTCCAACAGAATGCGCAGTCAATTCAGGTTGTGCGGATTGGAGCGTTTGAAATCGGTCATACAGGACGATTTGGAGAGGAAAGTGATGAAACCGTTTGGCAACCAGTAGCTAGATATTCTAGTTTTCCAGTACCGACGAAACGAAACCGATTGCGACTTGATGATCGAACTGGAGCACAGAATGATGTCCTGGCAACAAAGGGAACAAGAAGAGTCCTATCTGAGAACTCTTGAAGAACTTCTACTTCAAAGGCTCAGAAATAGCGATGAACCTTCCCCTGAAGTCTATGGACGATCCACGGAAGTAGTCTCGCTCTCTCAGTTATCGATCGAGATCAATGAGGAACTCGACCGCCTTGAAACAATGCTTGCAGAAGAGCTATCCTACTGCGATTGACCAAAATGTTGACCGCTCCGCTAGCCAACATTCTCCCCTGGTCGCTTGTCGCTGTGCCACGCTCATCCAGCAGTTCCCATCATCTCATCACACTCTCGGACCTGATATTCTCCGCTATCGGGAACAAGATCCAGACGTAACGTGATAGGAATGCTCGATACGTTGGATTCCATGCATGCAACAACAGACTGAACGGTTGCTGCGTGGAAAGAGGGCGCCGTCGCGCTCGATGCGTCGATCACGATCACTGGTTCGCTCGACGCCTTTTCTTCCAATAGACCTTTCAAATATCCTTTGACGAGTGGATAAGGCCTTAACCCTTCTGTGGCACTCGCAATAAATGCATCGTACGGTCCCTTGTCCGAGAATCCGAACAGTACCCGCTGTTTCGTGCCGTCCCGATCGGGAACGACCGAGGGACCTATCGGCTGCTTGTCTTTTAATAGCACGTACATTGGCGTTTTAGTTGTAGGTAGGTTCATTGCTGAATCCTCGTTTGGTAGCGGGTTTGGATACTAAAGGCTTCAATGGTTGCACGGCAGTTTCGGTAACTGCATCCCAAGCGTTTTGTCGAAACGCTTCAGCAATGGCCGTCGGAATCAGTGCTTCTGACAAAACGTATTGAGAGCGACGTTCAACAACTTTCGCTCTCATGACCTGTGTTTCTGCAACAGCTTCGGCACGACGGCCCTCCGCATGAGCTTGAGCAATGCGAGTATCTGCGTTGGCTTGGTCGATCTGTAGCCTCGCTCCAATATTCGCACCGACTTCGATGTTCGCAATGTCGATTGAAACAATCTCGAACGCAGTACTAGCATCCAGCCCTCTATCCAAAACATTCTTGGCGATCTGCGATGGTTTTGCCAAGACATCCATATGGTTGTCGGCGAGTCCAATGGCAGTGATGATCCCTTGCCCGACTCTCGCGATAATCGTTTCTTCCGTTGCGCCACCTATCAGTTGGTTTAGATTGGTTCGGACGGTGACACGCGCCGAAACTTTCAGTTCAACTCCATTCCTGGCGATAGCGCTCAGAGTCGCTCTACTATTTTGAAGATCTGGTGGGCAGCGAATCACCTGCGGCAGAATGCTAGTCTGAACCGCAGCCAAGACATCGCGTCCAGCCAAGTCAATGGCGGCGGCACGATCATAGTCGAGCTGGATTCCCGCACGATCGGCAGCGATGATGGCTCGAATCACGTGCGATACATCGCCTCCCGCCAAAACGTGGGACATCAACCTAGCAGTCGACATGCCCCCTTCGTCCGCATCAATCCGTAACCCAGCTTGCCGTCCCATAACTTTTGCATCCACAATCGTACTGTGTTTTATGCCGAGCAAAGTCATGGCGATCAAACTGGAGAGTCGCACTTCTGCGCCGGACGAATATGCTTGCAACCAATACACCCCCCATTTCATTGCGACAAAAACCACTACCATCACCATCAATACTGCGAGTATGCCAACGATAAGAAGCGGCATGGTCCAGCTCATGCCAAGTATATAAATCGAGTTGCTTTCCATTTTTCCCTCCGACAAAACACGAGATTCGGAGCCCTAAGAGAAAACAACTGCTCTCGAAGCGACTGAGGCATCACAAGGCGATCAGTGGTTCGTATCCATGCGAAGCGAAGGCCTTATTGCATTAATCCCAGCACGTCTCGTGACTGGCTGTCGCTTTAATCCCAACTCGAAGCGTGAGCAAGGGACGGTCTACCCCTCGCTTACACTTCGGGTTGGGACAGATCCTCTGCCTATCGGCAACTCTACCTACAGCTCGCCTATGTGTCATTCAAATTTTGAACTGCATCCGTATTGTATGACGCATCTCGGTACTTCAAACGTCGAAACAGGAATAATGTCAAGAAATCGAACGCTTCTATGTGGAAATGGCAATCGAAAGAAACTCGAGCAAGCACGATCGCTACTCACTTCTACTGCAACAACACCCACAGAAACTGCCTCTGAGCCAGACGTGTCATCAGAAGTAGAACCAAAACATCGATGTCCACTATGCAACGCCGATGGACCGAAGCGGTCGAGCGGCGTTTACGCATGCTTACAACATGGGAGGTTGGAATGGCGCGATTTGCGTTGCAAGTCGCGAAATGCTGTTGACCGGTAGAAGTCTGTCCCTGCATCCTATGATCGCCCCGCGCCAGGCAAGAGTGATGATTGGTCTGCCTCCGATACGAGCCTGGGCGGGTCTCAAGCCTTGAAATAGATGCGTTCGCATTTCCACCACAAAGCCTAGACGCGAGAGGCGGCATTACCACGCAGTACGCGAAATGGTTCCAAGTCGATGTCTGGCGTTTCGCCAAACATCAACTGCTGCATCAACAATCCTGTCGCAGTCGACCAGTGCAATCCGTGACGAAAGTGCCCAGCAGCCACAAATAGGTTCTCGACTCCAGGGA
The DNA here is from genome assembly GCA_903858115.1 of uncultured Pirellula sp. Taxonomy (GTDB): domain Bacteria; phylum Planctomycetota; class Planctomycetia; order Pirellulales; family Pirellulaceae; genus JBKCUI01. The sequence goes on along the minus strand of CAIOHR010000028.1, from coordinate 24,272 downwards.
CTTTCCCCATGTAGGGATAGCTATCAAAGGAGCCGGGGCGTAAACCTGCCCAGGATTGCACCAATCGGTTCTCGGTAAGTGCCGGCATTAGTCCCTCCGCCCACTCATGCAATTCATTTATTTTTTCCTGCGTTGTTTCAGCGACAAAACCAACTTCCTCTTCGCAAGACCCGACCAATAGATGACCATCATCGCGAGGAACCAAGTAACGATGCCCTTCATTGATCACACACGAGAAGGCTGATGATGCTAGTTTGTACAAAAGCATCTGCCCTCGAACTGGCATGATGCCAGTCGCCACACCCACATTGGAAAGCAGTGCTGAAGTCCATGCACCAGAAGCCGCGCAATAGACATTACCAAACACTGTACGACCTCCTTCACATGTCAATCGTTGGACTCGCCCATTTTCGCAACGAAAGCCTGTTACCGAAGTGTTATGTACCAAATCGACATCCAGTTGATGAAGTGCCTTTTGCAGTGCTTTCAGATGCCGAGGGTTGCGAACTCGGCAATCGCCAGGCACCCACCAACATTCCGCCTCAGGTTCGACGAGAGTCAGTGACTTCATGCCCGCAAGACACTGACTCATCTGACCAATAGTACTCTGCTCGTAAGCAATACCATGCTCGTCCCACCAACTGCAATTCGCCCGAAGGGTAGCTCGCTCAGCTCGTGTTCTCGCTAAGTATAGACCTCCGCAGCGGCGAAACTCATTGTCAATGCCGGTCGATTCCAATAGCTCTGCGGCCCAAAGGGGGTGAAGCTCATGAGACAGTGCACGCAGCTGTTCGAGTGGATCTAGTGCATCGACGGACGCACCGGCCGGAAGAATCCCAGCACCAGCCCAAGAAGATCCTTTGCCAATTTCACCAGCGTCTAGAACGCAAACCGTCCAGCCTTTCTTGACGCATTGGTACGCGATGGAAAGGCCTATAACCCCGCCGCCACATACGACGAGGTCATAGTACTTTGCATCACTCATCGGAAACCGTCCATCGAACTAATCTTTAGGTAACAGATCGCCACTCTTGTAACGTTCCCAGTATCGATCTAATTCCTTTCGAATCATTCCGCTCATCAAAAAGACGCCGATCAGGTTCGGAATGGACATCGACAAGATCAACATGTCACTAAAGTCCAGAATATTCGTAGCGCTGACGATGGACCCTAGAAAAGTGAAAATGAGGAATAGAATCTTATACAGCAGCGATGATTTGCTTCCAAAGATCGAAACGAAACAGCGTTCACCATAGTAAGACCATGAAACACATGTAGAATAAGCGAACAAAAAGACCGCTAGGTACAAAACATATTTGAACCAAGCGAACGAAGCATTCTGTGTGAACGCAGCCAGTGTGATCATCGAACCTTTGTTATCGGCTGCAAGTTGCAATACATCCGGCTGTCGATACACGCCCGTAATGACCACTGCCAACGCCGTTAAAGTACAAACAACAACGGTATCGATGAATGGTTCGAGAAGTGCGACAATACCTTCGCTGATAGGTTCATCGGTTCTGGCAGCGGAGTGCGCAATGGCAGCAGAGCCCGCACCTGCTTCGTTGGAGAAAACAGCACGCTTGATACCAATCACCATAACACCTAGGAACCCACCGTACATCCCTGCCGGCGTAAATGCTCCTGACAGAATTTCACCAATAGCCCATGGAAGTCTTGATGCGTTCAAGCCAATAATCACGAGGCACATGGAGACATAAGCGAGGCACATGAATGGAACCACGGTACCCGCAAAATTACCGATCGATTTGATTCCGCCAATGATGACGACACCAACCAACACGACCATTACCAAGCCGTAGATCCATGGGTAGTCTTTCAAGAAGCTAAATGACTCTTCAGCTTGCAATGCATTCAAGGATTGAACGACTTGATAAGAATTACCTCCACCAAACGATCCCCCGATACAGAGGAAGGTGAAAACCAAAGCGAGTACGCTTCCCAAGGGGCCAAGCCCCATGCGAGAGAGGCCCTCTTTTAGGTATATCATGGGGCCGCCCAAAACTAGCCCTTGCTCGTCCGTCTTGCGATACATTACGGCCAAGGTGCACTCGGAAAACTTGCTCGACATACCAAGCAATCCGGAAAGAATCATCCAAAATGTGGCTCCAGGGCCCCCTGTACCAACGGCGATGGCAACGCCCGCAATGTTTCCGAGCCCTACGGTACCAGACAAAGCGGAGGCGAGGGCTTGAAAGTGAGAGACGTCCCCTTTGTGATGCTTGGAGTCGTAAACACCTCGAATGAGTTGAATCGAGTGATAAAACCCACGCAAATTGATAAACGACATGCGTAATGTCAAAAAGACTCCGGCGAACAGAAGCCAGATGACGACAAACGGGACGCTTGTGCCCGTGAGTGCTTTGGTGCCAAAATCGAAGAATAAAACAGATGCCATCGGAGTGACTAACCAATTTCCGAATACGCCATCGATCTGTTGGATCCAGTCCTTCTTGGACTCATCCTTCGGGGTTGCTGCTGGAAGCTTATCGGGCAACGGTAGATCATGCGGATCTAGCTTGGCGGCCGTCGCTTCTTGCGAAACACAAATACTTGGAACAAAAACGGGGTGGAGTAAGACAACAAGGGAGAGGGCGAGTGAACTTACGAATCCAACACTACGGAACCTGCCAACCATGCTCGCCATAAGATAGGTGCCTGTTTCTAAATGAAAACATCCGAGGAAAAAACAAATGGGCTGAAGGCGTAATGCTACACAAGCTTCACCAAAGTGCTAGCAGTTTGCTAAAACTTCGAGGTGTCAAAAAGTCGATTTCACCGTATCATTTACCGATCCGAGGCTACTTTCTTGCCTAGGCCGCTCATTTTCCAACTATTACTACCTCCCTTTCGCATGACAAAACCGCATCCCTGGATTGCACAGCGTACACTCGCTTTCGACTCGAGCGGCATCCGGAAAGTCTTTGAGCTTGCGGCCAAGCTGAAGAATCCGATCAATTTGTCGATCGGCCAGCCGGACTTTGAAGTGCCTCCACCTATCCGTTTCTCTGCGATTGAAGCCATCGAATCTGGCAAGAACGCGTATTCCCCCACGCAAGGGATTCCGCCATTGCTCGATCGGTTGCAACGTCATGTGGACGAGAAGTATCCCAAAAGCGACCGAAAGGTATTCGTTAGCTCTGGAACGTCCGGAGGGTTGGTACTTTCCATGCTATCGATGGTCGATCCCGGCGACGAAGTCATTATCTTTGATCCCTACTTCGTGATGTATGTTCCGCTGGTTCAGCTCGTGGGAGGGACACCCATCCTCATCGATACCTACCCTGACTTTCGTATCGACATCGACAAAGTGCGAGCAGCGATTACCCCGAAAACAAAGCTGGTGCTGTTCAATAGTCCGGGCAATCCAACGGGTGTAACAGCCACATTACCGGAGATTGAAGCGATCGCAAAATTGTGCCACGAGAAAAACATCGCATTGCTATCCGATGAAATCTACAGTGGTTTTCATTTCTCTGGCCCGATGCGCTCGCCAGCCGAGTTTAATCCTGACACCATCGTGATCGATGGATTCTCCAAGAGCCATGCTATGACTGGTTGGAGAGTGGGATACGTCCATGGGCCAGCCGAAGTTATTCAGACGATGATCAAATTGCAGCAGTATTCCTTTGTGTGTGCGCCCACTCCATTCCAGTGGGGGGCACTCGGTGCAATGGACTATGACATGACGCAATACTACCAGCAATACGCTCTCAAGCGGGATCGTATCGTGAAGGGACTTCGCGACTTCTATGAGTTTACCGAGCCGGGGGGAGCTTTTTATATCTTCCCGAAAGCCCACGGGGGGAATGCAACGCAATTCGTTCAACGTTGCATCGAGCACGAGTTATTGGTTATCCCAGGAAACATCTTCTCGCAACAGGACACGCATTTTCGAGTCTCTTTTGCCGCAAGCGATGAAACGTTGGATCGCGGGATCAAAGTTCTTCGCAAACTAGCCATTAGCTACCGCGAAAGCTAAACGGATACCCAAAGATTTTCGCATTTTCCGAAGGATTGTTGGGAGCGATCGTTCCAAATGATCGTTGAGCTCCAAATCAATTGGCAAGTAGCATCGGAATTCTCGCTTATTAGGGTGTTCAAAAGCTGCACGGTCTGATCTCATGGTCTCCATCGAGAGTGTGCAGCTTCGTGGAGTAGAAATTCTGCCCGAATCCGTTTTCCCCGCATTATGTAAAGTCTGCGCAATGAGTGTACCTGAGTCTGCTGTCTTGGAGCGTAATCTCGGAGCATCATTGGCTCAGCGCGAGTCTTCTCAGCGTGAAAGCGAGTCTTCCCAGCTTGAAACGCATTGGATTCGAGACGCACGCCATGCTATTTCGAAAGCCCCCGTCGATTTCTTTCGAGTCAAAGCCAGCCGATATTGGATCGACTTCTTAGCTTCGCTAGTCTTTGCGTATTCGTTCGCTTCCCTCTATTTGATGGCGCCGCTCGGGTCTACGATTCAATGGATCGCATTTCCCATCGCTGTGTTCTGGCTTTATCGATTAGGTTCCTTGGTGCACGAAGTCTGCCATCTCGGGCAACATGAAATGCCGCTATTCAAGCTGACATGGAACTTGCTGGTCGGGGTCATGACCTTTACGCCATCTCCGTTCTTTACTCGCCACCATCGAGATCATCACAGTCTTCGGGTGTATGGAACACACGAGGACCCTGAGTATGTCGCAAATGTCCTAAAGAGTGGCAACTTTCGGAGCCTGATATGCTATTTGATCTTGATCATTGCTTTCCCAATCATCGTCTTTCTTCGATTTTTGCTTGTGCCGTTGAGTTACCTTCATCCGAAGCTGCGACAGTTTGTTTTGGAACGAGCTAGCTCTCTAACTTTGAACTTTCAATATCGAAGAAAATTGAACGAAGCGGACAGGCGGTCCATAACTATCATGGAATGGTTATGCTTCATTCGAGCGCTCGCTATTCCTGCAACAGTACTGGTTGGCGTTGCTCCATTGAGTCGCATTCCACTGATCTATCTTTTGGGATTAGCCACGTTCGCATTAAATCAATTACGTCAGTTGGCAGATCACCACTTTGAAGGGGACGGCTCACGCGTTAACGTCGAATCCCACATTTTGGACTCGTGCAACTTCACAGGAAATGACTTATTGACGAGGCTTTTTTTCCCGTTTTCGATACGCTACCACGCATTGCATCATCTTTTCCCATCTTTACCCTACCACAACCTAAAGAGTGCACATCGCTACTTGCTAGAAGTGCTTCCATCCAACTCTCCGTATCGCGAGTTGGATGAACGCAATTGGTGGGGTGTCGCGAAGAAAACGCTATTTGGCGTCTCGTTCTAGCTCATGCATTTCTCGAGCAACTTCTTGGTTGCCATAATGCCTTCGTCCGGGCTCAAACGGCTACCCTCGTATTCGATTCCAACCCAACCGTTGTACTTTGCATCGAGAACGATCTTCATCATCTTTCGGAAATCGATTTTGGTTTCGTTTCCTTCCGCATCAAAATCATAACTCTTGGCGCTGACGGCTTTCGCTAGAGGCATTAGGTCGGTCACCCCCTGATATCGATCGTAATCGTAGAAATTACCAAAGTCAGGCAACGTGCCACAATTCGACATCTCTGTCATGCGAATGGTCTCGGATAGCCATTTGCCATTCGAACTGAGACCTCCATGGTTCTCAACAATAACATTGATTCCCATCGGTTTCGCATACTCCGAAAGTCGGCGTAAACCGTCGGCAGCCAGTTTCTTTCCTTCTTCATATTCAGCGTTGGTTTGCGCATTGACGCGAATGGAGTGGCAGCCAAGATACTTCGCTGCTTCGACCCACTTGAAATGATTTTCCACGGCAGTCGTTCTCTTTGCTGCGTCTTTGTCTCCCAAGGCACCTTCGCCATCGATCATGATCAACAAGCTCGTGACTCCAACGTCGGCAGCGCGTTTTTTCATTTCAGCCAGATAAGTCTCGTCTTTGGCTTTGTCCTTAAAGAACTGGTTGACATACTCAACTGCTTCGATACCGAACTTTTCCTTGGTATATTTTGCAAAATCTAGGTTGTCCAACTTTTTGCCAAACAGCGGCTTGTTGAGGGACCATTGTGCAAGAGAAATCTTGAACGGAGGCGTTTTGGTTTCCTGAGACCATAGGCTACTTGTTTGCGAAGCGAGACTTGCGGCAGTGGCTGAAGCAATAAATTGACGGCGGGAAACGGCGAAAACCATGGTTGTACCCAGACGGAGAAAGGTGGCCAAAAGGGGGATATCTCGAGCGTTGCCTAGAATTGTATTTGGAGAGTTGATTGTCAGCAATGTATTGGCAGCTTAAATACTGTCCAAGAGGGTAGGTTATGGTCTATAATGCAGAAATGATTGCTTGGCGTTAGCCTCGCATTTGACCCTCCAGCCAGATTTCTTGTTCTCCCTTTCTAGGTGTTATGCATGCGACAGAGTAATTTTCGCCGGCTCCTTTCCCTCGGACTCGTCACTAGCTCGATTACCTCCACATTTTTGGTGGGTGCTGCATCGGCTGAGGAATACGATCCGACTGCGGTAGCCAAAGCTTTCATTTCGAAGCTGAAGGTCGGCCCGAAAGATTGGCCGCAATGGGGTGGCTCTCCTGAACGGAACAATGTCCCTGAAACAGGACCGCTCCCCACAAAATTCGATGTCGAGTCAGGCGATGGCATCCTTTGGTCGGCAGCACTCGGATCGGAAACTTACGGAAATCCCGTTGTAGCAAACGGCAAGGTTTATATCGGAACGAACAACGGTGCCGGTTACATCAAGCGTTATCCCGCGACGGTTGATCTAGGTGTGCTCCTGTGCTTTGACGAGAAGGATGGAAAACTCCTTTGGCAACATAGTAGCGAAAAGCTCCCCACGGGCCGTGTTCATGATTGGCCAAACCAGGGTATCTGCTGTGCTCCGTTCGTCGACGGTGACAAGCTATGGTATGTCACTAGCCGAGGCGAGGTTGTATGCCTCGACACCGAAGGGTTCAACGATGGTGAGAACGATGGACCATTTAATAAGGAACCCAACGAGGAAAAGAACGAAGCCGATATCGTCTGGAAACTTGACATGATGGCACAGCTCAATGTGTCGCAACACAATATGTGCAGCTGTTCGGTAACCGCAGTTGGCAATCTCTTGTTCGTGAACACAGGCAATGGAGTGGATGACTCCCACTTATCCATTCCAGAAGAGAAAGCTCCTAGCTTTATTTGCATCAACCGAAGCACGGGTGAAGTCCTTTGGACCGATAGCTCTCCTGGTCCTAACATCCTCCATGGTCAATGGTCTTCACCTGCCTTTGCAACATTGGGTGGCGTAGATCAAGTAATTTTCGGCGGCGGGGATGGTTGGCTTTACAGCTTTGATGCGAATGGAGATAGCGGAAAATCCAAATTGCTTTGGAAGTTTGATGCCAATCCAAAGGATTCGGTTTATAAGCTCAACGGCGCAACGAGAAACCACCTGATCGGAACTCCCGTCGTTTACGATGGTTTGGTATATGTCGCCGTCGGTGAAGATCCAGAGCACGGTGAAGGGGGAGGCCATCTTTGGGCCATCGATCCGAAAAAACGAGGGGATGTCAGCCCCACGCTCGTTTACAATAGCAAGGATCCAACCGTTGTCATTGCTCATAAACGCAAGCAAGCGTTGGATGCAGCCGCTGGCGATTTGGAGAGAGACAATCCCAACTCAGCTGCTGTCTGGCACTATGTAGGTAGTAACCCGAAAGAGTTCGAAACGACGATGCACCGCACTTGCGGTACCGTGGCGATCAAAAACAATTTATTGGTGATTGCAGATTTTAGTGGGTTGGTCCATTGCCTCGACGCGAAGTCCGGAGAAGCTCATTGGACCTACGATATGTTAGCCGCGTCTTGGGCATCCCCGTTGATCGCCGACAACAAGATCTATATCGGAGACGAGGACGGAGACATCACTATTTTCGAACTATCGAAAGAACAAAAGCAGATCGCTGAAATCAATTTAGGCTCCGCGCTTTACACAACTCCTATTGCTGCGAACGACAAAATATTCATCGCCAACAGGAACAAACTCTTTGCTATAGGAACCAAATAAAGCACACAATCGAACAGGCTTGTAGTGCACTTGAAATATAAAAAAGCGTTGAGTTCTTTGGAGCTCAACGCTTTTTCCATTTGGTGCAGCCCTGGAAAGCTCCCAAGGAGAGGTAGAACTTTGGCGGCGGTGATGACCGCTGATTTCTTGTTCATCGCGAATCCAATGATGTAAAGCATGGCACTCACTCTAATCGTCGCTCGTCACTGGAACGGCGGGCGATGACCAAAATTCGCAGCGACTTGTGGGCTACGTTTTTGATAGTTGCCTTCTTCGTTTCCATCGGTGCTTTTGCTCTCCAATCCCAGTTCCCGATCAAGCTAGTTCCTGATGTTGTGTCAGCGGCCATGGATGGCTCCCGGGACTTCAAGCTCGCACTGAAGGAACGCAGAGTCGATCAACAGTTTTTCGATTGGTCCGAAAGTGACGCGAATCGTTCGAACGAAGACGCTCGCGAGCGTCAGGAGAGGATGTGGATGACTTGGCCAGCTATTGTATTGCTAGGAGTTGTTGCGTTTTCCGGTTGCATCGCATTAGTGAGATTTGCATACTTTCGCACTCTTCAAGAGTTTGCATTTGGAGTGCAAGCTCGATCTGAACAATACTTGAATCTGGATATCGGGCGTCTCCAAGGTTGAAATGCCTAGAGTCATAACGTCCAATCACTTCGTTGAGGGCGAGTTTTCAATCGGTTCGCTTCTTCATCGCCAACGAATGTCTCTGAAACAGGATCGATCTTAAGAGGCCGTTGAAGAATCCAGGAGATCGCGGCTGCATGACAAGCGATATGGGAGCGCCGCATCACCGATGAGTTTGCCACGGTTGGCTTTCGCGTCCTCATGCAGTCAAAGAAATTTCGAGCGTGCAAGTCCACATCGAGTCCATTACGACGAGCACCTGCTTTACTGATATCAACGGCATCGTTTTCCATCGATAGATGGATTTCGCCACTGTCCCCAGTTTCTACCCAGCCCTTTTCTCCAACAAACCGAACTGGGCAGGTTCCATTGGATTGAATCCATCCCGGTCGTTGCGCAAATGGTGTATCGAGGAAGTCGATTTCGAGAACGACACCATTGGTATACTTGCATTCGATCCCTTTGTCTTTGGGGATGAACTCAATCGGCATCGAGCCATCTGCTTGATTGGCCCACTGGCAGAGGTCGACTGTGTGGGCTCCCCAATCCAGCAGCTTGGCTCCCGAATCGAAATCCCATTGGCCTCTCCATTTTCCAGCAACATACTGTCTATTGAACGGACGCCATGGTGCAGGTCCCAGCCACATGTTCCAGTCAACCACGTTTCGATCGGGTGTTGGTTCCGATGGCAACCACGTCGTATCAATGCTAGGAACATAGACCGAAGCAACCATTTTCTTGAGTTGACCAAGCTTTCCATCGTGAACCATCTGTACCGCTTGCTGAAAGTTGGGGACGCTTCGACGTTGAGTGCCGGCTTGGAAAATACGTCCTTTACTCCGAATCGTTTCATCGATTCGTTGGCAATAGTCGATGGTAAGCCCGCAGGGTTTCTCGCAGTAGATATCTTTGCCCGCGTCGGCAGCCATCATGGATGCCGTCGCATGCCAGCGATCTCCGGTCGCAATCAGTACCGCATCGATGTCCTTTCTCGCCAAAACCTCTCGGAAATCGCGAAGCATTTCGCAGTCCGACGATCCATAGGCTGAATCAACAATCTTTTTTCCTTCCTCGCGGCGTGAAGCCTGCACATCGGCGATGACGCGACATCGAACGTCTTCAAACTTAAGTATCGGAGCGATGACATATTTGCATCGAGGTCCAATTCCGATCACTCCCAGCTGAATCTTTTCACTGGGTGGAGTCTTTCCATTGCGCCCTAGGGCTGTCGCAGGAATGATGGTGGGGATTGCAAAAGCAAGCGAAGCCTTGGAAGTTGCTGAGATGAAATCGCGTCTCGCAAAACTGATAGGATTTGACATGGTTTATGCCTGGTGGAGAGTCTGAAACTAGGTTCTTTGCGGCCCAATCCCTCGGATTGACAAAGCACCAGTCTAACTCATGCAAGCCAGGTATCGAGATGGGAAGCGACGAAAAGATCGTCGTTGAGATGCGGATAAGCTGCATACACCCGGTCGATCTCTTCATGTTGCCCAACACTGAGAGTCTCTGTCTCGTCAAGACACCAGATTCCCTCGAAAAGCCCCTGACGCCGCAGCACTTCGTGAAGTCCAGCGATACAGCCACGGAATCCATTGGCACTGTCAAAAAATGCAGCGTTGCAATCGGTGATCTCGACTCCCAGTCTCAAAACGTCCGATGTCAAACTCGCTCCTTGAACTTCAGCCAACATCTCGACGGCACCCTTTGTCCAAACAGCCCAATGCCCAAGCAACCCGCCAACGATTCGTCGCTCAACTCCATCAAAGCGAAAGGTCGTCACCAAGTCTGCGACGATGTTGTCGTCGTTGCCTGTATACAGTGCTATGTCATCGCGTCCCGCAGCCATGACGGAACGCACCACATCGAGTGTCTGATAACGATTAAAAGGTGCAATCTTGATCGCAACCACATTTTCAATCTCAGCAAATTGTCGCCAGAATGAATAGGACAAAACCCGACCGCCGACACTTGGTTGCAGATAGAACCCAATTACGGGCATGATCGATGCGACCTCGCGGCAATGTTGCAGCAACTGTTCGTCGTTTGCATGCTTTAGTGAGGCTAAGCTCAGCAAGGCTGCGTTGTATCGAAGATCTGCTAATAGCGATGCCTCCTGCATCGCTTGCCGCGTCTCACCGCAAACTCCGCCGATCCTTACCACGGGATCAGCGCGATTGGCATATCGTTGTAGTTCTTCGGACGCTAACTCCAAGACTGGTTTGAACAAACCATGCCTCGGATCGCGAATGGCGAACTGAGTCGTGTGAACTCCGATCGCGAGACCACCAACTCCGGCTGCAATGTAATAGCGAGTTAAAGCCCGTTGACGACGTTCATCGAGCTTACGATTCTTCGTAAGAGCCAGAGGATGTGCAGGGATCGCAACTCCCTGCCGCAATTGCGATCGCCAATCGCTGACTATGGTCGATCCATTCATAACTTCATCGCATAATGAATTTGACGGCCAGCTTCGACAAAGCCGCACGAGGGATACAGGTGTTGCCCAACAGGATTGTTGACCATCGTTTCTATCATCACAAAGGCCATTCCCTGCCCACGCAAGTAATCGATAGCATGCTCGATCAATGCCCGGCCGACTCCATGGCCCCGTTGATGTGCATCGACAGCGAGATTCGGAATCCTCCCTTTTCTTGCTTCTCGGTCGATTCGGGTTGAGATGTATCCCAAGATCGTGTCACCCTCGACTGCAACGAAGACCCCGAAAGGATTGGCTTCGCAGTCCTCATCTACATGCCTTGCCTTTCGCCACTTCCAATCGTGGCCAGCCAATACTCCAAGTTGGTTCTCTACGTTTTGATCAATCGCGATTCCTTCGAAGCCTTCGATGGTGATTCTTCGTAGCTCGGGAAGATCGCCAGGTTGAAAAAGTCGAATAACCATAAACCAATCCGTGCCTAGAAAATCAAAATGTAGAAAGCGTAACGGTAGAGAACTCAAAAAGTGCCGTCGGTAACTTCGAAATGGGTAGGCTTCCCCAACGATGGTCCGCCGCATTGCATCCAATGCGCCGTAGCCTCGATCATCGCCTTCCATTCTACCGTCGGAGGGCCAAAGAGTGTGTAGGACCGGGAGGCATCCCAAATCCAAGCCTTGGACTCTTCGGTACCTACAAATTGCGGTTCTACCCCAAGGAGTTTTCCAAACTGCATCGCTATATCGCGAACAGAATGCCTTTCGCGCCCAGTTACGTTGAGCGGAGTAGGCGGGCACGTCGTGTGTCGTAAGGACTCGATTGCCCTGGCATTCGCATCTCTTTGCCAAATCCCTTGGACCCAACCCATGCTGACATCGACAGGGATCCTCTGGGCGACTTTCTGAGCGATATCGTGAAGGACTCCGTATCGCAAATCGATGGAATAGCAAAGCCGAAACATGGCCATCGGAGTATGATGCAAAGAAGAATAATACGAAAAAATACGCTCTCGCCCGACGCAAGAGTTCGCATAGTCTCCCGGCGGTAGCAATGGCGTTTCTTCCGCGGCCCCGCGACCATCCATGGGCATGAATGGATACACGCAACCCGTGGAGAAAACCACGATTCGACTTTTGGTAAAGTGCTCAGCGGCGATCGCTGGAATCAACGTGTTCATTGCCCACGTCAACTCAGGTTGATTCGAAGTGCCAAATTTCTGCCCTGCCATGTAGATCACGTTGGGAACTTTTGGGAGCAGCTGTACTGATTCTCGAGAGAGAAGATCGCAAGAGATCGTTTCAACCCCAGCTTGATTCAATGCCAACTTTGCATGCGCGTTTGAGTATCGCGAAACGGCAATCGCCTTCCTCCCTGATTGCCCGATCTCATCGAAACCGCGTCGAACCATCCTGGCCAACGTGGGGCCCATTTTCCCGCCAGCCCCTAAGATGATGACGTCGCCATCAATCTCGCGCAGCGTTGCAAGTACCCCTGGTGTCGGACAACTCAATTCATCCTCAAGCTGATCCACCGTTTCGATTCGATTCAAAGCAACTTCCCTACATCACGTACCTAAGACAACATCCTGTTCCCTGGAACTTGGCTTTTCCAAGCTGTCAACGTTTCTCTCCGTTTCTTTTGATCCGTCTGGAACGGTTTCGTAAGATGGCGCTGGCTCCCAACGTCCAGCTGTCTGTTCCTCGGTCAATGCGACCGTCGCATACACTTTGTAAAGGAATGGTACCATCAAAAGCACTAACATCGTGGATGCCAGCAATCCAAAGGCAAGACTTGTTGCCATCGGTATCAGAACTTGTGCTTGGAACGATTTCTCGAGCAACATGGGCGCTAGGCCGGCGATTGTCGTAACGCTTGTAAGAAAAACCGCTCGCAGTCGACGGGAACCAGCTTCCATCAAGGCATCATGAACGGGCATTCCTCCTTTGTTACATTGGTTGATGAAATCGACCAACACAATCGAATCGTTCACGACCACACCGGCGAGCGTCACCATTCCGAACATACTAAAGAGGGTCAATGGCAACCCCATCAAGGCATGACCGTAAATTGCCCCGACAAAGCCAAAGGGGACGATTGCCAAAATAATGAGAGGCTGAAGATAGGAATTGAACTCAAACACAAGCAACAGAAACATCGAAGCCATTGCAACGGCGAAACCGATCACGAGACTTCCAAATGATTCTGCTGTTTCTTGTTGTTGCCCTTCCCAACGAAAACGAAGACTAGGATACTTTTCCAAGAGCTTCGGGACAAGATCTGCCTTAAGCGATGTTGCAACCAATGTCGCGTTCGCAACGGCAGTATCTAACTCGGCGCTCACCGTAATCGCTCTCAATTGATCCAGTCGATTGATCTCCGAGTAGCCTCGTGTAATTGTAATATCGGCAATCTCCATGATTGGCCGTTCGATGTTGTCTTTGCCACGAATACGAATCTCTTGCAAATCGGCCAGCGAGCGACGTTCATTCATAGGATATCGAACCATGAGCTTGACTTCATGGCGATCTCGCTGCAGTCGTTGCACCTCGGCTCCGTAGTATGCATTGCGCACGGTTTCCGCGAGATCGGACACGGTTATACCAAGCGATTTTGCACGCTCTTTGATCGCGAATTGAAACTCCACTTTCCCTGGCGAAGAGTCGTCGCGAATATCGTAAACTCCAGCATAGGTACGCAGTGTTTCTTTCGCGGTTTCAACAGCCGCCTCCAACGCGGCAATATCACGGCTCGGAGCTAGAATCTTGAATTCGAGGGGACGCCCGCCTGGACCAATGTTGGCCGCTTGGAATGTTACGCGCTCGGCGCCTGGGAAGTTACCGGCTGCTTCTCGCCATTTGTTTAGTATCTCATCGCTGGTGATGTTCCGAACCGTAGCGTCATGAATCTCTACAAACACTTGAGCGACGTGCGAGCCACTGATACGATCGCCAGCGCCTGGATCTCCGGTCATAGCCGAACCCACCTGCAAGTACGCCAGCTTGACAGGTCCGCGAGGGGCGTTTGGTTCGGTAGGCTCAGGGGTCTTGTTTATTTTTTTCGCATCCTCCTTTTCCGCTATGTCGTTGCTGAGCTGACGAATAGCACGCTCCATCCGCCGTGCCGACTCGCTCGTGACAGCCACCGGTGTACCGTCTGGATAGACGACTTGACCAATGATCGTTTTTCCATCTAACGCGGGAAAGAACTCGAATGCTACAATCCCAGATCGCACCATTCCTGCGGCAATCGCAATCGCCAGAATGGCGGCCGATATCGGCAAGGTGGGATACCGAAGAGAAACCGACAACAAGGGACCGTAGACTTTTTCTCCGAACCAATCGAGTGCTCGATTCGCGGGCCGCCCGATCCAATGAAACATCTTCTCTAGTTGATCGATCGATTGACCAATACCATAAAAGAACTTCTGCATCATTGTTTTCGGAGGTTTATCATCATGCGATAAGTGCCCCGGCAATGCAAAGGTCGCCTCCGTCAATGAAACCAATAGCATTGCGATAATTGCGACCGGCATGACGGCGATAAATTTCCCCATCACTCCCGACACATAGAACAATGGCATAAACGCGATGATGGTCGTTGCCACGCTGGAGAAAACACTCGGCAGAACTTCCAATGCACCATCCATCGAAGCCCGCAAATTAGATTTCCCCATCGCCCGGTGAGAGTAAATGTTCTCTCCAATCACAATTCCGTCATCTACAACGATACCAACAGCCATCAAGAACGCGAACATCGATAGCATGTTGAGAGTACCGCCCGTGGAATAGAGGATGATACCCGCTCCTGCTAAACTGATGGGAATCCCCATAGCAACCCAAAACGCCAGTCTCAAATCCAAAAAGATGGCTAACAACAAGAAAACGATGATGCCTCCTTGAAGACCGTTTTCTCGAAGCATTCGAATTCGATCTCGAACATCAACGCTCTCATCGCCCCAAGCTCGAACAGAATAGCCATCGGGCGTCTCGACTTCGGCCGCGAATTTCTTGACTTCATCCGAAATGTTCAGCAAATCTTCATTGCTCGTTCGAGAGATCTCGATCACGATCGCAGGTCGACCGTTGATTTCGCTAATAGCCGTTACATCATCGAACTCATCGCGAACCTTGCCGATATCACCCACGGTCAGTACAACACCGTTGGGCTGAGTGATCAGCGGTAGCGTTGCTATGTCCTCGCCAACATCCCGTTTGTTCTTTCCTCGGAGCAAAATCTCTTGGCCATCGCTCTTCAACTGACCACTAGGGAGCTCAACATTCTCTTTCCTCAAGATGTTAGCTATTTCACTGAGCGACAATCCATACTTCCGAAGCGTGTCTTCGTCGACTTCGACATCGATTTGAAACGGTTTTGCATTTTGAATGTTGGCTTGGGATACAGAAGGAAGTTCGAGAAGTCGGTCGCGAATGGTCTCTGCATAGTCCCTCAGTTTTCGTTCGGAGGCAGAGGTTCGATCATCCGGGCCAATGATGGCAACTCGAATCGCCGGCGTTCGGAAGGTGATTTGCTCCACCGTCGATTTTTCACTTCGCTCAGGAAAGAAAACCGAGATTCGATCCACGGCTGATCGAATCTCCGAAAGAATCTTCTGAGGGTCTTTGACGTTCGATTCGAGCTGAGCCAACGTAAAACCAGATCCTTCGCGGCAGATGCTGGTTAGTTTTTTGATTCCCGTGAGTGGCTGAATCGCTTCTTCGATCTTTTGGCAAATACCACTTTCCACTTCGTCGGGAGTGGCACCCGGATAAGGTACTGATACCAAAATCACTTCGAGCTGAAACTCCGGAAACGTCTCCCGCCGCATGGAAAAGAACGAGGCAAGCCCCGCAACCAAGATGATTGCGACGAGAACATTGACGCCAGAGATGTTGCGAATGGCCCATTGGATAGCATTCTTCATGATTTCGCCCTTCGCTTTATTTAAGTGAATATCTCGCCTTGTCCGTGCCGTCACCGATAAGCGTTGCCATCGGTGAAACCACGGTCAAGGTGTTCGGCTCAAGTCCTTCTCGAATCTCTGCAATCCAATATTCTTCCTTAGAATCCTCAGGTAGTTTGATTAGACTTATCACCTTGACAGAACTCTCTACTTTGATCCGTCCGGCAGACCAATCGTCGATGTTGATTTGTGGTTTGTAGCTCGCTTTGCTCGATACGGGGGCGGCTTCAGAAACCGGAGATATACCTTCTTCGGTATCTTCGTTCGCAATGATGGAAGAATCTTTCTGGAATGTCCAAATCTGATTGCCCGGTTTCAACGCGAGCTTCGGGACGAGGATCAGGCTATTCAAAGGCTGCGTGTGAATCGAAATATCCACGAACATTCCGCTCACCAATGCAGGCAGGCCGCCGTTCGATTTCTCATCGATAGGCTTGCCGTTTCTCGATACTTCCCGTGGATTGTCGACACTGATTCGAATCGGTACGGTTCGAGTTTGCGCATCCAGTCCGATACCTTCGTATCGACTCAAATTCCCTTTCCATTCATAAACGGTCTCTTCACGTCCCGAAACTCGGTAGGAAATCGTAACGGGGGTGTTAGGAAGCTCGTAGCTCGAAGATCGCAACACTCGCGACGAAGGAGCCGATTTATCTTTTGATTGAGTTTGCTCCAAAACCAAAAGCAATTGATCGGTTCTCAAGTTGCAGGAAACTTCTACGCGATCGGTGTCACTAATGATGCAAAGTGAAGCTCCCTTCTGTACAAACGAGTCTTCTTGGACCATTTCATTGACGATAACGCCATCAATGGGAGAAGCCACTTTGGTTCGTTCCAAATTCACTTGGGCTTGTTGAAGTTGTGCAGCTGCCAACTTCTCGGCCAGTACGAGTCTGTTCCTGCGCGTCTCCAACAATTGCATTTGATTCTGAATGGTCTGACGCTGATTGGCGCTCGCGATACGCAAACGCTTTGCTTGATCCAATTCGGCTGCACTCGCTATACCCGCAGGTAGCGATTCGATTCTCTTCAATTCGCGTTGCTGGATAGCAAAATCCTCGTCCGCCAATTCTAGCGATTTTTTCGCATTCGCAATCTCTTGGTCCAACTCGCGTTGCTGAGCGTACTCACTGTCACGCAACGCTTGCAGACGCTCGACGTCCAATTCAAAATCTCTCGAATCAAGTTCGAAGAGCGGATCTCCTTTATGCACGAATCTCCCTGTTCTGCAATTTTCGCTCTTTTCCCTCACACGTCCCGCAACTTCCGCAGCCAACGTGATTTGCCGATAAGGCACTACGGTACCTGTCAGCGTGACATCTAAGGATCGTGTGCCTGAGTAGCCCTTGATGGGCAAAACGGACACGATCGGCAATTTGAGCAACTTGCTGACGCTGTCTTTACCATCCTTGGGTGCTTGCTTGGGTTCCTGGCTCCCCATCGCCAGGTAGGTTCCCACCCCCAAAGCAACAAGCGAAGCGGGTAGGAGAACACCCAAAAAGACAGTTTTTGAAATACTTGACGCAGACTTCACAAGAGGACTCGATGAGATGGTTTCAAATGGATCGTCGACTACAATCACCCCAGTTTATTCAAACAAGTCTATTTCTCATAACCCATATTAACCCCTTGCAAAGGGGACTCGGGATAACGAGAGGATCCATGCCGAACCGACTCGCGACTTCGACCAGCCCCTATCTCCTGCAACACCAAACCAACCCAGTCGATTGGTACCCATGGTGCGAAGAAGCATTTGAACTGGCGAAACGCGCAGACAAGCCTGTTTTTCTTTCCATAGGGTATTCTGCCTGCCATTGGTGCCATGTTATGGCCCACGAAAGCTTCGAAAGCCCTGCGATTGCCCAAATCTTAAACGAATATTTTGTTTCCATCAAAGTCGATCGCGAGCAACGTCCCGATATCGATCATATCTACATGCAGACGGTGCAAATGCTCACAGGTTCGGGAGGCTGGCCGCTCAGCGTCTTTTTGACCCCCGACGGTAGACCATTTTACGCTGGAACTTATTGGCCTCCGACGGAGCGATGGGGGCGGCCTGGTTTCAACACAATCCTGAACGCAGTGGTGGATTCCTGGAAAAATCGGCGGGAACCACTACTGAGTCAAGCGAACGAACTAACGCATCATCTGCAGCCAAAGCCACCGTCGGAGCCGACTCCCGTTTCATCGAATTGGGAAAAAAACTCGATAGAGCGCGCGGACCAAACGCTCGCAGAGTCGTTTGATTCAAAACACGGAGGCTTCGGCCGTGCTCCAAAATTTCCACATGCATTGGATTTGAGACTTCTCATAGCGATCGAAAGCCATATACCGTCCGAGCCTCGCCTTCAAAGGATTACCAAGACTCTGGACGCAATGCTTCAAGGTGGAATCTACGATCAACTCGCGGGCGGTTTCGCTCGCTATAGCACCGATGACCGCTGGCTGGTTCCCCACTTCGAGAAAATGCTTTATGACAACGCATTACTTGTACAATCCTATCTGGACGGTTACTTGTTGACTGGAAATCAACGATACGCA
Source organism: uncultured Pirellula sp. (assembly GCA_903858115.1). GTDB lineage: Bacteria > Planctomycetota > Planctomycetia > Pirellulales > Pirellulaceae > JBKCUI01. The sequence goes on along the minus strand of CAIOHR010000028.1, from coordinate 5,595 downwards.
GAAGTCATCCGACAAACGTTGGATTACGTGTTGTCAGATTTGACCGATGTGTTAGGTGGTTTCTATTCCGCTAGGGATGCAGATAGCGAAGGAGTAGAAGGCAAATACTACGTTTGGTCTCGCGAAGAGATTCTGCAAGAACTCGGACAGGAACGAGGCAATCAATTTTGTGAAGCGTATGGCGTCACCTTTGGCGGGAACTTTGATGGAATGAATGTTCTCTACGAAGCTGCCACCTTGCAACAGGTTGCTCACACCTCTCGAATGAGCATTGACTCGGTTCGTCAACAGTTGGCAGAAGATCGTCTTCGGCTGTTGGAACTTCGTAAGTCCAGGCCATCCCCCAGTTTGGATGACAAAGTGCTTTGCTCTTGGAATGGGATGATGATTGCCAGTATGGCCCGCGCTGGCATGGTGCTTGGCGAACGCAAATACTTGGCTGCCGCAACCCATGCCGCATCTTTGATCGTGAACCAAATGATGAGCGAGGAAGGAGAATTGAAGCATAGTTGGCGAAAGGGAGTTGCCGAAACCACTGGATTTCTCGAGGACTATGCGCACTGCGTCGAGGCGTTTCTCGTCCTCTTGGAATGCACCGGCGAGCATCGATACCTGGATCAAGCGTTGCGATGGATGGAATGCATCGAAAGTCAATTCGGTGACGAATCAGGTGGCTATTATTTTACGAGCAAGCATAGCGAAAAATTGATCACTAGATTCAAAGATGATCACGACGGCAGCACCCCCAGTGCGAACAGCGTCATGACGATGAATTTAGTTCGTCTCGCGAGACTGATTCCAAAGTCCCCCTGGTTGGAGCGTGCGGAAAGGCAGATTGGCTGGATGCGTCAGGGGTTGCCGCGATCCACTGCCCCCTATGGTCAGTTTCTGCTGGCGGTTGATTACTGGTGTGGACCAACCTCGGAAATCCTATTGATCGCTAAAGACGAAGACACGCTACGCGAAGCATTGATTGCGACGATGCAAAAGTACTTACCGCGTACATTCGTCATTGGCGTTGTAGCCAATAGCAGGGAACATCAACGATTGAAAAATGGTCCTTTAGCGGATCATTTGCATGGCAAAGAACTTCCGCCTGGTGCAAAAGTCGTGACGTATCGGTGTATTGAAAATGTTTGCCATGACGTGCAACTTTCAACGTGAAGTTGCTTGCGCATGTTACTTTCAATAGAAGAATGCCCAGTAGGATGCAATCTCGGGATCATGGAGCGAAAAATCACTGCGGTCACCTAGGGAAGCGATTCAGCAATCCAAAATAGAAAACGGCAGGCCGCTTCTTCTTGCCTCGCGAGTCGCAAATCGCAGTCGGTCGCTAGAATGGGTGCTGGCGATTCCAGATGAAAGTTCAATTGTTGAATATTTCCTTCTCGGTTCATTATGGCACAGTAGACCTGACCATCCTGATTTGGTGGAGCATTCGGCCCGAAATGACCTGTTATGGCAGCCGACACGTCCGCACGCGGAGTCGCAAGAAGTACCCCCTTGGCTAAGGAGAGGCTGGCCCAGCCACTTACCGGTCCGCGGTTCGGATCCAACAACCCTTCCGAATCAACCTCTAACCAATCGATTTTGCTCCGAGACTGATAGACAACCATCGAACCGCAAAAAAAATTGGAAATCCCTGGGATTAATCCTAGTTTCGCTGCGACCAATCCTGCGGTACAACTCTCAGCTAACACCAGCCTCCTCCCGGAATGGAGAAGCTGATCCCGAATTGAAAAAAGCGTGGAATACAAAAGCGTGGAATACAATGGAGTGTTCACAAACGAGTCCCTACGATCGATTGCACCGTCAATCAGTCCACAAATACAACATGATTCAACAACGAAGTGATACCATGCCGCGATTGACTTCGCGAGCCCGACCAGTTTCAGGAACGCTCATTCCATCGTTTTGTTTTGAAACGATCGGGGAAATGGCAAACTATGCCGCTCACATCGTCGCCGGATTGGTTCGAGAACGCGCCGCTCTTGGCCAACGAACCGTCATTGGCCTACCTGCCGGCTCAACGCCACTTGCGACTCTGAGAGAAGTCATTCGATTGCATCGCGAAGAAGCACTCGATCTATCCTCGGTCGTGCTGTTCCTTCTCGATGAGTTTTATGGACTTCCCTCGGATAGTCCGCAATCTCACCGCCTCTGGCTGCAACGCCAACTCCTCGATCATGTCAACATCCCCGAAGACCAAGTTTACTTCTTGGATGGTCAATTGCATCCTAGCGACGTCGATCTGCATTGTAGACGATTCGATGAAGCGATTCAGCACGCTGGCGGATTCGATTTAGTACTGCTCGGAATCGGAATCAATGGCCACATCGGATACAACGAACCCTTTTCCGTTAAGAAAAGCCGAACACGACTTTGCACTCTCGATCCGATCACTCGTCGCGGGGTAGCGAGTGATTTCTTCGGAGAAGAGAATGTTCCTATGCAGGCGATGACCGTCGGCTTGAGTGGAATCTTGAGTGCACGAAGAGTGTTGCTATTGGCCATCGGCGAGCACAAAGCAAAGATCATCGCTGAAGCTCTCGAAAAACCAACCACCGACCGCGTACCTGCATCTTATCTCCAAGAGCACGGTGATGTGCGTGTGCTGCTGGACGGACCAGCCTCTTCGCTTCTCAAGGGAGCATCGATGCCATGGCTACTTGGAAATGTGAAGTGGGATGATGATTTGGTAAAACGTGCAACGCTCTGGCTATGCAACCAAACGGGGAAAGCACTTCTCAAACTGGATGCGGACGATTTCCGTGCCCATGATCTACATCAACTTCTAAGGCACCATGGGCCAGCCGAAGTCATTGCTCAGAAAGTCTTCCGCTGGATGCTCGATACCATCGATTACCATCCCGCCGGCACTACGCCCAAGAAGACTTTGTGCTTCAGCCCGCACCCGGATGATGATGTGATTAGCATGGGAGGGACTTTGATTCGATTGATCGAAGATGGCCATGATGTGCACATCGCCTATATGACAAGCGGCAATATCGCTGTTTTCGATCATGACGCGCGGAGGGTTGCCGAGTTAGTCGCCGATTATAATCAGCTCTTCCAAATCGAACGCGATCGATCCAGTCAACTCGCTAGCGATGTGAAACAGGCGATCGACCAAAAACGCCCCGGACATCCCGACAATGAATCCTTGCTGAAAATCAAGGGACTTATTCGCCAAAGCGAAGCCCGTGCAGCTGCGATTGCAATCGGTTGCAAGGATTCCAACCTTTACTTCTTGGACTTGCCCTTTTATCGGACCGGGACCATCGCCAAGAATCCTGTTGGCTCTGAAGATATTGCAATCATCGAAGATTTGCTAATGCGAACATCCCCTGATCAAATCTATGTAGCAGGGGATTTGGCGGATCCACATGGAACGCACCGGGTCTGTGCCGAAGCAATTTTTGCTGCATTGCTCAACATGAGATCGCGCAATGAAAAAACTCCGGATGTTCTGCTCTACCGAGGTGCTTGGCAAGAATATCCGCTCCACGAAATTGAGATTGCTGTCCCTTTGAGCCCCGGAGATTTGGCGCTCAAACGACAGTCTATCTTTATGCACGAAAGCCAGAAAGACAAAGCTCTTTTCCCAGGATCCGATCCGCGAGAGTTCTGGCAACGCGCCGAAGATCGTAATCGAGGTACCGCCGATTCCTACAACCGTGTTGGACTCCCTGAGTTCTTCGCGCTAGAAGCATTTTCACGATGGAAATGGAATCCCATCTAAGTCACGAAGACCTATCGTACCGCATAAGGTGCTGCAATTGGATCTCCAACGACGATATCTTCCCATCCGACAAACCGCGAGGCAGCGTAAAAACTCTCTGCCAGTGTCCAACCGCGTGTGTAACGGTCAAATAAGATGCTCGGCGAAGCAACAGCCAAAAGAAATGGCTCGTCACAATACCCCTTCACACCTGTGACCTTGGATTCGATCAAATCGGCAATCAAGGATTGCCCGCCCGTAGTCGGCAAAAAGGTTCTCGCTCCCGTCGAAACGGCTGTCTCTGCAATCGCCCCGGGTGCAAAACCAAGAGTCTGGTAGTTTTCAGCAATGTACTTCACATCGTTGCTTCCCCAGGATGCATAACCCATAAGCCATTGCCTGTTTCCGATAAAGTTTTCCGTTCGATCGAACTCTACAGGCAACCCCATGCGACTTAGGTGATTGTTGGCCGCGAACAAATCAATATTCCATTCGCCCCAACCAATCTCGGCAACGATCTCCATATCCTTCATCCCTGGAGGGAACGGACTAAGCGGCACATTAGAAGTATCCACGGGATCCGACAATGCCATCGAATCGAGAAGTATTACCCCCGTTGGTCGGACATCGTCGCTCGCGATGGAGTAATCGACCAACGCCTTTGCTGCATCAACCGAGTATCCATCCAACCGTGTTACAAGATATCCACCATGTTTTGCATGAGAGAACCGTTCCTTGGAATTCCAAAAGCGATTGATGTAGGCGATGCCTCTCAAATCGTTTTCGACAATGACAGCACGAGTGCACTCGTTTCGACCAAAGTAGTCTAAAGCTGCCAGACAAGAATCAAGTGATGGTCGCCCTGAAGCGAAACCAACCGGGGCGTTGGAAAGTCGAATCGGAATCCCCTTCGTAAGAACGATAAAGTCAATCTCGGGTTTCCTGGACAAGTACTCCCGAAGGGGTTTCGCTATCAACTCTTCATATGCGACATAATCGAGCGTCTCGAACTCAACGCTCTGCGATGAATCGGCGCAGCGAATTGAAAACGAATTCGACACGCCTCTCTTCTGCCGATAGTAGCGAGCGATCTCGATCGAAACAGGGCTGTTTGCATTTTCGATGACCAAGACTCGGTCCACAATCGATTCCACTCTGACAGGTGGTTTTGATGGAACGAGAAGTTCATCTTGAGATCGAGACACGTCCCCAACAACGGGTGACGCTGCTTGTTCCTTGCACCCAAAGAGAAAGATGCAGGAAAAAAAGAGAGCGAATTCTGCAAGAAACAAAATTCTCAGCGAGGATTGCGTTAGTATCAATGTTTCTCCTTCAACAATTCAGTCCAGTTTTCACGATGGCTTTTGGCAATGGAATTCTCACGCTACACAATTCGAGCTTTAGTTACCTGCACTGGGAGATTTAGGTATTTGCACTGCGAGGAAGTAACGATCGAACCAGAGAGTTCCGGTTGGGACAACCGAGGCCAACAAAGCCAAAGCGAGTCGCCAAATCGGCCATCGATACAGTATCGCCAACAATATCGACATCACTATGTATGCAACAAAGAGTCCCCCATGCATTCCGCCGACGATAGTGACCGCTGATGGCATGTCCACGAAGTACTTAAGTGGCATCGCTATTCCAAGAAGGACGAGATACGAAATCCCTTCTAGAAATCCAACGAGTCGAAAAAGTGGCACCATCGATGTCAATTCATTTCCCAAAAAAGACTTCACTCACCCACTACCTTAAGTTCAGGTAGTGACCTCGCTAACCGATCCATCTTGAAGCGTCGTTAGCCTGTTCTTCAGTTTCGATTCGAAGGGACGCAATCGATCAACTTTAGTGCCGATTTGAGGACAACCTTCTTT
>CAIOHR010000027.1 GCA_903858115.1 uncultured Pirellula sp. | reverse complement strand
TCGAAGCGGCTCGATACCTTTGGCAAAAGCCTGCAGGGGATCGGCACGAAAATGGCGATGCTCGGGGCTGGTGTCGTCGCACCATTGGCAGGAGCGGCCAAGGTCTTTGCCGACATGGGAAGCGACATGGTTGACATGAGTCAGCGCACCGGCGTCTCTGTGGAAGCCTTATCAGAGCTGGGATTCGCGGCTGAGCAATCCGGTGCTGACCTTGGGACGCTCGAAGGATCGCTCAAGAAGATGCAGAAAATGCTCTTCGAAGCGGCTTCCGGATCGCAGTCGGCCCAAGAAACGCTCGCATCCCTGGGATTGAGCGTCGCGCAGCTCTCGAAACTATCGCCGGACGAACAGTTCAAACTGATCGCCGATCGGATGTCGCAAATCACCGACCCAACGCTCAAGACCGCGACAGCGATGGCGATCTTCGGTAAGTCAGGCACGCAGTTATTGCCAATGCTCCAGAATGGTGCTCAAGGAATCGAAGAGTTACAGCAACAGGCCCGAGATCTGGGGCTAACCATGGCCACCGAAGATGCCCAAGCGGCCGAGGCCTTTGGCGATCGCATCGATGTTCTTTGGAAGGTCCTCAAGAAGACAGTATTTACGATCGGTTCGGCTTTGGAGCCGGTCCTCTCAGCGATGATTGACTCGACCGTGCGAATCGTGGTCACTATCAGCGACTGGATCAAAAACAATAAGGAACTGATCGTCACCGTATTCAAGATCGGGATGGCGATCGCAGTCGGGGGAGCAGCGATTGTAGCCCTGGGAACCGCAGTCGCTGGGATCGGAACGGTGCTTGGTTCGGCAGCCACGGTTCTCACAGGTGTTGGCACCGTGTTTGCATTCCTGGGGAGCGCGATCGCGGCATTGATGTCCCCGATTGGCCTGACCATCGCCGGTCTTGCAGCGTTAGTCGGCTACTTCGTCTATGCCAGTGGTGCTGGCTCGCAGGCGATGCAGTGGCTGAGCGCGAGATTCAATGAACTCAAAGATACGGCACTTGCTGCGTGGAAAGGGATCGGCGATGCGCTAGCCGCCGGTGACATCGCGCTTGCTGGCAAGATTCTGTGGCTCACGCTGAAAATGGAATGGCAACGCGGGGTCGCGTTTTTGGAGTCGAAGTGGCTGGATTTCAAAGGATTCTTCATTGGAATCTTCCAAAGTGCGGTCTACAGCGTCGCAGGTCTGATGACCGACGCTTGGGCTGGCTTGCAGACTGGATGGCTTGAAACCACGCACTTCATCGCCGATAGCTGGACCGTTCTGATCAGCCTCCTGCAAAAGGGATGGAACCGATTCAGTGGATTCTTTCAAAAGGTCTGGGCCCGCATCCAAGGACTTTTTGGGGACACAAACGCTGAGGACCAGATCGCCAACATCAATGACGAAATCGCTCGCCAAGATGACTTGATCAACAACTCCCAAAATCAAACGATCCTCGATCGTGAGAAGCAACGACAGAAGGCTCGCAATCAGATCGAGCAAGATCGCCAAGGGGCGCAGTCAGCACTCTCGGACATGCAAGCACAAGAACAATCCGCCCTCGAAGCTGCCAATCAGAAGGCGCTTGCCGATTCGGCTGCTGAGCTGGAGAAAGCCAGAGGTGAGTGGAAAGCAGCTCTTGGCGAGGCAGCAAACAAACGCGCCGAAACATCCCCAGGGTCACCGAGCAAATTCTCATTGTCTGGGCTCGGTTTACCAGACATGAGCGGCTTGGATCAATCCCTCGCCGAAACCAAAAAGAAAACGGATGTCGTGGGGACCTTCAACCCCATCGCTGCGATGAACCTCGGAGCCGACTCTCTTGGGGAACGAACCGCTCGGGCTAGCGAAGAGGTCGCGGCCAATACCAAGAAACTCGTACAGCAAGCCGACCGTGGTGGCTTGGTCTTTGGATAGGAGATAACCAATGGCCGATCCAATAATCATCGAGCGATTCGATTCGAAAGAAATCAGCGAGAGCAAAGACAATCCGACTCATGATCTGGTCTACATGATCATGAACACCGAAGAATACTCGGTTGCCAAAGGTCTGATTGCATCAACGGCTCCCGCGAAAGTCGGCGATCTGTTCCTCGATGACTACCACATCGTG
>CAIOHR010000026.1 GCA_903858115.1 uncultured Pirellula sp. | reverse complement strand
TGCGTGAGGCTGGCTATCACACCAACAATCTAACCCTCGATGCATTCTTGCGAAGCAAGGCCGATGCGGACAAGTCCCCTGCGACGACTGTCGCGAAAACAGACTACAACTTTGAATGGAACGAGGCTGAAACGTACGACAATACCCATTGGGACACACGCCCAAACGGCAAACCCTTTTTTGTCCAAGTCCAACTCAACGGAGGTAAATACCGGGGACACGGGATTGCAAAGCAATGGCCCGAAACCGTAGAGCGCGTGCTCGGCTCGAGAACCCAGGCGGATCCGAGTCAACTCCCGCCATACTTGGCCCCAGCGCCCGAGGTTCTTGAGGACTGGGCCCAGTACCTGGACACCGTCCGCTATACAGACTGGGAGCTTGGTCGCATCCTCGAACGGCTAAAGGCATCCGATGAATTGAACAGGACCGTCATCTTCTTTATGACCGATCACGGAGTCAGTCATATTCGCAACAAGCAATTCTTGTACGACGGCGGCACTCATGTCCCATTGATAGTGAGCGGACCTGGAATTCAACCGGGACAAATCCGCAAAGACCTCGTAGAGCATATCGACCTAGGGGCTTCATCGTTGGGAATCGCAGGCGTGCCCAAGCCAGCAGGTATGCACTCCCAGGACATCCTGTCCAAAGACTACAAGCCGCGCGACTACGTGTACGCCGCTCGCGATCGAGCCGATGAAACGGTCGATTTGATTCGCAGTGTTCGCGATACTCGTTGGAAATACATATTCAACGGTTATCCCAATCGACCATATCTTCAACCCAACAATTACAAAGACAACAAGCCGATCGTTCAAGCCATGCGTAGGCTTTACGCGGAGGGAAAACTAAACCAAGACCAATCGCTCATCTTGGCAGACACTCGCCCCGCGGAAGAACTCTACGATACGAACAGCGATCCGTTTGAACTCCACAATCTAGCGGCGGCCCCGCAACATCAATCGGAATTGAAACGATTGAGAAGTGAATTGAGGGCTTGGCAATTGAGAACAAATGATCCAGCCGAACCTGAGTCAGAAGAAGTCTATCGGCTCGAGATCGAATCCAAACACGCCGAAGCGGGCAAGAACACCGAAGATAAACAGTATCAAGACAACGTCCAGCTGATGCTAAGATGGATGCGAGAAAAGCCGTTGGTTGGGGCAAAGTAAAAGCAGAAGTTTAGCGAGCCTTTAGCTCGAGGGGAACAAGCTAGGCCAGCCAGGCATGACGAGGGTAAAGTGCTGTGTTCGCTGTGTCCCCTTTTGATTTTCCTGGTTTGGGTTCTGAATCGTCCGTGATTCCCTTCGAAAGGGATTCCTTCATCTTCGAGCAAAGGACAGTCGTAGCCGGAGTCGCCAGACTTCGGGGGCACTTCATCTCCAAGCAAAGAAGCGTCGTAGCCGGAGTCGCCAGACTTCGGGGGCACTCCTTTCTTTTTCTGCCAACTCATGGAGCTTGATTTTATAACTCAAGAAATCAACAGTGTTTGACCTCAGGACAAGGGTTTGAAACCACTCAAGGGATCGAGCGGCTTGCAAACGTTGCCAAGACGGCACCTTGGCATCTCGAAGCCCCAGGAGGAATTTGAGCACATCCTCATCGCCCAAATGAATCAAGCCATCCTTATCGGGCCGGTTCATAGCGAACTGAGCGAACCAAGATGGCATCCATTGGATCTCGTTTTGATGGAGCCGAGAGTTTGCCAAGCGATCTCTGAAAAGAGAGGTTCAAGATGCACTTCATACATGAAAACAGGCATGCGTCCCTAGATCGGAATCCGATCGAAAAAGTGCTTTCGGAGAACAGTTTTTCAATTTCCAAGCACGTTGTCA
>CAIOHR010000025.1 GCA_903858115.1 uncultured Pirellula sp. | reverse complement strand
GCTGGTAAAGCTCAAGCGGTCAGTGAGATGCGGAGCTTGAAGACGCATCGGAGATTCTACCTCAAACGGCTTGCGACCTAGTTCGGACGATTTCGAACTGAACGTAAGTTAGCCATGGCGACTTCGGCAGCTCGCGATGCTACCCTTTTGCGCTTGCTTCTACGCTGAGCCAATGAAATGCTGCGTTTTATGGCCGGAACCCCTGATCGAAACCGTCACAAGCGTATGCGAAGAAATGACTGACTCTCGGTCGGTCGACACAGCCGACAAAAGTCAAAGTAGGTCGCAGTATACAAAGTGGTGTGTCCCCCAGTTGTTCGTGTGATTCGCGGTATTCGTGGTCCAAAAGGAGAATTCACGCATCTATCGAATTGGTAGATTGCCAACGTTGCTATGGGTGAGTGCCAACATTGCTATGGAAGCGTGTGTCCCATTTTATCTCGTTTGGTTGCAAGATAACTTGCGTTGTGTGCGTTTGGTTGTGAGATGATGGGTACTTGATCTACTACTGTCAAATCAAAGCCTCGCAAGTTAAAGGCTTCGGTCTTCTTCGGGTTATTGGTAAGCAGGCGGATATCGTGCAATCCGAGGTCCTTTAATATTTGAATGCCCACCCCATAATCTCGCATGTCAGCTTTAAAACCAAGTTTATGATTTGCCTCGACGGTATCGAGGCCGTCTTCCTGCAAAGCGTATGCTTTGATTTTTTGAGCAAGCCCAATGCCACGTCCTTCTTGTGGTAAATAGACTAGAACACCGCATCCCTCTTTGGCGATTACATCGAGCGCTTGGTGCAATTGGTCGCCGCAGTCGCAACGCAGCGATGCAATCAAATCGCCAGTAAAGCAACTGCTATGCATACGGACGAGCGGCGCTTTGCTCGCGCTCACATCTCCTAGTACCAATGCGACGGGTTCCTGGGATTCGAACTGAACTCCGTAGACCACGATATCAAACATCCCATACTTCGTCGGCAGCTTTGCTTTGGCTGTTCGCGATACCAGTTTCTCACTGATTCTTCGATGCGAGATGATCTGTTCGACGGTAATGATTTCCAGCGAATGTTTGGCTGCGAGTTCGAGCAATTCATCCCGCGTGGCGCGATCTCCTGCACTATTCAGGATTTCGCACAACACACCGGCTGGAGTGAGACCTGCCATTCTCGCTAAATCGACGGCTGCTTCTGTATGGCCGGCTCGACGCAGCACGCCACCTTCCATGGCGACCAAGGGATAGACGTGGCCAGGTCGTACGAAGTCCGCGGGTTGGGAATTCTCATTGGCCAATCGACGGATCGTTTCGGCACGTTCTCCAGCGGTGATACCTGTTTTGCAACCTGCGTGATCCACTGGTGTCATGAACGCCGTCGTCAAAGGGGATGTATTCAGATCTACGAGCGTTCTCAGGTCCAGACGTTGGCAGACGGATGGCAGCACGGGCGCGCACAATTGCCCATGCCCCTGAAGCATGAAATTGATCGTCTCGGTAGTAACTCCTTGCGCAGCGCAAATAAAGTCCCCTTCGTTCTCACGGTCTTCGTCGTCCAAAACGATGACGACCTGACCTCGCGATATTGCAAGGACTGCTTTTTCAACGGTACTAAATTTGCTGGTCATCATTGGGTAATCGTTTTCGAGAGGTGGGGTCGTTCGTAGAGAACTGAATTCTAAACCGAAGGTTAACCATCGCTGGGCTCTAAGCCCTCGAGATTGTAATCCTTCATTTTTTTGTGCAACGTGTTTCGATTGATGCCGAGTCGCGTCGCCGCTTTCGTCTGTACGTAGTTGCAGGTCACTAACACTTGAGCGATTAACTCTTTTTCGACTCTGTCGACAATAGAGCTATGCAAATTGCTGGAATCGGAATCGGCGACACGAATACCTTCCTGTACGACTTCGCGAGACAGAGACTCAAAGTCCCATTTCGGAGTCGGTTCATTATTGGTAGACGCAGTGGAAGATGACTTGCCTGTGACGATTTCAGGTAGTAATTCACAAGTCAATTCATCCGAGTCTGCCATCACCACAGAGCGTTCGATATAGTTTTGAAGCTCACGGACATTGCCTGGCCAATGATAATCTTGAAGGCACTGCATGGCTTTCCGTTCGATATGTACGACATAGCGATCATTCAATGCGCTATAGACTTGGAGGAAATGGCCAACCAAAGCGGGGATATCTTCTCGGCGTTTGCGCAGTGGTGGAATTTCGATAGGCACAACGTTCAGACGCCAATAGAGATCCTCGCGAAATCGCTCGTGCTTGATTTCTTCTGCAAGATCGCGGTTGCTTGCAGCGATGACGCGTGTATCCACCGAGACGGTTTCCGTGTCCCCAACGCGTTCAAATTGCTTTTGTTGTAAGACTCGTAGCAGCTTCACTTGCAAATGCATCGAGGTGCTGTTGATCTCATCAAGGAAGATCGTGCCTGAATGGGCTGCCTCGAATCGTCCCGCTCGATTTCCTACAGCACCAGTGAACGCTCCTCGAACGTGTCCAAACAATTCGCTCTCCAAAAGACTCTCGCTCAACGCCCCACAGTTCACTTTGACAAAAGGGCCTGTGTTGCGATTGCTAAGCTGGTGGATTGCATTCGCAATCACTTCTTTGCCGGCGCCTGTTTCGCCCAGAAGTAGGACGGATGCATTGCTAGCGGCTACGCGTCGCGTGATGCGATAGACGTCCTGCATGGCCGCCGCGTTGCCGATAACACCCGGAAGTCCGCTCGCGTTGGCGATAGAATTTGACGAGACCTGCCCGCCGAGGGATGGCGCAACCCCTGCGGGGGTTCGTTGCGAGTTTATCTCCTGTCTGATTCCTGCCATGGAGTTCCGAGTAGCCTAAGTCCACGAAACACGCATGGTTCATCGCACCATGCGCTAGGGAGAGACGCTCGTCCAATCCTTTTTGCCTCGACTGGCTTCGATCGCGTCCAAAATCCGGCCCAGGAGAACTCGCGTTTCTGGCTCGTTCGGTCCTCGGTCGTTATACACATCGTACTGGGCATCCGCACTCTCGGAAGACATTAACAGCCCAAATTGACGGACAGACTGCACAAAAATCTGGCTAGCCTGCTCCCGTTCGGGCAATGAGAGTTCCTTATTGAGAGCACGTAGGATCAGATCTTTTTGAAGAAGAGGAGTATTTGCGAGCGGCGGCAATGGTGACGGACGACGTGTGGCAATCAATCGTTGCGCAGCTTGATTTCGAAACTGAATTGCCAAATCTTTCCAGACAATTTGATCGGTTTCTTCGAGCGTTGGTGATTGCTGTATCAGCCTGACTTGGCGAAGAATCTCCACCAAGCCCTCTCCTTCGGGCGGAATGCTACCCAACACAGTCCTAGGATCCTTTTGCATAAGCTCCAGTTCACGGTTGCTTAAGGAATCAGCAAGAACGGAGATTGGAGCAGTCGCTCCAGAGGGTGTGGCTCGAATACGTTGAGCGAGTTGCGCTAAGTCCATTTCGAGTACTTGGGCGACGAGGTAGATGGAATCGATCGTCGTTCCTTTCTTGCAAGCCGGGATCACCGAAGCTGCGCTCGCATGCTCTTCGACTTCAAAAGAGTTTTCTTCCAAGAGGGTTCGCATATGGGATCGCAAAGAACTGCTTCCACCCACAAGCAGAACTCGTGGACGAAGACTTAGTTTGGTCATTTCTTCCACGACCTGGTCCAAGCGGCTTCTTCCACGAAAGCTGACCTGAGGATTGCCGTTCGATTCCTCCAGTTGAATGTATTGCATCAAGCCAGCAGCAGCGGCGTATCGGACGGGTGCGTACCCAGAGTTCAAGGCAGCGACCAAACGATCTTGTACGGGCAGTGGCATCGGTTCAATGAATCGACCAAGCCGCTGGATGACAACCGATTGGGCATACGACAGATCATAGGTCAAGGCCGCGTCCCAAACCAAACACGCGTATTCAAAGCGATCGAGTAATGTTTCGAGGGAGCCAGGATACTGTTCGTTGATGCCATGGACGGCATGGTGCTGCAGTTTTACCGCCATGGCAACGGCTGAATCTCGCTTTGTGGGTTGACTGCTGAAGATCACATTGTCGGCTGCTGCAACCACGGACTCCCATCGCTGTTCGGCATTTCGACATTCCATCGTGCTTAGCGATCGACCATCCTCAGACAAAATCCAACGAATTCCGGTATTCGCATCATCTTCCCATCGCACTTTGCGATATTCAGCGAGTGCCGTTTCGAGCTTTGCATTGCACAGCTCAAATGCTGCGCTGGATGCAATTGCACTCCCTGTAGCCTGGACCCAAGCGTTTTTCAGGGAGGTCCAATCATCATCCTCGTGCTCGGACGAAAAGATCGCATGCAGATCTACATTGTACTTTGGGTCTTTCGAGCCGACCGCGAGTTTCAACAAATTGAGTCGTGCATCTTTGTGCGGCGATCGCATTGCGACTTTCCATGCGTCCTTTGCCGGCTGATGCAGTTTGCCCAACGCTTCGCACATGATGGGTGATGGCTGCATGGCATTCGCAGACATCAGTTCGTTCAACATCGCTGCGATTCCGGGATAGCCTGCGGATTGGATCCCTCGGAATCCAGCAATGCGAATAGCCTGATCCGGACTTCGCATATTCGCAAGATGTTTTCGAAGAGACTCCGGATTGATACGATGTTGATTCGCCAAATCAAGAATCTTTTTGGCTACTGCTTTGTCGGATTCTTCGAGCTGAGCCATCGCTCCTAACAAAGCCTGGAAGGTCTTGCCACCGACCTGATCGACCATCGTCGCTGCCGATCTCTCATCGATCCCAAGCTTATCGATTGCCTTCAGCCAACGACTCACTTCTTCCCATCGTTTGACGCGGGCCATCAATTGAACCGCTCTTGCTAGATCGGCATGACTTTTGGGTGGCCGCGCCAATAGCGACTTCACCACAGCGCTGCGTTCAAATACATCCCCATTCAGGTCGGATGCGCCCTGTCTGTTCGCACCGTCCCCGGATGGAAAAGCCATCGCGCCTATTGCATCCGTTTTTTCGCTGGGAGCGTCCCCGAACGGATCCTGGGCGACGGTAGGCGAGGGTGAGTTTATCGCGCCGAAAAATAAAGCAACGATCGAGGAGATCCAAAGCAAACGCATAGTTGTTCCGACAAGATGACAGCCGACGAGGATCCGGTGACTAGGGCAACCTTCAAGTTTACCTCCCAACTTTCAATCTACCTCCTAAGTCCGGACAATTTTCTCAATTCTGGCAACGGTTTCTCAATTCTGGCAACGGGACGGATGGCAGATTGGCTGCACGAAAATGGACTAGGGAAAACCCAACCGCGCCCCCTCGGCGGCGTAACGAAGAAATTCTTGAAAACCGCGCCCAAAACCGAAAAATCCATTGCCTAGTATAGCACAGTGATATCACTTTGATATAAAGCACATTGAAGTTTTTTGAAGAGGAGAGAAATAACGTGGAAAGTAATGGTAGCGTGGAAAAAACGTTTGTTCCTTCAGCAGGGTGGTTCCCGTTGGTGTTGGTTTTGGCAGGGGTGATCGTGACGCCGCTCCTTTTTGTCATGGTAGTATCCGGCGCTCAAACTCAAATCGGGGTTCTCACCGTGGGCTTGATCGTGATCGCGTGCGTGATTGGGCTGGCTAGTATCTTCGGATTTTTCGGGTTTCTCGCTGTTCAACCGAATGACTCTCGAGTCTTGCTGCTATTCGGAGACTATGTCGGAACTGTGAAGCAGTCGGGATTCTTTTGGGTGAACCCTTTCTATTCAAAGAAGCACATTTCTTTGCGAGTCCGAAACTTTGAGACGGGATCATCGACTGTTGGCGAGAAGAAAGATCAACAGGGAGTGATCGTTCAGCACAAGACTCGCACGCATGGTCGGCCTTCGAAAGTAAACGACAAAGATGGCAATCCGATCGAAATATCGGCTGTCGTAGTTTGGAAGGTGGTGAATACGGCAGAAGCGTTGTTTGAGGTCGATGACTACGAGGATTATGTCGGCGTACAGAGCGAAGCTGCGTTGAGAAATTTAGCCACTCGGCATCCCTACGATAGCCATGATCACGAACCATCGCTTCGCAGCAACACCCAAGAGATTTCGGATCAGTTGCGAACGGATATTCAAGACAGATTGAACAAAGCAGGGGTCGAAGTTATCGAGGCGAGAATAAGTCATCTCGCATATGCTCCTGAGATCGCGGCTGCCATGTTGCAACGTCAGCAAGCGTCAGCGGTGGTTGCAGCTCGAACCAAGATTGTGGAAGGAGCTGTAGGCATGGTGCAATTAGCGCTCGATCACCTGAATCGAGACAAGATTGTCGAGTTGGATGACGAACGCAAGGCGGCGATGGTTTGCAATCTCCTGGTGGTGTTGTGTTCAGACCGACATGCCCAGCCTGTCGTCAATACAGGAACACTTCACCACTAACATCGGATGAGACGATCTTCAGCTTGAATCGACAGTTTGTCGATGAGTAACGTGATGTTCGTCGGATTGGAAACCTCGAAATGAGCAAAAGGGATTCCTTTTTATTGAGGCTGCCGCCAGAGATGTTGGAATCGCTGCGTCGTTGGGCCGAGGATGAACTCCGAAGCACCAATTCTCAGATCGAGGTCCTACTGCTGAAAGCACTCAAGGAGGCGGGGAGGCAACCTAAACGAAAAGACGAATCGGAGAGTAAATGAATCCGGTTCGTCTGGACTACAGTTCATGAGACTACCGAATCATTTACGCTTCAGAGCGTTTCCTGGCCTCTTGAACCCTTACTGGGTGCATTTTCCGGCAGGCGTCTAGAAAGGTACAAACAGGCAAGATTAAGGGAGTTCGAGTGCAAACCTTCAGAATACCGCATCGGAAATCCGAAGATTTTTTGCGGACGGCAGCGAGCGGACTTTCTGACGCAGCTTTTGAAGTCCCAAAGGGTAAGGCCATAACGACGACTTACCTGCGACCGGAGGCCACCAGATACTTCCTCGCGGACGTTGTACTTTTTCGCAGAATCGCGCATGCTATCTAGCATGGAAGAGCTGTTTTCAAATTATTTACGTCTCCAGCCCCCCACCTGGGTATTTTTGTCGACGTTTTTAACGATCGGCCTGTTCCTGATGTTTCACAGGTTTTGGTCCCTTCGCAACCTGGACATCGCCTTAATCTTATTGTTTACTCCTGGGATAATGCTCGTTTATGAAGGCAATCGGTTAGCCGACGCACCAGTTTCCGTGGTAGGGTCCGTCGAATCGGTTCTGGAAGTTCATTCTACGAGTCCATCGTCGCTGCGATACGCTGGGTATTTCTGGCTGATTGTGATTGCGAGTTTGATGGTCGTTCGTTTGCTATTGGACACGGTCATCGTACGGCGACCGATGCTGGATCCTAATTTGAGTAGCGGAGGAATGCTATTTTTGGGTTCTTCCATGCTTGCGTATTTGTTGGTCAATTTATCGGTGAGCAATCCGGCGCCCGAAGCGACGACATCGAATGGCGGGCCTGGCTATGTGTTGATGAAGACATTGCCGAGCATATCCACGGTGCCTCCGAAAGAGATAGAGGTCGTCGAGTCATCCGCTACTCCGATCCCAGTTGGCTTTCGATTGGTCGCAGCCCGCAGTATTGCGATTGGGGCTAATCTGATGATTATCCTTTGCATGGTTGCCATCGGTTATTGGCACTTTGGTAATTTCAAGACAGGAGTAGGAGCAGCCACTCTCTATCTGTTGTTGCCCTATACCTTTTATATGACAGGACGGGTCGATCACGTATTGCCTAGCGCGTTTCTGTTGCTGGCCATTCTCTTGTATCGACAGCCCTTTGCTGCGGGGTTGTTTTTGGGGTTAGCGGCCGGAGTGGTTTACTATCCATTCTCTTTGTTACCACTTTGGTGCAGCTTTTATTGGCAGCGTGGCATTCGCAGATTCACCTTGGGATTTGCGACATCCATTGCGGCATTGATCATCGCCATGATCTTTCTTCATCCGAATGACATTCTTCAGCATTTGGGCTATATGTTTGGGATCAAGCAGGTAGCGATGACTGGTATGGATGGAATCTGGGGGTTGGGTTGGTATCCGTTGATGAGGATCCCCTTGATCTTGGTTTTCGTGTTGGTGAGCGTTTCTTTCGTGGTGTGGCCAGCTCAGAAAAGCTTAGCGACGCTGATGAGTTGCTCGGGCGGTATCATGGCAGCGACCCAATGTTGGCATGGTTTTGGCGGCGGGTTGTATTTGGCTTGGTTTGTGCCGCTTGCGCTTCTGACGATGTTTCGTCCTAATTTGGACTACTGTGTAGCTCTGGAAGTTGTCCGACCGAGGCGCAAGCGTCCGGTGCGAACGGAGACCGTGTCGACCAGTTTAGCCGCATTTAACGGCTGGCGACGCGGCTTGACTTTACAACGTAAAACTTAGGATCGTCGATGATCCAGTCGGTGGACCAGTCTCGGCCGTTGTCTCCGTTGACTACGTTGTAAAAGAACGAGCGGACTTCTTCACATCGATAACCGTACGGCATTGCAGTCGCGATGTAGTCGTTTCGGGTTAACTCTTCGGTACCTTGTCGAGCAAAGTAGTGAACCAAACCATCGGGAGTGAACGACAGGCCCAACGTCCACCAGCCCATCACCGGAATCTCTGGTCCCATGAAGTCACCACCGGTTCGGTCTGCTCGAACGCGGAAGTGGGCGTAGGGGACTTGCTTCCCGTTCACATTCTTCACGGCGCGAAGAATGAAGAGACCTGGCCAGTAGATTTCATCTTTCTTCTCTTGAGAAGCGAATAGAAATTGCTTTTTGGTTTCCATAATCGTCGTCTCGACCGCAGCTCGGAATGCGAAGTGAGGACCGTTGCGGCGTTCCCACTCTTCCATCGGCGGCAAATAGACACGAGTAGTCATGCTTGGGGACTGCGAAACCGGGACTGTCCCTCCAAGCCTATATTGGACATTACAAATGAAGTCGTCCTGATGCATTTTGAAACTGGGAGCGTTGGGAATTCCTGTCTGAAGGGACTTCATCAGCAATGCGCCTTCGCTCCCTTCAAGCCCTCCCGCTGGGGTTGAAACTCGCTTGACGATGTCGGGGTGGCCGCGTTTGGCCCCCTCGTACCAGCGTCCGTTGGACGATTTCCCCATGGGCTGGCGTTGTTTTTCGTCGATGTCTTCCGTGCTCTTGGGGTTGTTGGGCGTATACCCCCACGACTCGTCTTCAAAATCGTCACCCACCTGCGTAAGCTGGATTCCTGTCCCAGGAATCAAGATATTAGACGCATTCTGAGCGTAGCAGTCCCCCAAAAAGCAGAGCGAAAGGCTCGCCGCAGTCCATGCAAATGTGTTTCGTATGAAATAAAGCATTGCGATTGCCGAAATAGTCGATGAGAAACAAACCGTGGTTGTATGACGCCGGATCTTCTTTTCTCGTATCGGACGGAAGAATCCGAATAATCGGCAATTTCGTTTGAGCTACCAAACTGACCGCAAATTGCGTAAGTTAACGTGTCTGTCCGGTCGGACAACTGGTAGCTGTTGCGACCAAGATACTCGTGTTTAATGGCAGGAAAACCGTTGTCTCAATCCGATTCGAACCCTTCAAGCAGCTCGACTCCTAGCCAAGTTCAGCCCAGTCGTGTCGTAAGTCGATTAGGGGAGTCTGCAAAAGTTACAGCGATCCTAGCGATCATGCTGTTCGCTTTTTGGATGGTCAAGAAGAAGCTTGCAACCGGCGGGGTGACTTACGAAAAAGTTGTCGAGTCGATCGGCAGTTTGCCATGGTACCACTTTGCGATCGCGCTCGCTTTAACAGTGCTCAATTACATTGTCTTGACAGGATATGACTGGATCGCGGTGAGGCACCTTCGCAAGAAATTAGCAGTCTCGAAAATCATGGCAGGTGCAGTCGTCGGTTACGCGTGTGGCAACGTCTTGGGGTGGTTGTTGGGTGGAAACGCTGTGCGATATCGCCTCTACTCTACATGGGGCTTTTCGCTACTCGAGATCATTGCTTTTGTCTCGATATTGTCGATCACCTTTTGGCTAGGATTGTTCTTGTTGGCAGGTATTGCGTTCGTAGCATTGCCTATTCACTTGCCTGAGGACATTATGGAGATGCTGGTTCTGAAACCCAAAACGTGGGGGTATCTGTTCCTGTCATGCGTGACTGGCTATCTGTTGTCATGCATTCTGATTCGTAGGCCCATTCGTTTTCGAGAGTTCGAGGTCGCCCTTCCTCCTTTCAAACTATCGGTGATGCAATTGGTAGTGTCGGCCGGTGACTTTTTACTGGCGACAACCGTGCTGTATAGTTTGATGCCACCCGAAGTGATCGGTCCAGATAAGATCAATTTTTCCACGGTCTTGATAGCCTACTTGTCTGCTCAGATCGCGGCAGTCGTATCGCACGTTCCTGGTGGCTTCGGTATCTTGGAATCTATCCTTTTGAGTTTTCTCCCAAGCGAAGCGAATACAGAAGTCTTCACAGCAGTCATTCTTTTCCGTGCGATCTACTATTTTCTGCCGTTCTTGGTCGCGGGATTGATATTCCTTTACAACGAGATACGTGTCGGCAAGCGCCCGGCCGAAATGCTTCATGGCAAATAGTGGAATAGTGGTACGATGCTTCTGTCACCCATGAACTGCTCTTCGTCAAGTTGGCAAGAAGTAATGAAGACAGCCGTACGAGATTCGGCAAACTTGATGCGCCTTCTAGGCCTGGACTCGAATCAAGTTTCACTGTCTTCCAAAGGTGAAGCTCAGTTTCCAGTCTTCGTACCCCTTCCCTACCTTTCACGTATTCGTCCGGGTGACCCTTTCGATCCTTTGCTATTACAAGTGATGCCGCAGTATGCCGAGTCGGTTGATGCGGTCGGTTTTGTTGAAGACCCTGTGGGTGACTTGAAAGTCGAGAAGTCTCCAGGATTGCTTCACAAGTATCCTGGTCGCGTATTGATGGTTGTTAGCGGGAGTTGTGCCATCCATTGTCGATATTGCTTTCGACGTCATTTCCCATACGAGCTTGCTCCAAAATCATTACAGCAATGGGAGCCTACGTTTCGTTACATCGAAGAAGATGATTCCATCCATGAAGTCATCCTCTCAGGGGGTGACCCGTTGACCCTGGTGGATAGCACATTGCAGAGTATCGTCGAGCGGATCGCATCCATCGATCACGTGCAACGATTGCGAGTGCATACTCGGTTGCCTGTTGTGATCCCGCAGCGAGTGACCGATACGTTGTGTGAGATCTTCAGCTCGACGAGGCTGGCAACGTGGGTTGTGTTGCACATCAATCATGCGAGAGAGATCGACGGAGAAGTGGAGCAATCGATCTCACGTTTGCGAAATGCCGGTGCGACGTTGCTGAATCAAGCGGTATTGCTCCGAGGAGTCAACGACAACGTAGACGCTCTCCACCAGCTTTTCGAAAAGTTAGTAGACTGCAACGTCTCCCCTTACTATCTGCACCAATTGGATCGGGTGGCAGGTGGAGCTCATTTTGAAGTACCCCTCGAGCTGGGTCAGCAATGGATAGCCGACCTCCGAAAACGGCTTCCGGGGTACGCGATACCTTTGTTTGTCCAGGAAATCGCGGGCGAAGAGTCGAAGACAGCACTTTGACGAATCGATCGGTTTTGCGGTTTCTTGGAGTGAAAGTGTTTCGCTTGGATTGGGAACACCCCACCTTTTGGGCCAGTCGCGAGAATGTTTCTCTCATTGCTACCGGCTCTCGGGATGAGGTATACTAGAGAACGTTTTGTGAAGAATCCCCTCCAACTTTCCTCCCCCCACTATGTTCCGAAGAGATTTGTTCCGAAGAAACTTTCTCCATCAGTCGGCATGCGGTTTTGGAGCGTTCGCTGCCGCATCTTTGTTCGCGGATTGGAGTCGCGGAGACACCATCGGACAGCCGACGCTTCCCGTTACGGGGCTTCATCATGCTGCCAAAGCCAAGCGAGTCATCTTCCTCTTTATGCAAGGTGGAGTGAGTCAAGTCGATTCGTTCGATCCGAAACCGCTGCTTGATAGTCGCGACGGTGAGATGATCAATTTCGACGACCCACGCGAAGTTGCGAACACGGGGACGATGGGAACCAAACAACGACTCATGAAGTCTTTGTGGAAGTTTCAGCAGTACGGCGAATCGGGCAAGTGGGTTTCGGACTTGTTTCCTCACATGGCTCAGCATGTCGACAAAATGGCGTTCATTCATAGCATGAACACGGAGGGTGTAGCGCATGGACCTGCGACCCTCTTCTTACATTGTGGTACCCAAAACTTTATTCGACCATCCGTAGGGTCATGGATTCACTATGGACTCGGATCAGAAAACGAGAATCTCCCTGGCTTCGTATCGATCGCTCCATCGGTCGGTAATGGCGGAACGCGAAACTATGGAAATGCTTTTTTGCCAGCCCGTCATCAAGGGACTCCGATTGGCAAGTCGGGAAATGATGAATTGACGATTGAACATCTGACGTCGAATGGTTTCGATCGAAAGAAGATAGATGAGCTTCAACGATTGAACCAGATTCAGCGCAAACGCTGGTCCGCCAATGAAACAGAACTAGATGCGGTGATCGAATCGTATGAGCTTGCATGGCGAATGCAAACCATTGCCCCTGACCTATTGAATTTCGAGAGCGAATCCGAAGAAACGCAAAAGCTGTACGGACTCGACCAAAAGCAAACAGCCGGGTACGGTCGCAAGTGTTTACTGGCGAGACGACTTTGCGAGGCGGGAGTTCGTTTCGTTCAAGTCAATTATGGCGACAACACGGCGAACCCAGCGTGGGACCAACACAGCAATCTGCCCAAACACGAAGAGCACGCCCGGGCTGTGGATTTGCCAATCGCTGGTTTGCTCGAAGACTTGTCTCGTCGCGGTCTATTAGAAGACACGTTGGTATGGTGGGGGACTGAATTTGGTCGAGCTCCGTACGCACAAAAGAATGGAACTGGACGGGATCATAACCCAGGCGGGTTCACGACATGGCTTGCTGGTGGCGGTGCCAAGCCTGGTATCAGTTATGGCGAAACGGACGAGTTCGGACAAATGGCCATTCGCAACAAAGTGCACATGCACGATCTGCATGCCACGATGCTGCATTTGTTGGGCATCGACCACGAGCGATTAACGTTCCGTCATGCCGGTCGAGACTTCCGATTGACAGATGTCTACGGCAAAGTGGTCAAGGATATCTTGAACGCTTAAGTAGAAGCGGGTGGTTGCTCTGGGCTATGAAATCTAACGCTGTTGGCGTATCGTTTCTCTACTAGTGTTTCTTCTCGTCGTGGTTCATCAATGGCAAGGGGCCTGATTCTAGGTAGTGAAGTAGATCGAGGATCTCTTCTTTTGTCAGTACATCGATGAGGCCGGTTGGCATGGCCGAGAGGGCTGATACTTTCGATTCCTCGATGTCTTTTTTGGCGATCGTAGTCATACGATCTGGCGTTAGCAAATTGGTGATGATGCGAACGCTGTTCTCTTCTTCTTTGGCAACCACACCGGAGACCGTGCGACCATCCTCTAGCATATACTGCATCACTTTGTAGTTCGGATGGATTTCCCATGAGGGTTCCAGAATGTGCCTCAGCAGGATGGCACCTTGAAGCTTTTTGATCGACTCCGACAGGGCCGGGCCAAGGTTCACACCGTGGCCAGCAACTTGGTGACACGAAGTGCAGTTTGCTTTTGTAAAGGATTGCATACCTCGCATAACCGCCATCGGATCACTCTCGGCGCCGGTTACCTTCGCTCCCAGACCTTCGAAGTCCGACATCGCCCATTGGCGAACAATCTTGGGTAACGTGGACATTCTCAAAGACTCGATCTCTTTCTCATCTCGCCCAACGATCATATTGCCGTTCATGATGATCCAATGACCTGGGAAAGTACACACGTAAGGATACACACCAGGCTCCGAGGGAGCTTCGAATCGAAGCACATCGATTTTCAACTTTCGATTCGTACCGATCAATGGAGTAGCGTGTAGGATCAAGGACTTCTTGTCGGACGGAATGAAGTCGGAGTTCGCGTTCTTCGGATCCTTGGCCATGTCGTTGGCAGCCATTCCGACTTCGGCGAGTGCACCCGGCTTGACAATGACCAAGTTGTGATCGGTCGCATCGGGATTCGTAAACACAATCTTGAGCGGTTGCCCCGGTGCGGCAGTGAACTCCTTGACCGTAAACAACATCCGTTCGGGCTCGCAACCGATACGAACCGTCTTGACGTTCGAACGCTCGTCAAAGTCCTTATCTTCCTTTTTAGCTTTTGGTTCAACGATCGCATTCGATGTCTTGAGCTTTTTCAAGAGCCGCTCGACGCCGTACTTTGGGTCAGCTTCCCAAATAGGACGAAGCGTGTGAGAGCCGAGCGAACATGATACCGCATAGCTCAAATGCTGCTCCATCGGATGCTGAAACACTTCCAGTAATGTCTTGAGGGCAGGTTCGGTTCCGATATAACTGGCTGCGATCGCAGCCTCCATTCGAACCATGCTGTCCGCGTCATGAATCGAACGTTGAAGGAGTTCGAGTGCATCGGGCATTTCCTGAAAGCCATATCGCAATTGCTGAACGGCCGCTGCGCGAGCGTCCGCGGATTCGCAACCGATTAACTCCCGAAGCAGATCTGCATGCGAATGCCCCACGGTTCGCAAGCTCCAGAGCGCTTCCAGTTGGTGATGCCGAAACCGCGGGTCTTTTCTATCCAATCCATCGATCCATTTCTTGAGTTCGGCTACCACTTGTTCCGATGGATGGCCTCGCAATTCCCGTTTGGCTCGATAGCGGTTCATATACTCTGGACGCTTCAGAACTTCCAGTAATTGCGAGATAGTCGCGCCTTCGATAGTGGGTGGCACCACGAGTGGTCGATTTTTGGCAGTCACTCGCCAAATCCGACCTGAGCTTCGGTCTCGTCGTGTATCTCGCAAAGAGTACTGCGCATGACCTTTGACTGGATTGTACCAATCGCAGATGTAGAAATCCCCTCGGGGGCCGAATTGAAGATCTACAGGTATGAAGCTTAAATTCGTGGAGAATATCAAGTCGCCCATGTACTGCTCTTCGAAGCCAAAGGGTTGGCGAACCCATTGATGCATTTCGATGCGATTGGTCGGTTTGTACCTCGCTTTGATGAATGCCCCGCGAAGTTCCGGCGGAAAGTGATCGGAGTCAACAAACTGATGGCCGCATGTCCCCGAATACGCTTGCAAACCGTTCGGAGATGCATGCTGTCCCGGATACGGAGGATCGAGAGAATGGAAGGCAGCGGCAAAAATCGGATGGCTTGCAACGTGTCTACCCCAGTCGTCGAATGTAACGCCCCATGGGTTGGTGCTCGGGTACGAACCGAAGGAAATAAGTCGATCCGTGCGTGGTGTATACCGAAACCATCCGCTATTCTGTTGACGCACCGGACCGTAGGGCGTTTCAATTTGGGAGTGATGAAAGATCGACTCGCGAATGATCAAATCCCCTTCGGGTGACCACGTGAAATCGTGCAGGGCGTGATGTGAATCTTCGGTACCAAAACCACTTAGCAACGTTGTCTTCTGATCCATGCGGTCATCGCCGTCGGTATCCTTTAGCCAAGTGAGTTCGGGTTGCTCCGATACGTACACTCCACCATCTCCGAGTTCGAACGAGAGAGGCACATGTAGATTGGAAGCGAAGATAGTGGATTTGTCCGCCCGACCATCTTGGTTTGTATCTTCGAGAATGACAATACGATCCTGCGGTTCATTCCCTGGATAAATGTGGGGATACGTGATCGAAGTGCTTACCCACATACGTCCCTTGGCATCGAAGCGCATTTGAATGGGGTTCGCAATTTCAGGAAACTCCTCTTCACTGGCGAAGAGATTGACTTCAAAGCGAGGGTCGACTTGAAACGCTTTCTGTTCGTCCTGCGGGCTCAGCCATTCGTTCACACCGCGAGATTGCAGAGAAGGGGGCATGGGGGGGACATTGGAATCGTCGATGAGTTGTGGAACGGTTTCTCCTCTTGCGATGGCCCAAATGCGTTCGTCACGATTTGCGACCATTTGTTCAAAGCTGCGCATGGCAGGTAAGAAGTCGAGATAGCCGTACTGTTTGTTGCGATCACCGGTATAGTAAAACGTATTGAGAGGTCGATAGCGCCGGGCATATTGTCGATCGCGATCGATGATCGATTGTCTCAGTTTTTCGTTCGGTAGTGGTGGTTCTGATCGGAAGAGTTGTTGATAAAGCGATTTGGCAAAAAGCGAGTCACCACGTTCGTTCAAGTGGCAACCATTGGTGGTGTAGTTTGCATCGACGCTTGCCATGGCTTGTTGGGTTGGGGAAAAGAGATCGACGAAGCCCACACCTGTTGCTCCCGCTGCATCTCGCATGGCTTGCGTGAAAACATCGATTCGAGCATTGTTCAGGTTTGCGGCTGGAACTTTCGGTTTGTTCTCGTTGGCGATGGGGGAGAGGAGCACGATTTTCGGAGCAGTGCGTCCATTGAACGCGAGAGTCTGCATGCGGTTCAGAAAAGTCACGAGCCGTTCGCGAAACGAGTCCACTTGATCGACGCCATCAAAGGACTCGTTGAATCCGTAGGCTGCGAAAACGACATCGATCCTCTCGCGGTATAGATGTTGCTCGATGTCGGCAAAGTTCTCCGGTCGCGGCTGGATGTTGATTGCATCGGCGGACCATGCAAGGTTTCGAACCACAAGGCGATGATTCGGGTATCGCATGTGCAACATGGTTTCAAAGTTACCGAACTGTTGCATCCGTTCGAAGAGCGTATTGCCAATGAAGGCAATGCGCTCACCAGGATTCAATTCCAAAGGCAATTGCGTTTTGACGGGTGGGACGATCGGTGGACGAGGCGCTGTTTTCTCGAAGATGCCAAACTCGAGGAAACTGGAGTCTTCCGGTTGCTGAGCATGACATGGGGGTTGCCGATAGGAACCAATTCCTAGTACTCCAAGAAAGAGCAGTACTCCAAGAAAGAACAACCGATAGGGAAGAACTTTGAATTGCATAGGGAGGAATCGTGGAGGGAGGAATCGTGGAGGGAGGAATCACCATCGATCGATCCACTGTTGGAATCTAGCGCAGGATCTTATGCCATGCAACTAGTCCATTCCTTGGGAGCTGGATTTATTGCAGGCAATCTGATCACCGTCTGAAATCCAACCAAGTTGGGATCGACTTAGGAGTCGGTGATATTGTATAGACAAAATCTCGGAGATTGTATCGTATTTCGAGGCGTTGTTCGCAGCAAGGAAGTGCAAGGCTATGACCAGTATTCAAGGGTCCACAACAATCCCAGCAACAGCTCCGCGCGTAGAGTCTGCCCAGCAAGCGTACGACGATGTACCGTACGGTAGTTTTCCGGTATCGGCGAGCCATCCTGATCGATTGTATAGTATGGCGTCGTTGTTTGGGCAAAAGCCAGTTTTGCCCGACAACGCCAGGATTCTTGAAATTGGTTGCGCTGGCGGGGGGAATCTACTACCTCTTGCCAGTCTTTTCCCTAACGCAACGTGCGTGGGGGTGGAGTTATCACAAGTCCAGTGCGACTACGGAACCAAAGCAATCGAGTTCACTGGCTTTAACAATGTCACGATTCAACAGGGGAGCGTTACCGAAATCGGTCCCGAGTTTGGTGAGTTTGATTACATCCTTTGCCACGGGGTGTATTCCTGGGTCCCTGACTTTGTAAGAGAGGCCATTTTGAGGGTTTGCTCTCAGAATCTCTCTCCCAACGGAGTAGCGTATGTTAGCTACAACGTCATGCCAGGTTGGTACTTCAAGGGGATGATTCGGGGCATGATGCTGGAGCACGTCAAGGGAATCGCAGAGCCGCTCAAGAGGATCGGGCAAGCAAGAGCGCTGCTAAAGTTCTTGGTAGATGCGAACGTCAACAGTCATACAACCCATGCGGAATTCATTCGTACCGAAGCTGCCCTTCTGCAAAAGCTACCCGATAGCTATTTGATGCACGAATATCTCGAAGAGCATAACAACGCATTTTACTTCAGGGACTTTATTCGCGAGGTCATGCAGCACAAGTTGCAGTTTCTTGGCGAGGCAAGCATCGCCTCTACATGGATTGGGAACTTTACGCGAGACGCCCAAAAGGGCCTCGAACCCATTGCAGATGCAATTCAACGAGGGCATTATATGGATTGTATCACGGGCCGAACGTTTCGTGAGACCTACCTCGTGCATGCAGACAGAACGGTCAATCGCAATATCAGTACGGAACAACTTCAAGAGGTACGATTCTCGGCGAAGATGGAGTACCTCGGAGCAGAAAAGAACTCTTCTACGGGGTCTGTTCTCAAGCGGTACAAGTCAAAAACGGGAATGACGGTTCAGTCTAATGATACAATCATCCAACATGCACTTGAGCTTCTGACAGAAAACTATCCACAGTCGCAATCAGCTACGCAACTAGTTGAGCACTTGCGAAAAACGCTACCGAAAGAACTGAGTGAGAAGCTGGATGTAAATCATATTGCTGGTAATCTCATTCAGGGAGTTCTTGCCGGGTGGGTGGAATTTCGTATTTTGCCAGACCGTCTTCAACTTCGTGGGCACAAGAAGCCGAAGGTTACCGATTGGGCTCGGTGCCAAGCACAAGCTGGTAAGTACGCAACGAACCTACGGCATGAGTTTATCAATCTGTCAGAAATCAACCGCCAGATCATTCCTATCCTGGATGGGACCAAAGAAATACCTGAGATCGTACGCGAGGTTTCCTTCCTCATCCAAAGCGGACTTCTAAAAGTGCAGTTGGCGCATGCTGAGTCCAACATTCCCGCAGGTGAGATACCCAAGCGACTGGTTGAAGAAGTATTGTCGCAACTCGCCATGCAGTCGCTGCTTATGCCCGATGCGTAGAACGATCTGCTTTGAGTAGGGCGTGAGCGTTAGAGGGATGAGAATTGAGTTAACACGGTTTGAAGATCATTCAAACTAGTGCTGGCACCGCGAATTTTCGAGATGCTCTCTTCCAGCTTATAGAATTGATTCAGGAGCCTTTCCCGTTCTCTACTCAACTTCGAGGTCAATGTTTCGACTCGCTGCGTTCCGCTTTCTATTTGTCGTTGAATAGTCTGGCTGCGAATGACCAAAGTGCTTCCCTTGATGCCGACCAATGAGTCTAGCAATTTCTTCGCTCGTGAACCAAAGCCTGTGGTTTCTTTGGTAAGGAAAGTTTTCACATCCTCAGGATTAGAGGCTAACGCTTTATTGAGTTTCTCTTTGTCGAATTCCAACTTTCCTTTGTCGTTGGCGCTTATTCCTAGTTGCACAAGCGACTGGACTTTTCCAGAGCCAAAGTTTCGTTGCGTGATGAATCGAGAAAGCGCTTGCTCGACTCGCAAGATCTCTGAGCTACCGATCAACAATCCAGTGGTGCCAGTATCTGAGTTGAACTCGGTCTCCTTTGTTATTTTGTCTCGGGCCTTATTGTATTGATCGACGAACAGTTGCAGATTTCGCTCAAGAGTAGAATTGTTTGACGAGACGGTAACATCGATCGGGTCTGGAGAAGCACCTTTCAGCGTTAAGGCAACGCCTTCGATCGCATTATTGACGATGTTGTTCGACGATCGCACTAGCGATCCACCGGAGTCCTCCGCACTTCCAACCGCCACGATGGAATCCCGAGCCGCTCCTGATGCGTTGATATTCAGACCGATGCCTTCACCATCCGCGAAGAATCTACCCGAATCCCCAGTGGCTCGTGAGGTCAGTAGCAGGCGCACCGTAGAACTACCCGAAGTCAGGAGGGATGCTGTTAACGGGCCATTGGCATCATTGATCTTCTTGACAACATCCGAGATCGATTCCGTACCATTGATGGCCAGCTTAAAGTTTTGGCTTCCAGTTATCTCCTGACGGGCAGGAGATGTTTTGGGTGTGCCGGTGCCACGGATGCCTAGATCCAACGCGGAGCTACCGGATTGATTGTCGGTGATCGTAAGCTGTCCAGAACCGCTAGAAGTATCGACGATAGTGATTCCATCCCCTTGCGCGTTCAGCTTCGCTTGTATCCCTATCGTATTGCTGTTAACGAGTTCCAGGACATCAGCAACCGTTTTCGTGTTGGGCGTTAGCGTTACAGTTTTCTGAGAGCCTGATGCATTGGTGATGGTAAAGCTACCGATTCGAACTCCTCGACCTTGATTGAGGCGAGTCAGTTCTGTTGCTTCGCTTACAAACTGAAGGTCGAGAGCGCCACCTTCGACGCTATTTTTCTCTGCATTGATCGCGATACCAAGTTTCGTTGCAGTTCCATTCGAATCACCATCTGCCACGATCAAGTTGCTCGAGGTGCCGCCTGTTACGTCTTGAACTACAATTCCTGTTCGCGATCGATTATAAGACGCGGTAACTCCAGAATTGCTGTTGTTGATACGGTCGATGACTTCACGAAGCCCCTGGGCTCCAGACATATCGACCGATTTAACGGTCCCCTGTCTGTTCGTTATCGTGATGATACCTGGGGTTCCTAGTCCCTGACCTCCCTTCAAGGAAGACAATAGAGGTCCCTGAAGAGTGCTCTGGATTCGAGATCCCCCAATGCTACCGGAATTTCCATCCACACCGGTGAATCCAAGTTGATTGGCGAGTTTTCCTGTCGCAACAAACGCACCGCTCCCGGTGGTCTTATCGACCAGTTCTAAACCATTGCCATTGGAACTGATGCGTAACTCTAGTTTGTCGGCGTTTGCGGCATTCACCTTGGCCATTAGCTGACCAACATTCGAAGGAGCTTTGTCCGAATTGACGTCAATATTCAGCGTCGTGCCATCTTTTAATGTGATTGACAGATCGGTTCCGAACCCAAAAGCAATTCCCCTTCCATCGCGAAGTGTGCTAATGCGGGAGGAACTCGACAGAAAGGAAAGATCGTCGCCAGTCGCACTGTTGGCATTCACATTGATTCCGCTCAGACCAAGGTCAGCCGCAGTACGTCCTCCTCCCACTTCCTCTACGATGAGATTGGAAATAGTTTGGCCACTTAAATCCGTGAGAACGATACGATCGCCATCCGCTTTGGCACTTACGCGAAGGCCAGCATTGTTGATGGACTTCAGGGTATCGTCGATCGTCGAAGAGAAGCGAAGGTCGATTTCCTTCGCCAAACCACTTCGATCTGTGATTCGAATCTTGCCTCGTGCGATCCCTGCTCCGCCGCGCAGATCGTCCAAAGCGATATTGGAATCGACGAACCCCCCGGTCTTGACGACAAAATCACCGGCCAAAAGCGTGTCATTGCTACTCGTCAGAGGGGCGCTCGATGCCGTGGCAGTTTGCGCGGTTTGCAACACACGAACCGAGTAATTCCCCTGAGCAGGTGCGCCGGAAATGGCTGCAGATACAATATCACTTTTGGATGAACTGACTGCGTTGGTTGTGAAACTCGAGGCTGCCCCGATTCGATCCGATTGTAGCTGAATCCCGACGACTAACGCAGTGATTTCGTTGATCGCCACTTGCTGAGCTTGCAGTCCTTTGACACGCGTCTCCAACGAGGTTTTTGAACGAGACGAAACGGCCATCAACTGGTCGACGGTACTCGTAATGTTGATTCCGGACGCTAGCCCGACGTTGGATTGGATTCTTCCCATAATAGCAACTATGCCATGCGGTTAGTGGCGTGTCGTTGAAACATGTCTAGATTGCATTTCTTTCCTCTCGAGAGTATCGGCCGTTCTGTGATAAACCTGTCGTTGGAAAAATGCTAGCATAAAAAAAGGCGTGCTTTTGGCACGCCTTTTTCTTCATTAGGATACTGTTCAACGTGAACTATCGGAGCAACGACAGAACAGACTGAGCACTTTGGTTTGCAATCCCGAGCACCGAAGTACCGGATTGAACAAGAATCTGTGCTCTCGTCAAGTTGGCAGACTCTTTCGCGAAGTCTGCATCTCGAATGGAGCTTTGTGCTTCATTTAGGTTCGCCAAGGTATCGTTCAGCGAAACTACGTTGCTCTCCAAAGCCGTTCGCTGGAATGCACCCAATCGACCACGCAGGGTTGTCACTTTGTTGATCACTTGGTCAACAATCGCGGATGCTTGGGTTACGTTCTTGGTCAGCGAGCTATTGCCGCTGGATGCAAGTTCCAAGAGTTTTCCGGATACACCACCGATCTTCGCTGTATTCAAGCTGGTGATACCCAAACGAGCCTGTTGGTTGCTAACAACATCTGGGCCCAACTGGAACAACGCACCACCGCCATTGATATTGAAGTTCACTGCAGTACTAGACCCATCTTGAACCGTCAAATTGAAGCTCAAAGTAGAAGTCCTTAGGGAGATGTTGTTCCCTTTGCCTGTTGCTACCGTACCATTGACTGTCGCTTGAACATCATTACCTACTGCACGTGGACCGCCCGTAAGACCCGCCTTGAATGTACCACCTGCACCTTCGCTGAGAACTTCGATGCCAACGATACCTGCAGAACCGTACTCCACGCTTCGGAGCTGCAAATTGGAGTCTGCATCGAGGGACGCGTCGATTCCGGTCGAGTCCTTCAGCAGGTTGATCGATTGAATGATGTTATCAATCGAAACCCCTTTCTTGAACTTGAAGACTTCGGAACCTGTACCTCCTGTCAATTGGAATACCAAATCAGCTTGGAGCCCACCACCCTGTGCTCCGCCAGAAAGCGTTGCCGCGGTTGGAACCGATTCGGTTGCACCCGTATAAACTCCGTCGCCGTTGCTTGTGGGGCTCAATGATGCGGCAAACAAAGGGCTGTTGTTCGCATCTTGGATAGCATTGATGGCAGCAGCGATGTCCGAAAGTTTGGTGCTGCCAGCGTTGCTGACTTTGACGAGGATAGACCCATCAGCGGATCCTGTGGCCGCAGTGTACTTCGCGGTCGGTGCGCCTGCTGTAACCACTGCGTCTTCCTCGAATGTTATCTTCACTCCATTCAGATTAACTCCGTTCGCGGCCGCTGTGACAATCAACTCGTCCTCTAGATTAGACGCGTTGGTGGTCCCACCCGTCAGAACACCGGTTTTGGTTCCCAAGTCAGCATTGCTGGGTGTACGGTTGAACTTTGCTCCACCATTAGCGACGTTGGAAACACTAAATACACCGCCAACATTCGCTGTGATCGCGTCTGCGACATTCTGAACGCTAGCGTTTGCTCCAACGGTAACACGCAATTCGTTCGAAGCTTGATCGTAAATGACTTCGGTTGTCGAACCGGTCGAGAAAATCAGCTTGGTCGAATTACCAGTTGCTCCATCTGCCAAACCACCATCGACGGCTGTTAGTTTGAATGACGATGGGGCTGTCGTGTTTGTGCCCGCCGTGGTACTGAGTGGTGTTGCAATTGTTCCGAAGGCTGCCGAATCAAAAATGGCCTTTCCGTACCGAGTATCGTATGCAGAGAATGTACCCTCGGCGTTAATCGCTGCTGCGATACTATTGACATCCGCTCCACGACCTACCGTCACATTCAATTCGTTCGTTGCGGCGTCATAAACAGCGGTCGATCCTATTCCAGATGCAGCCTGAATGAAATTCAGTTTTGTAGAGTTACCAATCGTCCCATCTGCGGCACCACCATCCACAGCTGCGAGCTTGAAGCCAGCTCGAGAGCCAGCGGCTACCGCTGTGTCCACACCAGGCGTGCTACCTGAAAGCAGGGTCGCGGTCGTTGCCGCGAGGTCGGCTGGAGTACCGACGGCAGCACCGTTACTAAACGTGAATTGCCCAGCAAGTGCCGTATTGAGGGCGGTTTGGATGTCAGTGGTCGTTTGAGAGCGATCAATCGTGACATTGACTTTGTTGTTAGCAGCGTCGAAGGACGCTGTTGTTCCACCAGTGTTCGCAATACTCCAAGTAAACGCGGTTGACTTACCTCGAGCACCATCAAAGGACCCACCGGCTACTGCTGTAGTGTCAAATTTGAAACCGTTTGTTCCGTCATTGAATTTGGCAGCAGCAACAGTCGCTTGAGTATACGTTTGTGGAAGTGTCGATGTACCGCCTGATAGAACTCCAGTTCGCACTCCAGCATCGGGAGCAGCCACGTTGGTAGCGTTACCACCCGAGAAAGTGAACAAGCTCGAAACAGCGCTGATGCCGCTCAATGCAGTGACGGCATTGGCTGCTGTGTCGCCTGCCTTCAATTGCAAACTCAAGGTATTGGATTCGACATCAAACGATGCGGTAGTCGATGCTCCCGTCGTCACATTGATCTTGACGTTGTTTCCAACCTCACCATCAACAACCGTACCATCTTTCGCTGTGATACTGAACGCTGCACCGCTAGCCAACGTCAGGGTGCCGTTCGCTTCCACAAATGCCACCTTGGCATTGTCCAAAGCGATATTGCCCGCAGCTTCGGTTCCACCGAAGAACGATGTGGACAAATTGACTGTGCCACTTGCTTCGGCGCCGACAGTGGAGTCGTTGAACGTGAACGAAGCAGTCGCCTTGGATGATGCGTTTGCATCTGGTACGTCTGCTGTGACAATAGCTCGGGTTGCGGCCGACGTGATTTCCACGCTTACTCCGACATTTCCAGAAGCTCCTAAGTTTGCACCATCAACTTGAAGATCTCGAACGCTATCAAACCCTACTCCTTGTGAAACTTGGAAATCCAGCGATCCGTCGAGTAGTCGTCGACCTTGGAATGTCGTGGTTTGTGCGATTCGGTTGATCGCTTCGAGGGACGAGTCGATTTGCAGTTGATTAGCAGCGATTTCGTCATCGCTAAGTGCACCTTGGTTTGCCGCCTCGGTAACCAATCCTCGAATGTCATTCAGAAGGGAGCTCACCTGTCCGAGTGCCGAGTCTGCTGTTCCAATGATTTGGTTGGCTCGTTGTGTATTGGTGAGAGCTTTGTTAATACTGGTGATGTCGCTTCGCAGTGCTTCGCTAGCAATCAATCCTGCAGGATCGTCTTTGCCGTTGTTGATTCTCAAACCTGTGCTCAAACGAGTGAGAGATGTCTGAAGATCATTGTTCGTTCGGTTCAGACGGTTTTGTGCACTGAGCGAACTAACGTTGGTGTTGATACGTGTCATTTATTATAAATCTCCCGATTGGATTGGTGAATTTCGCCCACGATCATTCGCAGGGGCGGACAAATTGGAGTCGCCTTCGTAGGCATACGTTGAAACGAGAGAAATCCATTTCATCCGATAACCCACTCTCTCCCTTTGACCTTCGTGAGGGAACACAAGCGGATGCGCAAGCTAAGACAGTAGCCCTACACTTACACGGACTCGCAACCTTAGCATCGGAACTTGTGCACATCTGGTTAAGATGCATTGGAAAAAGCATCAATTATTGTGTGCCAGCTGGCGCGCAGTTGGGCCTGATCGGCATAACCGTTACAATGCGAACGGTTTTCGCAGACGTCCCAGCTTTTCAGCCTTTTCTCTACCGAACTCAATGATCCGAAAAATTGTCCTTCAGAACTTTATGGCTCATGAATCCACCGAACTGCAATTGGCGGATGGATTGAACGTTTTGGTGGGGCCAAACAACATTGGAAAGAGCACGATCGCAGTCGCTTTGAAAACCCTAGCCAGAAACGGAAATTCCTCCTTTGTACAACGGCACGACGCCAAGGAATGCTCCGTCATCGTGACGACCTCCGAGGGACACACGATCCAATGGCAAAAGAAGAAATCGCCTAGCTATATCATCAACGGCGAAGTCAAAGACCGCTTAGGCCGGGGGGGAACGCCTCCAGAACTGGATGAGACCCTGCGGCTAGCTCCCGTGGAATTCGAGGATAAAGACTTCGAACCACACTTTGGCGAGCAAAAGTCGCCAATATTCCTAATCAACCGTCCTCCCAGTCAAATTGCCCAATTCTTTTCCACGACCTCCGATGCGGAACGATTGGTCGCAATGCAACGGTTGCACCAGCGAAAAAAAGGAGACGCTCAGTCCCAGCTCAAATTCCTAGAGGACGCCAATCAAGAATTAATGCAGCATTCCGAGTTCCTGGCGCCGGTCCCATTGCTAGCAAACATGGTCTCACAATTGGAAGAAGACCTCGAACGGATTTCCAGGTTGGACGAGGAAAGTGCACAGCTCTTGGTCGACCTGGAGAACTGGAAGAAAGGCTCGGTCGAAGCTTCCTGCCAAAATCAAAAGCTGAATTCGTTGGAACAACTTCGCGGTCTGCCAGTATTTTATGAAGAGAAGCCTCTCGCGACCTTCCTGGCGCAAGTGGAGACGGCGGAGCGCGAATGCGAACAAACTCAAACGCTGACAACGGAGTTGTCGAAAGTAATCGCGCCCCCCGCAATGCATCGTACCGAGCCGCTTGAGCAACTCTACGAACAACTAGAGCGAGCACACCAGCTGCATACGCTAGGGGCGATTCGATCCCGTTGTATTGCAAATCTTGTCGGGCCGCCCGAAGTGCTTCCGGAATCCAGTGTGGCCCACTGGGTGAACGAATATGAAGTCCTGTTGCAAACTGCCGAACAATCAAGAGCACAATGGGAAAAACTGGCGGGGCTACAAATCCCGTCGCAACCTTCCGATACGGAGTCTCTTCAAATGCTGATCGATGCCATGCATTCCCATTTGCAAGCGAGTGAAGCACTGCTCTCTAGCCAAGCAAAGATTGACGAAGAATCGAATCGATTGGACCGATTGCTCGTGGAATGGTTGAAGGCAAATCCAACTTGCCCCACGTGCGGAACAGGCCTAACAATGGAAATGATGCGAAGGCAGCATTTCCATGCAGGAGCCTCGGATTAATGCAATCGAGTCCTCTGCCTGGCTACTCTCCGTCCATTCGACGTGGCCCCAATGGGTTAACTGGTCTGCTATTCATTGGCGATCCTCATATCGAAGGACGAACTCCAGGTTTTCGTAAAGACAATTATCCAGAAGCGATCCTGCGCAAGTTTCAATGGAGTCTGGAGTATGCTGCGCAACATGATCTTCAACCGATCTTGTTGGGTGATCTCTTTGACAAACCGAGGGATAATCCGAATTGGCTGATTTCGAGATTGCTGGATATGATAGCGGATGAGTATGTTCCCACGATCTATGGGAATCATGATTGCGCGAATCCTTCGTTGGATGATAACGATAGCTTCACTTTACTCCTGAAAGCTGGGGCATTGTATTTGCTAGATCGCGACCATCTTTGGACTTCCACGATCGAGGGACGAACTATCCTTGTGGGTGGCTCCTCGTATCGCCATGAGATACCGAACAATTTCGCTTGGGAACCTGCTGCTGAAAAGCGAGGCGCCGACCTAACCGTTTGGATTACCCATCACGATCTGGTTTTTCCCTCCGAGGAAGAAGCTGCGATTACGAACCTCTTCGAGATTGAAGGGATCGATTATGTGATCAACGGGCATATTCATCGTCGCTCTCCTACCGTTGTCGTACGGGGAGGTACTACCTGGGTCAATCCAGGCAACATCGCGCGTCGTTCACGATCAGACGCTATCCGAGGGCATGTGCCGGCTGTATTGAAAATGGATATCGCTGCTGATGGGCAATGGATGCATTACGTCGATGTACCGCACGAGGCACCGGACAAAGTCTTTTTTGATCTGAATTCGTTGGCTTCTGGGGAGCAACCCGAATCGCAGAGCAGTTTCGTTTCCGGCCTGGCCCTATTACAATCACGCAAGACTTTTTCCGGTGCTGGGCTGTTGGAGTTTTTGCATGCGAATGTAACCCAGTTCGAAACGGAAGTCGCCACTGAAATCATGCAGTTGGCTCAGGAAGTGCTAACCCCCAACCCAACGTAATTCGTGTATGGCTCAACCAAGGAAGTCGGTATCCGACTCGGTGACAACGACGCCTCTCTCGATCGAGCAGCTTCAATCGAAGTACGAAGAGCTTCATCGTAAGAAGATCGAGGCAGAGACCCGTCATAAAGTGACTCTCGCGGAACTCGAAAAACTGCGAACGCAAGCCCGTACGACCTGGGGAACGGATGACGTGGAAGAATTGAAAATGAAGCTCGTTCAGATGCAACGCGAGAATGAAGCGCGGCGTGCAAAGTACCAATCCGACCTGGAATCGATCGAAACAAAATTAGAAGAGATCGACCAAAAGTTTTCAAAATTGGAGTAAGGAAGCCCTCAGGGATTTTGATCCAGGGAATTTGGGAAGGGAGGTCAGTATCCCAAACGCCCAAAAAGAAAAAACCCCGCGTTTCCCTGAGAATACTGAGGAAAAAGCGGGGTTTTCTTCGGAGAGGCTCCGGTGGGAGTTGAACCCACGATGGCGGATTTGCAATCCGCTGCCTTAGCCACTTGGCTACGGAGCCGTTCATTGCTTAGCTGGCTTTTTATAAGACTTTGACGGTTAGGTCAAGGCCGTATTCTAGGGAGTTTAGGAGATGTTCTAGATCCTTCTCCGATATATTGATCGGGGGGACGATCGGAATGCAATCTCCTAACGGTCGCAACCAAACCCCTCGATCCAAAAGCCGCTTGCAAACGCTTGCCGATTTCGACGGTCCACCCGAACGAAACTGAAGACAACCGAGCAGTCCCAATTGGCGAGCACGCAGTTCATCGTCGCATTCCGCTAGTTTCTTGAGCCCTATTTCTAGCTGCTGAATGCGAGCAATCATCGATCCACTACCCAACAGCGATTCCGTCAGCGTCAATGTCGCCATCGCAGCAGCCGCCGCAAGCGGATTCCCCCCATACGTGTGCCCGTGATACAGCGTCTTCGAAGAATCCCCTAAAAAAGATTGAAAAATTTCGTTCGACGTCAGCGTCGCGCTCATCGGCAAGTAACCGCCAGTTAACCCTTTACCAATACACAAAAGGTCAGGAGCCACCTGCTCATGCTCGCATGCAAACAACCGACCTGTTCGCCCCATCCCGACGGCAATTTCATCCACAATCAGCAACGTTCCAAACTCTTGGCACAATTCTGCCAAACCACGCAAGAACCCGGGCGGATGGAATACCATGCCAGCCGCGCATTGACACAACGGCTCGGCAATCACTGCTGCTACTTCGTCAGCATTCTCCGCTAGCAACGCCCGATACGCGGCAAGATATTCTCGACATAGCCAGTCACTGTCCTTCTGATACTCGTGTAACGAACCATCCGGGCACGGGCCTCGCACGACTGGGAACAAGAGTGGGCGAAAGAGTTCGTGAAAACGCAGCACACCTCCAACGGCGACGGTCCCAATCGTATCGCCATGATAAGCACTCCCCAAGGCGATGAACTTGGTTCGCCGAGGTTGCGGTGCCAGGCACTGGCGCCAATATTGAAAGGCGATCTTCATCGCCACTTCGACGGCGCTCGCCCCGTCACCACAAAAGAAGATATGTTCCAATCCAGCAGGAGCCAATCGAGACAATCTCTCGGCAAGCTGAATGGTAATGGGATGACTCATCCCCAGATTCGTGACATGGGCTACTTTGTCCAGTTGATCACGAATCGCTTGATCGATCGCAGGATGCCTGTGTCCGTGCATGTTGCACCAAAGGGAGCTGGCTCCGTCAAGAAATCGTCGACCATGTATATCTTGCAACCAGCTACCTTCGGCCGACTCAATGATAAGACCATCATAGTTCGCCATCTGAGAGAACGCATGCCAAATGACAGTGCGATCTAGACGTTCTAGTTCGTCCGTGGAAATCTTATTCATCGTCGACTTCTAAGATCAGATCTTCTCCCTCGACGATGATCGGAAAGACATCCGTCTTGATCTTCGGGTTATCAAGCCAGCATCCATCCTTGAGCGCGAAACGCCATGCGTGCCATGGGCAAGCGACCGAGCCTTCATGAACCCATCCAGCAGCAAGCGATGCTCCTTGGTGCGGACAAAAATCATCCATCGCAAAGTACTCGCCATTGTAAAAGAAGACCGCGATCATCCGATCTTCGACTGGGAACGCACGTCCCTCGTTTTCGGGAATGTCCGATTTCTTTGCAATCGTTATTCGCTTAGTCACGTTTCAGTAACTCCGTGCGAAGAAAGTTCATTCCGGTCTTCGCAAGTCGATGGTAGAGGACTTCGGGATGGGCTGCGAGCGTGATCTGCGTTGCGCGCGTGGCACGATCTTTTCTCGCCAACACCATCTGAAACTCAGAAGAGGGCAAAGACTGCGAGTTCTCGATCACTTGTTTGCTCGGATAAACGCCAACAGCCAAACAGAGGTCCAGTTTTTCTTCGCGCAACATAGACTCCGCAAGCATCGTGAGTTCCGCTTCACCATTAGCTATAGAACCATCTTGATCCGAACCACCGTGAAGTCGAGGAAGCCATCGCGCGGCCGCGAGCCCATACTCGCAGGATGGATCAATGACATGTTTGCTCAAGGCTGGAGCGATCCATACACCCGCGCCGACCTCGATGACACCAACTCGGCATTTTTGTTCGAATAGCAAATTTGCGACTGCTTCATCCAGATCCATTTCACCTTCACCGAAGACCAGCAGACCAAGCTCGGAGTGAATCTGCTCAGCGGTATCCCGAATCTTCTCTTGAAACTCCACATGGTCTTTGCATAGCGCCGCGATTCGCAGTGTGATCGTCGCTTTGGAGACGGTGATCCCAACGACAGGATTCCGGTCGCGTGCGATAAGATCGGGGAGCATCTTTTCCACGTCACTTTCACCAATCCCAAAAACTTTGATGCTGTGATAAAACCAGCGTTGCTTTCCCGCACCATGATCGCGGATCAATGCGGGTTCGACCGACAGTTCGTACATTTGTTTCATCTCGGCAGGCACACCTGGCAATGCAAAGATGCGACAGGATCGACCATCATTGCGAGCAACAAAGTCGATCCCTGGTGCAGTGCCATGTGGGTTGTCGATGATGTTCGCACCCAATGGGAACATCGCCTGGACGCGATTGCGTTCTGGCATCGGACGCTTGCGACGCGAAAAGAGATTCTCAATGTGGGCGAGCGCGTTGGTACGGAGCTCAAGTGGAGCATTGAAGGCAGACGCGATGACTTCGCGAGTCAAGTCGTCGGCTGTTGGTCCAAGGCCACCGGTGGCGATGACAATATCCGAACGACGTGCGGCATTCTGAAAAACGTTGATATTGTCCTCGAGGCAGTCACCCACGGTCGAGTGAAAGGCGGTTTGAATTCCGATCTCGCCCAATCGCTGGCTGATCCATTGGCTATTGGTATCCAATCGATTCCCGCTCGTAAGCTCGTCACCGATGGAAATTACTTCTGCTTTCAATTCATCGCCTCGTACTAGCTACCTCGCCCAAAACATCATCCAAATTGTCGTAGCCGTTGGATTACCGTCATGGTTGGAAATGAATTCACGAACGTTGCCGCAGCGGTAACTCCACTTTCGCGTCACGCATTCCCAGGAAAATAGTATAGAGCGGGCGTTTTGCTTGAATATCGCAAACTCCTGGCCAACGGATCGAATCTGTTCCAATTGACGTATCTACACGCAAGCCAACATGCTTTAGAATTGGCGTTTCGAGGGTTATCGGAAGTCATGAAGAATCGCAAACATATTATCGTCGTCGAGGATGAAAAGCATCTCGGCACGATCGTAAAATACAATCTAGAAGCCGAGGGATATCGAGTCACGCTGGTAGAGGAGGGCCCAACCGCGCTGCGATTGGTGCGAGCCGACCCGTTTTCGTTCGATTTGATGATCCTCGATTTGATGTTGCCAGGTATGAGTGGCTACACAGTCTGCGAATCGTTACGAGATGAATCTATCCTGATTCCGATATTGATCTTGAGCGCACGAAGCCTTTCCGAAGATCGCACACGAGGCTTTGAATGCGGAGCCAATCAGTATTTGACCAAGCCGTTCGATTTGGACGAGCTTCTCGCAAGAGTCAAAAATTTGTTGCGACTCCATCCGATCCAGAGTCAAAAACCACCCGAAGCGGTACCCGTCAAACGGCAGTCGATCTCTTTCGGTCGTGCAACGATCAACTTCGAAACTTACGAAGTCAAGGTGGAAGAGAAAGAGGTCAAGATGACGCACAAAGAGCTTCAGTTGCTGAAGTATCTTGCGGACCATGAAGGACGCGTGATCAGTCGTCAAGAGCTTCTGGCCGAGGTGTGGGACATGAACGGGGAAATGCAAACGCGAAGTGTGGATCAATTCATGTTGCGGTTGCGCAAGATCTTTGAAACAGATCCCGGGAAACCTAAACACTTTCTCACGGTTCGAGATGCAGGCTATCGATTCGTTTCTGAACCACCCACGGCGAGCGACGAAAATTCGGTAGGATCAGAACCGAATACCAACAGCGATACTTCAAACAGCGATTTGTAATCTCCCTCTCATTCTCTAATGCTCTTCTTGGCCATGATTGAATCCGAAGCAAAATCGAAGATCGCGCTACTGTCCGAACAGATTCGGCAACACGATCAAAACTACTATGTGCTGGCTGCACCGGTGATCTCGGATTTAGAGTACGACCGATTGATGCGAGAGTTACTAGACCTGGAATCGCAGTTTCCGCAACTAGCATTGGCGGATAGTCCGACGAAACGATTGGGTGACAAACCGTTAGATGGTTTGTTGCAAGTAACACATCGCGTACCAATGCTTTCGATCGACAATACCTACACGGAACAAGAACTTCGAGACTTCTTCGAACGCACAGACAAGCTCCTCCAAGGGGAGAAAATCGAGTGGGTTGTCGAACTCAAGGTCGACGGTGTGGCGGCTTCCATTCGTTACGAAAACGGATTATTGGTGCAAGCGGTGACGCGAGGCAACGGGGAAGTCGGTGACGATATCACCCACAACATTCGCACCCTGCGCGGACTGCCACAACGGTTGATGGGTGACCAGGTGCCCAGCGTGCTGGAGGTTCGCGGTGAAGTGTATATGAACAATTCGGACTTGGTCGCTATCAACGAAGAACGCATTCGCAAAGGCGAGTCGGAGTTCAAGAATACTCGCAATGTAACGGCTGGTTCGATTCGTCTTCTCGACTCCAAGATTTGCGCACAACGCAAGCTTCGTTTCTTATGTCATGGGATCGGCTTTTGCGATGGCATTCGCGAGCTGACGCACATGGGTTTCCTAGAACGCGTACGTTCGCTGGGAATTCCTGCGACGCCGGGTGTCCAGGTCTTTGATGACAAAGAACAACTGATTCAACATTGCAATGCCATCGTCGAAAATCTTCATGAACTCGACTTCGAAGTCGATGGAATCGTGATCAAGGTCAATTCGCTAGAACAACGTGAAACGCTGGGAACCACTTCCAAGAGTCCGCGTTGGGTTATCGCTTACAAGATTGAAAAGTATGAAGCGGTCACGAAACTCCTGGAGATCAAAACGCAGATTGGCAAGACTGGGACCGTGACTCCGGTTGCGGAACTGGAGCCTGTTCAACTTGCTGGTACGACGGTGTCGCGCGCGTCGCTTCACAATGCCGAAGAGATCGAACGAAAGGACATTCGTGTTGGAGATTGGGTCGTTGTCGAAAAGGCTGGCAAGATCATTCCACACATCGTACGAGTCGAACGTCATCGCCGCGAAACCGAACTCTCCGCTTACGAATTTCCAACGAACTGTCCCGAGTGCGATTCCGAGTTGGTCAAGGATTCCCAGGGAGTATATATCCGGTGCGTATCCAAACAATGCCCAGCCCAATGGCGACAGCGGTTGCGATACTTTGCCACACGCGATTGCATGGATATAGAAGGTCTCGGGGATAAATTGGTCAATCAATTGGTAGACCAAGAGCTCGTATCCTCCTTTGGTGATCTGTATGCGCTCGATTTGGCAAAGCTGATGACACTGGAACGCATGGGCAACAAGTCAGCGGAGAATCTTCTCGTTGGCATTGAACAAAGCAAGAATCGTGGCCTCAGCCGTGTTCTGAATGCGATCACCATTCGGCATGTTGGGCAGCGAGTCGCACAAATCTTGGCACGTCGTTTTGGAACGATGGATGCCTTGATGGCGGCCGAATTAGAGACGATCAGTAGCACGAATGAGATCGGCCCGATTATTGCCAAAAGCGTATTCGACTTTATGCACAGTTCCGACGGCATCGAGTTGATCGCACAACTAAAGAACGCGGGAGTTTCTCTCGAAACGGCGGACGAGGATAAAGTCGACTCGGCAGGGCCCCTGGCGGGAAAGACGCTGGTCGTTACCGGTTCGTTGAGCAAGTATTCGAGAGATGAAATCGAACGCTTGATCGAGCGATTGGGTGGGCGTGCATCGAGCAGTATCTCGAAGAAAACGGATTTTCTCGTCGCGGGAGATGCTGCGGGTAGCAAGCTTGAGAAAGCAAAATCATTGGGGGTTCTCATACTGACCGAAGATGAGTTTGTCCAGAAGTTTGTGGACTAGCGGACCGAGGATGGCGGCAACTGGGCGGCTCCACTACACTAAGGGCCCCTCAGTACTAAGGTCGCTCAGTCTTCGTCTGAGGTGTTCGCGTTCAGGTGCTGATCTTGCACCCTCCCCCGGGAGGGAGACTGCTGATTTAAGCCCAGCTTGTTGGTTCATGGTGAGCCGTCGGGCGCTAGCCCCGGTTTCCGCCTGTGGCGAAGCCACTAAACCGGGGCTAGCGCCCGCTAGCGCCCATCGGCTCACTAAATCAGCAGTCTCGGAGGGTCGGCCACAGGCCGGGGAGGGTAAACTGACCCGTGCAATAGCTGCTAGCGATTCACCGTCCTCTCACTTCACACGACTCTCCCAGTGGAAGCGTGGCGGGCATTGCTTAAATTTTTTGAATCCTTTCTTTTGAATAGTGGATGAGTTCGATGATTGTCGGTGTGCCTAAAGAAGTGAAAGACGATGAGTACCGAGTCGCCATGTTGCCGGTCGGTGTGGAAGAGCTCGTATCTCGCGGTCACAAAGTGGTTGTGCAAGCCGGAGCAGGGTTAGGGTCAGGCCTGGCTGATCATGCTTATCTGCAAGCGGGAGCGGAGCTGGTTTCGTCCGGGCTCGATGTGTTTTTGCAAGCGGATTTGAT
Source organism: uncultured Pirellula sp. (assembly GCA_903858115.1). GTDB lineage: Bacteria > Planctomycetota > Planctomycetia > Pirellulales > Pirellulaceae > JBKCUI01. Next base: position 22,395 of record CAIOHR010000025.1, on the reverse strand, counting down.
CGTCAAGGTCAAGGAACCTATGGTCTCGGAATGGGAGTACATTCGTCCTGGCCAAATGCTGTTCACTTATTTTCACTTTGCTGCCGATCGCAAACTTACCGAAGCGATGCTGAAGACCGGCGCGTCGTGTTTCGCCTACGAGACGCTACGAGACACGCAGGGGCGTCTGCCACTGCTGACGCCGATGAGCGAAGTTGCAGGTCGGATGAGTATTCAGGAAGGGGCCAAGTATTTAGAGCGGCCTCAAATGGGACGAGGCATTCTTTTGGGCGGAGTGCCAGGTGTCGCGCCCGCGCACATTACCATCCTCGGTGGAGGTGTTGTCGGTGCGAATGCTGCAAGGATCGCAGCAGGTTTTCAAGCGGATGTGGCTATCCTCGACGTCAACCTCGATCGATTGCGTTACCTGGACGATGTGATGCCGCCGAACGTCAATGCATTGTTTAGCGATCGACATACCATTCGCGAAGAGTTGAAGCTTGCGGATTTGGTGATCGGCTCCATTTTGATTCCTGGAGCCAAAGCACCTCATTTGGTACGAAAAGAGGACTTGCGATTGATGAAGCCGGGAAGTGTGATTATCGACGTGGCGATCGATCAAGGTGGTTGTGTGGAAACGAGTCGACCGACGACCCACCAGCAACCGACTTACATGGTCGATGATGTCGTTCATTATTGCGTCACGAATATGCCTGGAGCGGTTGGACGCACCAGTACCTTTGCCTTGTGCAACGTGACATTGCCATGGGTCTGCACTCTTGCAGACAAAGGTAGCGAATGGGCTGTGAGTCAGTCGAAGCCGTTGCGAGATTCGCTCAATATCCATGCCGGCAAAGTTACCAACCTCGCAGTCGCAGAAACCTTCGGACTGGATTTCGCCGACAAAGTGGGATAGGCTTCCAGCCTGTCAAAGCACCACAGTACCTGCCAGCACAAGAGCACCACAGTACCTGCCAGCACAAGAGCACCAAAGCACCTACCAGCACCACAGCACCAGAGAAAGAACGACAGGCAAGATGCCTATCCCACCTGAAACCCGAGGAAACGGGCCAATCACAGGATCGAACCCGGGAGCAGTGACACGAACCGAACCAAGCGACGGTGTTCGGATACGTACACGCCCACCTCGTTACGGGCTGACGTGGAGCCAAGTGCCAGCGGGAGACGGGCCAGCAATTTTGATTGGGGCTTCTCGATCTCCCAACTTTATTTCGATGGGCAATACACCATCGAAAGCTTTAGGAACAACGAGCTTCACCTCCAGACTCTTGGGCGCGTCTTTGGTGACCGTAAATTTGTTAGGCTTGAGGGTGGATCCTTCAGGCAAGCCTGTCGTGATGAGTTCCAGTTCCCCGGTCCAATTGGCCAGCCTTTCGATCTTGATACTAACATCAAACTCTTTGCTGGTCTTCGCATCGAGTAGATCGTTCGTGATGGATGGAGCAATGCCAGGTTCCAGTGCATCGACCTTGAACCAATAAGGACTCGCGTGGTTCCCACGTTTGTGGAAGTCATTGATATTGGCCCAGTATTCTCCTTCCTTCGGAACGACCCAACGAATATCCGGATCCCGATTGGTTCCAGCGTCGTCTTGAAAGGACTGCTGTTTTCCGTCTTTGTCCACAATGGTTAGGGTCGGATCCAGGTCGGAACCGATCGACTGCGACAACACGCGCAGATGAAGAAGCTTTCCGTTGGCCGCAGGTAGTTTGAAGGAATGTGTCTGGGCTGCCGAGGGAAAAATCCCGAATTGAGGATCCGACGTTGTGACGGCGGTCGCCTCCTGGATGGAGGTTGCTTGGACAGTTGATATCGAGGGAGCCGTCCAATGTTCGTCAACCACCGGTAGCGTGTCCAATTCGAGAGGCCCAACGTTCCATCGAAGTCGATACACGTACTCTGCGCCGCCGCGAAACGAAATCGTGCTATCGGGCTGTTCGGGAAAGCCAAAGACGCGGAGGTAGTATGGTCCATCTTTGGAGATTTTGTATTCGATCGCAGGATCAAGTCCGTAGTGATCTAAATTCTCGAGGAGGACGAACCCGCGACTATCGAGTAACTGCAGATGAGCGTCCAGTGGTGACTTCAGATATCGTGTTGCATCGACGATAGCGGAGATCGTTTCTCCTTGCTTTAGATCTAGGCGATAGTGATCGATATCGCCATTTTTCTCTAGCACACCGAAGACTTCGGTATCGGGGGCAACGCTTTCTTTGACTTGCGTGATGCGATCATTCGGTTCCGATTCGCGAAAGGGTTTCTTGTTGGAGATGAGAAACGGTTTCGCAGGCGTAGCACCGGCCTCGTTGTACAATCGAACCCACGTGATGGCAGGCTTTGCATTGGCCCGGACGGTGACTTCGAATTCGCCCGCTTTTTCAAGGCATTTCCATTGCACGTCTTGGCTGCTGGACCAGATCGAAACCGGCCAGCTTTTAAAGTTCCCCACGCAGGAGATTAGTTCGGTGCCACCCACTTTCGTACTTGCCGGAGTGAATCGCGTAATCTCTGGTTTCTCGGCGGAGAAACAACGGCCCGTTGAGAATGTGGAGACTAATGTGCCGATGGACAGAAAGCCCCATAAGAGTCCTTGTGCGAATCGGAGTGCCGGCGGTAGGTGCGTATGCATAGGATGTGGGATAAGCTTCCAGCTTGTCAAATCGTAGGTGGGATAAGCTTCCAGCTTGTCAAATCGTAGTTAGAGATAGCTTCCAGCTTGTCAAATCGTAGTTAGAGATAGCTTCCAGCTTGTCAAATCCTTGAAGTTATCTTCAGTCAAGGTCAGTCGCAAGCATCTGTTGTTGTTAACCACTGAGCCGACGGGCGCTAGCCCCGGTTCCTGAACCACTGGGCCGTTGAACCCTAGCCACGGTGAACGGATGAATCGTGCAATATCTCGTTAGCTAACAATTCTTGGCCGGTGCTTGATTCCGTTTCATGGCGGGAAGCCAGTAGCCGCAAAAAAAAAGGAACGCGATTGCGTTCCTTTTCTCGAAAGCTTTTGTTGAGCTAGGGAAGCTCGGTCAAAAATTAGTTATCGATGGTAACGACTTCACCACCGGATCGGCTACCGACTGCTTGCCATGTTGCGAAGTCAACCGCATCCGATTGGAACTGAACAGAACCGTCAGCTCGCCCCATGACTACCCCGCCAGTATGGTTGCTAGAGGCTGCCATGTGTTGTTGCGATCGAGCAACTCCACCCACCACTGCAGTATTACCACAGTTATAGCGTTGCGTTGCTGGGGTTGCGACTCGACGGTTCCAATTCGGAGGAAGAGTATGGGTATAGGTCGTATTGTGCGTCGTGAAGTGAAAAAACCTCAGGCCGGTCTCTCGTTCCGGAGTACCAGCGGCGCTTGGCATGCATTCGGGGATCGCCCGACCGTCGACCAGTTGAACGCCCGTGTAAGCAGCGGAGCTCAAAAACGCGGTCGTATGAGTATTGGCTGAGAGGCTTGCACTTCGCAACACTTCCGAGAATAAGGCGGTATTGCTCGTTCCGTCGGAAATTTCACCCATCGATGGCCCACGCATGATCGCGTTTGTAGGGCGAGCTTTGGAGAAAACACCATCGATAGGAGTCCCGCCGAATAAATTAGAACCTCCCATGCATCCGTGGTAATTGAGTCTTCCAAAACGACCAGATGGAGCTACCGTCTGGAGAATTGCTTCGTTAGAAGATTCGGAAGGGCAGAGAAAACTCGGCACTTCCGTGATTCTTGCCTGAGCATTAGCGTTAGCTAAAGCGGGCAAGCTTGGGTGGATCTGGACGTCGTTCGTTACCCCGTAATCCAGATTGAAAAGATTAAAAGCTGCTGTTTGCTCGAAATAAGGTAGTAACGCCACCTGCAAACTTGCCTGCGAGGACGCTGAAGTCGGCGCTGTTGGAAACACCTTGGTATGTAGGACAGGTGGAAAGTATTTTAAAGCACTCTCATGGTTAAGAGCTGCCAGCCCAAATTGCTTGAGATTGTTCGAGCACTGCATTCGACGTGCTGCTTCTCTAGCTGCCTGAACGGCAGGCAAAAGCAAACCTACCAAAATCCCAATTATCGCTATAACCACTAACAGCTCGACAAGGGTAAATCCCTTTGGTTTCGTAACCATCACCGTTGACCTCGTTTTACTAGTTGAAGACACACTCACGCCCTCTCCGATTCTAGCTAAGATTCGACGAAAAAAGCAAACAAAAAAAAGTAACAAACAGTGAAAATTGTTATCGCAAAAATCGAAAATGTTATCGCAAAAATCGGAAAAATCGTTGCGGTTCCGTTCTATCCGATTATTCTGAGAGAGACAGTTGCAAAATAAACTTTTGAGGAAAACTAGAATGAAACGCAGTAAAGCACTGTTTTTTTTGGCCTTCGGTGCGGTCGTTACTTCAAACTTCTTCGGACGTTCTGTCTACGGTCAATCCGTATGGGAAGGTCCGATCAATCCCGGGTTTGGGTTGAATGCTTGGAATGATCCTAGTAGTTGGTTCGGCGGAGTTGCCCCGAACTCGAGCACGTCAGCGACCTTTGATGATACTGGTTTTTTCACAGATGTATTTTTGGCCGCTGTACCAAACCAGGCTTCTTCGTTAGTTTTTAACGGCACAAACAGGGCATACGTTTTCACGCCGGCGGCCGGAGCGTCACTCGAGTTGTCCGGCAACTTGACGAACAATTCTTCCTTATTGCAAACAATCGGGGTCAATACAACGTTCGTTGGAGCGACCAGATCAATTATTGCCACGGCCGCTGGACAAACCACATTCGGTGGTACTGTGACCCATGCGACGAACGGACTAAATGTTACCAAGTCGGGAAATGGAGCAATCGTTTTCAACAACACGGTTAATATCGGTTCGAGTGTGCTGACTACGACGAACTCTAACGCCACTGGTGCAGTTTCTTACAATTCAGGTGTGACGGCTGGGACGATTACCAATTCCGGTATTGGAGCGATCAATTTCGCGGCAATCACGGCACCAAATCTTGGCACGATCAACCACTCTGGTTCTGGTGCGTTAACTGTAGGTGGAATTGTTACGAACAGCACTGGCACTTTCACGGTGAACAAGACTGCAGCTGCAACTGGGGCTGTATCATTCAACGGAGCTGTCAACTCAACCAATGGATTAACCGTCAGTAATGCGAACGCGACAGGAGCGGTTTCTTTTGGCAGTACCGTGTCCTCCAATTTGATCTCCAACTCGGGTGTTGGTGCGATCAACTACGCAGGGATTACGTCGACAGCTGGTACGATATCAAACTCAGGAACGGGGCTAGTCACAGTAGGCGGAACGGTCAACAACACTGGTGTATTGACGGTCAACAAGTCGTCCACCGGAGACTTGGCATTCAATGGAGCAGTCAACTCAACAGCCGGTCTAGCTGTTAGTAATTCGAACGCGACAGGATCGGTTTCTTTCGGCGGTACCGTGACCTCCAATTCGGTCACGAACTCGGGTGTCGGAGCGATCAACTACGCAGGGATTACGTCGACAGCTGGCACGATATCAAACTCTGGAACCGGGCTAGTCAATGTAGGCGGAGCGGTCAACAACACTGGTACTCTGACCGTCAACAAGTCATCAACCGGAGACTTGGTATTGTCTGGAGCTGTCAACTCAACAACCGGTCTAGCTGTTAGTAATGCGAACGCGACAGGAGTGGTTTCCCTCTTCGGTACCGTGACCTCCAATTCGGTCGCGAACTCGGGTGTTGGAACGATCAACTACGGAGGGATTACGTCGACGGCTGGCACGATATCAAACTCTGGATCGGGGTTAGTCAATGTAGGCGGAGCGGTCAATAACACTGGTACTCTGACCGTCAACAATTCATCCACCGGAACCTTGCAATTCAATGGAACTGTCAACTCAACAACCGGTCTAGCTGTTAGTAATTCGGATGCGACGGGAGCGGTTTTGTTCGGCAATGCCGTGACCTCCAATTCGGTCACAAACTCGGGTGTTGGAGCGATCAACTACCAAAGTGACCTTGCAACAGCTGGCACGATATCAAACTCTGGATCGGGGTTAGTCACGGTAGGCGGAACGGTCACCAACACTGGTACCCTGACGGTCAACAAGTCATCGACCGGAGCCTTGGCATTCAATGGAGCTGTCAACTCAACAACCGGTCTAGCTGTTAGTAATTCGGACGCGACAGGAGGGGTTTCGTTCGGCAATACCGTGACCTCCAATTCGGTCGCGAACTCGGGTGTTGGAGCGATCAACTACGCAGCCATTACGGCACCAAGCGCTGGTACGATATCAAACTCAGGATCGGGGTTAGTCACGGTAGGCGGAACTGTCACCAACAACACTGGTGCATTGACCGTCAACAAGTCTAGTTCTGGAGCGATGGTCTTTACGGGCGGGATCAACTCCGCGAACGGCGTTTCGGTAACCAATTCAAATGCGACTGGCTTAGTTGAGTTCAACTCGAGCGTCACTGCAAACACTGTGACCGTCGGTGCAGGCAATGGTACAGTCCGGCTTGGAAGCGTTGCAGGAAATTCATTCAGCGGTGCGGTCACCACACTTGGAAACATCGATGGGGTTGGGTCGATTGGTGGGTTGCTGACGGTGCAAAACGGAGGTAGTTATGCTCCGGGTGTTGCAGGAATCGGAACTCAGCAAGTAGCCGGTTTGGCAATGAACACTGGGTCAACCTTTGTTTGGCAACTCAGCGGAACGGTTCCCGGTTTCGATAGTGTCACCGGGCTGACTAGTCTGTCCATCGGAAGCGGTGTAACATCCAGACTCGACATCAACGGCTTCGATAGCTCTTTCTGGAATCAGAACCGTAACTGGGATGTCTTCACTGGAACATTCAATAATGGTGGATCGGTGTTCGATACTATATCCCTAGTTGGAGACAGTGCACCAAACGCGACGCTTGGTTCGTTCTCGTGGGATTCCTCCAACGCAAACGTAGTCAGACTTAACTTCACAGCCGTTCCAGAACCATCCTCGATGGCTCTTCTCGGATTGGCTGGTTTGATCGGTGGGGTTTATGCTCGCCGTCGAGCGAAGAAGAACCAAGCCTAACTTCGGCTGGACTCTCAACTTCTAAAGTTTGCTAGAGCCGCAGTGTTTTCACTGCGGCTCTTTGCTTTGCCTAATCGCATGACGCGAAGCTCCTGTGGGATAGGCTTCCAGCCTGTCGATACTTTTATATAGTCTTCCAGCCTGTCGATACTGTTATAGGCTTCCAGCCTGTCGATACTGTTATATAGGCTTCCAGCCTGTCGTTACTGTTGTATAGGCTTCCAGCCTGTGAGGATAGCAATGCAACTAGTTCCACTGATCGAAACTACTGTTGCACGAGCGAACCAGTCGAAGATCTCTTTTCCTAGCGTTTTCGACGATTGCATCCGCAAGCCGCTTGAGAATGCCATGTTTTCCTGGTCCAGTAGTCATGGCGTCATCTGCAAGAAAACTTGCAATCAGTGGTACTAGCCAATCGGCTTGTTGCAAGTGCTGTCCTTATCAATGCAGGCAATGATCAAAAAAAAGGCAATGACAGGCAGGATGCCTATCCCACAGGAGTACTTTCAAAGGGGGAAGTCCATGGGTTTGTTTCGGCGACGCAAACTGCCTCATATCGATGTTGAGGGCAAGCCGTATTTTATTACGGCATGTTTGGATGGGAGTATCAGTGCCGTGGGCTTGGAGCGGATTCGCAACCGCCGGGACGAACTAGACGCAAGAGACAAACCTGCAGATTTGTCCGAAGAAGAATGGGAGCTGACAAAACACAAACTAGTCTTCAAGTTTGTGGACAGCTTGCTCGATGGTGAGCCGGAAGTGCGACATTTCGATAACGAGAATGTTGCGAAGGTGGTCGTGGATGGATTTTTCCACTTTGCCGGTGAGCGTTATCAGCTGCTGGCTTTTGTCGTCATGCCAAGCCACCATCATTGGTTGTTTCTGCCCGATCCCGAGTGGTGTGAGCAGTTAGCCATTCGGCAGCAGAAGAGTTTGCGCAAGCGAACTCCTCGAGAAGTGATCTCGCACAGCATTCAAAGTTACACAGCCACGCAGTGCAATCGATTGCTAGAACTTTCAGGATCGTTCTGGCAAACCGAGACGTTTGATCATTATGCACGGGATGAAGCGGAGGCCATGAAGATCATCGACTATATTGAGAACAATCCAGTCGTGTCGGGGCTAGTGGAGACACCCGATGCCTATCGATTTTCGTCAGCTTGCTATCGCAAGCAACACGGCATCCCCCGCGGCTATCCCCTCCCCGTGAGATAGGCTTCCAGCCTGTCAGGTTTCCTGTGAGATAGACTACCAGCCTGTCAGGTTTGCTGTGAGATAGGCTTCCAGCCTGTCAGGTTTCCTTGTGAGATAGGCATCTTGCGCATCTTGCCCGTCAACAATCACAACGATCGCAGCAGAGCAAACACCTGCTTCCCTGAGAAGCAGGTGTTTGGAACATATCAGCTAGTCTGCAGGAAGAAACAGACTGGCTAGAAAAAGACAGAAAGTCTGCAGGCGGAAACAGGCAGACTGGATGGCCGAATGGCTAGATGTAGAAAGACAGACGGGCTAGATACGAACAGGCCGACAGGCTGGAAGCCTATCCCACTTTTTGGGGCCGGATGGTTGCAGATGGGCATTTTCAATCGTGAAAAAACGACGGTGTTCCGTACTCGAGGACAAGATTCGCGACACAGTTCCATCGGTAGAAGAGGCCGAAAGCGGCAGAGTAACGAGCTGCAACGAGCCGCATGGAAACGAAGAAAGCCTTGAAAAACCCAGGGGAAAAAGTGTTTCTCCTGAGAATTCCAAGGCTTTCCTAATGGAGGCGGCGGGAATTGAACCCGCGTCCCGCGATACTTCAAATAGGGCCTCTACATGTTTAGCCGACAGTTATTTGTCTCGCCCACTGCGTTCGTTGTTGGCATCGGTGCAGTGCGCCAGCCTCGAGCTTTTTTAACACCACCAGTGCGAGACACGTGGTAGTGCGATTCGGAATTGCGACAGGTATTTCAACGCCTCCGACGGGCATTGAGTACCTGAGCTGCCAATATTAGGCTGCTAGAGCGAGGTTTTCCTCAGCTGTTACTTTTGTAATCGAGTTTTCACGTGGCCTCTCGATCAACCACGACATGCCACCTCTATCGTCAACTTACCCGGTCGATTCCAGATCGCCCCCCAGGCTCATCCCAAGCCGCCTTTGAGTGAATCGCAGAACGATCCACCACAATCTCCGCTTGGTTTGACACAATAGCATTATCGAACAACGAGGACTTTCGGCAATGCTCTGTTTCTCCATTTCGAACATTTTCTAGGCGTTATCTGAGATGTCGCAACAGAATTACCGCACAACAGCGTCCGATTGGGAGGCTGCTCGGATCGGTTCGGCAGTCGTTGCCTCCAAATTCAAATTGGTCGGTTCCCTTCGAATCTCATAACCCGGGACAATCAATACGTTGTACGGCATGTCCGCTAGCCCAATCTGCTGTGGAAGCCTATCCCGCTTTCTGATCTGTGTTTATCTGATCTGTGTTTATCTGTGGTTGAATATGATGGCCACGAAACGAGGCAGGGATCGCAAAAATGGGGAGCTAGGAACGATTGGGACGATGAATGCTCGAATTCTTTTTTCCACCACGAATAGGACGAATCACACGAATGTCAAAGCGCTGGCCTTAACGGAGAAACCGTGCCTTGAAGCCTTCGAAGGCATCCATCATGTTCTTACTGCGATGGTAGCCGCGTGCGTCAATCAACCGAAGCAACTCTTTTGCTCGTATCAAATCACTTTCCGTAGCCTCGGCGAGCAGATGTTTGATATCGATAACATCTTGTGGTCGATTCTCGGAATCCTCAGCAAGAATCTTCAGTGCGAGTAAAGCGGGCAAGGTGGCGGTGGGAATAAGCAGGCTTGGGAAAACTTCTATCTTCTCGGCTTCTGCAGCCACTTCGCGCTCTATTCCCGACGAAGCAAAGAGTAGATCGACGAGAACACCTTCTTTATCACCTTTCCTAAGCCGTACGGTCGCAATCCTTCCTTGCTTGGTTTGTTCGAGTAGAGAGTAAACATGGTATCCGAGGAGTCGTAGCTCTCGTACGATTTCCTCGGCATGTTCATCTCCCTCCACAGCTATTGCAAAATCAATATCCCGTGTGAATCGCTCAACAGCACGAAACGAAACGGCCAAGCCTCCAATAAGTGCATAGGGAACTTGGTGCGACTCAAGCCAGAGCCCCAACTCCTTTGCGGCAGTGGCCATGTTGTTCACTAGTCAAACCTCCTAGGATCGCCAGGAACTCCGACACCATCGCCCAATTCTGCTCCCGGTCGAGTGGTATACCATTGGCTTACAGCGGCTCGAATAGCATCGTCTGTTATCTCAGGATTACGCTTCTTGAGTTTGTGAACGAAAGCCCGTTCAGCAAGGTCCAGAAGCTCTTGGACAATTTGCAGCGTGTACTTTGATTTTGGGGTGGAGGAGTTCGGATCTGCGGTCATGGGTTCCGAATGTCAATACATCAGCGGTTTTGAAGGGCGAATCTCTTTCGCCTTCATTCAATTCATGCAATTGCCAATTCTATCGAACCAAGTACTTGGAACTAGGCGAAAGTCACGAAGCTTGGCGGTTAGATTCGAGAAAGATCCGTGGCCAGAGCGACGCGGATGGTAGATTCGGTTAAAATAAAATTCCCGCCAGGAGGTTCCTTATTGCAAAATCCAACCAACATGTGCACTCAACATGTGAGCAAGATGCTGACACTCAACCCACCCGACACCTCGGATAAGAGCAGCTGGACATGTCGCAGATCGATGCCGATCACGATATTGGTAAACGCAGTAACGAGGGTCTGTTTGTTTGGAGTCGTGTTCTGTCTGTCTGGAAACACCGGCTTCGGAGATGCGCCGCGGAAGGAGGATCTTCGCTACGAACGAGATGTGCGACCTATCTTCAAAGCGATGTGCTTTCAATGCCACGGTGAAGAACCGGAGCCGCATGGCAATCTAGACTTGCGATTGGTTCGATTGATAATTTCCGGCGGTGAATCGGGACATGGAATCGTGGCAACTCGGCCAGAGGAAAGCCTTGTCTGGAAGCGGATCGAATCGGACGAGATGCCAGAAGGGAGCAAGAAACTAACGCCGGAACAAAAGGAAACGATTCGGCTTTGGATCGAGCAAGGTGCGAGGACGCTTCGACCGGAACCCGAAAAAGTCGAGGATGCGAGATACTCGGAAGAAGAACTGAACCATTGGGCGTTTCATCCACCAAAAAAGGTAGTTGTCCCAGTTCATCCCCAGGTGTCGAACCCAATCGATGCTTTCATTGTCGACAAACTAAAAGGAAAGGGGGTGGCACCATCCCCATCGGCTGAACGACAGATTCTGTTGCGAAGACTGAAACTCGATCTGCATGGTTTGCCACCAACGCGTCAAGAGCTAGATGCCTTCCTGGCGAACGAGTCTCCTGATGCCTACGAAAAACTTGTGGATGAACTTCTGGATTCGCCTCAGTTTGGCGTGCGTTGGGCTCGCCATTGGTTGGATGTTGCCGGGTATTCGGAGTCGGACGGCAATCAAGGGAAGGATCGCGATCGTGACCATGCTTGGCGATATCGCGATTACGTTATCGACTCATTCAACGCCGACAAACCTTACGATCAATTCATCCAGGAGCAAATGGCTGGGGATGAAATGATCAACGGAACGCCTGACGCGAACAACCCGCAACATGTCGAATGGATGACTGCGACTGGATTGCTTCGGATGGCACCGGATGTGACGTCGACGGACAATGCATTGATGGATCGAAATCAAGCGGTCGCGGATGTCATCAAAGTCGTTAGCTCCTCGGTACTCGGTCTTTCGGTTGGCTGTGCTCAGTGCCATGATCATCGCTACGACCCGATCTCGATCGATGACTACTATCAGTTTCGAGCGATCTTCGATCCGGCGTTTCCTCTGGAAAAATGGAAGCAGCCCGATCAGCGGTTGTTGGACATGACCACTGCCGACGTCAACACACAACGCGAGGAAATCGAAGCCGAAGCAGTTTGTCGCGAATTAGAACTCAAACATCGAAAACGTTTGGTCGGCAAGCAGATCTTTGACCTGAAAATCGCGGAGGTGCCCGAGGACGTGCGCGCGAGTGTGATCGAAGCGGTGGAAACCCCCGAAGCGAAGCGGAATGATTCGCAAAAGAAATTGCTCTTGGACTACCCCATGGCGAAATCGATCGATGCTATCGTAGGGCAGTTGGTAGAGTTTGATAAAGTCTTCAACAATAAGAACTACAAGCAGTTTGAAAAAGAGAGAAAAGACATTGTTGCCGTTCGGGAAACCAAACCATCCAAACGGATGATCATGGCTGTTTCCGAGATTGCAGATTCGATTCCTGAGAGCGCGGTCTTCTTTCGCGGTGACCCTCAACAACGAAAACAAGTCGTTCAGCCCTCCGAGATTTTTGTTATTGCGAGAAATCGGTCTACCGATCCAATTCCACCGAAACGTGAATCCATCAAGACGACGGGACGGCGGTTGACCTATGCGCGACAATTGACCGATGGTTCCCACCCGTTGGTTGCTCGTGTGGTAGTCAACCGATTGTGGCAACATCATTTTGGCACAGGGTTAGTCGCGACGCCAAATGATTTTGGAGCCTTTGGAAGACGCCCCACGCATCCTGAGCTTCTCGATTATTTGGCCAATGATCTTGTGGAGAACGGATGGTCATTGAAACGTCTTCACAAACAGATGGTGATGTCGCACACGTATCGTCAATGCTCAACGCGAACCGAACAACTCGATGCACTTGACCCCGAGAACGGACTTTATGGGCGCATGAATGCTCGACGGATGGATGCGGAGCAGATTCGTGATTCGATGCTTTTGGCGAGTGGAAAACTCCATCCAGTTTTGGGCGGCCCGAGCGTTCCTGTAGCGGAGGATGCTGAAGGGAAAGCCACTATCGGGCGACGAAAAACGAACGAAGGGCTATTCAGTGGCATCGATGATGTCGGGGTAGAAAAGTACCGACGAAGTATCTACTTGCAATCGCGTCGTTCGCTCGCATTGAATTTTCTGGAGACGTTTGACCTTCCCGTGATGAACCCCAATTGTGACACGAGGCGATGTTCGACGGTTGCACCACAATCGCTTCTGTTTCTGAACGACGAAAGCATCGTAGCGAACGCGAACGAATTGGCGGAGTCGATTTGGTCTTCCTCGGGCGATTTGGAGTCTCGAATTCAGGATCTCTTCTTGCGACTTTTTTCCGAGTCGGCGACACCCGATGAAGTGATGCATTGTCTAGCCTTTGCTTATAAGCAACGGGAGATCTTTGCGAACGACACGAATCCAGAGTGGAAGAAGAAGATTGAAAAACAAGTACATGCACCAGATGTTCGAGCATTGGCCAGTCTTTGCCAAGTGCTCATGGCATCGAATCGATTCCTTTACGTCGACTAACCCACCAAACGCGAGCGACACATGCAAAACCGACTCTGTTCACGTCGACATTGGATGCACTCTTCCGCCTTTGGGCTTGCAGGAGTAGCAAGTGCTTTGCTGCTTCAAGAGGATGGTTGGATCTATGCCGATGATAAGTCAAAGGGACCGAGCAAGCCCGATTTAGAGCCTCGCACGTTTGATCTGCTCCCGAAACAACCGCATCATGAGCCAAAAGCCAAGGCCATGATCAGTATGTTTATGATCGGAGGTCCGAGCCAGATCGACATGTTCGATCCGAAACCTGAGTTGACGAAACTCGATGGCAAAGATTTCCCTGGGCAGGTCAAGTACGACAATCTAGCCCAAGCCTCGCGTCAAGTCATGGGCCCACAATGGCGATTTGCTCCTCGCGGGCAATGCGGGATGGAAATGTCGGACTTGATACCGAACATGTGCGAGATCGCCGACGAAATGACTTTGATACGATCGATGCAAACCAACGTGAACAACCATCTGCCATCGATGTACGCATTGAACTCGGGAGTTGGCGTGGGAGGGAGTCCGAGTCTCGGCAGTTGGTTAACGTACGGTTTGGGCTCGGTTTCACAAGAGTTACCTGCATTCGTTGCATTGACACATCCGTCCGGGTTGCCGTTGATCGGCGGAGAGAATTGGACCAATGGCGGTTTACCATCGATCTATCAAGGGACTGTGGTTCGGCCGAAGGAACCGCGCATACTGAATCTGGATCCGCCAGAGCACTTGAAGGGGCGTGCGCAAGCGGAACAGCTTGCGTTCTTGCAGCAGTTCAATGCGAGTCACCTTGCGAAGCATCCGAATGAGAATGACCTTGCTGCTCGGATGTCGAGCTATGAGTTAGCCGCGAAGATGCAATTGGCAGCCAAAGATGCATTCGATATTTCGAAGGAGACCGAAGACACGCACAAGATGTATGGCATCGATAAAGAGGTGACTCGAGATTACGGAACGCGATGTTTGATTGCTCGACGGTTGGTGGAACGCGGAGTTCGGTTCGTTCAAATTTTTAACAATGGGCAATCTTGGGATCATCATGATTCCATCGTGACGAATCTTCCCAAACGGTGCGATGAAATCGATAGGCCCGCCGCGGCGTTGGTCAAGGATTTGAAGCAACGTGGACTGCTCGACACGACGATTGTTCATTGGGGAGGCGAAATGGGGAGACTGCCAACGATCCAAGTGCCACCCAGCGGGAGCACGCGTGAGAAAGTCGGACGCGATCACAACACGTACGGCTTTAGCATGTGGGTGGCTGGTGGCGGATTCAAATCAGGGTACGTGCACGGCAAGACGGACGATTTTTCACACTATGCTATCGAGGGTATTGTCCAGCACCATGATTGGCTGGCAACGGTTCTCCATTTGTTTGGTTTGGATCACGCGCAGTTGCGATACAAGACCGGTGTAGGTGACCTGCGACTTGTTCAGTCCGCTGCAGCCCGCATCGCAAAAGAGCTTCTCGCGTAGCTTTTTAAGTCGATGGGTTAGCCGCAAAGGAGCACAAAGAAACGCAAAAAAGGGGCGAGCAGGAGGACACTTCTCGCTAATCGCCAGTATTTCGTAAGGGATATGACATGATGAACCAAGAAGACAATCGCAAATCTATGGCGGAATACAACTCTCGATTGGCAGCATTCCCTCGCCTCGGGAAACGATGATGCTGCGGAATAGCCTCCGTTAGATTACAATTGGTAGTCCTACCTGATCATCCCTCTCTTCGATTTTGGCCATGCGATCCTTGTTATCTCACGGACTTACATTTTGCATCATCTATGCCCTGACAAGCCTTGGGGGGGTGCTTACGTTGCACTCGACTTCTTGTGCGGAAGATAGGTCGCTAACTCAGCATGTGGCGGCTCTACAGATTTTGCCACCGTCCATTGATCTGACAGCGCAGAATGCACCTCAGACGATAGTACTGCATCCAGTGACTTCGGATGGTACTCGCAGAACTTCTGTTCCTTTGGGCAAAGCGAATTGGAAACTGCTCGACCCGTCCATCGCGGAGATCACCACCGTGGGTGATTCGACAATGCTGATTGCCAAGAAGGATGGCGAGACTTCACTCGAGGCGAGCCTAACCAGGGAAGATGGCTCTGTTGTCCGGGCGACGGCGACTGTTCGTTGCCGACTAACCTCGGAGCCGATTGCGATCGAGTTCAATAACCATATCCAGCCTATCTTGGCTCGCAATGGATGCAACATGGGAGCGTGCCACGGTGCGCTTGCGGGAAAGGGTGGATTTCGACTTTCATTGCGTGGATACGATCCAACAACCGATCACTTCAACATCACACGCCAAGATCGCGGGAGAAGAATCGATCTAAGCAATCCAGCCGCCTCGCTGGTTCTTGCGAAACCGAGCGGAACCATCGAGCACAAAGGTGGTTTGCGATTGCCGGCCGAATCTACCGACTACCAACTTCTCGCTCGCTGGATCTCCCTCGGTGCAAATGGTCCATCGGAAAAGGATCCAACGATCGACCGTATCGAGGTGTTGCCGGAACAAGTGTTGATGTCGACCGGTGAATCGCAACCGCTAATGGTCCGAGCCCACTATTCGAATGGTCGTATTGAGGATGTAACTCGGTGGTCCAAGTTTACCGCTTCCGACGAATCCGTTGCCTTAGTCAACGAACAAGGCATCGTCAAAGTGATCGGACCGGGGGAAGGCGCTGTCGCAGTTTGGTTCTCGAGCAAGATAGCGTCCGCCAGGATCACTGTCCCCTTTCGATCCGCAACTTCATCCCAGTCGATCGCTAGAGCACCTGGCAATTCAAGTGCTCAAATTATCGATCAGCATGTGGACCAACAGTTGCAGACTCTCGGTTTAGAGTCTTCTTCACGTTGCAGTGATAGCGAGTTCTTGCGGAGAGCTTCACTCGATGCGACCGGAACGTTGCCAACCGAGGAGCAGACACGCGAGTTTCTCGCTGATGCATTGGCGGATAAGCGAAGTCGATTGGTAGATCGACTATTGGCCAGCCCAGCTTACACCGATTACTGGACGTACCGATGGAGCGATTTGCTGATGCTCAATAGCAATCTGCTCCGAGCAGACGGTATCAAAGCATACTATGGTTGGATTCGATCAAAAGTAGAAGCCAATACCCCGTGGGACCAGTTCGCACGAGAGATTGTGACGGCTAGAGGTGAAGCCTTAGAAAACGGTGCCACCAACTTTTATGCGATCAATCAAGATCCAGAGGGGATGACCGAGAACATTTGCCAGGCGTTTATGGGGCTGTCGATCGGATGCGCCAAATGCCACAACCACCCCCTTGAGAAATGGACCAACGACCAGTACTACGCGATGGCCAATCTGTTTGCTCGCGTTCGTTCCAAGGGCTGGGGAGGTGATACGCGAGATGGTGATTCACGTCGCACCGTGTTTGTGGTGGATCGAGGCGAATTGATTCAGCCGTTGACTGGTAAACCGCAACTACCCGCTCCTTTGGATGGGACATCACTCGATGCGGACGATCCGAGCGACCGTCGCATCGCCTTGGCCGATTGGCTTTGCTCGCCAGACAATCCATACTTCACACGTGCGATCGTCAATCGTGTTTGGGCTGCCTATTTCGCGATGGGGATTGTGAATGCGGTCGACGATTTGCGAGCCAGTAACCCTCCGAGCAATCCGCAACTGATGGATAGTTTGTGCGCAGAGTTAGTTGCGAACAAATACGATCTGAAGCACTTGATGAGAGTGATTCTGAATTCAGAAACATACCAGCGAAGCAGCTTGACCACGGAATGGAACCAAAAGGACAAAAAATATTTTTCGCACTACTATCCTCGAAGACTTATGGCCGAAGTGATCCATGACGCTATCGCAGACGTCACCTCCGTCTCGACTGTCTTCGACAAGATTGAGTTCCTAGGTGGAGATAAAAAGCCAACCAAGTTCTACACGAAAGGGACCAAGGCGATTCAATTGTACGACTCGAGCGTGGAAAGCAGTTTTTTGAAAACGTTTGGTCGCAACCAGCGTAGAATCACGTGCGAATGTGAACGAAGTGATGAACCCAGTATTATCCAAGTGCTCAATCTCAATAACGGCGATTTGCTCAATAGTAAACTTGCCGCGAAAGACGGCATCGTGGATCAATGGCTTGAGAAGTATGCCGACAATCTAGAGGGCCTTATCGAGTCGGCGTTCCTTCGTTGCCTTTGCAGATTACCATCCAGCGAAGAGAAAGCCGCGCTCAGCAAAGAACTGGCAGATGCAACGCCCGGGGATCGCCGCGTGGTTGTAGAGGATTTGCTTTGGAGTTTGCTAACGTCCCGAGAGTTTCTCTTCAATCACTAAGTAACCAGTGGTCAAGTAACCACTGAATAAGAAACCGTTGACTAGGAAGCCGTTGATGATGAGATCGTTCTGCTCCTTGATCGCAATCATCGTAATTCTTAGCGGACAGCATGCAATTGCGTTAGGTGATGAGCCTGTCGCGAACAATACTTCATCAGCTCGGGATCGATCATGAAAGGTTGACCTATCGATTTGCCGGTCGTGATTTTCGATTGACCGACGTACATGGCCGAGTCGTGCATGATCTTTTGGCGTAACCGCATCGGCTTAGTGCATCTTTTGTTTTGCATTCTTCAAATTGAGTTTAGTGAATAGACCGACATGAACACACAAACAGTTATTGCCTTTTGCCAAATCGCCTTTGGATGCCTTTTGTGGTTCGCGACCCATGCAAGTGCGTTTAGCGAAGGCAAGCCGAATGTCGTTGTCTTTTTGGTAGACGATCTGGGGCAACGGGATATTGGTTGTTATGGAAGCACGTTTTACGAAACACCCAATGTCGATCGACTCGCTAAAGAGGGTGCCAAGTTCACGAGTGGTTATGCCGCTTGTCCCGTTTGCTCGCCGACTCGCGCGAGTTTGATGACAGGCATGTGGCCACAACGAACGGGCATCACGGATTACATCGGTGCACCGCTCAAGCCGGAGGGGTGGAAACGCAATACTAAACTGTTGCCTGCTCCGTACACAGATCGACTCAGTTTGGAAACGCCGACGTTAGCCAAAGCGATGAAGTCTGCGGGCTACGCCACTTTCTTTGCCGGCAAATGGCACTTGGGTCCAGAGGGATGGTGGCCAGAGAATCAAGGCTTTGACATCAATCGAGGTGGAATCGACAAGGGTGGACCCTATGGTGGCAATAAGTACTTTTCACCATACGGCAATCCTCGGCTCAAAGATGGTCCGGACGGTGAGCACCTCCCGGACCGGCTTGCATCGGAGACATCTGCGTTTATTCGGGAAAACAAAGATAAACCGTTCTTTGCGTATTTGTCGTTCTACTCCGTTCATACACCATTGATGGCCCGAGAAGATCTACGATTGAAGTACGAAGAGAAACGAAAACGACTTGGGCTAGAAGCGAAATGGGGCCGCGAAGAACCGCGAGACGTACGTTTGGTCCAAGAGCATGCGGTGTATGCGGCTATGGTTGAAGCAATGGACCAAGCGGTAGGAAAGGTGCTCAAGACGCTAGACGATCTAGGGTTGACCGAAGATACGTTGGTCATCTTTACCAGTGATAACGGAGGACTTTCGACGAGCGAAGGATGGCCAACTTCCAATTTGCCTTTGCGTGGAGGCAAGGGATGGCTTTACGAAGGAGGGATTCGGGAGCCTTTTCTCGTGCGATGGCCTAAAGTGTTAGCGGCCAGTCGCGAGATCGATACACCTATCTCGAGTCCTGACATCTTTGCGACGATGCTCGACATCACCAGCTCCAAACCGATAGCAAACCAGATTGTCGATGGCCAAAGTTTGGTGCCGTTGTTGAAGGGAAAGGTATTTCCAGAGAGAGCGTTATTCTGGCACTATCCTCATTACGGCAATCAAGGTGGTGCCCCAGGTGCAGCGATTCGTAAAGGAAAGTGGAAACTGATCGAGTGGTTTGAAGACACGAAAGTGGAGCTGTACAATTTGGATGACGATCTCTCCGAGACCAAGGATGTTGCATGGACTGAAAAAGTGGTTGCAGACGATTTGTTGATGGAGCTTCGCGCCTGGCAAAAGTCCGTCGGAGCTCAATTACCTGTTATCAACGCATCGTATGATGCGAGGAAGCAGGACGGCCGCTTCGCCGCCAGAAAAGACAATTAGTGCTTTGCCATTTTAGAACGATTGCCCTCAATCGTTTCTCAGAGAAACTAGTAACAATAACTATCGTTGTGATCGCAGATTGTCTTGAAGACTTTCGCTACAGACTAATTTTTTTGTTGTAGATTCGCACCAGAAAGCCCCCCATGAAACTGATCACTTCTCTCGTGTTCCTGATGTTGGTGTTCGGATGGAGCGGCAATGGGGAGGCTGCGAATCGCGCAACCCCGAACATCGTTTTGATCTTCATTGACGATATGGGATATGCCGATATTGGGCCGTTCGGCAATACAGAAGTGAAAACGCCCAATCTCGATCGTTTTGCAAAAGAAGGAATGAAGTTCACTAGCTTCTATGCGACGCCAGTCTGTTCGATGTCGCGAGCTTGTCTGATGACCGGCTGTTACAACGCGCGTGTTTCGATGCCAGGAGTTTTGTTTCCTCGCGACAATGTGGGATTGAATCCGAGCGAGGTGACTCTTGCGGAGATTGTAAAACAGAAAGACTACGCAACGTGCGCGATTGGCAAATGGCATTTAGGACACCATCCAGAGTTTATGCCGTTGCGGCAAGGCTTTGACAGGTTTTTTGGACTCCCCTATAGCAATGACATGCTGGCGGGTCGAAACGGAATGCCTCCGTTGCCGCTTTACGATAACGACCAAGTCATCGAAACGGAGCCAGACCAGTCGCAACTTACAAAGCGATATACGGAGAAAGCAATCGAGTTCATTCGGCAACATCAGAGCAAGCCATTCTTTGTCTACCTTCCTCATACGATGATCCACTTCCCATTAGCTGCATCCGCCGATTTTTTAGGAAAGAGCAAAATGGGTTTGATTGGCGATACCATTGAAGAAATCGATTGGTCGGTGGGACAAATCATGAGCACGCTGAAGGAGCTCAACCTGGATGACAGCACTCTTGTCGTGTTCACGTCCGACAATGGTCCTGCACGTCGTGAAGCACCGCCATTTCGAGGCAACAAAGGTACCAACTTGGAAGGAGGCGTACGTGAACCATGCATGATGCGTTGGCCCGGCAAAATTCCAGCAGGAACAACTTGCCATGAGATCGCAGGCAATATTGATATTCTACCTACGTTTGCCACACTGGTCGGCGCGGAATTGCCCCAGGATCGAGTTCTTGATGGGCGCGACATCACCTCTTTGATGTATGATCCCAAGTCGGGACCTGTGCGAGATACTCATCTCTATTACTCTGGTTTGAAACTCGCTGCCATCCGGCAGGGAAATTGGAAATACTTTCCATCGAGCGTCGGAGGAAATGCGGGTAACAACAAACAAACGAACGAGAGCAAAGCCGCGATCTACGATCTCTCCAGCGACTTAGGAGAGAGCAACAATCTAGCGAAAGCCAATCCTGATGTTGTGGCTAAACTGGAGCAAGAGTTTAAGGCGCGTGGAGAGGAAATCGAAACCAACAAAAGGCCCATGGGCCGTCACGCCGATTGACGAAGAAAGCCCGAAGGGTAAAACATTCTGCGCGCATAGCGGTTCGGCGTAGGTGCTAGCACAATACTAGCACAATAAAGGACACGCACATCGTTAGAGCTGGTCTATTAGGAGCTTCAACTCGAACTCACTTTTTGTTGGCGATGGAACCGTCGCTGAACAAGAAATCGGCCCTTGTTCGGGCTGCATTTGCGTCTCGATCAGGGGAATGCTAGTGCTGCAGCAGGAGTCATCCAAATGCTGGGACGTACCGCGACCTTGGTCGGATTCTTCTTTCAGTTCGACGAGCTCTTATCTTATCGTTTGGCATTCGATCAGCTCGACGAAGGCGATCGAAACGCTAACCGATGTTTGCAAGATGCCGAACACCAAGCTTGCTTGCCAACGCTCGCAGTCGATCTCGACTTGCAGATAAGAATCGCCCTATCCAGGGCTTCGCTTGCAACCTCTTTACGCGACTGGACCAAATTTCAGCACTGCTACCAAGCCGTTCAAAGATCCCTTCCAGCTCCGTCGACACAGATGCCTTCCCTTTGCGAATCGTCCGACTTGTGTAGTCCACCAACAGCAGATATTGGCCAAAAGTGAATCCTTCGCGCATCCCTTCGCGATCTTCACCCAGTCGTCGACGATCTTCGATCGGTATCAACCATAGCCCCTTCTCGACCTGGCCGCTGACTTTCGAAGCAGCCACACTTCCGTTGCGAATCTCAGCCACATCGCACATTCGCCCCTTCGACTTGGCGTGGTCTACTCGCTCTTTGATCGATGTATGCGGACTCTCTTCGGGCAAACTCACGATACCAGCCGCTACAGGGTTCAAATCGATGTAAGCACACACGGTCAATAAAGCTTCTTCATCCAGAATCGCTATCGATTTGTAGCGACCCTCGAAAAAGGCTCCTTTGCACTCATCTTGTTTATTGGCCATCCGCGAAAGCGGCTCTTTGAGGCATTTCATGAACCAGCCAAGCGACGAGAGACGCTTGCGAGCCTCCTCGACCCATTCCAGATTATTGGCACGCAGTTGCAAGAATTCATCTGTTGGCTTCATTGGTTTGCGATCCGCACCGCGAGGCGGAAACAATCGCGTCCATCGCTTAGCGATCTCGAGAGGCGACCAATTTTTCGCTTGTTCGTCGTCGATCCGGACCAAAACGTGAAGATGGTTGTCCATGATGCTAAAACCACCTACGGACACTGCAAAAATTTGATCAAGCTCTTTGAGACGTTGATCGATCCAATCTTTCCGATTGTTGGTTCCGTCGTCTTGGAGGAGCCACGCGGAACGTACGCATCTGGAAACCAGATGATACCAGCG
>CAIOHR010000024.1 GCA_903858115.1 uncultured Pirellula sp. | reverse complement strand
TGTTACTTGCCCGAGACCTCCGGATTGAGCTTCAAAGTTGTCAAAGGCGAGCAGTCTGTTCAGATCGACATCAAGGACTAAGTTGCCGCTGGTCTTAATTTTGATCGAAGAGATTCGGGTTTAAGCATTGGAACATCGCGGATAACCGCCTAAAACCCGCAGGATTGCGGGGTGCGTAGTCCGCGGAGAGGATGCCGCGATTGGATCCACTGCGAAGTATTACCACTTTAGGATTCCTGCAGCGACCTGAAAGCCACCGACGATGGTTGAGCCACCGATATCGCGTGCCAACCGCATCAGCGATTTATGGAATCCGTGGTTTGGAAAAGCTGCTTCCACGCTGGTGATGACATTCCGGGGTATCCCTTTCCGAAACCACCCTTTCGTCGCATCGATCCAGTCCGCCTTGCGACATGCTTCAATAATCTCAGGGTGCTGCCCTCGATAGCGTGTGATTTTGTGATGCCAATGGATGATGCCTCGAAGCAATTCTGGATCGAGTCCCCACCCATTTTTCGCGTTGTCTGCGAGGCAGAGGGACTCCGATGGCTCGAGATACGCCAGTTTGCGATCGGACCAGAGGCCGATATCGTGGTACACCATCGCGGTTTCTACCGTTCTTTCAGCGTCACTTGAATCTCCCAAGAAGTGCATCGCATAGGTTACGGTACGGTACACATGGTTGCGATAGCCAAGGTAGTCGTCGCCGATTTGCCCGACATAAGGAGCAAATAGATGTTCGATCCAAGGTCGATTCAATGGGATTGGGTTGGTCTTCACGTGATTACTTCGAGTAAAAAGCTGCGTAAAAGTGACTGGAAGACGCCTAGGATCGTTGTAATGTAGTGTCGCTATGTAGACGTTTACCGTGAGTGGCTACCATTCTGCGTTCACTGGGCTTTCTGAGCATCATTCGATGGCTGTTGATTGCCCTTGCGGCATTCCGCACAAAGATCCTCGACGACCCATTTGAAGCTCGGTACGGTTTTGGTTTCGGTTTTCTTCATCAATTTCTTCTTGGTGAAAACCTGTGCCGAATCGCCAGGACACCAGGTCTTCCATGCCCAGATCGATGGCCCTGTCGCTACCGATTTGTTGCTGTCTTTCTGTTCGGAGGCTTTCTTTTCGGAGTCTTTCTTTTTGGAGTCGTGTTCTGTTTCCGAAGTGGTGGAACACTCTTCGCAAATTAGTTCTCGTTCCCGGCACTGGATCTTGCTGGGAGAACCGACGCAGAATTTGTCTTCCGCGATCCCCCAGCACGTGTAGGTGATCTTTTTTTCTTCACGGACGAGTTTGCATACCCAGCGGCAATTGGATTTGCAGCCGCATCGATCGCAACCCTCGCCCGCGAAAACCATGTGGGGTGGTATCGCGAGTGATAGCGCCATGGTTGGAATAATGATCCCGGCCATGACTCGTCCAAACATTTCGCTCATTTCGAACCGTGAATATGCACGTCGAAGTCTATTCATGATTTCAGTTTCCGACATTTTTGAAATGTTCGCATTTCCGATGATCAGTACGCAAGTGCTGGAATCAATTCGTGGGAGAGTTGCAATTTGTTTTTTACCAATTGAAGTCGAATCGCATACCGAGCAGGTCCGAGGTTGTTGCTCCGTAAATCGTCGTTTCGCTGGTGACTGGATGTATCCAGTCGAACATGATTCGCGTACGGTCGCTCCAATACCAATTGAATCCGACGGTAAGGTCGTTGTATTGGCCTTTTTGCACGTTGTTGAAGTCCAGGTGGGACCACCGGGCTTTCAATTCGAGAGCTCCCGGGCTGATACCACCTCGGGTCACAGCAAAGTTCGAGTAGGGAGCATTGCGAAAAAACTGG
>CAIOHR010000023.1 GCA_903858115.1 uncultured Pirellula sp. | reverse complement strand
GATCGATCAGCACGGAAAGAACATCGTAAACTTCCTGATCTCGATGATCATCTACACGTTTGTTTCCGCCGTTCTCCTACTAGTAGCCGTAGGCGCGTTGTTGTTGCTCGCCCTGGGCATTGCTGGCGTGGTCTTGCCGATCATCGCTGCGATCAAGGCTAACAACGGAGAAGTCTGGAAGTATCCGCTCACCATTCAAATCATCAAGTAATCGGCAAGACTTGGCCGCTTACATTACCAACACTCGTACTCAGCTTAACCATGATTCCAATTGGCTTCGGCGATCGGCTTGCAAACGCCGTCTTGCAAAAGAAAAACCCTGTCTGTGTCGGTCTCGATCCTCGGCTTGAACAATTACCACCAGCATTGCGAGCTGAGGTAGACGGTTCGTTGGAATCGCAAGCGAGTGCTTTCGAAAAGTTCTGCCGTGAGATTATTGACATCACGCACCAGCTCGTGCCTGTCGTGAAACCACAGAGCGCCTTCTTCGAAGAGATTGGTCCTCATGGTGTTTTAGCTCTGGGACGAGTGTGTCAGTACGCTGTCAGCAAAGGCCTTGTCGTCGTTATGGACGCAAAACGTAATGACATCGGGAGCACCGCGACAGCTTACGCGAAAGCTTATCTCGGTAATGGGCCACTGAGTCCCTTCGGCTCCGATGCTCTCACCGTCAGTCCCTACCTAGGTTCCGATTCGCTTGAGCCGTTTGTCGATCGCTGCAACGAAGTTGGAGCTGGCATATTCGTGCTTGTCAAAACATCGAACCCCGGAGGCGGCTTCTTGCAAGACTTGCAATGCGACTCAAAATCAATTTCCGATCGCGTTGCCGACTATGTCCAAGAACACGCTCTGAAGTCTGCCTCCACTCCCGCTAGCTATGGCAGCGTTGGGGCGGTTGTAGGTGCAACATATCCAGAGCAGTTGCAAGCTCTCAGAAAGCGAATGCCAAACGCTTGGATTCTAGTTCCAGGATACGGCGCACAAGGCGGTGCTGCCAAGGATGTTGTCCAGGGAATGGACGCTAACGGGCTGGGAGCAATCATCAATAGCTCCAGAGGTATCATTTTTGCCTACGAGAACGCGAAATACAAAGACGCGTCAACCTGGCAAGCTGCCGTAGAACAATCAACGCTGGACATGATCGCAGCCATCAACGGCGCGATGAATCGCTAACGCGGTTCCCATGTCGCAGCGGAACGGCGCAAGCCGTATTGCGGCGACTAGCACGACGTGCAAGCTAGTGGTCCGCACTCCGAGTCCGGCTGCTCGCACTGCCCCGCCAAAAATCCCCCTCGCCTCTCCGTCCGGGGGTTAAACGAGTAACCCAAGAATCAGTCGCGCCGAACCGACGCAATAAGCAGCGAAGCCTGCGCAATCTGGGCAGCTCGCGCGGGATTGTTTTTAACAAAGTTAACGAATTTATCCCCACGATTCTGCCGATCAAAGAGACTTTCGGGGTATTCCCAACGCGCTACCACGATTCGACAGATTGAATTCCGCATTACAGGAGAGTAAGTCCTGATGACTCAACGAGCTTCGTTATCCATTTCTAAACTCATTCCCACACGCGTGCTGGCATTCGTATGCCTCATGGTTGCTTGGCAGGCGTGCCCAAATGCGTTTGGTGAGCAATGGGCACAAAAGCTCTTTACCGAAACACATCATGATTTCGGTACTGTCAGCAGAAACGCCAAGACCGAACACTCCTTCGTAATCGAAAACTGTTTTGAAGAAGACGTTCATATTGCTTCCATTCGCAGCAGTTGTGGTTGCACAAACCCCGTGCTGACCAAGAAGACTCTTAAGTCCTGGGAAAAAGGGGAAGTCATCGCGCAATTCAACACCCGCTCCTTTATCGGAACCAAGAGCGCTGAAATCACGTTGGTCATCGATCGCCCTTACTACGCTGAAGTGAAACTGACCGTAGGTGGCATCATACGATCGGACATCGTTGTGGAGCCCGGCGAAGTGCGCTTCGGTGATGTGGATCAAGGGACTTCGAAAACGGTGGACCTCAAGGTTTCGTACGCTGGTCGCCGCGACTGGAAAGTCAAAGATCTTGGCATT
>CAIOHR010000022.1 GCA_903858115.1 uncultured Pirellula sp. | reverse complement strand
CGGTTGGGCCTAAAAGACGGGACGGGCCTTACCAACCAGTGCGAAACTGAGCTTTCCTAGCGTGTTTTCAAAATTGGATGGTGAAATGCTGCTGTAGCTCAGTGGTAGAGCACTTCCTTGGTAAGGAAGAGGTCATGGGTTCAAGTCCCATCAGCAGCTCTGTCGACACTGGCCTAGTTTGCTGAAAGCGTTATATTCAGCAAATGGTTTGGTGGCGGTCGCGACACGGAGAGTCGCCAACGGATCTTTCGACGGAGCGGTAGTCAACTTAATGGTTGCGCAGTGAAGCCTTCAGTGCATGGTCTGGAGGCAAGTAGCCACGGCGCAGTGTTCGAGAATTTTATTTGTTTAGGTGTTGTGAGTTAATAATGGCCAAAGAGCAATTTGAGCGTAAAAAGCCCCACTGCAACGTAGGAACGATCGGTCACATCGACCATGGAAAGACAACAACTACAGGTGCGTTGTTGGCAGTTCAGGCGGCGAAGGGATTGGCACAAGCAAAGACATATGCTGATATCGCCAAGGGCGGTACAGTGCGGGACGCAACCAAAACGGTTACGATCGCAGCATCGCACGTCGAGTACGAGTCGGAAAACCGTCACTATGCTCACATCGACTGCCCTGGTCACGCGGACTTTATCAAGAACATGATCACCGGTGCCGCTCAGATGGACGGCGCGATTTTGGTCGTTAGCGCAGCCGATGGACCAATGCCTCAAACCAAAGAACACGTTCTGCTCGCGCGTCAGGTTGACGTTCCAGCGGTCGTTGTTTTCTTGAACAAGTGCGATTTGGTTGACGACGAAGAGCTGCTTGAATTGGTTGAGTTGGAAATTCGTGAATTGCTCAGCAAGTACGGATTCCCAGGCGAAGACACCCCGATCGTTCGAGGAAACGCAAAGGCTGCTTACGACAAGCCAGCAGACCCAGTTGCCAGCAAGTGCATTTCGGATCTTATTGCAGCTATCGATAGCTTCATTCCACAACCAACGCGCGAAGAAGACAAGCCGTTCTTGATGGCAATCGAAGACGTGTTCTCAATCGAAGGTCGTGGTACTGTTGCGACTGGTCGTATCGAGCGAGGCATGATCAAGGTTGGTGAAGAAGTCGAAATCATCGGCTTGATGGAAGAGAAGAAGAAGACGACCGTTACTGGCGTTGAGCAATTCCGCAAGGAAATGAAAGAAGGCAAAGCTGGCGACAACGTCGGATGCCTCCTTCGTGGTGTCAAACGAGAAGAAATCGAGCGCGGTCAAGTGTTGGCAAAGCCAAACTCGATCACCCCGCACAAGAAGTTCGAAGCTGAAGTTTATTGCTTGAGCAAAGACGAAGGCGGACGGCATACTCCATTCTTCTCGGGCTACCGCCCACAGTTTTATTTCCGAACAACAGACGTGACAGGTTCTGCAAACTTGATCGGTGCAGAAATGTGCATGCCTGGCGACAACGTTCGAGTAACAGTTGAGCTGCAAAAGACGGTCGCGATCGACGAAGGCGTTCGCTTCGCTATCCGCGAAGGTGGTAAGACGGTCGGATCCGGCGTTGTTACAAAGATTGTTGAGTAGTTTCGAGGTCGCTAGCTGTTGTTTCTCAACAACATTGAGCGATTGCAAACAGCACAAACAGCCAGGATGCATTATTGACCTGGCTTATAGAACTGCCGCAGATGAGATCTGCGGCAGATTCTCGTTAGGGGTGTAGCTCAATTGGCAGAGCACCGGTTTCCAAAACCGGGGGTTGCGGGTTCGATTCCCTCCGCCCCTGCTAACGTATCACGTCGCATGGCGCAAAAGGCATTATGGCATCAATTCCAGAAGATTCTTTATCCTCGCGGTCGCTTATGACCGAATTGTTCGCTGGATCGATCTACAAAGGTCGCCAGGGACGAATCGTCAGGCAGTTGACCTGCCTGGCGATATGGCTGACAGTCTGGATGGGAGCTTGGCAACTCTACGAAGCCTTGCGGGCAGGCTTTTTTGAATCTTTGAAGAGCTCTGCGTACGGACCAACGGTGACGATAGCTGCGCCACTTTTGATGGCAGCTTTTGGCACATGGTTTGGATTTCGCTTGGTCAACTGGCCGAAATTTGCCGATTTCTTGATCAGCGTCGAAGCGGAAATGACAAAGGTTTCTTGGCCCACAAAAACTGAGCTTTACAGAGCATCGTTGGTTGTTATATTCACGATGGCATTAATGGCAGTTGTATTGTTTGTTTTTGACTTGGTCTGGCAGGCGATTTTCGACTGGTTACGTGTTAGCTAAGCCTCGTGCTAGCTAAATTTGAATTTAATGGTTTATGATGTTCATTTGGCGGAGACGCTGATTGGTACATCGGAATAGCCAGGAGATTGGTGGTTATCGTGCGTGCCTTGAGGGTCTAGGACCCTAGAAGGTGCAGTCGAGGTAGTCCTTCAATCGTCAGTACTGGCGCAAGGTTTTCGAGTGAACAGTTCCGCATCAACACAAACTGAATCGACCGACGCAGGTGATATGCGTTGGTATATTCTCAAGGTTCAGTTCAATCGCGAAGATACAATTCGCGAAGCATTGGAAAAGCGTATTCGCTTATCCAATCTAAAATCATCTTTCGGCGAAATTCTTGTGCCGACCGAGGATGTTGTGGAGTTTACGCGAGCCGGTAAGCGCCGCGTGGTAAAGAAAAAACTTTACCCTGGATACTTGGTGATTCGAATGATCATCAATGACGACACTTGGTTTCTCGTTCGCGAGACGACTGGTGTTGGGGATTTCACAGGTTCCTATGGCAAGCCGACTCCGATGACGGATGGCGACGTCGAGAGAATTTTGAAGCTTGCTTATCCAGACGCAGACGAAGAAGCGACTCCAAAGACAGCGATTCCATTCAGACCTGGGGATCGTGTTCGGGTCAAGGAAGGGAACTTCCAAAGTCTCGAGGGCGATGTCGATAGAATCGACGAAGCGAACGGTCGCGTGACGGTGATCATCAACATTTTTGGTCGCAGCACACCGGTCGTTTTGGATCACTGGCAAATCGAATCGCTTTAGAATTGGATCGATCGAGCGATGGTCTTGAGCCGTTGTCTTGATGCACCACTCTTAGCGAAGCAATTTAATGTATTTTGACACGAACATTTGACACTCAGGCAAGCGACACAAGGTTCACGAACACATGGCCAAGCAAGTCGTAGGACAAGGCAAGTTTCAGGTACCAGGAGGGAAGGCTACGCCAGCACCTCCGGTCGGTACCTCGCTCGGTAAGTTCGGTATCAACTTAGGGCAATTCGTTTCGCAGTTTAACGAGCGTACACGCGAGTTCAACGGCACTCCGATTCCTGTGGTGGTAACGGTTTACTCGGATCGTAGTTTTGAATTTGTTACCAAGAGCCCACCGGCTTCTGCTTTGCTCAAAATAGCTGCTGGTATCGCTAGCGGTTCAGGTGAGCCGCACAAGACAAAGGTCGGTAAGGTTTCGAAGGCTCAAGTGGAAGACATCTGTAAAAAGAAGATGGCTGACTTGAACGCGCGGGACATCGAACATGCGAAGCGCATGATTGAGGGTACCGCTCGAAGCATGGGCATCGAGATCGTAGGATAGTAAAGGAGCAAGCACAGAATGGTGAAACCAACCAAAGCAATGAAGGCTATGCTTGCGAAGACTCCGGGAAAAAATCCGGTTCCTTTGCAGCAAGCCGTCGATCTACTAAAGCAGTTTGCAGGACGTAAGTTCGATCAAACT
Source organism: uncultured Pirellula sp. (assembly GCA_903858115.1). Taxonomy (GTDB): domain Bacteria; phylum Planctomycetota; class Planctomycetia; order Pirellulales; family Pirellulaceae; genus JBKCUI01. The sequence continues at coordinate 1,332 of CAIOHR010000022.1, read as the reverse complement.
GTTGAAATTCATATGAACCTCGGAATCGATCCTGCCCAGGCAGACCAGATCGTTCGGGGATCCGTTGTGTTGCCGCACGGTATCGGAAAAGTGCAACGCGTCATCGTTTTTGCAAAGGGTGATTTGGCAAAGCTCGCGACCGAGGCTGGCGCTGATGCTGTCGGTGCGGAGGATTTGTCCAAGCGAATCAAAGAAGGTTTTTTAGACTTCGATGTATGTATCGCTACACCAGACATGATGGGTCTGGTCGGGCCACTCGGTAAGGTGTTAGGCCCACGCGGTTTGATGCCATCTCCTAGAGCTGGTACCGTGACCGCCGATGTGTCACGTGTCGTGAAGGAATACAAAGCCGGTAAGGTTGAGTTCCGAAATGACAAAGGCGCGAATGTTCATGCGGTGATCGGAAAGATGAGCTTCGATGCCACAAAGCTTGCTGAAAATCTAACCGCATTCATATCGTTTGTGCAGTCCCTCAAGCCGAATTCGGTCAAGGGAACGTATATCAAGTCGATCGCGATCTGCGCGACAATGTCTCCTAGCATCCGCGTATCCGCGTAAGAAAGGCTGCCATGAGTAAAGTCGTCAAAAAGCTTGTTTCCAGAGATATCTCCAGTCGACTCAAGGGTGTCAACGATGCAATCGTTGCAAACATCGTTGGGATGACTGGCGAAGAAAACTATAACATCCGCAAAACGCTTCGCGATCAAGGGATCGGGCTGATGGTCGTGAAACGAACCATGGCCGCTCGTGCAACCGATGGCACATCGCTTCGGCCAGCTTTTGATAAGCAAGCTGGAAGTATGGCGGTGATTTGGGGATGCGAGGATTTCGTTTCTCTGACTCGAACGATTACGAAGTTGGTCAATTCTGGCCAGTTTCCAAAGTTGGAGATCAAGGGCGGGGTGATGGATGGGGATGCCCTCACTGCAGACCAAGTCAAAAAGGTCAGCAAGTGGCCAAGCCGACAAGAACAAATATCATTGCTGGTTGGACAAATCCTATCGCCGGGAGCTACACTCTCTGGTCAATTGGTCGGTCCTGCTCGCAAGATCGCTGGTCAGGTCAAGAAGTTGATCGAGAACCAGGAGAAAACTGGCGAGTAATCGCGAGTTCAAAGTATCGTACGTGTTGAAACAGCCGGTTCCAATTTCTCGCCGGTGAGTTTGTTAGTTAGTTCTTTCCATTTTGAGGATTAGTAAGATTATGTCCGAGACAGCAACCGCTTTCGCGGAAGAGATCAAGACCCTGGGCGAGAAGATCGTCGGCCTGACGCTCAAGCAAGCCAAGGAATTGAGTGACTATTTGAAGGAAGTCCATGGCATCGAAGCTGCT
>CAIOHR010000021.1 GCA_903858115.1 uncultured Pirellula sp. | reverse complement strand
GTGTCGGGCCGAGCGTCCACGGACGAGCGACCGATCTTTGCGATCGCCGTTCTTGCTCAGAATCCCTGACAACAACTTAAACATCCGTGAATCAATCCCTTCTGTTAAACCCGACACCCCTGCCTATCGAATCAAGCTCGAATCAAGTGCGAACCGATTAGTCCGCACCAGGTGGCACGAGCTTGTTGAAACGAAGACCACGCTTCGGTTGAGAGGCAGCTGCTTTGGACGCCAGATACTTGTCAGCAGCGATCTGCTCGGTGAGCTTGTGCTGCTCGACGCTTCCGGCATCTCCCGATGCCTTAGCGGGTGCTTTCGCACTCTCGCGAATCGTCTCTTGCAAGTTATCTGACATGCTAACGGCCTACCTAAGATTGAAGACGTGGACTTCTATCTGTAGGAATACCCGGTTCACATGTAGAATGACGGAGAAATAAAAAGAAAGTTTTGATTGGGGAATTGCGTACCCTAAAATCCACTGTTTCTTGTTTTTGATAGTACAAGTCAATAAGATTGTTCCGTAGGACGTTAAGTCAATGTCTGGCAGCTTAAGAACAAGTTCGCCGACTGACGTCAATATGCCCTTGTGCTTTGCCCACGCGTGGTCTAACGGTTAGATGAATCAATCACTGATGTATTCCCCTGTCGTCGACGGCTTCTCTGTACGTGGATCGGATGTCCGCTACACCGAGTCTCCCCCAACCAATGATCTGTCTGAAGTGGTCCACTGTTTCTGGGAATTGCGTACGCTTTCGACACTGCCGGAAGAATTCCACTATCACGCTCTACCAGACGCGTGCGTGAACCTTTTGTTCGATCTTGCTGACCCCAGGATTGCGGGTGTCACGGCACTACATACGAAAGCGACGACACTAAACCTTGGTAGGTCCTTCCACTACGCGGGGGTGCAGTTCTACCCAGGAGCATGGCAAGGGGATCGAAGCCAGATAGTCGATAAATATGTCGGCTCGCCTTATGAAGGTACGTTGCCACTTACCAAAACCTCCCATCGACTTGTGGGGCTTTCATTCTCCGACATGAGAGCCGTTTTGGCCGAGCAAGTGCGGTGGTGCATTATGCATGGCTACGCCCGACCAAATGCGATCACGGCTCGCATCCTATCAAACCTTGACGCTATCCGGTCAGTCGCAGACATGGCGAATTTACTAGGGCTATCTACTAGGCAGTTGCAGCGGACAATTCAGCAACTCACAGGCTTCGCCCCGCATGACCTGATCAAGGTTCTGCGAGTTCAGCAGTCTTTCCGGAAGCATTATCTCGAATTGTACGCCGATCAAGCCCACTTCAATCACGCGTTTCGGCAAGCCATCGGCCACACGCCGGGCCAGTATCGCAAGCGTTTCGGTGTCTGATCCATACAATACTGCTTAAGGCCACTCTACTACAATTCGGAAGGTGTTGCAGCAAATGAGCTGCAATTGTCAAAACATCTACCTCAAGTAACGGAGCTACCAATGAATAAACCTAACGCAGTTGGGTGGTTCGATTTGTATGTAAACGACATGAGCCGCGCAGTGGCATTTTACGAGGCCGTCTTGCAGCAGCAGTTGGAGCAGATCGGAGACCCAACAGGAGAGACACTCATGCGGGCTTTTCCCAGCAACATGAGCGTTTACGGCGCGGCGGGCGCACTTGTTAAGTCCCCACACAGCCAACCGGGGCCTGGTGGGACCATGATTTATTTCAGCGTAAATGACTGCGCGATAGAGGAAGAGAGAGTAAGGGAGGCTGGAGGCCAGGTCTTGCGTCCAAAATTCTCCATTGGCCAATTCGGCTGGGTCACACTGTGTTTGGACACAGAGGGCAACGTATTCGGTTTAAGTTCGATGCATTAGAAGAAGTGCTGCAAGGAATACTCAACCAAGCGTTCGTAATTGCACAACACTTGCATTCGACTTGGCTTGTGCAAAGTTGCATTGCGATTCTTGAGCGGCGATGAAATGGCTACGGTTTTCGCCGCTTTTGCAATTCTTTAAAGCTGATTCGATCGAGCCTTAGAGTCGATAGTCCGTCGGTACCCGGCAACATGCAGCCTTGCATCGAGGCTGCTATTGCCGATCCAACTAGGCAGTCGAACCAGTGGTTGTCGGGCTGCTCGAGTCGCTGCTTCCATTCGTCGACACTTCGGCCGCGAGCCTCTGTCTTGACGAAGTACTCCGAGGTCAGATGCTCGGCGAGCATGCGATGTGTTTCAGCGCTGGTACCGAAGAGCGACAAGCACCCTCGATCGCCCATGGACACACGCATGCGAGCGTTGACAAATGATTTCCACCAGTTGGTATCGAAGACAACGTGTCGGATCGCCCGCTTGCCATGCACGTTTGGGATGCGCCAGTTGAGTCCCACGCGTTCACCTGGCCGGCGTCGGTACTCGCTGAATGGTAAACTCGACGCGCCAACGAAACGCCCGTGGCTGGGCATGATCACGGCGGCGTGTTTCGATTGCCGGCAGAATTGGTAGACCACATCGGTCGATTGGCCCCAGTTAGCGTCGATCAAACATCGACCGATCCGCATCGCAGCGCCGTCGTCTCGCTGCCATTCGCGATCGAGTAGTTTTGAAGTTAGTGATTCGAGACCGGCATAGATCGATCCCTCGAGACCAGTTCCCAATGCTTCCGAGCTCAGCGTTTGCCGTGCCTCGCGTAGCGTGAAATACGGACGCAACTGGTCGGGATAACAACCATAGTCGACGACGTAACCCGTGAAATCATCCTCCCATGCGGCGACCACATAGAAAAGCAGATTCTGCTGAACGTCGATAAAAGCAGTCAGATGGTTTGCACCGATCGATACCAATCCACGTTCCATGCGGTTGATCTTGCTCGCTACCTCTTCGGGCTTGAGCATCCCATCGACAACGGTCTCCGCCGGCAAAGGTTGGTTCTGATATTCCGCGAAGAACGCTGCTTCGTCTTGCAGCTTGAGATTCATCGCGTGTTGGATGGCTGAAAGCTCGTCGTAGTTGAACCGCTCCTGCCAGGCGATAACCGCACCTTCGTCCATCGCGGCTTGGTTCTGCCGATAGAACTCGGTGGCCGCTTCCCCACCATCACCACCACGCATTCCTTCGGCGCGGATCTCGGCATAACGCTCCCAGAGCAATTCGTTCTTGGGAAAAGCATAAACCATCTTGGTGCGCTCGCCATTCCACTCCGGATGGCGATTGCGATCCAGGATGTTATCGGCCATGTCACTTGGACGTATTACCGTACAGGGCATGATCCCAGAGATCTTATTGCCGGGTCCTGCTAAACCAAGAACCGCACCGGCGAGTATGCTCTCGCGATTCGCGCATTGCGAAAGGGACCGAGCGCTTTCATCCGTTTGCGGATCGTCGAGCACAACGAGACTTGGACGAACTGTTCTACCATCGGGACGCTTGAATTTCATACCTCGGATGCGGCCGGTTAGGCCGGCGACCTTGATGATCGCACCACTGGCACTGCTACCATCGATCGTTGGTAGTACAACTTCTTTCGCAGTCCACCCGATCTGCGTGCGTTTGCCTTTGTAGAGCTGGCCATTGGCCCGATTCGAGATTCCATCGAGGGCTTGAATTGGAAAGCAGACCTCTGGGAAGTCGGCCAAGAGCAACTCATTGCTATCGAGTTCGGTTTTGATCGAGTCGAGCATGTCACAAGCATGACCTTCATCGCTTCCTATCAAGCAAACAAACTCGCGATGCCCATAGAGCACTGCCCAGATGCAAGCACACTCAGAAATGGTTGTATTGTGACTCGGAACCATCTTGCGACCTGCCAAGTACAAATGTGATGGCGAATCAACTTGGATACACCGTACTGGAACCGATGCAACCTCGCTTACGGAGACGATCGATCTTTTCCGAGCTGGGTTAATTACAGGACGATCGCGGAGCAAACAGTGCTTTCGCGGTAGTCTGAAACAAGGCAGGTCGCGGTACGCGGAAAAGAAAAACCTTCGATAGGGGCCACATCGCTTTCCGTTCAGATTTACCCACTTTTCACTGCTATTCCACTTGATTCCGAGCGTGGAAAGAAGTTCTCCAAAATCGTCGGCTAGTCGGTTCGACTTTAGAGTTATTTCAACCTTTCCAGACTTCGAGATGTGTCCATCTGCGTCCATAATCCCTTGCAGTAGAGCAAGCCGTTGAACAAGGTTACCGCGCAGATAGTCAAAAGGTATGTGCTTATTACCTAGCAACTCGTAGTGACCGAGTCGAGTTTGCATCGAAGAACGTTGCCCTCGGCGAATCGATTCCCATCGGCTGAGGTACTTCATTCCGCTCAAAGCCTTCAGCGTCATGCCTGAGATCTGTTGCGCAGTTTCAATGGGAAGCATGCATTCAAATGCCGAGATCGCAAGACGCGCTTTTTGTTCTTGATCTCTGCTTGCGGAATGTCCACGACCAATATGGCAAATCAGTGTGTCTCTCGCTTGATTACGAACCGATAGCAATTCGCCCGCTCGTCTAGTCTGTTTCTTCAATGAATCGAGATCGTTCTTATGTACTGTAATATTGGAAATGGTTGATGTCCCATCCCCGAGCCAGTAGCCTAATAGGTATGGATCGATACGAGGTTCAAAATCAATACCCTTGAGCGGTTGGCAGACGTCAACTCGATAGCGATGTTCGTTCCAACCTCGTTTGTTGGTAAGCATGAAGTTGTTCGCGATAGTCTCTGTCGAAAGTACCTTTGGATTTTTCCTCGCTCTTCGATCTTCAACGCTCCACAGATGCTCTCGATCACAAACAATTTTTTCACCGTCGCTAAACTCGACTCGATAGCATTTTCGATCCTGAAAGATCGGTGAACAGTAAACAACCGAGCAAGCCCATCCCTCTTCGTCATATATTAAGTCGCCAACCTTGAGTTCTCCCATCGTTGTCCAGCCAAAGGGTGTTGGAATCGGCGTGTCTAATGCGAGTGCTTTGCCAGTACCACGTGGCATGGCCATAGAAAACAATCCCCCGTCGAGAACTGCCTTTTCTATCTTGTGCATAACTTTTAGATGATCACCCGACCATGGCAAACTAAACGTTAGTGGAAAATAAGCTTCACAGAAGTTTCGGAAGTCACGCGATGCGCGATCTTTGCGATCTGAGTTATCGACCTCTGGTAGTTCACCGATATCACGACCGGCAAGTGCGAGCGCTGCATTGCGTGCACGCGCTCGTTCCTTCATCGCATCGTATGGATCGCCACCGTTTGTCGTACGCGGAGTATGTCGTACGACATGCATCCATGCACAATAACGAAGCAAGTCAACGGTCTTGTTGTCGCCGACGCGTGCGCCGGCGCGTTGACGATGCCGATAGAGTTGCCGTTCGCTGATCACCTCGCCTAGTGGCGTCGAGTTGAGCAGTCGGCATAGCTCGCTTGGTTTTAGTTTTCTTGGATCACTCGCCACGTCCCATCTCCTTTGCTTGCCATGCGCTGTAGTGCACCAGGTTGATCGTTCCATCAACGTTCACCGGCGCACCGTTTTGTAAGTCGAGCCGGAGCTTCTCTGGCTCGATGCGTTCTCGGTACGCGGCTGAAAGTAGTTTCGCCGCTTGCTCTACCGAAAGCCTCGTTGGATCGACCTGGTTGTTTCCTTCACTCATCGCATTCCTCCATGGTTTGGCATCTTGAAACGTGGGGGCACCGTTTGCGCACTGTCGCGTCTTAGCCGCATGTTCGCCTCGTTATGCGGAGCATGTTTGGACGCGACCGTCGCGTAATGTTGGGGCACCGGTGGCCTCCCAGGAAACATGCAGAATTACTGGAAAAACATGCAGGAATCGGCTGGATGTTCCTCGAAACGCATGGCTCATGTGTGTCATCGCGACGCAGAAAACGCGACGCAAAACACACCTCGAACCACAAAGGAACAGAACGATGAACGCAAACGAAATCGCCTTCGGAATTGAATTCGAAACCACCCTCCCAAGCACCGACAACACACCGATCGGACCTTACCACAGCGGATACCAAGTACCTTGGCTGCCAACCGGATGGAAAGCAGAACGCGACGGAAGGATCCGCCCCGAAAACAACTCTCGCAAAGGATGCGAGTTCGTAAGCCCGATACTCAAAGGGGCTGAAGGCGTACGCCAGATCGAAAACGCGATCGACCAGATCAACGCTCGCGGGGGCCGAGTAAATTCGAGTTGCGGTTTGCACATAACGGTTAGCTG
>CAIOHR010000020.1 GCA_903858115.1 uncultured Pirellula sp. | reverse complement strand
TTTTACACCAATTAGGGAACGATCCGAGGGGAAACCAAGATGGAAAATCGGTAAGTATTCGTCCGGATGATTCAGCCCAGGTGGTGGGGATTACTTGCAAGCCCGGATCGATTGGAGGAATCGTGGCCATGTTGAGTCGTCTCGATCGATCGCATTACCGATGGATCTTTGCATCGGTATTATTCTCGACGCGTGCTGCACACCCTCTGCCTTATGCTCTGAAATCTTGTTGCCGATGTACAGAATGCGGCGATTGCGATTCTCGTCGAAATACAGGATCCGACGCTTGCCTGATTTGTCCGTGGAAATGGAAGCCATCGATTCGCTCTCCTCTCAGTTGGTCGCTTGAAATGTTCGTAACTTGCTGGTCACCTTGGGCGACAACTAGCGTGAGAGTTGGTTTCGATCCGCTTGCGTTCCAAAAACGTCTGGATGTCGGAAACGCGGTGGCGAATCAGACGTCCGAGTTTGACGTACTGGAGTTCCCGCGTAGAGCGAAACTCAAAGACCATGCGGCGCGAAGTGCCGTGCATTTGTGCCGCTTGATCTTCTTCAACTACCATGGGATCGATTCCGTTTGAACAGCTCATATCTCACCATCCTTTGCGGTCATTTATCAATGATTTCGAAAGGGTGTGAGTCCCAATGTCCAATGCACACAGGAGGCTCACTTACCTGGTAAAGTCCAGCGGAACTCGGCAGCTTTTCGAGAGCTTTCTCCGCTTGGATGGGGTGTTTCGATCAGGTGGCTAGTTCGCTCAGACCAACTGATGCAAAACATGTATTGTTCAGAAAATGCAAGAACGACCGCGCGGTGGGCGGTCGTTCTTTGTGGGCTTCAATTTCGGCCAGCAATTAGCTGAAGCCATTTGTAAAATCTCATTGACGGAGGGAACGCTGAGGCACAGTGATGGTGTTTCGATACACCTCCCAGCTCTTCTCGAGCTTTTTCTTCCAAACCGTAAAGCCAACCACACTCACCTTGGATTTCAGCACCGCTCCGACTTCCGCAGACAAGCTAGCCGAAAGGTACGAATTAAAAGTACCGCGTTGGACATTGTTAGCCGTCACATACAAAATCGCGCCATGTCGAAGTTGCTCTGGATTTGCCGACAATGAACCAACAGCAACTCGGAGCTTTCCGTTAATAAAGGCTCCGGCTTTGACGTCGACTCCTATCAGACTCCATCGATCAATACCAATGATCGCAACACTACCCTTGAGGAGAGCTTCGAGCCGTAGCTCAAGCGTTGCGGCAGTACCCTCCGAGAACCCCCATCCTCGCGAGTCTGCCGCGAAAACACCCGCTAAGGTCACAGAGACACCGAGGCTGGCTTCTGCGCCAACAGATGCAGTTACCAATCCGCCGAAGAGTGGTGCATTGTTTACGATTGGGATATTGGTGATGACCTGATCCCAACTACGTTGCAAACTAAACTTGGCACCAACAATAGTTGTCACGCCTCCTTGCGCAAATCGCAACAGATCGGATTCGGATTGAATGCCGACAACAAACGATTTACTCTTGAGCAAATCCTGGTATATCTGATCGTTCGTTCGAGATCCAGCCGACGAAAACAGATCTGCAACAATTCTGTAGTTGCTCAACGCTTTCTGGAAGTCATTGTTTGGAATACGCAATTTCTCTGCACGCTGAAGAACTTCCCCGGCCCAGTTAGCAAGCGGCGTCTTCACTGGAACAGCATTTCGTACGCTATTACCGACAAGTTCTGATGTCGAAAGCCCACTGAGTTTATCGCCGTATTCTCGACCATCTGTAACCAAAAGCGTTAGTGTGTAATCACTACCTCGCGCTGGTCCAGACAAAATCGTAACGTTCGCGGTTCCCTCACTTCGCCAGTCCGCTGAAAGAACACGCGATGGCGCGCGATTTGCCACAGAGACCCGGTACGTGCCACGCACGGACACATCTGCGGCGATTGCTGCCAAATCGATATCATCCAATTGGCTACGCCCTGTAAAGGTATTGCGAACATTGAATTGTTCCACCAATACGTTCTTTTCCAGTCGGATAGTTACGTCAGCGGTAAAACTCCCGGGTACATTCACTTTCTCCAAGAACGAATGGTCTTGCTGTTGAGTGCTTGACAGCGACCCGCTGACGGTTACGGTTTGAGTCCGACCAGTACGAATCACGGCTGATTCAACATTTTTGAGCATCGCTGTAGAACGAACGACATCTATCGCGTCCGCGTAATCGACAGCACAGAGTTGTCGATTCTCCAAAGTTTCAACCAACAGTGAGCGAAATCCGTTCTTTCTGGATGTTTGGGTTGCTGTCACAGATTGCATATTATTCCTCAAAATCAGTCTGACCACAAGAAAATCGAGCTACAAAAATTGGAAGAGCATAGATTCGACGCATGTTCGTTGCTCCTCGCCTACCATGAGACGATTACGAGCGAGCCGGTTACGAAAAATTGAGGCGTGTGAAATACCCTTGGCATAGAAAACACTGAGGAAATCCAAGACCTTTTTGTTTTAATTCTTCCTAAAGCCGTAACCAAGAAGCGATCGAAGCGACCGCTCTACGACCGTCAACCTCGGAGCATATCAGCACAGAAGGATCGTCGATTTCGAGGTCAGGGGCCCCCCCATCTTGATTCTAGGTTCGGTGTTGTGTTCGCAAGTCTGATCCTACAAGTACCCCAAACACAAACTTTCCGCCGAATTTGAAGAACGTAGATGCCTCGATCGTAGGACTGTTTGATCCCCAAATCCAAAAACAAGTTAGGAGGTCTTAAATTGCCAGATAACGATTACAACGAATACCGCTCGGAAGACCGACATGAAAGCACACTCATTGCAAGTCGGGTTAACGCAATGCTGGGGTCTCAATCGCTGTTTGTGACCGCCTTCGTATTGTGCAACAAAACGGAATGCAGCGTGAGACTGGTCATCATCGTTCTAGGTTTTGTAACTTGTTTGCTATCCCTCATAGCAATTAGCGTTGGGCTAAGGGTTTTGCGAAACCTACACAAACAATCCAATCCTTTAAGGAAAGCGGCACCTAACCTTACAACTAGGAGCGATATGCCCGACTGGAACCACTGGCGTAGTGTAGATTTACTGAGTGCTGGTTTGCCGACTTGCTTACTGTTTTTTTGGGTTTTCGCATTCCTGATCCGATAAAAGCTTGATCGTTTACGCGAAGTACATTTTTATACAGAGTAGACTTGTGAAATTCTATAGCGACGAGGAGAAAGAAAAAGACCTTCGTGTATTTTATTTAATCCGTGATGAAATACACCAAGAACGCTCTTTGGTTGGCCAGCGAATCAGTTGGTTTATTGTGTCGCAGTCATGCCTTTTAACGGCATTCGCAATTTCACTTAATCCTATACGAGAAACAGCAGCACAAGAGATCATCCGGAAGGGGTTAATCGATAGCCAAGACATACCTGAAGTTTCCAAAGTACTAAATGAAGTCGCTTTGATTACGTCTCCACAAGCGATCGATCCTATTATCTTTGGGAATGGGATCCAGTACATCGGTTGGCTGACAGCTCTGCTTGCATTTCTTGGCATCATTTCTGCCGTAATAGTACAAAATCAGCAATTGATCCGTCAGCGACAGATAATCCAACAGATTAAGGATCGATACGGAAATGGTCCATGTCCATTTTCGATAGAAATCCTTTCAGAGAGCGTATGTGCTGGAAAGAAGGGGCGGTCATTTTTTCATTGGCTTGCAATGATTGGACCTTGTCTTATTCCTATCTTCTTCTTATGGTTTTGGTCAATTCTTTTGGGTTAGAACCCTCGTTTCGTCTAGTCTGTTGCAAATCCCCGCCATGCACGATGTAAAAAGCGAAGCGAGAATCTACGTGAATAACCGTTAGTTCTTGAGTTCTCGTACTACTCGGAAGCCGATTGCCGTAGCAGCTTGCGACATTGGTTGCCATGCTCGATTTGCGGATCGGGCTTCCAGTGGATTGGTTGAAATCGCCGAACCGCCACGTATCGGTGCATGCAGGGGACTTGGTGGTGGTGATAGGGTATCTGCAAGTAAAATCCATTCCCAGCAGTTGGCGTGCATATCAACCAAGCCATAAGGGTTCTCCGCAAACTGTCCAACCGGCAGGATTTTTCCCGAATCAACGTTGCAGCTGGCTTTTATACCGCGAACCAATTTGCCGGTATCCCCCCGATGAAAACTCGATATCGCCTCGGATAACGAACAATTTCCTTTCCATGTGCTGAACATTTCATCGGAGCCTGCTTTACAGGCATGCTCCCATTCAGGCTCCGTAGGAAGTCGATGCACAACGCCTGTTTTGATCGTGAGAATCTGACAAAACTGAACTGCCTCGTGCCAAGTAATATCCGTGATGGGGAAATCAACCTCATTTAGGCTGATGCTACGCGTCGGCTCCATGATTGCATACCATTGCGATCGCGTGATTTCACTTCTCGACATTTCGATTTTACTAACGGCTATTGTTCTCAATCGCTCCATCTTCGAGTCCCGTCCAGGCTCACTTTTTACGGAGCCGACCCTGGTTGTGCCCCCAGGAATCAAAACAAATCGAATGGTCGAGGGATCGAACGAGGATGTGCTCGGCGGAATCTTTTGCCGAATGTGTTCCGCACCTCTGTCTTCTGGCACCCGCGACGAACCCGTAAGTCGACCCTCAGAACCGCATCCTGCTTGAAATACGATGCACAAGCAAAGCAGTAGGAAAGTGTGAAAGCCTATACTTACGCTCGGAATAGTTTTGATTTGGTGCATCTTATTTCCCCGTCGATTCGTCGTTAAGAATCGGGACGACAATTCGAAATCCTAACGTTTCCTCCCTGGCATTGATGGGCTTGAATCGGCGAATAGCGAGCACTCGATTGGCGGGAATGTCCTGGAAACTAGAACCACGCACTGCGCGGGGTTCGGTAGACGAACTCACCGCGCTTAGTTCGTTACCCACGTAAAGAAAGCGCGAATTTGGACGAGAGCTTTTCAACATTGCGTCACGTTTTCCGTAGACCTTCTCGTCCCAAATATCGATCGTCCATTCTTGGACATTGCTGTTCATTGCGACGCAACCGCACCAAGAGCGATCCAGGTTTTGATTGTCTACCGGCCATGGACCACCCATTACCAATTCCTTTTCACGAATCGACTCAAAGGTCTGGACATACATATTGCCTCGCGCCGCATACTCCCACTCGATTTCGGAAGGTAATCGAACTTCAATGTTGTTGATCTTGCTAAGCCAAGTGCAGAACGCGACCGCGGTATTCCAGTCGATGTTACATGCCGGCTTGTTCAGATCTGTCTCACGCGCATATCGAAGCGGAGCCGCTACCGTTCCAACAGTATCGTATTGCGCAGCGAATTCTTGAAATTGACCGATTGTCACCTCGTACATTCCAATGAAGTATCCCGACGTTATTTGGACGGGATGTGCTGGGTGCGAAAAATCATAGTGAGCAGCCGCCGAGGCACGCGCACTTTCACCTCGCTGGGCACTGGTTTGTCCCATCCAAAATTGTCCAGCCGGGACGAAGACAAGCGGTAGACTACTCTCAATACTCTCGTCGGTACTCGTTCGAATCACAAGTAATCCAGTTGAAATTGCCTTCGTCCATGCAGTATATTTCGTTACCATCTCGTTGCGCAACTCTTCTGATTTTCTCAAATCTGCGATATCCACTTTAAGGCGACTGAACTCATCATCCATTCGAGCTATTCGGTCTGTGATTTTGGCGATTTTTGACGTCCCTGTAGCAAAGACGAAATGTGAGGCCGTGACACGTTCGTCCGAAATAGGAACTACATTTTCTAGATTAGAGTGTGTAACTGATACCGCTTTTAGGTCATCCCCTGATCTCTCGGCAGGCTGTTCGGAATCGTTTGTATTGACACCAGAAGTCTTTTCTAACACACTTCCAATTTCAGGGTTTGATGGAGGGTCAAGCAGTAGTTGTAAATTCTCAAATGACCAGTAAATGCCGAAGCCCAGGGTGAAGGCTAGAATCGCACTGGTCATAGAGATTCCACATCGAGACTGACGAAAAAGGGACTCGTTGCAGGTGGCTTGCTTGTACATGGAGACTGGTACTGGTTGTTGAAGAGAGTGATTGTACTTTGAGTTTGTCAGACACCGCTTCGTTGTAGATTGGGGTTGCGGTGAGGCCTGAATTGGCAAACGTTGCACGCTAGTATCTATTTCAGGTTCCGAAGTTAGTGCGTCGTCCGGAGAATCGTTCGAATTGTTCGGGGTCGTCATCATAATTACTCCAAAGAATATGGTTATTGAACCTTTCCAGCGTTGATTGCTTCAATCGGATCTAGCTTCGTCGCTACGTACGCATGGTATGAAACTCCCAACGCGGAACAGAGGACAGATCCCAAAAGTACACGGGTGTAATCTATTATTGTCAGTCGGCACTCGGCATCAGTTAAGATCGGCAATGCTAACGAAATGATCGTCACCACAATGCTTGCAAACGCCCAACCCAGGCTTGCGATCAAGATGGCACGAATGAACACAAACAAAAAAATTCCGATTGAGTTCATTCCCATGATGCGCATGATTCCAATCGAGGTTTGCCGTCGTCGAGTAAGCTCCATGAAGATGACGCTGGCTGTAACCACACCCAATGCAATTGATATCGCTTGCAATATGTTGACCAGTAAGTCGAGCGTCCCAGCATAGCCTTGCATTTCCAAGACTCGTAGCTTCGACGATACGGTGCTATAGCCAAATTGCTGAAGCCTTTCATCAATTACCGGCACATCCTCCAATACACGTGCGTAGAATCGCCCACTGAAGTAGCGGTTTGGCGTGCTTGTCCGTTGAAATCTCTGGTGAGTTGGATCAAAAGAGAGAGTTCCTTGCCGATGGCGATGCATGGCTGCGAGTAACTGACCTGGGACGATTGCAATCGGGTGACGCCAGGAATCGAAATGCTTGTCCAGTTGGAGTAATCTGACGCGATAGTTGCTACTTGCCCAACTTTTCGACAAGTCAATTCTGATCGCAAAGTTGTGAAAGATCTTAAAGTCAAAAATAGTCTGCAGCTTGTGAACAGCTTGGTCTGCGAGCAGAACTAATCGGGAAGATCCTAACTCACGAACCGATTGCGAAGCGGGAATGCAATCAAGATCTAGGGTCTGCCCATCAACTAATCGCAGTTGAGCACTTTTTTTGTCGCCACTCATTGGCAGAATGACTCTCGCTAGAGCTTTTCCTGTGAATCGGGTTTGAATGTCATAAAAGTGTGCCTTGAGCCATCGAAGAGATCCGCTCAATCCGACAATGATGTGATCTCTGTTGTCAATGCTTGCGTTGATTGGTTCTGACCAATAAAGCAAGACGTCATCGGAAGTTGTAATCGATTCTACCTCAGTGACATCGAAGTTCAGATACTGCTCCCCTCGATCGTCTTGGGTTTCA
>CAIOHR010000019.1 GCA_903858115.1 uncultured Pirellula sp. | reverse complement strand
CTTCGGAACCGAGGGTTGAAGGTTCGAATCCTTCCGGGCGTACTCGTCTCATCCTGCGAACTACAGGCTACCGGCCGGTTCGCGGATGGAGAGGTTTTCTCTCGCGATGCTTAGATCGCTGAAATCCGCAGTGTTTGAAATTCCCAGTGTTTTGGGCGTTTTTGATTTTCCAGCCCGAGCTTGCCGCGTTCTCGCCTTTCTTACCGCGAGCGGATTTTCCGAATGTTGCTTCCGTCTGAACGGTACTTGCGTAATCAGAAGGTCGAGTTCCTTGGTTTCCTCGGCCGAGAGCGTGCCTTCGACATTCTTCGCCAGCAGCTCTTCCAAGCGTGATTGGCTCTTGGATGCCAACGCCATGTCGGCTAATGCCGTCAATCCCTCGGTGGTAACCATTAGGCTTACTTCATCTGGCATGTCCCCTGTTTGCGAAAGTAGTATTCTAATCATGAGAGTGAGAAGGGTATGCATGTTGATTACCCGATAGGTTTACTTCTCTTTTGAAAGCAACTGTAGGGCGTCAACAATGACAAAGCCTACGGTTTGATGGTTGCTTATGGTGATGGTCGTCTCAACTCCGCTTTCTAGTTGCACGTTGCCAACAGATTTGAAATATTGGCCCGAGGGCAGTGGCTGAGTTTGATTCACGGAAAAATGTTTTATTTGAGAACCGCTTGTGACAATCACGGGAACATTTGTCGCGCGGGTCGCGTGTGCCGAGTAGCTCATCAACAAATGATAGGCACCTGATTTCGGTACCTTGATTTGAAATATCGCGGTCGCACTACCGTCGCCTTCTGTTTTTTTGCTTGGCGAGCCGCTGAAGACATAGCCGCTTCCGATGTGCGGTTTGAAATTCGCCGAGTGGGACCACTGGCCCGTCAACTTCGCACTTGCATCATCGAGCACGATTCCCGGCAGCGTTTTTGCGTCAACGAAACCGCTTGCTGATGGCGATTTTGAGAAGTCTGGCAAGTCCAGAACCTGCTTCTGCGCCAGTAATCGCTCACGAAGTTTTGGATACGGCAGCCCCTGGACAGGCGCATCGCTACGGGATGCCAATGCTGCAGCGATCCCCGCGCTTTGCCCGACGATCATCCAGGTTCCTTCGATCCGCAGCGACGAAATGCCGACGTGCGTGCACGACAGAGCCACCGGCACAACCAAGTTGTCGCACTGCTCAAGCTTGGGCACGATGGAGCGATACGGGACGTGGTAAGCGTAGCCCTGCTTAGGATTGGCTCGCCTTACTGGGAAGATCGTCCCCTCATTGATAACGCCGCCGCCTTTCAAAGCGATGCGCTGACAGTCATGGGAGTCGATCGGGAACGATGAGATTGCGATCGGGTCATCCTTTTCCGGCGTGTCGAGAATATCCTTCTGGCTGATGACATACATCCCTTTCATTCTTCGCGACTCGCGGATGTAGAGCGATGGCGAGAAGTGGCCATAACTCGCGAACTCGTCTTTGCACAACCCAAGCTTGGAATACTTGTCGCGAATGCTTGAGGGGACGGACGGATCCGTCTTCAGGAAATGGATCAATTCGAGCGTGTATTGTTTATGTTTCTCCCAGATCTTCTTTCTCCCCTTTTCGTCGGCCGAATGCCATTCGTTTCCTCCGCCGATCAAGCCCATTGAGAATTGCCCGCCGATCGAGTTGTTGCCGTCAAGCTTGTTGCCGGGCAAAGGGTAAAGGTCAAAGCCGACATGTTTTTCTCCTGCCGTCAAAGCGCGGCGGAGGATCTCGAACACGGCCGGATCATAGTTGACCGGTTCGGGCATTGGCACGCGGTTGTCTGGAGCCTCGGTCAAACACAGCCGGAAGCTGTAAGTCATAACGTTCTTGTCACCGGCTTCCTCTGGCCCAGCATCATCGGTTGTGAGCAGGGGCAACAGCTCGCCCTCGTCGTCGAAGCCGTTAATATCCATCCTTTTTTTGGGGTACTGCTTTCCGGCCAGCGACTCGCCGTATTCCTCACGGCCTTCACGCCCGATCGTCCAGTCTACACCTGCGGCCGCCATGAGGTCACCTTCATACGTTCCGTCAATAAAGACTCTAGCAGCAAAAGCTCGGTTCTTGGTAACCAGCGACATGATCCGTGGGCCGTCTTTCGTAACCGCTTGTAGATAGCAATTGGTTAGTACCTTCACACCAGCCTCGTCGAGCATCTGCATCGTCACCCGCATGGCGACATGCGGCTCGAATGTCCACAGAGCCTGGTCCTTCACCGATGGATCGTAGGGAGCATTAAGCCCACGACTTGTGTAATCTTTGACCACACGAGTGTGCCATTCATCGAACAGACCCATCACCGTACTGCGGACCATCTGGTTGGAATCGCAGTGGCTCAACCCGCCAGTACTCATCGCGCCGACGTGATCGCTCGGTTCTAGCAAAATCACCGAAGCCCCTTCGCGAGCAGCGGCAATGGCAGCACAGAATCCGCCGGGCGTCGCCCCGTAGACAATGACGTCGGCATCGTTTTCGGCCATTACTTTCTGACCGATGCTCGCGATCAAAGCCATCGTAAACAGGAAGCGTCGAATCAAGGTTGTCATATGTATTTGCATCATCCATCAACATCGCATTGCTTGCACCAAGACGCTTCCGTCTCTGGGCTTGCGAACGGCTAGAGTAGGTTTTATTTGGCCACAGCAGATCGACCATGAATTGTAGCCTAAGTCAGGATCATTTGCTCACTCTTCAACGAGCGGCTACATCACCAGATTCGATTTGCGACAGGATTTGCGTGACGTCGGACATAGGTGCATGCGAGAATCACTTCTACAGGGTATCCTATGGGTACGCCCATCTGCGAATCGTTTGGTGGGCGTTCGCACGCGTATCACCCAGGACTCCTGCCCGAAGGGAGCTGCGTGGTGAAGAGCCGTTTCAGTAAGCCTTGGTCCCTTGGCGATTGAGGAACAAGAGGCCGGTTTCAAAGCTCTCGCGAACCAATCCAGAACCAACCCCAGCTCGAAAGATAATAGGATGATGATCAACCCTTTGGTGCGAATCGTGACGCTTGTCGTGATAGCGGCTTTTTCGCATTTCACGAAGGCCACCGCGCAAGACACGGTCATCGTTCCTGACTTCACCAAGGGTGCGAAAATCCCGATGGACTCGAGGCACGATTGGAACCTCGGTCCGACCGGGCTTCGCGGCTGGATTTTTTGCGACAGGCTTGTGACCACAGATGCACGCCAGATTTTGATCACGAAAGTCGACAAGGGTTCTCCCGCTGCGGATACGTTTCGCGTCGGTGACGTGATTCTCGGAGTGGGGGGCAAGCTGTTCTCCTACGACCCTCGCACGGAACTGGGCAGGGCGATCACGGCGGCCGAAACGAAGGCGGGTGATGGCAAACTCGCCCTCACTCGCTGGCGATCGGGCAAATCGGAGGAGGTTATGCTCAACCTGCGCGTGCTCGGTAGCTATGGCGCGACGGCCCCCTTCGACTGTGACAAGTCGAAACTTCTGCTCGATCAGGGATGCAAGGCACTGGCAACGAGGATGTCCGATTCGGGTTATGACAAGATGGACCCGATTCCACGGTCGTTGAATGCACTCGCCCTGTTAGCCAGCGGGAATCCAGAGTACCTGCCGTTGGTGAAGAGAGAAGCCCAGTGGGCGGCCCAATATTCAGCCAGGTCGATGCAAACGTGGTACTACGGATACTGCATGTTGTTCCTTTCCGAATACGCTCTGGCGACCGGCGACCAGTCGGTGCAACCGGGCTTGAAGCGGCTCACGTTGGAAGCGGCTAAGGGGCAAAGTGCGGTTGGCTCGTGGGGCCATGGATTCGCCATCCCGGACGGCCGCTTGGGCGGTTACGGAATGATGAACTCGCCCGGAGTGGTGCTGACGATCAGCTTGGTGCTCGCGCGCGAGGCGGGGGTTAATGACGCCGCAGTAGATATGGCGATTGATCGCAGCGCCAAGCTATTGCGGTTTTATATCGGCAAGGGAGCGATCCCCTATGGCGATCACTCTCCGTGGATGGAGGGGCACGAAGATAACGGCAAGTGTGGTATGGCGGCGGTTCTCTTCAACTCGCTGGGCGAAGCGAAGGGTGCTGAGTTCTTTTCGCGAATGAGTGTTGCCGCGCATGGGTCGGAGCGCGACTGCGGGCATTGCGGCAACTATTTCAACATGCTTTGGGGGATGCCGAGTGTCGCTCTGTCCGGCCCTAACGCAGCTGGAGCGTGGATGAAGGAGTTCGGTACGTGGTACTTTGATCTGGCACGTCGATGGGACGGCAGCTACCCGCACCAAGGCCCACCAGAAATCGAGGAAGACAGCTTCGTGGGTTTCGATGCTACGAGCACTTACTTGTTGGCCTATGCCATGCCGCTGAAGAAGACTCGGCTGACCGGCGCAGGGAAGTCTGTCGTCTCGAGTCTAGATAAGGTGTCGGCAGAATCCCTGATCGCCGATGGTCTTGGATGGGACAACAAAGACCGCAACAGCGCGTATGACAAACTTACTCTCGAACAACTCGTCGAGCGGCTCGGGAGTTGGTCGCCGGTCGTCCGAGAGCGAGCCGCGATGGCGCTAGGCCGTCGTAAAGAGGCGCCGATTCCAGCGATTGCCAAACTGCTCGAGACCTCCAACCTCGACGCTCGCTATGGTGCTTGCCAAGCACTGAGCAGACTGGGCCGGCAAGCCGATCACGCGGTGGAGCCGTTGCAGAAGTGCCTTAACGATAAAGATCTCTGGCTCCGCGTCAGAGCGGCAGATGCGTTAGCCAAGATCGGGCCTGCAGCCAAACCCGCAGTCCCGACGCTGTTGGAATTGTTGGCTGAAGAGGACAAGGTCAACGATCCCCGCGGCATGCAACAGCGTTATCTCACATTTGCTCTGTTTGACGGCGACGGGATGCTCCACGGGTCACTCGAGGGCGTCGACCGTGAGTCGCTCTACAAAGCGGTGAGGGCAGGTCTAAAGAATGAGGACGGCCGTGCTCGTGGAAGTCTTAGTTCGGTCTACCAGAACCTTTCAGCCCGAGACATCAAGCCCCTGTTGCCCGCCATTTATCAGGCGATCACCGAACCCGCGCCGAGCGGTGAGATGTTTGCTGACGGTATACGGGTGGAAGGGCTTCGCCTTTTTGCCAAGCACCACATCGAAGAAGGAATTCAAGCATGCGTACGTTATGCACGGCAACAGAACCCATGGGAGAGCCAGTTGCGAACGCCGGAGCTCATGAAGATCCTTCTCAGCTACGGAACCCATTCGAAGGTAGTCATATCGGAACTGAATGAGCTTGCTAACTACTTCGAGAAGGATGAGCCTGATTTCCCCGAGGAACTGATGAAACAGAAGGCCAAGTCCGTCCGAGACACGATTCGAGCTATTGAGATGACGATAGAGACACCGGAACTTGTTCGAATCAACAATGATCCCGAAGCAAAGGAGCCTCGGGCAAAGGAGCCTCAGGCAAAGGAGCCGGGCAATGACTCCGCAAAAGCCCCACTCAAAGTATTCATTCTCGCTGGCCAATCGAACATGGAAGGACATGCTGAAATCCGCACCTTTGATTACATCGGCAAAGACCCTGCCATGGCACCCTTGCTCCAAGAGATGCGCAATCCCGATGGAACATCTCGCATATGTGACAGGGTCTGGATGTCCTATTTGACTGGGCCGTATGATGGCAGTGCCAATGGCGAAGGCTTGGGGAGATTGACTACAGGCTTTGGCGCACGCGGAGACCGACCCACTAAAAATGGTGGAAAGATCGGGCCTGAGTTCACCTTCGGTATCACGATGGAGAAAGAGCTAAAGGAACCCATCCTGATCATCAAGACCGCTTGGGGTGGCAGATCGCTCAACACCGAGTTTCGTCCCCCAAGTGCCGGGCCATATGTGTTGCCAAAGAAGACTCAAGAGGAATGGAACAAACATCCGCAGGGTGCTCACGGCATTCCCAAGCTTGAGGATCGGAACAAATGGCAGGAAGACAAGACTGCCGCTTCAGGTGTATTTTACCGCATGATGGTTGAGCACGTGAAAAAGGTGCTCGCAGATCCCTCTCGGGTCTGCCCCGCTTTTGATCCCAATTCGGGCTATGAACTCGCAGGTTTTGTATGGCTTCAAGGTTTCAACGATCTTGTCGACGGCCAGACCTATCCGAATGGCAATTATGACGAGTACTCGCGACTCTTGGCACACTTCATCCGCGACGTGCGCCATGACCTTTCCGCCCCGAAGATGCCATTCGTCATTGGTGTACTCGGTGTCGATGGCGAGAAGAACGTAAACTTCCGAAAAGCCATGGCTGCTCCGGCTGCCATGCCCGAGTTCCAGGGAAATGTGGTTGCTGTCGATACCGCTCCTTTTTGGGATCGTGACATCGAAGCTGCAGAACCCAAGCAGCGTGAGTATAACGATATCGTCGGTACGGCTCACACATTGAAAGCCGATGGTACGCTCGATACTCAGCGGAAATGGGATAAGTACTGGAAGCCGATTGGTAAGCCTTTATCAGAGGAGCGAAACTGGCACTTCGTCACGGTCGATGCCACCGAATCGAAAGACAAATTGAAAGAGTTCACCGATAGGCGATTCCGCGATATCTCACTGCCCGCCGGACTGGCGAATTGGTATATGCCTGACTTCGACGACAGTCAATGGACTGTAGGTAAGGCGCCCATCGGCAAGGGCGTCTGGAAACACAGCGGAATCACTTTGAACAACTATTCCTCAGCTTGGGGAGAGGAAGAGTTCCTGCTAATGCGTTCCACTTTTGAAGTAGATAACCTGGACTACGATTCCTACCGCCTCGCGATCTTGGCGAGACAGGGGTTCCATGTTTATTTGAACGGCCAAAAGATTCACACCTACATCTGGTGGCAGGATAAGCCACACTACAGATCGATCGTCCTCGACAAGGAAAAGACTCGGTATTTGAAGATAGGGAAGAACGTCTTGGCGGTTTATGCCAACGACCAATACTCTCCGAAATCCGCAGAACATTTTGCCGCTCTCGATGCCTGGGTTGAAGGAATCACTAAAGTGGATCAGGAGAAGCTAGATCTCGCTTTGGAGGAGGTCCTTTCACCCAAAGACCGAGAAGCACTGAAGGGCGCATCCAATGGAGGCTACCATTACTTCGGCAGTGCAAAAATCTTTGCTCAGATGGGCAAAGCCTTTGCCGAAGCAAACCTTAGGCTCATCAAGAAGTGAGAAATCAGGACACTTCTCGTTGTTCGCCACCGCATGCAGTCTTACCCTACCAGCGAAGCGGCCGTGAGGCTGGGCAATCGAGCCGTCAGCGAGATTGCCGGAGAGGGCTGCTCCTCCCCAAACGCAGCTTGGGGCGGTTGAAGTTGATGGCGATCAGCGAGAAGTCGCGAAATCAGTCTTAGAGATTTCCAATGCGCCGCAAGCTCCGTTGTGAACTGCTGAGATCGACGGTCAACCGAGCAGCGCCGAAAGATAGTTGGCATTGTCCGGACCTGCCTCATCAGGAAACATTGTCCGAAGGACTTGCGCCAAGGTTGCGATTTGGCCCAGCAATAAAACATGCGGGTGGCATACGGCAGAAGGCCGCGGCAGCTAGAATACTGTCTCGCAGCGTTAAGTACTGACTTGCAGAGATGAACGGAAATGTAGGTTGGCAGCTGGGTATGGCTAGTGACCTGATGTCGATTCCGGTAGAAATTGCCAAGAGAACAACTCGAACAAATCCGACAACCATGAACCACCGTTCTGATATCGAAAAAATTCAAACCGACGGTGAGGGTTTACATCATCATGCAAAGTTGGGCATTATGTGTCCATTACCTTCGATGAGCACCGGAAAAGACCCTTTGAGTTCAGTTGTGTTCTCAAGAATGCAGGATATCGGTTGTCCGCTTGCCGCGGACAGTAAGCAGCGTTTTCAGTTTGAAAAATTATTGAGCGAACTCTCTGCAAAATTCATCAATGTTTCCGCCGAGCGGGTCGATTCGCAGATTAAATGGGGCTTGCAGCAGATTGTAGAACTGCTTGGGATCGACCGAAGTGGCCTGGGGCAAGTGTCAGCAGATAGGAAGCAAATCGTGGTGACGCATTCCTATGAACTTCCAGGCATTCCACCATCGGCAGGATTTCTGTTGGATTCGCGGTTCCCCTACTTTGCTAAGATGGTCTATCAAGGGGCGGTCATTCGATTGCCCGATGAATTGCCGCTTGAGGCATCCCGCGAGCGAGAGTATTGCGCTCAAACTGGTCTGAGATCTAACGTGACAATTCCGTTGGTGGTAATGGGCTCGGTTGTTGGCGGGATCGGTTTCACTTCATTTCGTTCGGATCGAAAGTTACCCGACGACCTGATTCCGCGACTTCGAATGATCGGTGATATCTTCACCAACGCATTAGCACGCAAGCGAGCCGACGAAGAATTGCGTGTCAATGAACAATCGCTCAAACAAGCCAGAGAAGACCTTCGGCAGCTAACATCCAAGCTTATTCATTCTCAAGAGGAAGAACGAGCTCGAATCGCTCGTGAGATGCACGATGATTGGACGCAGCGATTGGCTTTGCTGGGAATCGACGCAGCAAAATTGTTGAGTCAACTTGAATCGAATGATGTTGCGTTACCGCTTGTCGTTGCGATGCAAGATAAGGTGAAGGTTTTAGCCGAGGACGTACATGCCCTCTCCCGACAGCTTCATCCATCGATTATCAACGACTTGGGCTTAACCGAAGCATTGCGATCGGAGTGTGCCAGTTTTGCTAATCGAGAGGGGATTGATATTGATTATTCGCCTGCAAATGTACCGATGAAATTGCCTAAGGATGTCGCTCTGTGCATCTACCGAGTCGCTCAAGAAAGTTTGCGAAATGTTGCCAAGCATTCGGCGGTGAACTCGGCATCGGTAATGCTGGTTGCCGACGAGAGGGAGTTGCGGTTGCGCATCGAAGATTGTGGTATCGGATTCGATCCGAAAGATATACGTTCTCAACCAGGTCTCGGACTATCCAGCATGAAGGAACGAGTCAGTCTGATTCAGGGAATCCTTACGATTGACTCCGCACGAGGGAAAGGTACGACCGTCGAGGTACGAGTGCCTTTGGAGGGTGGTAACCGATGAGTCTCTCACGTATTTTGATCGCCGATGACCATAAAATTCTCGCTGAGGGAGTACGAAGCTTGCTCGAACCTGAGTTTGAAGTGGTCGCAGTAGTGTCTGATGGCCGCGAACTTATAGACGCAGCGAAAACCCATTTGCCCGACATTATTGTCTCGGATATTACGATGCCATGTTTGAGCGGCATCGAGGCGGCGGTGCAGCTGCGAGACGCCGGAGTTGCAGCCAAGTTTATATTCCTGACCATGCACAGCGACGTGGCATACGCTCGTCGCGCCCTCGAAGCAGGGGCGGCTGGTTATGTGCTGAAGCATTCGGTTTCGTCGGAATTAGTCACCGCCATCCGCGAAGCGATTCAAGGGCGAACCTATATCACTCCTCTGATCGCTGGAGGGCTTCTGCAATCCTACCGTGACGGTGATTCGGGATCGCACGAAGCACCGCAGCGGCTTACTGCGCGGCAACGTGAAGTGCTACAGTTAGTTGCCGAAGGCCGATCGGCCAAAGAAATCGCGGCTAAGTTAGGAGTTTCCGTAAGGACAGCTGAAGCCCACAAGGCCAACGTCATGACGGCTCTGGAGCTCCGGAGTACCGCTGAGTTGGTTCAATACGCCATCCGCAACGGCCTCATTTCGGTCGATTGAATCGAGCCGTGGCATAGGCATTCAGCCTGTGGTTTTTGATTGACAGCCCTGGATACTTATGGCTCTTGTTTCCCGCAAGATCCTGGCGAAACGTGTCGCTGCTGCGGTTGGCACTGCGCTTTGCGCAATGTAGTTGTCGTATTTTTGCGAATGGTATCCACTGCCCGCAGACCATACATTTTATCTCGAAATGATGACCCGCAGCACTGACCAGTGGAATCCTGATTATGACGAATGAATTAACCAAGAGCGGCGATGCGACAGCTTGTTCGCCTGGGGATCTATCCAAGGCCATCAAAAGCACGACGTTTGAACTGGATGTCGAAGATACGTACGAAGGTATCAAGCACATCGACATGGTGCCCAACCTATCGCCCCAGAACTTAGCCTCGGTTGAGATCGGCAAGGACTTCATGCGGAGCCACGGCTACATCAAGAACGACTTTGATGTTCATCAGTGGGCCGCACCCGAGTTCCTGGAACAGGCGGCGAAAGAACTGATCAATGAACGCTGGGAAAAGATTACCGGAGACAAACTGCCGGCGGCTTCTTCGGCACGGCTCGGGTAGAAACGGTCAGTGATAGTTCTTCGTGCGATGGTAGCTCGGAATTTTTGAGTTGAAACGCTAACGGCCCATGATGCAATTAGTCAATCCTATGCCACATAGGTGGTTTCCATTTCGCTAACTTTTTAATCATTTAAAAGCAAACTACACTGAAAACCGCTGAAGGAAAAAACATGAAAGTTGTCATCGTTGGTGGTGTCGCGGGCGGGGCTTCGTGCGCGGCGAGACTGCGTCGGCTGGATGAGAAGGCCGAGATACTCATGGTCGAGCGGGGGCCTTATGTTTCTTATGCAAACTGCGGCTTGCCCTATCACGTTAGTGGCGTGATCGAAAAAGAGTCGAGCCTGTTGGTTGCGAATGAGAAACTGTTTCGCGAGCAGTTTTCGATCGATGTGCGAACCAACTGCGAGGCGGTCTCCATTTCTGCTAAAGATAAAACCGTCCAACTGCGAAACGTCTTGACCGGTGAAGTCACGACGGAGCCCTATGACAAGCTTGTTCTGTCACCCGGTGCACCTTCGTTTTGCCCGGCATTACCGGGAGTTGATCTACCTGGAATCTTCCACGTGCGAACGGTACCTGACGCCAGAACCATTCGCCAATGGATCGAGAAAGGGACCACGTTCCTCACTGGAATGGCCAACTATACAGGTATTCAAATGGCGAAACCTGTACGTCGTGCAGTGGTAGTCGGGGGAGGATTCATTGGGCTGGAAATGGCGGAGAACTTAACCCACGTTGGGTTCCAGGTAACTGTCATCCAAAAGCCGAATCAAGTTCTTGGACCACTGGATCAGGAAATGGCTCGTGTTGTTGAAAGCCATTTGACGCGAAATGGCGTTCATCTGGCGCTCAACGAT
The DNA here is from genome assembly GCA_903858115.1 of uncultured Pirellula sp. GTDB lineage: Bacteria > Planctomycetota > Planctomycetia > Pirellulales > Pirellulaceae > JBKCUI01. The sequence continues at coordinate 24,905 of CAIOHR010000019.1, read as the reverse complement.
GGTGCAGCATCCTTTAAGCAGTTAGGAGGCGGTGCGATCGAAGTCCAGACAACTTCGGGTAAGACTTATCCCGCCGACATCGTCATTTTTGCAATCGGCGTTCGGCCAGATACAGTACTCGCCAAGTCCGCAGGAATTGAAATCGGCGAGCGAGGCGGAATCCGAGTCAACGAGCATATGCAGACCAGCGATCCAAACATCTATGCCGTTGGTGATGTGATCGAAGTCAAAGACTATGGAACTGGAGAATGGAGCTTAGTCGCTCTAGCCGGACCCGCCAACCGGCAGGGCCGAATCGCGGCTGATGTCATCGCCGGGCGAAATTCCAAGTTCCGTGGTACTCAAGGGACGTCGATCATCGGGCTTTTCGGAGGAGCTGCCGCTTGGACCGGTGTTAGCGAAAAAACTCTTAAGCGGCTTGGTGATACGGATTATGAAAAAATCTATCTCTATCCCAACTCGCATGCTGGTTATTATCCAGGTGCGAAAATGCTCGGGTTAAAGGTGCTTTTCCGTAAATCCAATGGACTAGTCCTTGGCGCTCAAGCCATTGGCGAAGATGGGCCAGCGGTCGACAAGCGGATCAGTGCTCTGGCTGTCTTCATTCAAATGGGTGCTACCATTTACGACCTTGAAGAAGCCGAACTTTGTTATGCTCCGCAGTTTGGTAGCGCCAAGGATCCGATCAACTTCGCTGGTATGGTCGCGGGAAATCTGCTTCGCGGCGATATGCAGCTAACTCATTGGGACGCTATCGGAAATGATTTCTTACTCGACGTGCGTGAACCAGTGGAGTTGGCGATACAACAAGTCTCTGGAGCAGTCAACATTCCGATCGGACAGCTTCGATCTCGCTTGGGTGAGCTTCCGAAAGGCCGAGCGATCAACATCATTTGTCGATCGGCGCAACGCGCTTACATCGCTGCGAGAGTCTTGTCACAGCATGGATTCAAAGCAAAGGTAATCTCTGGTGGCACACTGGCTCGATCCCATACAATATCCTCGAGCCCTGGGAATGCGTGAATTAAAGATCAAAAAAACCACGACAAGATTGAAAACCGGCGTAATGGGGATGATGTCATTTGACTGCTCATAGTGCATTGAAACCGATCCCGTCTCCACCGCGAATTGTTGCGATTAGCGGGATCGTTTTCGCAGTGCTCTTTATCGCCAGCCTGGCGATTGTTCGTTTGGCTGCTCCAGCGGATCCGAAAGATCCAGGCGTATGGCTTTCGGACCCGGCTTTAAGAAACTGGGTCTTGATGTCACTGAATCTCGTCCCATTTACGGGGATTGCGTTCCTGTGGTTTATGGCTGTCCTCCGCAACCACATTGGTCTGCTGGAAGATCGTTTTTTCGCCACCGTATTTCTTGGTAGTGGCTTGCTCTTCGTCGCCATGCTTTTTGCAGCAGTCGCGGTTACCCGAGGACTGATGGATGCTTTCAACAGTACCGATAGTCTTCTCGTCCATCAGGACACGTACCAACTTGGTCGTAGTATGGCGTTTGCTCTGATGAACACATTTGGCATGAAGATGGCGGCGGTGTTTATGTTCGTGACTAGCACGATCGGGCTTCGCACAGCGGTGCTCTCACATTGGTTGTCGTTTATCGGCTTTTCGTTTGGATTGGTACTACTCCTGGTCATCACCGACTTTGCCTGGATTGCTCTCCTGTTCCCGTTGTGGGTTCTGATGGTGAGTGCGTTCATCCTCTGCTCAGGATTCAATCGATTTCCTACAAATCCAGTTTCCAACAGAGAAGGTTAGACGCAAGCGGAAAGACGTCACGACCCTTTCCTCGAACAGAAGACAATCCGCTGAATAACATAATTCTTAGTAGCGGGAGCCAGTTATCGAGTTATTCTTAGGGGAGCATCACTCCTCTCGTCATCCATAGCGTGTCACCATGGGAAAAGGCAAAAAGTCATCGGCCAAATCGGAAGAATTGCAACCCCTCGAGACGAGTCCTTCGCTCATGTCTCACCCGACATTGGCGGAGCTATATGCAATCGGAAAGAGCTTCCGCGATAAATGCCCTCGCGAATTGCATGCGATCTGGAAACCAGCCGCTGACCGGGCGCTTCCTTTAGCCTTGATGGAGGAATCGAACAAGGGCCGCATGCCACAACTTGTCCCGATTCGCCACGGCCGCATGATGAAGTCGCCGTTTACTTTTTTTCGAGGAGCAGCACTTAACATGGCAGCCGATTTGGCCAGCCTGCCTGGGTGCGGGATCCGAGTGCAGGCATGTGGCGATTGCCATTTGATGAATTTTGGCTCCTACGCGACCCCCGAGCGGCGAGTGATCTTTGACATCAACGACCTCGACGAGACTCTCCCTGCGCCTTGGGAGTGGGACGTGAAACGCTTGGCCGCCAGCTTCGTGCTTGCCTGCCGCGACAACGGCTTTAGCGAAGAAGATGCCCGCGATGCGGTACTGGCTTGTGTGCGGTCGTATCGCGAACGCATGGCCGAATACAGCGACATGAACGTGATGGACGTGTGGTACGCGAGCATGGACGTCGAAGAAGTGATCTCGGCGCTCGAGGATGAAGAGACCAAAAAGCGTGCCAAGAAACGCCTAGAAAAGGCCCGCCAGCGCAGCGTGCTCGAACATGACTTCCCTGAACTCGCCATCAGTACCGGCCTCGCTCCCACTATCAAAGAAAATCCACCTTTGATTTTTCATTTGCGTGACCAGGAACACGAAGTGCAAATGACAAGGATCAAACAAGCATTTTCTCGCTATCGAGAAACCATGCAAGAAGACCGTCGATTACTTCTTGACCGTTTTAAGCTAATGGACGTAGCGATTAAGGTCGTCGGCGTCGGTAGCGTTGGAACCTACTGTGGTATCTTGCTGCTGATGGCAAGCGAGCACGATCCGCTTTTCCTCCAGTTCAAACATGCACGTCCCTCCGTGCTCGAAGCCTACGCGGGTAAGAGCCTTCACTCCAACCACGGTCAGCGTATCGTTCACGGCTGCCGAATGATGCAATCAGCCAGCGACCTATTTCTTGGCTGGACCGAGGGAGCCGAGGGGCGACAATTCTACGTACGTCAGCTTAAAGATATGAAAGTTAAGCCGATGGTCGAGATCTTCATGCCAAGCGTCATGTTCGAATACGCAAAGTTGTGTGGTTGGACGTTAGCTCATGCCCACGCCCGCTCCGGCGAACCCGCCAAGATTAGCGGATACCTGGGCGAAAGCGACAAGTTTGATCGAGCCATCGCAGACTTCTCTGTCGCCTATGCGAACCAAACCGAACGCGACCATGAGGAGCTGATGAAGGCCGTGCGTGCGGGAAAACTCGAAGTCTTTGTCGAGGAGCAATGAGAGAAAGCGAAACGCGAATATGCTATGTTACGCGATGATACGACAGGCGAGCCACTTGACGACGTGGTCTTCCATCAGGTGGTAAAATGGATTGTTTCGACAGCGATAGAACAGCGAATTCGAGATCAATAACGAACTGGGCTCGGCCCTCATACTGAGAGTTCCCAGTGGTAGACCGCTTGCAGCCGTTGCTTCCTTGGTCCCGTAAATCAAATCTTCCGGCGGAATGGGCACTGCTAGATGGGATAGCGATGCCACCCCGGCCGGCCAAGAATAATCCGTCATCGTTTCTGTCCACGTTTCTCCGTTGCGAGTTTGCAATAGCATCTGCCGAGAATCGGGACTCGCATTCTTCAAGACGCTCAATGTGAACGGCATATCCGTTCGCTGTAGTTTTGGAAAAATGGCTTTATCAAATGACCGATTGAATAGATTCATAAACTTGTCCACCCGGTTGATATCGAATAAAAACAGCTCACTTGACGCGGACGATAAGCGATCGAATAAGGTTGTAATCAGCTTGGAAACAATGATCGTCGAATCAACGACGGATTGCATCGCCAGGACTGGCGGCATTTCATGCATTCGGCGCGATTTCTGCAACTTGAAAAGCTGCCGTTCTACGGCTTGTGTTACCAACCAAGCTTGTACACTTGCGTTCATTGGCCAGGAGCTGTAGCGGAAGGGATCAATTTCGGCGCTGATCCCCGACCATTGAGCTTTTTGGTTACCCGACACAAGCGCGACCATGTGATACAGCCGAGTAATACTAGCCATGGGATTGATCCCAATCATGGGTGCGAACAAGATGATCGCTTTGGGTTTAGGTAAGGTTACATCGTCGATTGCAGAGAGCGTGTAGAGAACGCTCAGTGCACCTCCATTGGAGTAGCCCCCCAGAATCAGCGGCGCACCATCAGGCAATTGGTCACGCAGTCCTCGCATAGCAACTTTAACCGCTGCGAGCCAATCTTCCGACGACACGTTTGCTAGGGCTGCCGGGCAAGTACCATGTCCAGGTATTCGCAACCAGATCACGGTATAGCCTTCGGCATGTAGTCTTTGTCCCAAGGCCCGGAGTGAGTACGGTGAATCGCTTAACCCGTGTAAGAGCAAGACGCCGCCGATAGGCTTATCTGCATTGAGGATGTACGTTCGATTCCAATTGCGATCAACAATCGTCTCGGGATTCGAGACTGAAGTGGAGCCAAAGCGACAAAAGTCGCCGTCAATTTGTTCGGCCCAAGTGCCTACGATCAATGCATTCAATTGATTGTAGACTCTCTGCTCTTGTTCTAAGTAGTCGTCCAAAGTGTAATCATCATTCGCATCCGCTGCGCAAAACTCCGATTCTGGATACTGAAGATGCCATCCTTGAAGATCGGGGAGATTGCCCGTGAGCCGAACCCATAAAGACAAGATAACGACGACGGCAATCAAAGCGGTGAATACTAAGTTCAGAAAGACAAGTCCGACCAGTCGAGCAATCTGCAAATTCCACCCTTGGTCGGGCATCGATTGGGTGAACTGATACCACTCCATAACCAGGCTAATCGCTGCCCATGCGGCACAGACGACCATTGACCACAGTCCCAGTCGTATCAGTGTTGCGCCTCGCGACACTAGATTCGTCATCTTGAACGACGTCCTTTCGAAAATGTTAGCAACGGTTGGTGGGAATCTGTACGCGATTGAGCTGACTGCGCCATATGTACTTGACTACAATAAAGTGCTACGACAGTTTGACTCAAAAGATGGATAACAAAAGGCTCAATCATGGTGACGGTCGACAAATTTCTTTTGCTGAAGTTGCATCCATGTGCGGAAGGATTAAGTGACGAGGTTGTACATGATGTAGGTAATCAATGCGAATTATTGCGATGTGAAGCAGGCGAAATTCTACACAAAGCAAATGATCCGATGGCGTTTGTTTATCTCGTCATCCACGGTCGCGTTAAGGTCACACTCGTCGACATTCAAGGGAATGTATTGCTAACGCGATATCAAATGGCTGGAACACAAGTCGGGGCATTGGCTGCCGCTTCGGGCGAACCGTCTCCCATGCAGGTCGAAGTAGTCGAACCCTCCACATTGCTTCGTCTGAGCTATCAAACGTTATTCGCGTTGACCAAGCAACATGACATGTTCCGTCAGAATATGTCTCGCATCATCGCGGAAGCGGTCAATAGCACGCTGATGGGAGAGCGACGAAAGAAGTTGCCGAGGGTGATTTCCATTTTTCACCAGTCGCCAGAAACCAGGGAACTAGCGCGACGACTTGTAATTCGTCTACAGGATTTGGGGCAGAATGCGTACGTCGTACATGACCAGCCGGATTGGAATCCAATCGACGGAGTTCCTCACTATTGCATGTTAAAAAACGGCTGTTATGTGTCCAATTCGGAAGTTCGTCAAGAAATCGACAAGATGCCGGATCGAAAACCGATTATCCTCGATCTGAATGCGGCAATGGAAATCAAGAGGATATCGGATGTCATCGAGATAAGTGAGAAGATTTTTTGGTGTGTCACCCCTGATACTTGGCGCAAGGCCGCTGCTCAACTTGCCGAGATCGAACAGCAATCTCCCAATTGGCGGGACAAAATAAATATAGTGTGGTTGCTACCCGGCAGCATGCAATGGGCACCTCTTGCCCCAGAGTTGAATTCGCTTGCGATTCGAAATTTCAAGGTGTCTCTCGACGAGCCACCGGAACATCGAAGCCGAGTCATGCTGAACGGTTTCGAACGTATCATTCATGAGATGCGAGGAGTCCGAATTGGCTTAGCGTTGGGCGGTGGTGCGGCCAGAGGCATGGCCCATTTGGGCGTCCTCCAAGTGCTCGAAGAAAACGGCATTTGCGTCGATATGATTGCCGGAACCAGCGCGGGGGCAATGACGGGAATCTTGTACGCTTCGGGAATGAACCCAGCGTACAGTACCGAGTGTTTCGTAAAGGAATTAACTCCTCCCTGGTTGTTTCGAAAAATACCCAACGGTGGTCACTGGTATCTATTGTACATGTATCGCAGATGCCAGTTTGATCCGCTATTGAGAAAGTATTTGAAGGATAGTCGGTTGGAGCAACTGCCGATTCCCGTTCATTCGGTCAAGGTAGATCTGATTAGCGGGCAACCGATCGTGCGTGAGGTGGGAGACTCCGTGCATGCCGTCCTCGAGAGCATCAATGTACCCGTTTTATCGAAGCCGATTAACCGAGATGGTAGAGCGTTGGTCGATGGCGGCATCATTAACAACGTACCAGCCAACACGCTTGTGGCAAAAGGATGCAATTTTGTGATCGCGGTTAGCGTTACGGCAAAGATAAAACAGGAATTTGCGAAGAATGGACCGGATACAACTACAGCCAAAATGAAGTCAGCGTCCGTGCTCGAAACGATCATGCGAACTTATGTTGTACAAAACGTGAACATGAATTCAGTGGGAGTGCAACCGGCTGACTTTGTGATTCAGCCGGACGTAAGAGATTTTGATATCACCGAGTTTTCGCGAGCTGACGAAATGTCTGCGATAGGTGCACAGACGGCCCATGAGTCGCTGCCACAACTGAAGCAATTGTTGTCTCGAGTCGACAGCAAACTGTTTGCAGTCAATTAGTCTTGCTGCTTCGCCTAGATTGAAAAAGATGGAAAAGGGGACTGTTTGTGAAAGTGCTCATCGAGTTTATCTGGACATTTCTGTTTTGAGAACAGCCAAGTGCGTCTCGGAGTGGGGCGTTGGTTCTGAGGAGCTTTTGAAAGCGATGCGTACTCCGGAAGTAGTTTCAAAGACGCGAAAGAAACTGGGGCATGAATAGGACTGCATTCGCATCGAGTGCAGGGGAGATATAGTTTGGTCTTCCGATAGTCGACCTCGAACCCAAACTGAACTGTTTTGCTCAAGTCGTACAAGAACTGGGTTTGCTGCAAACGTATTGCGTATTACGCAATACAAAAGTCGTAGTTTTACGAATGGTATTCACCAATGTTAGACTCGATGATTAGCAGACAGAGGCTTTGCTGGGAGACGACCCACAGCCAATCTAACGTAGAGGAGAAACTGATGAAGTTAATGACGTTGACTTTTGCGGTGACGGTTTGCAGTTTGGCTGCTGCTGTTGCCGTAGAGCCTGTTCTTCAGACCGATGAGGAAGCTGCAATTCGCAAAGCCGTAGAGGCTTACGTTCTCGCCTTTAACAAGTGGGACGCGAAGGCGGTCGCAGCCATGTGGTCGCCTGAAGCGGTCTACATTAATCCCCTGAGCGATGAACAGGTCGTGGGCCGTGAGGCGATCGAAAAGCAAATGTCGGAGACTTTTGCCGAAACCAAAGGAATCAAGCTGGAGGCGACGACGAATTCCATCCAGTTCATCTCGCCGGGGGTCGCGGTCGAGCATGGTACGGCCAAGCTTACGGTGGCGGATCAAACTTTGGAGAACAGCGAATATACGGCTGTCTATGTCAAACGCGATAGGCAATGGTTATTGGACCGTATGACCGAAGAAGAAATAGTCGCCCCACCGTCGCACTATGAGCAACTAAAAGGTCTCGAATGGATGGTTGGACGCTGGGTAGATCAGGATGACAAGGCGTCGGTAGTTACCGAATGCAAATGGGCTCGCAACAACAATTTCCTAGTGCGTACATTCGAGGTCCAGGTACGCGATCGCATCGACATGTCCGGAATGCAGATCATCGGCTGGGATCCTGTTGCTAAACAAATTCGCTCCTGGGTGTTTGACTCCGATGGCGGCACTGGTCAGGGGACTTGGACCAAAAAAGAAAATCGTTGGTACGTCCAGCAAAGTGGTGTCCTCCATGACGGGCGAAAGTCCTCTGCCGTCAACGTTTTTACATACCTCGATGAAAACACGTTCACGCTGCAGTCCATCAATCGCACGGTCGATGGCGAACTGTTGCCGAATGTGGACGAAGTCAAAATAACTAAGGAATAATCTAATGAAGAAAACTACGATTCGAATTGGGCTAGCAACGTTAGTCATCGTTGTCTTGACGATCGGTGATGCTGGGGCTTTCTTTGGACGCGGTGGCGGGCGCGGTGGCGGTGGCATGTCCCGCGGCGGAGGCGGATTTTCGGGAGGTGGCGGGATGAGTCGCCCAAGCCCTTCGATGAATCGATCGCCGTCCATGAGCCGACCTTCGCCTTCGATGAACCGGCCGTCAGGACCTAGCATGTCTCGTCCCAGTTCAGGAATGGCATCTCGCCCCGGTGGCGTGATGAGTCCGGGTGCGATGCCACGTCCAGGTGGTCTACCGAGCACCGGAGCACGACCAGTCGGCGGGGTTGCCGGTGGAGGAACGCGTCCAGGTGGGGTTGCTGGCACTCGTCCGGGCGGAGTTGGCCCTGGAAGTGGTGTCGGTTCGAGACCTTCAACGGGGCAACTCAATAATTTCTTAAATATCGCCCCAGGGGGCGGTGCTGGAGGGGCGAGTACGCTCCCTGCAAATCGTCCAGGGAACATGGGCGGTTCGATTGCAGGTGGTGCGGCGGCTGATTTCTTGCAAGGAGGTGGTGGTACTCGACCTAGTACACTTCCCGCGAACCGACCGGGGGCTGGGGCAGGTATAGCTCAACGTCCTGGTGCTGGTGCAGGCATTGCGGACAGACCCGGTACAGGTACCGGCATCGCCAACCGTCCAGGTGCAGGTACAGGTTTAGCTGATCGTGCCGGTGTCAGCGATCGTTCGGGAGTCAATGATCGCATGTCAGATAACCGCGCCGGCCGAATCGAAAATCGGCAGCAGTATCAAGACAACCGAGTTGGTCGCCGCGATGAAATACGCAATCAAGTTCAGGAGAACCATCCTCGCCTAGACTTCTGGTCAGACCATCCCGGCTGGGCTTCATGGCGAATCAATGCGCCCTATCGCTGGGCCGCATGGGGCTCGGTGGCCGGATGGGTTGGCACTGGTTACGGTTGGACCGATGCAGTCCCGTACAGCTACGGTGAAAACGTATACTATGAAGACAATTCGGTTTACTACGGCGATCAGCCGGTGGCCACTGCTGAGGAATATGCGCAGCAAGCCGAAGCCATCGTAGCCAGTGCACCTGAAGTTGCACCCGAGAAAGCAGAGTGGTTGCCATTGGGAGTGTTTGCATTGACGCAGGATGGCCAAAAATCCGGTCCTGATCCGACGTTGTTTTTGCAACTTGCAATCAGCAAAGAGGGAGTGATTTCGGGTACCTCGCATAACACCGTCACGAATCAAACACAGACCGTCGAAGGACTCGCTGATAAAGCATCACAGCGAGTTGCTTGGGCTGTCGAGGGCAAGACGCGTCCGATCATGGAAACCGGGATTTCCAATCTGACGTCCGATACGGGTCCAGCGCTCGTGCACTTCGCGGACGGCCAAACCCAGCAATGGCTTATGGTTCGGTTGGATGAACCGGCAGCCCAGAAAGCGATGGCAACACCAGTGGCACCTTCGGCCCAAAAGGCACCAGTACCGCCGATACCACCGTCGCCTCGAAAATAGTTAGCAGCCTTCCGGTGCGTGACCCAAGACTCCCGTCACGCACCTATACAGATGAAATGTCATCGAACGGCGTGGAGAGTAAAACTCGAACCAAGCCGTTCGCCTGCACTGAAAGCAGGCCGTTGATAATGTCACGATTCAGAAACTGTGTTTGCGAGGTCACCTATGAACGTACTCAGCATTGATATCGGCGGGACTGGCGTCAAGTTTCTGGTCACGGGAGAAACAGAGCGTTGCCGGTTCATCCAGCTCTATGGCACCCTGGATGCGAAGCAAGCTCTGGAAGATGGTAAGATGGCGGGTTTTAAAACGCACGACGAGCCCAAAGCGGCAAATTCTACACACTTTGAATCCGCACTTTTAAAATAACGGAAATGAAATCGCCATGGATATCGAGCCTCTCGATCACATACCTCTTTGGTGCTTCTTCGTCGTTGTAATCGTTCTTTCGATCTTGACAGTGGAGTTTGGGTATCGCTTTGGAAGATGGCGACTTGCTCACAAATCCAAAGAACAGGAAACACCGGTGGCGGCGATGGTCGCGTCTATCCTAGGCTTGCTGGCGTTCATACTCGCGTTCACCTTCAGTATGGCGGCAAGCAGATTTGATGCACGCCGCCAAGTTGTACTTGAAGAAGCCAACTCGATAGGAACAACTTATCTACGGAGTCAACTATTGCCTGAACCCCAGCGATCGGAGATCGCTAAACGGCTTCGCGAGTACACAGCGAATCGTGTGCAACCTCTCAACATAGGCATGATGAAGAAGTTGATGGAGCAGTCGGATGAATTGCTGAAGCAAATCTGGTCGCAAGCCGTGATGGCCGCCGACAAGGATCCAAGGTCCATTACGACAGGTCTCTTTTTGCAGTCGCTGAATGAAACGATCGACATTCATTCCAAGCGTGTCTTCATCGGGCTTCGTAATCGAATCCCGTTTAGTATCTGGATAGCACTCTTCAGCCTCACGCTACTGGGCATGATGTCGATTGGATATCAAGCCGGGCTTTCCGGAACACAACGCTCGCCCGAGATGCTCATTATGACGCTCGCCTTTACGCTAGTGCTCTACTTGATTGTCGACCTCGATCGTGGGCAAGAAGGTTTTCTAAAAGTAAGCCAACAGGCAATGAACGATGTTTTAAACACCATGGAAAGCAGCAAGCTATGAAGCTACACAACGTAGATCACTTGTTGATCCTATTCCTCTCAAGTACACATCGCCAATTTTTTGACAGTAAGTAACCACATGAAAGGCAAAACAAAGATGAAGACAAAAGCCATACTGGCCGCTCTCAGTCTTGCGCTGGGCGCAGTTTTCACCCCACAAGGCATGGCGCAGACTCGTGAGGTCGACCTCGACCGCGCACATCTGCCGATGCCCAACACGACTCGTCCAAGGTCGATCGTCTATGACGCGAAGAATCCGGATTCCAAGAATCCGCCCATCAACCAACTGCGTCCGCCGAAGGGCGCCCCCAACGTGCTGGTCATCCTCGTGGATGACGCGGGGTTCGGGTCCACCAGCACTTATGGAGGCCCCTGCCAAACGCCAACCCTCGAGAAGCTGGCGGCTGGCGGTCTGAAGTACAATCGTTTCCACACGACCGCCATCTGCTCGCCGACCCGTCAGGCGTTGCTCACCGGGCGCAACCACCATTCCGTCGGCATGGCCGGCATCACCGAGATTGCGACCGGGGCGCCGGGGTACAGCTCGGTTCGGCCCAACTCCATGGCGCCCCTGGCCACGACACTCAAACTCAATGGCTACGCTACCGCACAGTTCGGAAAGAATCACGAAGTCCCCGTGTGGGAGACCAGCCCCATCGGCCCTTTTGACGCGTGGCCGACCGGCGGCGGTGGCTTCGAGTATTTCTACGGCTTCCTCGGCGGAGAGGCAAACCAATGGTATCCGACGCTCTACGAGGGCACGACGCCGGTAGAAAACAAGAAGACTCCCGAGCAGGGCTACCACCTCATGACGGACATGACCGACAAGACCATCAAGTGGATTGCACAACAGAAGCTGCTGGCGCCTGACAAGCCGTTCTTCATCTACTACGCGCCCGGTGCCACTCATGCGCCCCACCATGTCGCGAAAGAATGGGCCGACAAATACAAGGGCAAGTTCGACCAGGGCTGGGACAAAGTGCGTGATGAGACCTTTGCCCGGCAGAAAAAACTTGGGGTCGTCCCGGCAGACTGCCAGCTCACCGCGCGCCCACAGGAAGTGCCGGCATGGGACGCGATGCCTGAAGCATTCAAGCCCGCGCTGCGTCGCGAGATGGAGGTGTATGCGGGCTACATGGAATTCACAGACCACAACGTGGGCCGCGTCGTGGACACGCTGGAGAAACTGGACATCCTCGACGACACGCTCATTTACTACATCGTCGGCGACAACGGTGCCTCGGCTGAGGGTGGCATCAACGGGAGCTTCAACGAGATGAGCTACTTCAATGGCTTGCAAGGCCAAGAGACGGCCGAATACCTTACGGCGCGGATCGACAAGCTCGGCGGGCCAGAATCCTACAACCACTACGCCGTCGCTTGGGCGCACGCCATGAACACGCCCTTCCAGTGGACCAAGCAGGTCGCCTCCCATTGGGGCGGCACGCGCAACGCCACCGTCGTCCACTGGCCCAACGGCATCAAGGCCAAGGGCGAACTTCGCACGCAATTCACCCATGTGATTGACGTGGCCCCGACCATCCTCGAGGCAGCCCATCTCCCGCAGCCTCAGTCGGTGAATGGCATTCAGCAGGATCGCATCGAGGGCACCAGCATGCTCTACACGTTCGATAACGCCAAAGCTGCCGAGCAGCACGACGTGCAATACTTCGAGATCATGGGCAACCGCGGCATCTACTACAAAGGCTGGTCCGCGGTCACGAAGCACTACACGCCCTGGCTCAACGCGCCGAGGCCGGCATTCGACGATGATGTTTGGGAGCTCTACGACGGCAGCAAGGATTGGAGCCAGGCAAACGACCTCGCCAAGCAGATGCCGGAGAAGCTCCACGAGCTGCAGCGCCAATGGCTGATCGAGGCCGCGCAATACAAGGTGCTGCCGCTGGACGACCGGCTCTTCGAGAAGCTCAACCCGGATCTCGCCGGCCGGCCAGTTCTCATCCAGGGCAAGACTCAGCTCCTCGTCGGAGGCATGGGACGCCTCTCGGAAAACTGCGTCCTCAACATTAAGAACAAATCCCACTCCATCACCGCGGAAATCGTCGTGCCAGAGAACGGCGCACGAGGAGTCATCATCTGTCAGGGTGCCAACATAGGCGGGTGGACCCTGTATGCCCACAAGGGCAAGCTCAAGTATTGCTACAACTGGGGTGGTTTCAAGAACTTCATGGTCGAGGCCAAGGATCCTCTCCCGGCAGGCCAGCACCAAGTCCGCATGGAGTTCGCCTATGCTGGCGGCGGTCTCGGCAAGGGTGGCAAGGTGACGCTTTACACCGACGGCAAGAAGGTAGGCGAGGGGAACGTCGAAGCGACGCTGGCGACGATCTTCTCCGCCGATGACGGCACGGATGTCGGTGAGGATTCAGGCGCGGCGATTTCGCCGGACTACGGCACGGTGGGCAACCACTTCAACGGCGAGGTCAAGGGCGTGCAGCTCTCGATCGCGGATGACCCGAACAACTCGGATCACCTGGTCAAGCCCGAGGACGCCATCCGTGCTGCGATGGGCCGGCAGTAGATGCCAATTCGCCCGCGGCTTTACGAGCCAACGAAACAGTAATGAAACGAATTCTTAAAGAGCGAATTCGGCCGCGAATCATCGAAGCGTCCTAAAGCTACCAGATGCGTGAAAGGCCGGACGGTCCTTGACTAGCCTTAGCCGAAATGTACATTGTATGGAGAACACAGTTAAGTATACAGAACACAGACAAGCCCTGCTCGTGCACTGAATGTTCTTTGAATCACGTCTCATGGAATCCAGAATGAAAAGCACTGCGATTCTTTGCGGAAACTCCGCGACACCGACAGGGCATTGTTACTCCAACAATCCGCCATATGCCTTCGCGCCATATGCCTTCACGCCATGGTTGCTCGCTGCTGTGTTCGCCAATTCCTTTTTTTTGACGCAATGGAACACTGCGAGTGCATTGGCCGATGACCCCGTAGCGAGAACGGCTCAAGCAGACATCGAATTCTTTGAAAAGCAGATTCGACCGCTGTTGGTTGAACGGTGCCAACAATGTCATGGAGAAAAGAAACAGTGGGCTGGTCTTCGATTGGATTCACGTGACGCGATCATGTCTGGCGGCGATAGCGGTCCATCGATCGTTCCGGGTGACAATCAACGGGGTGAGTTGCTTGATCGCATTCGAAGCCTAGATGCGGACGTGAGGATGCCTCCTGCGGAGACGGGCGAGCCTCTTGCTCAGAATCAGATTGCCGATCTTGCTCGCTGGATTGCGATGGGCGCTCCCTGGCCAACAGAAACGCCACTCTCGAAACGAACAGAAGACCTATGGCGAAAGCATTGGTCGTTTCAGCCTCTTCGTGCCAGTGTTCCACCAACGGTGGGTGACGATGCTGGAGTCAAGAATGACATCGATCGATTTGTGGTGGCCAAATTGCAAGAAGCGGGACTCCAAGCGACAGGCGAAGCCAGCCGCAAAACGTTGATCGTTCGCGCCACGTATGACTTGTGCGGTTTGCCACCGACGCAAGAAGAGATCAACGCGTTCATTCATGACTCGTCGAGTGACGCTTACGAACAACTGATCGATCGGCTGCTTGAATCGCCCCGTTATGGCGAACGATGGGGCCGCCACTGGCTAGATGTTGCAAGGTATTCAGACACGAAAGGTTACGTTTATGGCCGTGAAGAACGGCGGTTTGTTCATTCGTCGTTTTATCGCGATTGGGTGATTAACGCATTCAACGAGGACATGCCTTACGACCGATTTGTGTTGCTGCAACTTGCTGCCGACCAAGTAGCTCCGGGCGACGCTGTATCACAAGCAGCGATGGGTTTTCTAACTCTCGGCCGTCGTTTTCTGGGTTCATCCCACGATATCATCGATGACCGGATTGATGTTGTGGGCCGCGGACTTCTTGGCTTAACGATTGGTTGTGCGCGTTGTCACGATCACAAATATGATCCGATCCCAACAGCCGACTATTACTCCCTGTATGGAGTCTTCGCGAATTGTGTCGATCAGCAGATTGAACTGCCCGGTTTGGCAGAAAAAAGTGTGGCTGAAAAATCAGAGTCTACTGACCTGCGTCGGCAAGGATTGCAGGAGCGAATCCAGAAGTTGCGTTCATTGACCGAAATCGCACGAGTCGATGCGAACAAGCGTATCCGAGATCGGATCAAAGATTATTTGCTCGCTCAGCGGGAGATCGAAAAGTATCCCGAGGTTGCCTTCGTGCAACTTACTGGTAAGGAAGAACTGATTCCAGCAGTTGTACGACGATGGCATGCCTTCCTGGCAGATGCGGAGCATCGATCGGATCCGGTCTTCATGCCATGGATCGCCTTTAGCAAACTTCAAGATGATGAATTCGCGACACGTTCTGCAGAAGTGACGAAGCAGTTGTTCGATGGTTCGATCGCCATCAATCCGCGAGTTGCAAAAGTCTTCGAGGTCGCACCTGGGTCGTCGAATGTTGTTGCAGAGCGATATGCTTCGCTACTGGCTGCAAATGATCTTCTGTGGCAAAGCACTCCCGAAGTTGATCGAGGCTTGATCGAGGAATGCGATCGACAATTGCATGATGCTTTTTATGCGGATGGCTCACCCTGCGTGATCCCTGACGAGCCGATCATGAACACGGAATGGTATTGGGACAACGCGACTGGGGTAAAGTTATGGAAGGCTCAAAATGAAGTCGATCAATGGATTCTGCAATCACCCGGCGCGACTCCCTGTGCCGTCGTCTTGAACGACAGTCTTGTACAACAAGATGCCTATGTATTTCGGCGCGGGAATCCAGCGACGAAGGGAGAACGAGTTCCTCGACAGTTTCTGAAAGTGCTCTCAGGTGAAACGCGACACCCGTTTGCGAATGGAAGCGGACGACTGGAGATGGCTAAGGCGATGGTTGATCCAGCGAATCCGCTGACCGCCCGTGTTTGGGTTAATCGAGTGTGGCAGCATCACTTCGGAGTGGGGCTGGTCCGGACTCCAAGTGATTTTGGCCTTCGATCGACGGAGCCAAGCCATCCCGAATTGCTCGATCATTTGACGAGCCAATTCATCTCCAGCGGTTGGAGCACAAAGTCATTGCATCGCGCCATCATGCTCTCTGCAACGTATCGACAAAATTCGGACGACCCCGCGACTGCCTCGGAACGTGTGTTGGCACAAGAACGAGATCCGGAGAACCGATTGCTTTGGCGAAGCAGCCGGCGTCGATTGCAATTTGAAGCCTGGCGTGATTCCCTGTTGGCGACATCGGGAGAGTTAGACCTGACAATGGGTGGACCGGGCACAGACTTGTTCGGCTTTCGGCGATCGGTCTATATCACCATCGATCGACAGTTCTTGCCAACGTTGCTCAGCGTCTTCGACTTTGCGAATCCCGATCTACATTCCCCGGAACGGTCTGAAACCACGACGCCGCAACAGGCACTCTTCGCCATGAACCATCCGTTTGTTGTCGCACGAGCAAGGAAGATCGTTGCCAACCTGGATGCATCGGCCGCTGTCCAACAACTGTACAACACAGTTTTAGGGCGAATGCCAACCCGCGAGGAAGGTTTGATTGCGGAGCAATTCTTAGTGACTGCAGAACAGGCAACCAATATAGACTCAGCGAATGCACGCGCTGCAGCCTGGAGCTATGGTTATGGCGA
This sequence comes from uncultured Pirellula sp., assembly GCA_903858115.1. Lineage (GTDB taxonomy): Bacteria > Planctomycetota > Planctomycetia > Pirellulales > Pirellulaceae > JBKCUI01. Next base: position 8,241 of record CAIOHR010000019.1, on the reverse strand, counting down.
GATCAACGAAGCCGCAGGAAAACTCAACTCGTTCACATCGTTGCCCCACTTCAACGGCTCCGCATGGCAGGGAGGATCACAACTACCGGATGCAGCACTCGGCTGGCTGCAGCTAACGTCGCGAGGTGGGCACCCTGGCAATGACCGTCAACATGCGATTGTTCGACGCTGGACCGCGCCAGAAAATGGAACGGTTTCGATTCAGTCCACGATGATTCATCAGTCGACCGAGGGTGACGGCATTCGCACCTTCATCGTCTCGAGCAGACAGGGCATTCTTAAATCAATTTCCTTGCAAAATCGTGAGGTGGATTTAAGTGTCGCAGCGTTGCAAGTGGAGGCGAACGAAACAGTTGACTTCGTAGTGGATATTGACCAAGTGCTGAATAACGATCAATTCCTGTGGTCCCCAGTCATCTCAACTCTGAATCCCGTTCGCGAAGAAGCGCTTTCCTGGATTGCAGAGAAAGACTTTACAGGCAAGCCTGAACAGATACTCTCGCCCCTGGAGCAGTTGGCGCAAGTACTTCTCATCTCGAATGAGCGAATGTTCGTACCTTAGTTTCCAGCCTGAGACCCTCACCATGCCTTCCGAACATCAAGCCATCGAAATGTCCCGCCGCCAACTGCTTCGCAGTTCCGGCGTTGGAATAGGCCTATTGGGCTTAGCGGGTGTGATGGCGGATGACTATGCGCTGTTTGCGGACACCGGCGACGGGGTGTCCAATTCGTTGACCGCGAAAGCATCGCACTTCGCTGGCCGAGCCAAACGAGTCGTGCATTTTTTTCTCAATGGCGGGCCATCGCAGGTCGATACGTTCGATCCCAAACCATTGCTGGAGAAATATGCAGGCCAGCCATTACCACAGTCTTACATAACAGAGCGAAAGACAGGTGGCGCATTACCATCCCCTTTCAAGTTCCAAAAGTACGGTCAAAGCGGATTGGAAATCAGCGAACTCTTTGCGCGAACCGCTGCCCATGCAGATGACATCGCCGTCATTCGTTCGATGACCGCTCAAGTTCCCAATCACGAACCATCGCTGATGCTGATGAACTGTGGCGATTCCGTTCAGCCGAGGCCGAGCGTTGGTTCCTGGGTCATGTATGGATTGGGCACCGTGAATCAAAACCTGCCCGGGTTCATCGCAATGTGTCCCAATGGATACCCCGTTTCCGACAAAGCCAATTGGCAATCGGGGTTTCTGCCGGGATCGTTTCAAGGAACCTATATCGATACTCAATATCGCAAGATTGAACAATTGATTGAAAACATTCGCAGTCCGCATGCGACGACAGACATCCAGCAACATCAGTTGACTCTGCTTCGAAAACTGGAGTCGGTTCGCTCTCAGAGCCCGATCGATTCTCGTATGGAAGCTCGCATTGAGTCATTCGAGCTTGCTTTTCGCATGCAGTCAGAAGCAGCCGACGTTTTCGATATTCAAGGTGAACCGCAGCACATTCATGAACTGTATGGCGACACCGTTCATGGTCGACAGACGTTGATCGCGCGACGTTTGCTGGAGCGAGGTGTTCGTTATGTTCAGTTATGGCATGGGGCTGGTCAGCCTTGGGATCACCACGGCGATATTGAGAAGAACATTCGAAAAAATGCTGGCGAAATCGACCAGCCGATCGCAGCACTGCTCGCAGATCTGAAGCAAAGAGATATGTTGAAGGACACGCTCGTGATTTGGGGCGGCGAGTTTGGGCGAACTCCGGTGTCCGAAGGGGGCACGGGTCGCGATCACAATCACTATGGCTTTACAGTTTGGATGGCAGGCGGTGGTGTGCGTGGTGGCGTCACGTATGGCGCGACTGACGACTTTGGCTTTAAAGCGATTGAGAAGGTGTCAACCGTCCATGACTTGCATGCAACCATTCTTCATCTGCTCGGTTTCGATCACGAACGCCTTACCTACCGGTATGCGGGACGTGATTTTCGTCTGACCGACGTACACGGAAATGTTATGCGCGAGATCATTACATAATGTCCGCTTGCAAAGACACGTCCTCTCACCATTCAGCCGCTATCGTTCAGCAGTTTATGCTCTGGCACTCGAGGAATTTTCAGCATGCTCTTTTCATCCATCGATCTTGATGCGCCAGGCAAGCAACAGGGTTACTTGCAGGTTCCGTACTCTCATAACCTGGGGGGTTGGGCGAATGTGATGATCCCCATGACAGTCCTATCAAACGGCGCCGGGCCAACGGTGCTGGTGCTGGGGGGCAATCACGGCGATGAGTATCAAGGGCAGATCGCGGCGATGAAGCTAGCTCGTGAGCTAACTCCGGAAATGATTACGGGCAGGATCATCTTGATTCCGTCGCTCAACTTTCCTGCAGCTCGATCTGCGACTCGACTTTCGCCACTGGATGGGATGAACATGAATCGCGCGTTCCCTGGACAACCGGAAGGGGCGGTGACCAGCCAGATCGCTCATTACCTGACGACGGTGCTGTTTCCGTTGAGCGATGTGATCATAGACATTCATTCGGGCGGACGCAGCATGGACTTTGTGCCTTGCTCGCACATGCATATTGTGCCCGACAAGGAACAACGTAGAAAGATGATGGCCGCAATGTTGGCGTGGAACACCGACTTCTCATTCCTGTATGCCGATATCGCTGGTTCAGGTTTGCTACCGGTCGAAGCAGAGAGCCAGGGTAAGATCGTCGTTACCACCGAGCTCGGTGGCGGTGAAGGCGTTCCGGCCAGCGTCCATCGAATTGCACAATCAGGCCTGCGCAACGTCCTCATCCACGTTGGCTTGTTAAAAGGTGTTGAGCAAACGCGCGAGAGTCTTGGCAAACCACCGACAGTACTCGTTCAAGCGCTCGATCGCAACGATTATTTGTTGGCTCCTGAGTCGGGCATTTTTGAGATCAGCGTTGAGCTTGGTCAGATGGTCAACGTTGGCGATTGTGTGGGAGCCATTCATCATTTAGAACGCCCCGATCGAACACCTGAACCGATCATCGCTCGCAGTTCGGGTTATTTGATCACAACGCGAGTTCCATGTTTAACTCAGCAGGGAGACTGCGTGGCCGTGATCGCCAGGCAGGTTGGGATCGACGAGGTCCTTTCTTCATGACCGCCAATACTGAACCCAGTCGTCAATCCGATCCGGTGAGCCATGGTAGGGTTTCAACGGAAGCCATCTTGCTCTTGGGCTTCATGTGGTTCGCATACTTCTTGAACTACTGCGACCGGCAAGCTGTCTTTGCAATGTTCCCGTCACTAAAATCGGATTTGGGAATGACGGATCAGCAACTGGGGCTGACTGGTGCCTATTTTCTGTGGGTGTACGCATTGGGGTGTCCCGTCGCAGGGATCATCGGTGACAGAGTTTCCAAACGCATCTTAGTGGTCTTGAGCCTGATCATCTGGAGCTTGGTGACTGTGATGACTGGCTTGGCACGTTCAGGAGCCGAACTCCTTTGGCTGCGAGCCGCCATGGGCGTTTCCGAATCGCTTTTCATGCCCACCGCTATCGCTCTGACGGCGAGTGCGTTCGCGCCTAGGTTGCGTTCTCGTACCATTGCCATTCTAACGACGGCACAAATCGCTGGAACGGTGGTCGGGAGTTGGTTTGGTGGATGGATGGCCGACTTGGGTGCGTGGCGAACTGCGTTCTTTGCATTGGGTGGCGTTGGCTTGGTTTACGCATTCCCATACTTTGCCTTCTTACGGTCACTCAAACTGGAAAGCTCAACCGAATCGTCGGGAGCTACATCATCCGAAACAGTCGACTCCAAAGTTGGCGTATGGCAGTGCCTGTTAGCGCTCGTCTCCATTCCGACCTATCAGATTCTGTGCATCGTTTTTCCGGTGTTCGTGTTTGGGCTGTGGCTATTGTACGGCTGGTTGCCTACGTTCTTACATGACAAATTTGAACTAAGCCAATCGGATGCTGCGTTCAATGCCACGCTTTATCTACAAGGCAGCACTGCGGTTGGCTTGCTAAGCGGTGGCTGGCTGGCGGATAAGTTATTGCGAGTGACCAAGGCGTCTCGCTTCTATTTGATGTTGGCCAGTCTGGTTTTGTGTGCGCCATGCCTGCATGCTCTGGGGGCCTGTGAAACGCTCGTTCAAGTACGATTGGCGGCCATGGCGTTTGGGTTGTTCAGCGGACTGATGATGGGGAATATTTTTCCGGCTGCCTTCGAAGTTATCCCCAACCAGTTTCGAGCGACAGCCGTTGGCGTGCTCAATCTGTGTGGAGGACTGGTCTCTGGATTCGCGACGTTGTTCGGTGGACTTTGGAAATCGACGCTGGGAATCGATCGATTGTTATCCTTGACGGGCGTTGCGTATTTCGCCGCAGGGCTCTTGTTACTTGTTGGCATTCTTGTTCTGTTTCCTCGCGATGCGTTGAAGCAGTCTGATCAACCTTTTTTACGAAGTTAGAAACTTATGAAAATCGATTCAGTCGATTTCTACTATTTGTCGATGCCCCAAGTCCTGGACATTGGAGATGGAAGCCAGGATGCATTGCTGGTGCGCATTGCGGCAGGGGAGCATATTGGATGGGGTGAGTGCGAGGCGGCCCCATTGGTCTCGATTGCCAGCTTGGTTTGTCCTATGTCACACAGCGCATGCAAGCCTGTCATCGCGTCTGTGATGGGCCAACGAATCGACAACGTGGGTGACATTCGCCGCATTGGAGATTTGGTTCGCGCTAATAGTCTAGATTTGTTGCAAGCTGATCATACGCTTTCGGGAATCGACATCGCCTTGTGGGATTTGCTGGGGCGTCGATTGAATGAGCCCGTTTGGAAGCTGCTAGGCTATAAATCGTGCTTTGCCAAAACGCCCTACGCATCGGTCTTGTTTGGCAATACGGCCGATGAGACTCTCAGCAAAGCCAAAACGATTGCAGCTCAGGGGTTTCGCGCGGCCAAGTTTGGCTGGGGACCATTCGGGCTATCGAGCGTTGAGGACGATTGTGCTCAGCTCGCAGCAGCCAGAGAGGGGCTTGGCGAAGATGGAATTCTGTTGGTCGATGCGGGAACTGTTTGGAATGCCGATTTAGCCGCTGCGCGCGCTCGACTCAGCATGCTCCAGGAAGTCCGCGCCACGTGGCTTGAAGAACCATTCGTTTCAGGAGCCTTGTCGGAGTATCACGCGTTGTCGCTCGAAAGTGGTTTGGTTGGAATGGCCGGCGGAGAAGGATGTCACAACTTTCATATGGCCAAACACATGGTCGACTATGCTGGACTCAAGTATGTCCAAATCGACGCTGGGCGTATCGGAGGCATCACGATTGCCAAAGATGTCGCCGACTATGCTGCGGCGAAAGGTGTGACCTACGTCAATCACACATTCACATCCAATCTCGCGTTATCCGCTTCGTTGCAACCGTTTGCGGGACTTGCGTCTCATACAATTTGCGAATTCCCAACGGAGCTCAAATCACTGGCCCGAGCGATGACCAAGAATCACATCGTTCCCGATCAAAATGGGTTGCTGAATGTTCCCGATGCTCCTGGCCTTGGCATCGAACCGGACCTAAAAGGTATTGCGCCCTATTTGGTGGACGTCGAGATCCAGGTTCGAGGCGAACGGATCTACACCACACCTCCGCTACGATAGAATCAACAACGAAGCGAGCTACTCCCCATGCGTCGAATTTTGATCGCCGAGTGCAAACAAGAAGTTTCCACTTTCAATCCGCATTTGAGCCAATATGCTGACTTTCGAGTCCGCAACGGCCAAGATCTGTTGATCTACCACCGCTCGGTTCGCAATGAAATCGGTGGAGCCTTGAGCGTTTTCGATAAGCTGGCGGACGTTGAAATTATTCCCTCTTACAGCGCCTGCTTCATCACTTCTGGTGGAACCCTGGCCGCTGACGCTTGGCAAAGAATTGCTGGAGAATTCATCGAGTCTATTCGGTCAGCTCCATCAGTCGATGGCGTTTATCTGTGTATGCATGGTGCAATGGCGAGCCAGGAGGAATTGGATCCGGAAGGATTTCTGATTGCAGAGACGCGCCGAGTGCTCGGTGATGATGTGCCAATCGTCGTCTCTTTGGACCTGCACGGCATACTCACGGATCGAATGATTGAATACTCCGATGCGATCGTTGCCTACCACACTTACCCGCATGTCGACTTTTTTGAAACGGGCCAGCGTGCTTCTCGCTTGCTGTTGAAGATACTTGATGGTGCTCGGCCGGTCACGGCGAAAGTGGCGATACCGGCGTTGGTACGCGGCGATGAGTTGATTACCGCGACGGGGCTTTTCGGTAACAGCATACGCATGGCACAGCAAGTGGAAGCAGGTCCCATGGGACTTTCCGCAGGGATGTTTATCGGCAACCCGTTTACAGATGTTCCTGCGTTGCAGACCTACAGTTTTGTGGTGACCGATAACGACTGCGAGCTGGCGGAGCGTGAAGCGGTACGTATTGCAGAGAGTTTTTGGCCTAACCGTCACCGCATGAAAGTGACGTTGGTGAGCTTGGACGAGATGGCCGCTCAGATGCTACAACCAATTCGGGGAACGGTCGCACTGGTCGATGCCGCCGACGCGACGAGTTCGGGAGCTTCCGGGGACAGCAATGCCATCTTGAGAAAACTCATCGAGTGTGGGTACCGAGGCAGAACGCTACTGCCCATGGTCGATGCACCGGCGGTGCAGAAAGCCTTTGCGGCAGGTGTTGGTGCAACGATTTCTACGTTCGTGGGGGGAACACTGGATGCAGGTCGGTTTCAACCGCTCGCGATCGAAGGCAAAGTTCGCCACTTGGCTGACGGCTTGTTTCGCAGCGAATCCTTTGGTGAAGTCTGGGATTCGGGGCCCTCAGCGGTCGTCGACTTCGAAAACTTCACGGTGGCGATCAGCAGTCGGGCGGTGAGTTTGTACGATCGATCTTTTTTCTATTCGCTCGGTCAAGATCCGCGTCGCTTTGATGCGGTCGTTGTGAAGTCGCCTCATTGCCAACACCATATGTTCGCCGATTGGTGCGAAGCAATGATCCATGTTGACGCTCCCGGCTCGTCCAGCGCAAATCTTGCCTATTTGGGACATAAGCGTTGCCCTCGTCCCATTTTTCCACTCGATCAAGCAGTAGAATTTCACCCAACCGCTAAAACTTTTCGTCGAGGTTAATCGCTGATGAAGATCACAGACATACGCTGCGCCGGTTTACGAGGCGCTACGCCTGAGGGTGGCTGGAGTAACGAACTTCGTCCAGAAGATTGCGTCCACACGTTAATTGCCGTGCATACCGATACGGGAATGGTTGGACTAGGAAGCGTATTCACCAACGACGATTTAGTGCGAGCGTCGCTGGCGTTGCTTCAGCCGCTCTATGTTGGCGAGAGTGCGCTGGAGCCCGAGAGAGTCAGCGAAAAGCTGCATCAGAACATGTTCTGGCTGGGTCGAGGTGGATCGATCACGCATACCATCAGCGGAATCGATATCGCCTTGTGGGATCTGCTTGGAAAAGCGACAGGCCAATCGGTTGGCAGGCTGTTGGGAGGCCGTTATCGCGAACGGGTTCAACCCTATGCTTCATTGCTAATGCAGGAACCGGCGAAGATGCGCGATAGTTTGTTGGCAGTAAAGGCCCAAGGCTTTCGCGCGTTCAAAATTGGCTGGGGACCGTTTGGACGCAACAGTGCCGCCATAGACGAAGCGATTGTAAAAGCAGCCCGCGAAGCCATCGGACCCGATTGTCGATTAATGGTCGATGCTGGTGGCAGCGACGCCTACTGGTCTAACGGCTACAAATGGGCGCTCAACGCCGCTCGAATGTTAGCGAGCTATGACGTGTACTGGTTCGAGGAACCCTTACAGCCGGATGCACTCGAGGACTATATTCTTCTGAGAGAGCATTCACCGATTGCGATCGCAGGTGGAGAAGTTCTCACGCGAAGGCAGTCGTTTCAGCCATGGCTACAGGCCCGCGCCTTCGATATCGTTCAGCCCGATGTTACCAAGGTCGGCGGCATTAGCGAGGAGCGGCGAATTGCCTGGATGGCTCAGGACCATGGCGTTCGTTTCATTCCCCATGGTTGGAACACTGCCGTAGGATTAGCCGCCGACTTGCAACTTGCCTCAGCCTTTCCAGGAACGGATTTGGTGGAGTACTTAACCGGCTCACCGTTCATCGACGACATCACGATTGGCGGCTGGCAATTGGATGCTGACGGCATGCTAAGCATTCCTACACAACCAGGACTTGGTTTGGAGTTGGATCCAGACGCGATCGCCAGATATTCTGGGGT
>CAIOHR010000018.1 GCA_903858115.1 uncultured Pirellula sp. | reverse complement strand
GGATTTAGTCCCGGTTGGGTCTAGGGGCTGGCAGTAACTGACGTCGGTCGTATCAAAATCCGGTTTTGACCCCCGGACCCTCCCCGCGCGACTGTCGGATAGGCTGTGAGTTTGTCTCGTCTAGAAGACTGGGCCCGCTTGGATTCGAACCAAGGACCAAGGGATTATGAGTAGTTTGCACCGTTAGAAAACAGCATTTTCCGCGGGTTTTTTTACTGTCTATGACGGTGTGTAAGCAAGTGTGTAAGCGCGTTTAGGACTGCGGGGACAGAAAATGCACGATTTTCTGCGCTATGACGGCTTCGCTTTAGCGCCTAAGACGCACTCCCAACCAACCGGACCAAACCAAACCAACCTCACCAACCGAACCGCCGTACTTAACATAAGCCTTTCAACCGCAAGACAGTAGCGCAGCTCGAGAAAGCGCCACTACGTTACCTTTCCAAATTTTATGGATGATCTCGTCGGTCGTGTATCTCTGCTTGCCCATCGTCCACGTCTCCTGTTCCTTTTATGAGCATTAAACATGGACCAAAAATACCGGGTTAGGTCACTGAGCATCGAGCGATCACTATCATCGCTTGAGTCGTTACCCCATTTATCCAGTGACGCACTGCGATACCTACTCTCACTGCGTGAGCGGTTGGTCTCGACTTCTGCGATCTCTAAGCGATTACCCCCCCTGATTAAACCGGTCTAATAGCCCTTTTAGAGGCTGTTAAACGGTGCTGACGGATATGGGGCGGTACACGCAAGCCGTCCAAATCACGGCGATTGCGGACGGAAGGGCGCGGGATTACATTCGAGGCAAATAACGCAAATGGTGCGATGGCGGCGTGACCGTGCCGTACGCCCTCGACGCGGGAAGGGACAAGATGAAGCGAAAACGGTACCTGCTGCTGATCTGGCTAGTGACCTTCGGATTGAGTACGGCAGGGCTCTTCACTTTTAACTTCTCCGCAAATTCCGCCCATACAGGCTTCAACTGCCAACCGACCAAGCCCCACACCAGTCAATGCGTAATCGTTGGTGTCGACCGTGGCGGCGCAGCCGACGCTGCAGGCATGCGCGACGGGGACCGTCTATCGATCGACCGTCTGCTTCGCATCATGCCGCTCGTCACTACACCGAAGCAGGTCGTCGACTTCGAAGTCGAACGAGCGGGAAAGGTTGTTCCCATAAAACTGACCATCTCTGCTCAGCCAAAAACACTCAGTGAGCGACTCGACGATTGGCATACATTGGCGATGTATTTTTCGATCTTCCTATCGACCTTACTCATCATCATCGCGAAAAATACATTTGATTCGTATCGTTGGATCGTTCCTGCGCTCTGCGTGTTCATGGTCGGTGGAGTGGCAGATGGTTCAAATTCATATCTTTTCAGTTATTACGGAACTTATCTGTCCCCATTCGGAGTACTGCTCGGCTTTGGATTGTCGTTTAAGTTCTGGCGTTCGTTGGCGGAAGAACTTGATCATTCATTTGGAACAATTGGTCGGCTAGCACAGATAGTCATTTGGTTAATCGGCGTGGGGATGATCATTACTTTCGAGTTGAGTTTCATGAACCAAGTGTATTGGGGTGACTATCGCAGCCAACTTGAATCAATCATCGGAACCGACAACAGAATCTCAGCGATTGAATCACTCTTCTGGTGGCTCTTTACGATCTTGGTTCCCATCGCGTGTGTTACTGCCGCGTTAGTGCTTGCACGGCGATTAGTGGGTGAAACGGCAAATCGCGCCTACTGGATCGTGACCGCGTTTTGCGGATTCTTCGTGTCGTGGTCGTTTGGCCAGCCTTCCTACCTGCTGCTCAGTGTGCTGGGTTTAACGGGAGAGTACGGCGATCTACACAACGATGTGATGCGATATGTTTCGTGGCTCATGCCGATTAGCCTATTCGCGTTTGTGTACCTCAGCCTGTCACAACGCCTTCTCAGTTATCAGTTCGTCTTCAATAAGACCGTCGTATATCTGTTCACGGGAACGGTTCTAATTGTTGCGTTTATATTGTTAAAGCAAAATATTGAAGTGCTGTTTGCGAAAGATTCCGACACTCAGAAAAGCATCATTAACGTGGCTCTGGCCATACTCGTCTTCTTGGCGAAGCAACTGAGGGATGTCGCCGATAACACATTACGAAAGTTCATCTTCTCGAATCTCAGTAAGCGAGAAAATCAATTACTAGAGTTCAGATCCAAAATCGGGCACTACACGACGGTGCCCGCGCTCATTGAAAACATGCGCGATGAACTATCAGCGTTCTGCCATCACGCCAACATCGAGATTTATGAGTCTGACCGCCGAAGTTATAAGGAGTTATCGGCAGGGCTCGAGATGGGGTTCGATGCTGAAATTCCTGTGCTGCTTCGAGCCAAGCGAGCCTATGTCACGGGTGGTTTTCGATCGGCGTCCTACCGAATTGTCTTCCCGATGTTCGATCGTAATTCGTTGATTGGATTCGTCGGCGTACAGGACTCCTCACAACTCCCAACCCTTCGACCCGATGAAATCCGACTGGTCGAGAAAGTCGTGCGTCAGTGCGCAACGCATATTGCGTTACTCGAACTGGATGAACTCCGCAAAACCCAGCGACTTGCTGTCGTAACAAGTGGTGAAGGACATCCATAAAGCATCGCTACAGCAGCGAAGGAATATAGGTGACAGCATGAAACAACTGATCGCGATCTTACTGGTGACATTCCCCGTGATCGCTCTCGGCGCTGATGTCCAGCCCGCTTTGATTGGTCCAGTGTTGAAGTTAGTTTAGGCAGCCTTTTTGCCGGTTATAGAGATGATCCGAGGGCTGGGGGAAAAACGGACGGGTTTGTAAGACTGGGCCCGCTTGGATTCGAACCAAGGACCAAGGGATTATGAGTAGACCGGACTCAGCAATCCCTGTTGGCCTTCAAGCACTTACAGATGTCACTAACCTGTGTGCAAGAGAATGCGTAAGTAACTATCGTGTTTTTG
>CAIOHR010000017.1 GCA_903858115.1 uncultured Pirellula sp. | reverse complement strand
GGTGCCAGAGTCACTATCCTGTCATGGCACTCCGACGGTTCAGCGAGCAGGTGTTGATGCTTCGATCACTGATTTGCTACTTCGTTGATGCCCGATTCGTATACGATCAGACCGCGTACATGGCCATTTTGCGGCCTGTTCGCAGACATGGAGACAGTTGCAGTCAGTACGCGCCCAAGGAGCAACGCAAAATGTTTGACGGCGAGCCTGCATGCATGCTACATTCCTATCCGCGGCAACTCCATTTTCCGATTCGTCCCTAGGAAATCTGCTGTGTTCGACTCGACGATTGGCCGCTGGCAGTCCAAAGACCCGAAGAGCTTCGATGCTGGGGATACGAATCTGTATCGCTTCGTGGGCAACCATCCGAGTTACGCGACGGATCCTAGTGGGTTGGAGACGAAGGATGGACATACAATTACGCGGATCGGCCACCACGTCGTTCCAGCTTCACTTTGGCGAGAGTTTGGGTTTGATCCTGTTGCTACCAGTGTTTGGGATAGGGAAGACAATCGCGTTGGGAGACAATTTGCGGGCGTCGCTGACGAGAGTCATACGTACTTCGCTCATGGATCGAGCGGATACAACGGTCACGTAAGAGTTGAGCTTAGTAATGAACTTGCAAAGTACATGAAGAAGAACAAGATCACCGATGGTAAGCTGACCGTCGAGCAGCAACGTGTGTTTGCTGAAGACTTTGCAAACCACATTAAGTACAATACGAGTAACGAGTTCATCAAAGGTTTCAACAAGTCAATCGACAAGAGAGGAAGATCTGGCTTGTATGATTGGTATGAGAAAACCGGCAAAAATCTTGATGAGCCGATTGAACTTTCAGCTCTTACTATTGTAAAGGGCGTTGCGAAATCAAGCTTGTTGAAGTCTGCTGGGAAGGCAATCGTGAAAAAGGGAACCAAGTATGCGCTTGGCCCATTGTTTGCAACGTGGGCCTACAACGAAGCAAGAGCAAATGGCGCGAGCCCAGAAGACGCTGCGGGGCTTGCTGCATATGAGGTCTGGGCACCACCAGGGATGTCTAAATCCGATCTCGATGCGATGGAAAAGCGTTATCGCGATACTGTTGAGAATGCTGCGAAACTTGGCAGAGGAATTGGAAACCCAGAGGACTTTGAAGGGACGATTCTAGGACCTGGTTTCGTGCGTGGAAGGCAAACTCGAGAGTATTGGTATCGTGAGCTTGGCATTGATAACTGCGACCTCAATATCTATGGAGATCTTCGTGGGAAATAGTCGTTCTGGGTGGATGATCCGGACTGGTTCGCGAGGTCGTATGGGATTGAACAGCCTCGCCGGAGAGCAGATAGTTCCACATGATTTCGATTGGACAATATCTGGTTACTGCTTGGCGTCTTGTTCACGTGGCGATCAATTGGTCATCGTAGATTCGAGGGGAGCAGTCCTACGAAGATTAGATGGCGTCGAGTGTTATTCTTCTGTCTCCGATGGAATGCTTAGTGTTTCAAACACTTCGACTGACGAGGACGGATACGTGTCGGTCGATTCCAGCAAGCAAGATATCTGGAATAACTTTCGTACAGGTCGTAGTTTTCATCGAGGCGTCGCAGCGGTAGAACAGTACGTTGGGTATCGAAAGACCGCATGGGGATTGATCGACAAGTCAGGAGGGTTCTTGATTTTGCCAAGCTACTCTGGGATGGGAGACTTTACAGATCCATGCGATGTTGGCCCCTTCAGTCCAATGATTGAATCGATTCGGGAAGACAAGATTTGGGGGCTCGTGAACAGAAGTGGGGAGATTGTAGTTCCACCAAGTTGGTCCGCGATATCTGAGAGTTTCTACGAAGGTCTGTTGGTAGTGCAATTGCCCGGCCAAGCGCAAGGTGGAGGATGGGGGCTTGTTGATCCAACGGGGCATTGGTCGTTGATGCCCGTTTGGGATAGGTTAAGCGAACATGTGAGTGAGCGATCAATTGGGGCTAAAGCGAACGGGAAATGGGGCGTCATTGACCTGAGCGGTAAATGGATGATTGAGCCTAAATTCGATTTCTGTGCAGCATTCCATGATGGAGTAGCAAGGGCGTCCGCCAAGGACACGAAGGGTTTATTGAAGACTGGCTATATGGATCCGAGTGGTAAGTGGGTCATCGAACCAAAGTACGATGATTGTGGGGACTTTCGCTTTGGGCTAGCTGAGGTACAAATCTACAACGAACAAACCGGCAGTTTTCGAAGCGGCTATGTTGATATAGAGGGAAACGAGTATTGGGAAGGCAGTTGAATTTCTGCCCTGCTCCGAGCCACAACATTCGGCACTTTTGTGTGCGAGAACTCGGCGCTATGAGCAAGGTTAATCCTGCACTCTCGATTCGAGTCAGCAAGGAAGTGGGATCGATACTTCGATGGTTGATTTACTCGTTCCTTCATGCTCCATTCTTGTCTGATCTGACCGCAGAAGTGGCCATTTTGCGGCCAGCGCGCTTACGTGGAGACAGTTGCAGTC
>CAIOHR010000016.1 GCA_903858115.1 uncultured Pirellula sp. | reverse complement strand
GTCGTCGATCGAATTGAGATTGTTCAAGTACAACCACCAGTGCTTCAGCATTCTCCACCACGATTCGATCATGCTGTTCGAGAATACGACGTCGACTTGGGCCAGGATGCGCTGGATCGTACCACTGCTCTACGTCACCACGTTCAACACTTTTGAACAAAATTACGTCAGCCGTACAGTGCCATTCGTGGGTGGCACTTAACTGGCCCTTAACTGGCCGCTGAATGTTGTGACGCGGATCTGGGCTAAATTTGAACTTTCTTCCGAAATCAACTTGACATTACAAGGGGGGGGCTTAGAAAAGGGAACTGGTGCATGATCTCTGTCGCCACCAAATGTAGCGCGTGTCGCCATGTTCGAACTGGGAGCCCCATTATGTCTCTTGCAACGCGGCAGACAGGCAACAAGGTTCGGGCGTCAACAGATTTAGCAACTCATCTCTCACGAAGCGTTTCTGCCTTTGTTGAAATTGCTTTGTTCTTCCCGGTAGTGCTGCTTGTAGTCGCGGCCGTGGGGAAGTTTGCTTGGATTTCAAAGGGTATCCCGTTATCTAGTTTAACGGTTGATGAAATACTTTTGTTTGTTGCAGTGCCTGCATTCGAGCTGATCGCTGCTGCTTGCTTAGCGATTCGACCCGACCGAATGTATCCGTTTGGCATGTTCCTTTTTGGGGCGTTTTTCTGGGTTCAAACGATTGCTTACGCGTTCGGCATGCCTCCGTGCAAATGTTTCGGCGAAGTGGCTTTTTCAAGACCAATTGTGTTGCTTGTGGTCGTTTTTGCATTTGCAATCCTTGTAATTGCTGCGTGGATCAATGCTTGGATGTCCGTTTCGCGTTTCGCGATTATCGTCGGTTTATTCGTGTTCGTAGGACTCGCAACGTGCTTTGATTTCGTTCGACAGGAGGTTTTGCGAGTTTCGTCCATTCGGCCTCCTGGGCCGCTTGTGACTGATGTGGAATATGAGCAGGATGTGCCGGCAAGTTTCAATTACGAGCGATCTGTAATATTGCGTAATAGATCCTGTAATGATTTGGAAATAAAGGCGATTATGCCTAGCTGCGCATGCACGTCCATCGAACCTGCTCGCTTGTCACTTAGAGCAAATGAGTCTCGCTCGCTCGTGGCGAGGATCGACCTCAACGCAAATTTCCGTGGGGGCAGTCCGAAACACAGCAATCAATTGAAGCAATTTGTTATGGAAGCGACGATAAGAGTATAGGCGAAGTTGACCTGTTTACAGGTAGGACTTTTAAGCCGTTCGATCTTAAAGAACCGGAAGTGAAGAAATATATTTTTGACCCCGAGAAGCCCAGGCAACCCTACATTGTTGAAATCCTCCCGTTGCGTGACACATGTGGGGAATATAAGGTAGAGGCGGAAGGGTTTGATTCTATTCATGTGGGAAAGGGCAAGATCTCGCTATTACCACTTGAACCCTTATCGCCAAGAAAAGCACTTTCCTTTGTTGTGGCGTTTCAAGATGAAAAAGGGCGGACATCAAAAGTGCGAAGCGAACTGCTTGTCGCAAAAGAGCAAAAATCTTTTGATATCGCTTTACCTAGAAATCGGGAATCGCTTGTCATTGACATTTCTGGAAATGGGATTAATTCGAGTGCAAAAATTCATTCGTTGGATGGTGACGAATTCCCAGGAGAGACAAGTTGTTCCTCGGAGGGATGTAGGCACCGTTGGCCTCTGGAAACGGTGTCCCAGTTTGAGACTTATGTCGCAGATATTCAAATAAAAAAGGATTGGGTGAACCGTCGATTGATGATTCCCGTTTTTGTCCTCACCGACGATGATTACAAGCACTCGGTGTTAAACGACGACCCGCGATTTGTGTCAATCGAGTTCAGTGGGACGACGATCTTTTTGAAGGGAAATGCGGATACCTTGGTTAGGCGACCGGATGTGATGGATTTGCCTGCTACAACACTTCGCTGCCCCCATCATATTTGTCTATGTGTTGATACTGAAGAGCGTACGGCATGGATGGTGGTTACGCGAACGCTTTGGCGTGGCGACACGGGCGGACTGGATCGAGAAAAGACTTTCCAATTTGTTTTTGAAAATGGAGCGACGTGGTATTCAGAGGGAGAAGATTGGCGGAATCGCGAGTTTGCAAAACTGCTCCCGTACCCCGATGATCGAATGCTTCTTTCTTCAGCGTTAGGCGTTCTGGGTTGTGGTGATTTGGAACAACTCATCGCATCTGTCGTTGCCGCGGCGGAATCGCCTTCCGTTCCATCTGATGACACATTGAGTTGCGGAACAAGTGATTTATCGTCGACGGAGTTATTTGATCTGTCATCGACAATGCGACTTTTCGTCTCGACTGTGAGTGATAGACTCGTGCGTTCTGTTTTAGTATCGCACGACGACAAACAAGAAAGAATTGACGTAGCTTGCGCATCGTTTGGACGGCGAGGCGTCACTCAGATTATTCAGGGGCGCGTGAGGACCGTCAGAGGCTTGTTGCACGAAAAACCCACTCGGACTGCCGAGGAGTGATTTAAGGACCATTGATCAGAAATTGCGTTGTTTTTACCCTAGTTTAGGATTGGAACGAATATGTGCAAGTACTTACTTTTTGCATCTCTGTGTGCTGGTGTGGCGTTCGTCGGGTATTCGATTGAAAGGTCATTTGGTCAACGCGCATCAAGCAATTTGACGAGCGAGTTCATTGTCGGCGATTGGGAGTATGTTGACAAAAAACCTGATGACCACGAATTTATGTCGATACTACGAATTGGCGACCAGTTAGATGCTTGTGGAATTGTCGGTCCCAACGCGTCAGGTTCCACGACCGATCGTCAAGCCACGACAAGTTTTACCATTAATTCTTACGATGTGGACACTGGTGTTTTTCGAGCTCAAGTCAAGCGATTCGAAGATGACCCAGGTGCAGGTGGGTGTGGTCCACGGAACGTAATCCTTCGGCTCGTCGATGAGAACCATATGGAAATTTTGGAGAACTGTGCGGCAAAAGATGATTACGCAATGGATTTCAATTCAGAGCCGACGCATGGTGCATTTTTCCACCAACTCGTACGTAGCGAATAGTGTTCGTTTTGCTTTGCGTTTCGGAGTGATCCAAAAGGTATTGACGGGTTTCAACAAAATAGGTGATTTCATGAAGTGGGCGCGATTTGTCGTGTTTCTCTTAGCGATATTGGTTTGTGTCAATTTGCCTGCCCAAGGGCCGGGCGGCGGAGGTAATTGCACCAATCTTGGGTGTATCAATCTGCCTGGCATGCATGGGTTTGCTGGCGGGGTTGGATATTGTATTGACTTAACAGGGGGGGTGGGGGGCACAACTGGCCGAATGGTAAGAAACAATAATGGTATTCAGGGAGGGACGCTGGTGTCAAAACCGGGCACATTTCCTACGGAATATGACTGGACTGGCTGTCCAGCCTGTAATCCACCCGATACGGTTTGGGCAATTGTCGGAAGTAGAGTTGGTGTTGGTAATATGATCTCATGGGGCAATGCAAAGTGCGAATAAGTGAAGGTTGAATTGAACAGATGATGTTTACGTCCTACTCCGGTCTATGTTGCGTGCTCGTAACGCTATCAGCGAGTACGTTTTGCCTTGAAGTGCACGCACAATCCAACGCTACGATTGTCCTTCGGCCGATTCAGATTATCGATCCTCCGGTCTTCGTAAATGGGTCCATCTCGCTGAGCTACGATGGTTCTAAGGCTGTGGTTCTGAAACGGCAAGGTGAAGGTGCAATTGTCGATGTGGATGACTTGGGAGAGTCGCCTATCCGTGTGGATGCTCGGTGTTGCGCTCTGGTGACCGACTCGCAGCTCGGAGGTGTCTACTCGATACTTCGAACAGAGAAAACCAAAAATGGGGCTAGGCTAGGTGACCTGGAGTACTACAGCGATCTGGATCAGCTTCAAGCCGGTAACGTTGCTTGGAGACTAACCAACATAACGGAGGGAGCCCATAGTCAAGCCTACTACCTGCCGAACGTCGACTGGTTCGCAATTGCGATCAATTCAATGCGAATATCTGACTTTCGGTCAACGGTCGAGGTGCTTCGCCGCAATGGTGAACGGCTTGGAGTCGTAAAAGTCCCCGGCAAAGTACTAGGTATTGAATACGACGATGGGCCAACAATCTATTTTTTCGCCAAGGGCGATGGCAACACAATTTTGGTTCAACGAGGACTGGTAGATATTCAGTCGTTGAAGTTAAGTCATGTCGAAAATATGCTAATGTTCGACGCACGGGAGTTTGGATGGGTACACGCAGATGTTCACAACGGTCATGCTTTAGGAGGAAATCGGCGCTTTCGCTTGCGTGGTACTCAAAACGGCGACATCCGCCTGTACATCGAACAGATCCTAAGCCAATTCTCCAGGGATCCCAATCGCATGACTTTTCAGGGTGAGGAAGAGAGCGTCAGTCGCGATGAATTTTTCAGAGCCAACGGAACTATCAGCTGGAAAATAGCTCGACTCAATCAAGTTGCAGGTTGGAAGGATCCTTCTCAATTTGTCTTTGCATCCATGGATAACATAGGCAGTCCCCGGGTAGTGAGGTATCCCTCCTTTTGGAATGGTCGAGGGGACATGGGGGATCTGTTTTTGCCTCTTAAGAAAGAGTCTCTAGAACGATTCAATGTTATCGATGCAGTGCTTCATGAATCAGGAGGCGTGATTGCGTTGGAAAGCGGATCGCATCTTGTTCGGAGGACCGACCATGTACGGGCAGATCTAGTAACGTTCACAATTCCCTAGTTGCTCGTTGCGCCCGTCTCGTTCTCGATCTGAAGTTTCGCGCTGCTCCGCGTCACAACATTCAGCACTTTTGTGTCCGAGAACTCGGCGAGCCGCTGCGCGGCTAGAAAGTAGATTTTAGAGAGCGGAAAGTAGAGACGGGTAAACGTCGCAGCGGCCAAGAATATTCCTGTTTTGGTCGTCAAAACCTGGTGCTGCGCAACTGCTGTAGCATGCCGTCATCCTGTAGTGTTTGCTTGGAGTTTTGGACACCTTTTAATCCTTGGGTCGAGGGTTCGAGCCCCTCCGCTCTCACTCTTGATTTTTCCACAGTGGCACGACGCTCCGCCGTCGTGTTTCCCAAAGACTATTCGCCTTGAAATGATCGAGGGGGTTCAGGCCAGAGATTGCAAAACCCTTCACGACAAGGGACTGTCGTGCAACTTTGGGCCGCAATGTAGAGCCGTTGTCCTCAACTGCTCTCGCGAGGAGCTAAAAACGATTACGACAATCGTCCACCATCAAGCTTGCTCCCAACGCCCAAGTCCGAACGCGGCAAGGCTCTGTCGCAAGATCCACCACACTCCTTTGCGTCCTTGCGCCTTCGCGTGACGATGATCGGAGAACATAGTGGCACGACGCTCCGCCGTCGTTTTCCCAAAGACTATTCGCCTTGAAATGATCGAGGGGGTTCAGGCCAGAGATTGCAGAACCCTTCACGACAAGGGACTGTCGTGCTACTTTGGGCCGCAATGTAGAGCAGTTGTCCTCAACTGCTCTCGCCAGGAGCTGAAAACGATTAAGACAATCGTTCTACCACTTGGATTCAAGGCTTTCCCTTCGCGTCTTCGCGCCTTCGCGTGAATTAGATCAGGAGCAAGCGATCAGAAAGCAGTTCATGGAAAGTAGAAAAATACGTGCCACCCACGAATGGCACTGTACGGCTGACGTAATTTGTTTCAATCAAAGGAGTTATCTCCCTTGCTGAGCCTCTATCGCAATTTGTCTCGGGGTTTCATCAGCAGCGTGTACTGGTCCCTTCGTCGCTTGCCGTATCTGGTTTCGAATCTTCCCGGTCTACGACCGACTCGGCATTGCGATATGCAGCGGACAGTGTCATTCGTGCCTGGCGGACAGTGTCATTCGTGCCTGGCACTTGTTGTGCGGCGCGTCGGATCGCGTGACGGGGAGTCGCATGATCGCTCACTGGTGCACCGTCGATCGGTCTACTTTCTATTCTCTACTGCTCCACTCTCTCGACGCAAAGCGTCGTCGGGCGTTTGGCCCTTGAAGGCCGAATGGGGAATGACTCGATTGTGCTGGTCTACGTAGTAGGCTGAAACTCGCAGTAAGGACGTTGGGCAACGACCATCATCGGGGGCCGCATCGTCCTGAGTCCACCCGGGATCCCAGGGCCGCCGGAGGCGGCTAGAGAGTAGGCACGAGAGAGTTTAGAGTAGAACGAGCGAAGGTGCCTTAGACCGCTTGAGTCTCTGCGAGACGGTCGCATCCGCTGTCCCAACAACAAGAAAATATCCGCTCCGGCAAACCGACGCTGATGCAATGCTAGCGAATCGTTATGCTGAAGGCCCGGAATCGGGTCTGAATCGGCATTGACCCTCGTTCTGGCATCCTCGATACTCCCGCAAAAGTATTCCGTGCGCGGCTCTCCAATAATGGCATTTATGTCCTCTTTAAACTCCCAGTCCGCTTCGACAAACCTGAAGAACCCTCGTGGTTCCGAGATGGTGCACGAACCCGATGAGGAATTGCTGTCCTATTGCCGAACGCTCGGTGAACTCGCCAAAAAAGCGTCATTATCGCTGTTGGACTGCTCGACCGCGGCAAAGAATAAATGGCTGCATTTGGCAGCCGATGAAATGCTTGCCCAGGCGGATTCCATCTTAGAGGCAAACGCAAAGGACTTAGCCGCTGCGCCCGGATACAGCTTGAGCCCCGCTGCCGTGGATCGTTTGACCCTCACCCGTGAACGGATCGAAGGAATTTCTCATGGCTTTCGCGAGATCGCATCGTTGCCAGATCCGGTGGGTGAGTTGATCGGTGGTGGAACACGCCCCAACGGATTGCAGGTTCAGAAGGTCCGAGTCCCGATCGGCGTGATTTTGTTCATCTATGAGTCCCGGCCGAATGTGACTGCCGATGCGGCTGCGATCGCGATCAAAAGCGGTAACGCAATCATTCTGCGCGGTGGCAAAGAAGCGTTTCATAGTTCCTTAGCGATCGTGCAACTATTGCAGCAGACCGCAATCCATTGCGGTATTCCCGAGGGCGCCATTCAATTGGTGGAGACATTGGATCGCGATGCAGTGGGTGCCTTGTTACGGCAATCAAGCACCATCGACGTGGCGATACCACGCGG
The DNA here is from genome assembly GCA_903858115.1 of uncultured Pirellula sp. GTDB lineage: Bacteria > Planctomycetota > Planctomycetia > Pirellulales > Pirellulaceae > JBKCUI01. The sequence goes on along the minus strand of CAIOHR010000016.1, from coordinate 5,579 downwards.
CGGTGAAAGCTTAGTGCGACGGGTCGTAGCGGAAGCGACAATGCCCGTCTTGAAGCATTTCGACGGCAACTGCCATGTGTATGTCGATCGCCACGCCGATTTGAAGATGGCGGTTCGAATTGTCATGAATGCAAAGACTCAGCGCATGGGCGTTTGCAACGCTGCCGAATCGTTATTGGTCGACGCTGCCATTGCCCCGGTATTTCTCAAGCTGGTGGAACCGGGATTGAAAGACAAAGGGATCGAGCTTCGAGGGGATGTCAAAACTTGCAGTTTGATGCCATCGGCGGTGAAGGGGACGGAAGAGGATTGGTCGAAGGAATATCTGGGGCCGATCATGAGCGTTTGCGTGGTGGATGGAGTCGATGCTGCTATCTCGCACATCAATCGCTACGGCTCGAAACATACAGATGCGATTGTGACCAATGACTTGCCAACCTCGCGACGCTTCGTCCAACGAGTCGATTCGGCGGCCGTGATGGTCAATGCATCGACGCGATTCAATGACGGTGGTGAATTGGGATTGGGTGCGGAGATAGGAATCAGCACCGACAAGATTCATGCGCGAGGCCCATGCGGCCTAACCGAATTGACGACGTACAAGTACGTTGTCATCGGCGATGGTCAAATTAGGGAATAAGATTCGATACGGATCGAAAAGGATTTCGACATGTCCGAAGAAGTACTCAGCCGTAACGATGTGGAGAGCTTGCTGAAGTCCCTTGAGGGGGGTAGTGCCGTTCCAACGACACCTACCCCTGCGGCCGCAGCGAAAGCGGATCCGAAAAAGCCTGCGTCCAAGGTCCGCATCCTCAATTACGACTTCAAACGGCCCGAACGTGTTGGTAAAGAACAGATGCGGGCGTTGCAGTCGTTGCACGACGGGTTCTCACGAAACTTTGGAGCGTCCCTGTCCGCGATCTTGCGAAGTATCGTCGAAGTTCGACTGATCAGTGTCGACCAACTCACCTATAGCGAGTTCGTCTATTCGCTGGAAATCCCAACCTGCTTCAACTTGCTCAAACCATTGCCGCTCGAAGGGAATTGGGTTTTGGACATCAGTCCCTCCCTCCTCTATCCGATTATCGACCGGATGCTCGGGGGGGCTGTTAGCAGCGATTCCTCGCCAAAGCGTCCTCTATCCGACATCGAGCTACGTTTAGCCTCGAGAATCACCACAGTATTCTTGCAAGAATTGCAAAACGCATGGAAGAATGTTGTCGATCTCAACATCGAAGTAGAGAGGGTGGAGAGCAATCCACAGCTCGTTCAAATCGTCCCACCCAACGAAGTCGTGGTGATGGTCAGCTTTGAACTCAATATGGGTACCATTCGGGGCACGACGAACTTGTGCATCCCGTTCAATACCATCGAGCGGGTTGGCAGCAAATTGACCAGCAACAGTTGGGTTGGGTACACGGCAACTCGAACCAATGAGAAAACCATGTCCCAGCTCAGTTCGAGGTTGGATGGGTCGCTCGCCGATGTCGTCGTTACGTTGGCTCGTTCGACGATCAAAACGTCAGAGTTGTTTGGGCTCGAAGTGGGTGACGTGATCTCCACCGATAAAGACATCAATCACCCGCTCGAGGTTGAGATCGCCAATCAAGTCAAGTATTTAGCATCGCCTGGAGCTTACAAAGGTCGGAAGGCGATCAAGATAGAGAAGTTGGTGCGTACAGAAAATCTGCAGTAGCGAAAACGTATCGCTCGGTTACGCCGAACGAAATCTACCGCTTACGTCGAAGCGGCTCTGGCGCTATCGCATGTTCCGCAGTGTCCTTTGACGAGGACCTCGCTGATCCGTGAAATGTTCAGCGAGCGACGCACGGAGGGACTAGGTAATGCCATCTCGTCGATGCAGGAGACTGTACCGCAGTCGGTGCAAACAAAATGCGGGTGACTGCTTCGATCATGCGATGGGTCGCGGAGCTCAAACCGCCATACGTGATCTCCCAATTCGGTTCTGAGGACCAGCTCGGCTTCGGTCAGATCGGTTAGGTTTCGAAAAACGGTGGCCTTGTCAAAGCCGAGTGGGACCAGTTGATCAGCGAGTTCCGCATGAGTTTGCGGTTTCGTAGATCGTTTGAGTGCGTTGATGACGGAGATTCGAGCTGGGGTGCTGCGCAATCCCGACTCACGAAGCAGCTTCCTGGCGTCGTTGACTTCGTCGATACTGGATTTCTTCTTAGACATGGTTTGGTTCAGGCAGCGCTGGTGCCGAGGAACTTGGCGAGCTGTCGATGTGTTTCAGGTTTGTTGAGTTCTAGCTTTCCGAAACCCAATTCAGCCCCCAGTTCCATCGCTTGCTGCTGATGTTCAGGGTAGTTCGTAATTAGCATAACTGGGATCGACGCATAATTCGAATCGGACTTGAGAAATCTCAGAATCTCGATCCCATCACTGTAGTCGATATCCAGTTTTCGGTTGATCAGGATAAGGTCGACCGGTTGTTTTTCCAAACATTTCAGCATGTCGGATTGTTGGTCCGCGCGGAGAATCTCAACTTGGAAGTGGCGCTTCAGCAGCGCGGTAATCGCGGCATGATCGGGATTGCAATTGCCGACATCGAGGACTGTTTTCATTTATTTCCCACTCTTCTTGTCAGCAAGTTTGACTTCCAGTTTTCGAACGAGGTCTTCTTGAAGGTAGTTTTTCATCAGATCGCTGGTCGTGCCGAGCATTTTATTGATCCGTTCTTTGACAGGCGCTGGAATGAAACCGTTTTCGGTCGATTCCGCACGGCGTTCGATATTTTGGATTTGCGAGGAAAGGCCTTCGTAATTCCGAACCTTTTTAAGTTCATCGAGCAATGTCGACGCTTCATCGAGCTTCCCTTCATCGATCTTTTTGCGAATGCGTGCGTCCAAAATCTTGCGACGAACGACGAGATCCAGGATTTCGCCTTGGATCCCCTTCAAGAACGCTTCGGCTTGCAAACGTCGTCGGTCGTCTGGCAGGTCTGCTTTTTCCGATTCGCGGTAGCCGGTAATGATCGGCAAACGGGCCAGAAGGGTCTCGCCGTTCTTGATGTAGTACAGATACAGTGGAAGCTTAATTTTGACGGTGCTTGTGGGTGGTTTTTCCATCCGCTTCCGCAATGCTTCTTGCTCGGCCGCCGCTTTCGCTGCTTCATCGTTTGGATTGGCGGGGGGAGGGCTCGCATCGGACGCTTCGCCAGTTTTGGCCTTAAGAGCGGCCGCGGTTGTGGCCCTTGCCTTGGCGATGGTCTCAATCCCACTTGAGGTCGGTTGATCGTAGATTATTTCCGGAAGTTCGGTTCGTTGGAGATCGATCACACCGCGCCAGTCGGAACGCCCTACCATATTGAGGTCATCGGAACCAGGGGTGCGGATATAGACCTCCACGCCGGGAACCGCGCTATTGGGAGAACCACGAACCCCCAATTTCAAGTCGGTCTTTGCGAACGTCGGTTTGATTTTAAGAGCGACCCGTTTCGTTCTGCGATTCTTAGCGGCAACCAAGGCGCCTCGGCTGGCCGCAAAGATCGCCCCGTAGTACCTGGCTTCGTCGATCGGCTCGGTGACGGCGATATACGTGAACGCCATGTTCTGCAGAAGGCTCGGGTTTCCGTTCAAGTCGTCTCGGCGAATGTAGGGTGCGAGGACATCTCCAACATCGATGCGGATCGGGGAATCCGGTGCGGTTGCGAGCCCGCTGGCCCGAACTCGCAGGACGGCGGTCTTGTTATCATTCTCCTCGAGCCGAGCCATCGGCGTAAAGCAAGCTCGCGAAAGATAAGCGATCGCATGCGGGATTTCGCTGGTACTGGTTGCATAGGTTGTTTCCATCAACCCGATGCGTCGGACGAAGGCATCGAGTTCCTTCACTTGGATTCGAATCCGTTCGCCTTCGCGGTCGACGGAAACCAGCATCACTTTGTCCTTGTCGCGAAGCATCGCTTCGGGTTGCCAAGGGAACCGTGTCGGAATCGTCCTAGAGACTTCCTTGATCTTTGGTACATCTGTCTTTGGGATCAGCGCGGCAAAGCACTTGCCGGTATCCAAGTCCTCTTTAAGCTGCGCGAGAGAACCTTGGTACTCAACGATTTTCGTTTTGAGAGCGTTCCAATTCTCGACCTCGCGTTCTTTGCGTTTGAGCGGTTCTTGGAGTTTGTCGATCTCGGACTTTAGTTCTTTGAGTTTGGACTTCAACTCCGCTAGCTTTTTCGCTTTGTCCGAATTCGGCTGGACGGTGTTTCCACCGACCTTGGACTCTGTTTCAAGCCGCGTATTGAGTTCTATTTCTTTGGCGAGCAGCGGTTTGACTTCTTCTCGCATCCGTGGGATTTCTTTGTCGACCAAGAAAGGAACGATGTCCCGAGTGAGGGCGTTGTATTGCAGTGAAGGGATCGCGATTTTTGGAATCCGCTCCACGGCGGAGTCGAAGGTTCGGATGCTGTTGAGGCTCAGCGCTCGCATCTCGGCATCTTCTTTTGCCTTGAGATCGGCCTCCTCTTTGGCAGATAGTTTTTTCTTGGGAGCCGACGGGTCGACTTCGGGCACTTTCTTTGGCTGCATCGCAAAAAATGCATCTTTGGCTTTGTCGGATTTCGCGAGCATCAAGACCAATTCGCGCGACAAAAGTTGTTCGATAGTCAGGTCGTCGAGGTGGTAGAGTACCGACCCAAAGAGGGCATCGGGGGTCTCGAGCACATCGACGTTCCAAGTCGCCCCGAATTCAATTTCGGAGCATTCGAGGACCTTGCGATAGATCTCTTGTTTGGTTTCTTCGGATAGCCCCAGGGTCGGGGAGATGCTAGTCCAAACGCGAACTTTGTAGGGGGAATACTCCCATACTTCCTGAGCTTGCAGCAAGGACGACAACAAAACGATCCAAAGCGCATTCCATTGGGCCAGAACAAGGAACGATGTTCGTGATCTCGTCGCATTCGCTCCGAGGCGATCGCTTGTGGGTTGAGAATGAATATTGGCTGGAGAAGCGATCATTGCGCTCGGTTTCTCCATTTCTGGAGGTCTTGATAGAGTCCCAGTGGTTTTTGAGTAACGCCCGATACATCGTTCCGATAGGCGAATGATTCGCTCACTTGCCACAGGGGCAGGATGGGTAGGTGTGCCGCAACCAGCGCGTGAAGATCTTGGCAGCTTTGCCGAACCTCGCGCCAATTGCGAGACGAGCTCAATTGGCTGAGGATTTGTACGATGAACTGGTTATTGGTTTCCGCGGGAGCGCCGATCCCGAACAATCGCTCGGCATCGGTGGCTGGTTCCCAGATGGATGCCGTCAGGTAAAGGATATCGACCGGTGACTCATCTTTGGGCCCAGGGACTTTATCGAGCACGATCAACTCAGCGGGCACGTCGATGAGTTTCCACTGCTCGATGATGGCTTGTCCCGCGACGCGTGCAGCTTCGTAGTTTGGAACACCTAGGCGAATTTTCGGAAGAGTGGGGACAGGTTCCTTCCGTTTCTCATACATCATCTTTAGTTTGCTGTTGGTGATCAGCATGAGGACTTTGGCCAACCGCGGATCGTACGCTTGGTTCTCGATACTGTTGTTGTACGCGTAAGCGATAGGGTCCTGTTCCGAAGTCCCG
>CAIOHR010000015.1 GCA_903858115.1 uncultured Pirellula sp. | reverse complement strand
TCGATCCAATCTTTCCGATTGTTGGTTCCGTCGTCTTGGAGGAGCCACGCGGAACGTACGCATCTGGAAACCAGATGATACCAGCGAGTCACATTCGTATCCACAAGCCGAAATCGAGCGGTAGTCATAGATTCATTTCCCGAACTGCAGAGGCGTCAATCGTCCCAGCGCGCCAAATCATACCCCAAAAACAAACGCTGGTCAACAAAAAAGGCCTGTCCTTTATTTGTGCCGTAGTGCTTGGTGCGCCGTGCGAGAATTGGCATGAGAAGACCTTCAAGCGGGGAGAGACGGTTTAAGACGGAACGTTCCAATCGATTACACGGGTTGGGTAATCAGATTGCAATAGGGGGTATTCAACATTTTTTATGAATTTTTCAGACAATTGCATGAACGCGTAACTTGACCGAAAACCGTTGATCCACTTTCCGCGATGAGTGCGACACATAATCTGAAAAGAATTTCGAAAAACTAGCCGTGGAGGAAAATTCCTTCGGGGCGCCATCGAGCCAATTCGCAGCCTGTTGTCCGCTGTTTCTATCGTGCGTGCTTTCCGTTTTCGCTGGTGGCTTTCGACTCGCTTTGTGATGCCAATTGATCATTGCGGAAAGAATGAATCGCGAGCATGATGGCTCCTGTTACAAGCACGCTATCTGCGATGTTGAAGTTTGGCCAAACATAGTCGTTATAGGTCAACAGGATCCAATCTCGCACTCCACCTCGTTTGTCGTCAGGTAGATTCGGAATCCCCAGTCGATCGTAGAGGTTGCCAAAGATGCCTCCCATGATGAGTCCCATCGCGATGGTCAGCCATAGGGACTTCGCTGCCTGCAATACGAAAAGCCAATAGACAATTCCGATCGCAGCAACAATCGACAGCGCCGAGAACAACCAGCCAAATCCTTGGCCCAGTCCGAAGAGCGCCCCCATGTTCACGGCGGTCTCGATCCCCACATACGGCTCAACAATCCAATAAGGCCCCAATTGACCAGGATTACCACGCCATGCAAAGATCGCATGCTTTGTCCACAAATCCAGCGCAGTGCCTAGCGTGGCCAAAACGAGGAATATCGCAACACGCATACTGGTAATTCTCTTGATGACTCTCGGGTTTGCTTACAACTTTAGGCAACGAACGCACATTCTCGTCTCTGAGTCTGCTTATCGCAATCGGACCACGCGTTCTGCGACGATTTGTTTTGCAGCCAACGAGGGAATATAGCCACGAGCACCATGAACCATCACGGGTTGTTGCAAGTATCGTCGTAGATTGAGTGAAGCGGTCGATTGGACATACGATACGACGTTGCCTGCATCATCGGTCAATGCATACTCAGGTTGCCCCGGTTGACTCGTATGCACTTGCACCAACCAGCCAGACGCGTCACCTTGCCCCGTGACGGACTGCGCAATTCCGTTATGCACAGCAGCGCCAGATGAGGATACGGCAGCAGCAGGAATGACGTCATTCCTCATGTTCGTATTGGGCGCGGCAAACGCATTGCCCAGTCGATTGGTCGCTTGGTTGGCTGCCAGCATCGCTCCATCTTCCATCATCCCGATCGTTCGAACTCTCAAAGATTCGAATCGTTCGATTCGGTCGAGAAGCAATCGAGCCTCGCCGCGAACGATAGCTGAGCCTCCTTGTTCAATCCAAGCCTGGCATTGGCGGCGCATCGATTCCAGCTCCCACTGCTCCGTAGGTTTGGAGACAACGCGCGATAGATCCAACATGGCTCGTTGGATTTCAGGCGTTCCGAATTCAGCTTCCGAAAGCGGATCCTCAAATGCATCTTTCATGGCATTCGACACGGAAGCTGATTGATTGGTTCGAATCCCATGCCAATCGCGATCACTCCGTTCCGATCCCAACAGTGATGCTCGTTGCGCGCTTGGATCATAGGATCCGTATCCAGGATGGTTACCCCCGAATCCCGAGTTGCCAGGCTGCATTGCATACGAACCGTTGCCGGGAATGGGTGCATTGTTGTTATAAGGGGCATTGTTCATAGAGTTTCCGAAGACGGGTTGGTTCGAACTCCACAAACGAGAAAGTACAGGCTGGTTGTTATCGATCGGTACGATCGGTTCTCCGTTCGAATAATTACCGGATGGATCGCTGTAAAGCATCCCACCGGCTGGACTAGAAACCGCAGGTCGTCGACCTGGACGAGGTAAACGATCCAATCGACTATTCCCCACCGGTCCAACATGTTGTAATGATTGCCCATATTGGACTTGTCCTGCGTTATGAGCGTGGTGTGCTTGAGCGATTCCCTTCTGCACAGGCTGTCGTTCGGCTTCTACTACACTCAGCCCGACCAATCCGAGCAGGCTTGAAACAGGACCGACGCGGAGCTTGGGATTGTTTGACTCTTTGATTGCATTCCAATGTTGGAAAGAGTCGACTTGATGGGCTGCTGCTTTGTGCCGTTTGGCTCGCGCCTTTTCCGCGGTAGTCATTTCAGGCTGTACAGATACGGGCATGCTTGAATCGTCCACCACTTCGCTGCCAATTTCAATTCCCTGGGAACGCAATTCGTTTTTTACGACCGATTGCTCAGATTCGATTTGGCGATTCACTTGTTGCAAAACTTCGGCTTCATTGCTCCAAACGATCTCCCCTTCGGAAGTTTCTTGCGCTGCCGCTTGTAAAACTTTGCTTTTGTTCCCAGTTGGGGCATTCGTAGCGGATTCGAAAGATGCAGTCTGCACAGGGCTTTTGGTATCACTGCTTTTTGGAGCGTTGTTCGAGGGGCCGACAATGTCGGAGAGTTGCGAGGTGCGAACCCATCGGAATTCACCTTGGGGTGGGACAATTTGGTACCAAAGCTTTTTCTCGCCGTCGTTAGCCAGTTGATACTCTTCGCCAAGTATCGAAACGGTTTGAGATTTCACGAGTCCTGTTTGCCATTGAAGCTTGCTAGGTTTTTGCGTTTCGCTTCCTACCCACGCGGCGGTTTCATCTTCAACGATTTCAGCCGTTTTGCCACCTGGAAGCAGATAGGCACTCGAAGCGGGAATCCAGTTGTGGCTCCCTTGAGGAGGCCTTATACCCGACCAACCATCGGAGGTCTCGAGGTAGACTTCGACGCGAGCACCTTTCTCCAGCTGGCTTGTCGCGTAGTTTTGTTCTGCCGGTCCTGAACGGACCAAACACTTTGCCATATGGACATAACGAGTCTTGCCCGTCTCGTACTGTTGCGTGATATGTACTTTGGAATCCGACGAAGGTTTGTTTGTCGTTTCTTCAGCGATCAAAACAGGGGATGTAACCGGCATCAAGGTGATGGCCGTGAGCAAGGCGGATCGAATCGATCGCCTTCCTGGATGATTTTGCAGACTGGAGTGGACTGAGTTCATGATTTCATTGCCTCCGTTTTGCTGAATGCATTCAGCGATTGGCATAACCACCAGCGACAAGGGCCTGTTGAATTTGTTGTTGTAAGTATTGATCAGGTTCGCGATGGACAAGCTCGCGCAATCGACGTATCGCCTCGGGATCTTGCATAGACCCAAGGATCGCAATCGCTCGTTGGCGAACTGGTCTATCATTCGTTTGTGCCATCCAGACCAGGAGAGGTAGCGGGTTTATTGCATCCGAGCGAACGATCTCTTCGAGGGCAGAGAGTCGTTGCTGCGAATTACCTCTCGCAAGATCAATAGCGCGATCGATAATCGGTTCGGTAACACCACGTCGAATCAATTCTTCATACACCATGCCGACTCGGCGATCTTGCGTACTTCCCAACATGGGGAACAATTGTTCCAACGGTATCTTGTCGAGACCTTGCACTTCGGACGACGTAGAGTTTGTCGTTTCAAGTGCCGGTACAGTGTCAGCGATACGATTGTTGGAAACCAAACGTACTGGCGCAAAAGGCAAAGAGGACGTCGGGGGAGGGTTAGTGGAAACCATCGACACATCGGATAGTTTGGCAGCCACTGCCTTGGTCTTGGCCGGTTGGGTTTTGATAGGCTCTATCGAAGCGTTGGGAATTTCCCGAACAGGCGCGGGTAACGAGGGTAGAGGCACGTTCTCGGTAGACCAATCCGTCAATCGAGCTGGACCAGGAACAGGAACTCGCATGGGTCCTGCATCCGAAGGGAAAGATTCATTTGGCTTCGGTACCTTGGGAACTAGATGTTGCGTTAGTTTGAGAGAATCATTGGTTTCAGCCCCTGTGATGGAAGTGTATAACGACTCAATATTCGGGTACAAACTAGATGACTTGGGAACGGTAGCCAGAATTTTGGATGCCAGTTGATCATGCAACAGCTTGGAGACGGAGCTTTGAGGAGCATTGGACTTAAGCTCAGTGGCGATTGCCAAAAGCTGGCTTACACCATCTTGGACCGACTTTGATGCATCGATGTTCTCCGAGAGCGCGCTAAACGCCACCGCTCTCTTCTCAGGATCCACATCGTTCAACTGTCGCACGATGCTTGGAGTTCCTTCATTTCCGAGCTCACCGAGGGCCATGATGACCCCCAGTGCCTCATCCGATGACGCGGTTGTCAGTTGGTTTGACCATTGTGTTCGAAGCCAGGCTGTCGACCATTGGGGCCAACTGTAAAGAACCAAGAGAACTGCGCAGCATCCGATCGTTGCTCCTACGACGTTTGGCAAAACGGACCGACGTCGGAAAGGCCTGTGGCGAGGCTCCGGCTGGTCGCCGAGCAGCCAATCCACATCCAAGTAGATTGGTTTTTCTGATGGTTTCGCTTTCTTCGGCATGTCGTAAAACAAAATCTCTCGTCAGACCACTATTTGCAACATTCTGCGTAAATAGGCTAAAGATCGCATTCAGCTCAATACCAATCACGAATAGCAGAACACCCTAGACAACCTATCTTGCGTGGACGCCCTGGTTGGACGAAAATCTGGTTCTACTTTGTTGAACTCTCCCATTTCCAGAACTGGAGCTAAAATGCGATTCGTTGCATTGCTTGTAGTGTTTTCCCTTAGCTTGCTTGCGAACCGATTCGCAGAAGCTCAATCCCCCATTCGTGCCCTGATCATCGATGGCCAGAACAACCACAGTGCGTGGCCAAAAACGACAGCGATGATGAAAAAGTATCTTGAGGACACCAAACGATACACCGTGGATGTTGCACGGACAAAATACACATGGCAAGGTGAAAAGCATCTTGAGAAGTATGCGTTGAACGACGGTGTGCAGCGAGAAGCCCTCAAGGCAGCCAAACCCGATCCTGACTTCAAACCGGATTTCTCCAAGTACCAGGTTGTCATTTCGAACTTCGGGTTCAGTGCGGCCAAGTGGCCGGACGAAACCAACAAAGCATTTGAAAAGTATGTTGCCGGAGGGGGTGGGCTTGTCATTGTGCATGCTGCAGACAACTCGTTTGGCGATTGGCCCGAATTCAACCGCATGATTGGACTCGGTGGTTGGGGGGGACGAAATGAAAAATCTGGTCCCTACATTTACTTGGACGATTCAGGTAAACAAATTGTCGACCAAAGCCCAGGCGGCGGCGGAAGTCACGGTAGCCAACACGAGTTCGCAGTCATCACGCGAGACGCTGAGCATCCCATTATGAAGGGACTTCCCAAAATGTGGATGCACGCGAAAGACGAGCTCTACGATCGTTTGCGAGGCCCGGGCACCAATATGAAGATATTAGCGACGGCTTACGCATCGAAAGACACCAAAGGATCGGGGCGACATGAGCCGATGGTCATGACGATCGACTACGAAAAGGGGCGAGTCTTTCACACACCTATGGGCCACGAAGACTATTCCATGGAATGTGTGGGATACATCACTTTGTTTGTGCGTGGCACCGATTGGGCCGCGACCGGAAAAGTGATTGATACCAGCGTGCCTGCCGATTTCCCGACCGCCGAAAAGGCATCGCAACGGAAATTCGACTAAGTCGTCGGCAATCGGAGCTCTTCTACTCACAAAGAAGTGAGCTTGCCACTCCGTGGTCGAGCTCCGAAAAGCTGTCTGCCGAAAGAATGCATCCAATATGCAAGTGGTTTTCCATTACGCTCGATTAGACGGATACTACGGCAAATGCATCTAGCAATTGCAGCGTGTATCGCCTATGACAGTGATGGAATAACATCATTGCAATTTCGCCTTCAAGCTACGTTATGAATAGAAAACAAATCACTCGCCGGATCCTCCAACGAATGACACGTCGCAAGGCCTTAAACCTAAGTGCCGTCAAACGCGAGGATCCCGATTTGGTTCAAGCAGTCTACGACTTCCGGCCTTACTGGGGCTGGAAAGCCGCTCTTCACGATGCGGGAATTGACTATGGTGATATTCGTGTCGAGGTCCTTCAAAGCGTGGAGTGCCAGATTTGCGGAAAGCACCTTCAAGCGCTCAGTAATCACCTGGCTGTCTTGCATGGTATCACGACGGTGGAGTATCTCGATGACTATCCTGATGCAGAACTGGTCAGCGAACGGCTACGCGAACAGGCAACGGGTCGTCTGTATACCGAACCACATCCGGAGTTTTTGCAGCACTGGGAGCCAATCTACACGCGTGAATACGTGCTGGATCGCATCAACGAGTACGCACAGCGAGACTTCTGGATGGATAAGGAGACCATCGGCCAAATTGATTGCTCACTCATCGCAGCCGCTCGCTCGTACGTAGATCCCGATTGGGACGTATGCTTGCGAATGATCAACATCGATCCGGCCGAGTATCGAGGGCTGATGCGGGATAGCGATTTTACTTTGAAAGAACTCCGAAGCTGGCTGGATGATCGGGAACGGAAGGGACTGGGTTGCACGCATGGTGTGTTGACTGCAGAACGCGACGAGTGGCGACGGCCTCCCCGTATCTTCGTTTGGGCTCTGCGAAAGTTTTCCAACTGGAGGGCTGCTCTTCAGGCCGCAGGTGTCGATTTGGCCAAGCCGGTTTTCGGTGGCCATCGCTTTCTAACCAAGGAGGATGTGCTGGCCGAGATTCGGCGATTGAAGCGCCTCGACAGCGATCTTTCGCATACAGGCGTCCAATTGTTTCCACACGGCGTTCAGTTGACGTGCGCTGGCGACCGTTTCTTTGGAAGCTGGACTGCGGCGCTGGATGCTGCGAAGATCCCTAAGGAACGTCAGAAACGACGTGTAAGCTACAAAACTGCCAGCGATGTGATCGCCGCAATAGAGTCGAGAATCGAATACCAATTTGGCATTTCACCGGAAACGCTCAACTATGGAACACGGTCTGATATTCCTCTGTGGAGAAAGGCTTTCGAGCTTTTCGGCAATTGGCGCAACGCTGTCGAGAAAGTGAGCGATAGCCATGTCCATCATCGTGAAGCATCGCAAAATCCGTTTTCTACCAAAGCAAAAATCATCGCTGAATTCAAGCGGCGCAACAAACTAGGACAACAGCTTTCTATTCGCGAAAATTCACATTCGGAAGCGGATAAGCAATTGTATGTCATGGCGATCGGTTACTTCGGTTCCTGGAGAGAGGCCGTGAGTGCCGCCGGATTCGACCCGAGAGAGTATCACGAATGGAATTTGAATCCACCAGGAAAGTACAAACAGGAAAAAGAGGTCATCGCAGCCATCCGTCGCCGTTTTCGCGACAAACAGCCACTCAACGCACGCGGCTTGACTCATGGGGACCACCAGGATGTACCACTGTTGTATACCGGTCGTAAGCTTTTCGGCGGCTGGGAACAAGCGGTCAACGCAGCGGGACTCGACTACAACGATGTCGCACGAAAGAAACAAGACTATGAGGCTATGAAGGATCGAACCTATCAAACCTACACAACGCGAAAAGAAGTGACGAGCGAAATACAGCGGCGCATCCAAAAGCAGTTGCCCGTTACTTACCGAGCACTAGCGCACGGCAGCCACGACATTCGCGACAACCCGTTGCTGGATGCTGGTAAGAAGCTGTTTTCTGGCGATTGGGACAAAGCGTTACACGCCGCCGGTGTTGACCTAAAAGCCATTCAGCCCGCCTGGGTTCGCGATCGCAAAAAGCGAAACAAAGCAAAGTCGATAGAATAGCCGGGGGGTGATGGCAGAAGTAGTCAGGCGAACCGACGGAGTCAGCGCAGCTTTCATCAAGGAATTTATGCGGCGAGCTACTCACGCTGGCGACAAGTTATAGCTGAACGTTCACACATTTTTGGAGAAAGATCGACGAACTTTGTTCGGCCAGTTCAAGTTGGTTTAAGCTTATGGTACTGTGGAATCGACTCGCATTTTCACAGACACCTTCTACCGTAAACTTGAGCTGAGCTTCCAATGCCTTCACCCTTCCGCCTTCGTATCGCAACCGCCCTGCCTTATCTGATATTCGCATTTGTATTTGCACTTCAACTCTGTGCCAACTGGGTGTGCGCGGACGAGCGTTCCGACTACATTCGGATGCACTACACCAAGTATGAACTGAAGATCCCGATGCGTGATGGTGCAAAACTGTTCACGTCGGTATACGTTCCTAACGATGCCAAACCGGATCGAAGTTATCCCATTCTTTTGTTGCGGACTCCCTATTCGGTCGGCCCTTATGGGATTGATCTTTACAAGGGAACACTCGGGCCATCGGTGGAGTTTGAAAAGAGTGGCTATATCTTTGCCTTCCAAGATGTTCGCGGTCGTTACATGTCGGAAGGTGCATTCGTCAACATGCGACCTCACATAGAAGGGAAAAAGGGAACGCAATTCGACGAGAGTAGCGACACCTTTGATACGATCGAATGGATGATCGCAAACATCAAGCACAATAATGGGCGAGTTGGTCAATGGGGCATTTCCTATCCAGGTTTTTACTCTTCTGCCGGTGCAATCGATTCGCATCCTGCATTGAAAGCAGTCTCACCACAGGCACCGATTGCGGATTGGTTCTTTGACGACTTTCATCGCAATGGCGCCTTTGTGCTGCCGATGGGTTTCAATTTCTTTTCATCGTTTGGAGTCTCTCGTCCCGAACCGACTCCACTTAGCGCGGAGCGGTTTAACCATGGTACCAAGGACGGTTATCAATTCTTTTTGCAACTCGGACCGTTGCAGAACGTGAACAAGAAGTACTTCAATGGGCGAATCGAGTTTTGGAATGAAATCGCAGCGCATCCGAACTACGACGAGTTTTGGCAATCGCGAAACTTGTTACCCCATTTGAAAAACATCAGCGCGAGTGTTCTAACGGTGGGTGGCTGGTACGATACCGAGGATCTGTACGGGCCTCTTCAAACCTATGCCGCTATTGAAAAGATGAACCCAAAAACGCAGAACCGCATCGTCATGGGGCCGTGGTCTCATGGCGGTTGGAATGGCGGAGACGGTGCAAAACTAGGCACCGCCAGTTTTGGGTTTCCGACAGCTCAGTGGTTTCGAGATCAAGTTCAGTTTCCGTTCTTTGAGTACCATCTAAAAGATCAAGGTGCGTTTGGACTCGCGGAAGCCACCGTTTTTGAGACTGGTTCCAATCGATGGCGAGAATTCGACGCGTGGCCACCCAGGGAAAGCAAGCCGCGCAAAATTCATTTTGCTCCTGGAGGGATTCTTTCCGAACAAACATCTGCACCTATGTCTGGTGCGGAAACTTTTGACGAATTCGTCAGCGACCCGTCGAAACCAGTCCCCTACACGATGGAGATCACGTCAGCCTGGGCAAAGGACTACATGACGGAAGATCAACGCTTCGCGGCTTGGCGTCCGGATGTGCTCGTTTATCGTGGCGAGGCGCTGCGCGAGGATTTGACCATCGCCGGTTCGATAACTGCGGACCTGTGGGTCAGCACTTCGGCGGGTGACGCGGACTGGATCGTAAAGGTGATCGACGAGTTTCCAGGGGCTCCGCTCAATGGCCTGAAACCCAACGATCCTGCCTCGGACGCATTCCCCAGCGGTCGCCAGCAATTGTTACGATCGAGTGTGATCCGCGGGCGGTTTCGTGAAAACTTTTCTACTCCGAAGCCGTTTGTCCCCAATCAACCTACGCGTGTCCAAATCAAACTCGATGATATCCTGCATACATTCCCGGCCGGCCATCGCTTGATGATCCAGATTCAGAGTACATGGTTTCCCTTCATCGACCGCAACCCTCAGAAATTCGTCGAGAATATCTTCGATGCGAAAGAGGCTGACTTTATCAAAGCCAACCACCGCTTGTACCACAGCCCCGAATACCCCAGTCGGATCGAGTTCTCCGCGTTAGCTCGCTAAACCATTTTTGAAAAAATCTTCCGTTCGAGTGTATGCGAGGCCACTACCGGCGACACTCGTAGAAGACTGCTGGTGGCAATGCAAATTTTGCTGGCAGCGGTATGTTGGTCAAGGCAAGGTTGTCGATCTTCGTGTCCCAGCCAACAAATGCGGCTTGCCATTTGCCCTTTAGCTCCGTTTCCCGCGCGCCTACAACAACTTTCGGTGCGTAAGGAATGCTCGCATCGAACGCGACATCAAAGCGAAGGACCAAAACGTTCGGATCATCATTTCCGAACGTATGCTCCCTTGCGATGGTAAATCGAAGGGAGTTGTCTTCTGCCCTCGTTGACTTCAATTGTTTCCCGTTAAGCCAAGCACCCGCAATGGGGCCACTTGCATGGAGAGTCGCGACCTGCTCAAGAGTGCCTTCTGGAAAGCGAATCGCACAACGGAGCCAAATCTGTTTAGTTGCCGACAACGATCTCGAAGGTTCGGTTGGCACAGCAAGCAGGGACCATTGAACCGCGCCGGGATCAGGAGAAGCTTGCGCAACCACCTTCGCTACATCGCGTATGGTTCGTGCATCACCCTTGAAACGTATAGGCTCACCCCCGAGGACTTGATCGCTCGTAATCGTCGGGCATACATATCTCTCTACGTGCGCGGTAACCAAATCGTTGCCTGTAAAGTGGTCAACGAATGGCCAGCGTTTCGGATTGTACATAGAGTCGGTCAAGTCGCGGACCAATACAACATCCATCTTCTGCTTCACCAGTTGCCGCAATCCAAACGGTCTGCCCAGAACACACATGTTTGTATGTACACCTGTCATCAGTACGTGCTTGATCTTTCGATGGACGATTATGTTCCAAACTTCGTCACCTCGGTCGCTGATATAGTCCTTGTTCGCGTCGATGCCGATACCGGGCGATTGAGCTTTCCAAGGCATGCCAGGATTTCGTCCTAGCGCCTTTAGCTCTTCTGCCCATCGCTGATGTTCTACTGGATCATCATCTTCACCTCCGTCCGATTGATCGACTGGATAGATGGCAGATTCTTCTGTAGGTATTTTGGAACACCATGCGGCAATGTCGCTCGGTAGCGAAGTCTTGGCGACACTGGTCGCTCGAATCCTCGCGGGATGCCCCTCGTAATGCGGCATACAATCGCTTGGTGCATGAATGATGATAGCTCCTCGTTTTCGTGCTTCGACGAGCAACGCATTCAAACGAGGTAGTATTTCTTCCAGTCTTCGTACTGCATTGATCGAGTGATGATAGTCCCAAACGTCGCAAACGATGACAGCCGTCTGCTCGGGTTGCCACGTTGCCGCTTCAAAGTCGCGGACTAGGTTCTCGTTTGCATCGACGCGCACACGTCGTTTGTTCAAAGAAAAGACGGCATCGTCCGCCATTAAGTCTGTGGTAGCGATCATTGCGAAAAACCCGAAGATGACAAGAGCTAGCGTAGCGAAAAAAAGTCTCGACATCATTTCCCCCGCAAATGGCAAGTAACCGAACTAGAAACCGTTACTATAGCATTCTTGGATGTAGCTCGGTTGAGAGAACATCATAATGCCGGCGCGGGGCGTTTCGTCCACGGTTCGTTGGCGGTCGATCATCGAGTCTCAGCTTGTACCCGATTGCCTCTTTCAGAGTTGGCGGAATTGTAAAACCCCGTTGGGGTTTGGGACTCACGATTTGTTACGTCCCAGGGTGCGCCGCGTATCGCGAGCGACCCTGGGCTGTGGAATGCAACGCCGTTGGCGTAAAAGCTGATATCCCCACGTGTTCTTCGAACTGAGTTTTCGATCCGACAGTCTGAAATGAGGCTTGGCGGATGGTAGCTTAATGTCAAACAGTGATGCCCAATGTCTGTCTGACCCACGACCTACGCTCCAGCATGTCACAATCTCTCGCACAGATCTATCTTCATTTCGTTCATATCCTTTGCCGTCAGCACTTCATTCATGATTAGTTCTTGTCACACGCGGTAATCTGAAATAACTCTATGCTTTTGCCTGAAGTGTCACTGGAAGGCTCAATCCTTGCGGAGAGGCGCACGCCATTATACATCTTCCTACGCCACATACGGTTGGGTAGGTGAAGAAGGGATCGTCGTTTCGTCTCCTGCAAACGTATTGGACTTTGGATGAACTTGAAGTCTAATTCGTTCTGTTGGAGCCAATCAGAACGCACCAGAGGAGAATAGATTGAAAATCGTACGCACCGATCGCGAACTGGAAATGAATTCCGTCGACGCACGACTCCGTGACTTAGGAGCGACACTCGTCAAATTGCCTGACGGGGTAGCGGAGTCTGAACTCGAACGGGAGCTAATCGACGCCGATTTGTTGCTCATGTGCTATACGAAAGTTAGCCGCAAGGTGATCGAGAAAGCGCAACGCCTGAAGGCAATCATCAAGTATGGCGTAGGGATCGATGCAATCGATATCGTCGCGGCTTGCGAGCGAGGTATTCCCGTGGTAAACATCCCGTATTACGCGGAGGAAACGGTAGCCGAAGGTGCATTCTCCTTGATGCTGGGCCTGGCTAAACGATTCAAGCCGATTCAGAATGCCATGCAACACGATGGATGGGCTTGGCCGGAGTCGCGGTATTTAGCCAACGATCTAGCCGGAAAGACGCTGGGCCTCGTAGGTGTTGGACGAATCGGCAGCAATATGGCTCGAATGGCAAGCGCGTTTCGAATGCGAGTTCTCGGATACGATCCACATTCCAATGGATTTCCTGCGGAAAGATTTGAACATCTTGAAGACATGCTCGCAGAGTGCGATTTCGTATCTATTCATTGTGTACTCAATAAGGACACGCGCGGGCTGATCGGAGAAGCCGAGTTTTCTCGCATGAAGCCCGGAGCCTATCTCATCAATGTCTCACGCGGGGAGATTGTCAACGAAACCGCTTTGCTCCATGCGTTGCAAACGAAGCAAATCGCCGGCGCGGCACTCGATGTTTACGGACAAGAGCCACTGGCTAAGGATGGTCATCCGTTGTCTGCTCTTTACGCAATGGACAACGTTCTCGTATGGCCACACCTCACGTTTTACACGCAGGAAGCGATGCGGCGACTAGAAGACGAAACGATGGCCAGATGCATGGAAGCGATCGAAGGCCGACCTCTAACAGTTCAATCGCATGATCCGCGTTTGCGCGCGCAAACAATAGGAGTAAAGTTCGAGCCCTAGCGATTGCTGAAAATTCAAAGCCTACTCGATGCTCTTTCGGAAGCCTTGGATGAGTTTCGTTTCGCCAATTTTATCGCGCTGCGCTAATGTTTCGTTGATTCGCTGCGCAGTTAATCCAGGCAGTTGCAGACTTGATTCGATTCCTTGATAGGCCCCATCCAGCCATCGATACATTTGGAGTGACTCACCGTCGTGCCTCCAGACCTCCAAAACATGCATGGCCGCAAACAATTGCATTTTCTTGATCGCCGAGGAAGTCAACTCGACTTCGATCACTAAGTCAGGTGGTGGATCGACTTCAAAATTCATTTCATTCTTGCCCAATAACTGGGCTGCGTGTGTTACATAGTAGGATTCGTCCGCTTCAAAGGCTTTGCTCAAGTCGGATCGCTTGACGGTTACCGATGCGACGCTGATGATCTCAATGTCCATGAGCTCCGAGTACGTCTCAACAATGCGACCGATGAGGCAACCGATGTTCTCGTGTTCTCGCTTTGGTGACATCATTTCCAAGACTCCGTTATCATACGTCATGCGAGGAACACTTCCGGAGCGTTGATCAGCGAGAGCGACGTAGGTCTCCCAGGCGACGTTTTCCAAAACCATCCGAGTTTCTGGTTCTGTTCGTATACGCTCTACAATGCTCACTTGGGACTCCAACAGGGTGGGTAGGGAAAGCTCAGCACAACCCGTGAGCCCATTCTACTCCGTGGCAACTCAACACTCCAGGCGCAGCCTGCTTACGTCTTTCAACCCGACATTGCTACGAAAATCGGCCTGATCGTCATGCATTGGCCTGATAGCCATCGTCCAGGCTACCGGTTGCGCAACGACTCCACAAAGTCTGGATCGTCCATCTTAACGACAGGACCTTCTTTCCGCCGGCGTTCGAACTTGGGATCCGTCGGATCGAACGTATCCTCAGGCTTGAACACGCGAGGATCCACTGGTACGTACTTGTAGGGCGTGAAGTCTGGTGTGTTGGTGAACATGTCTGACAAATCGGTGGCAGTCGCATCAAACAAGTTGTTAGGGCCTAAATCAAACAATCGGTAGATGGTCTTGATGATGCTTATGATCGAAGTGTGCTCATGGGAAACGTTCGCTCGTTTCGCCCAGGGGCTAATGCATAGCACATAAGATCGATGCCGATCGATAGAATCGCTATCCGCACCCGAATCGTCCTGCGTGACAAAGATCGCCATCTTCTTCCACTCTGGCTGCGATGACAGGTATGCCACGATTTTGCCCAACGCCAAATCGTTGTCTGCCATATAGCTCGCTACGAACGGGAAGCCGTTCTTGGCAACCGGTGCAGCGCCGTGATCGTTACACAACGTGACGTTGATGAACTGAGGGATTTTGTTCTCATGCGTCGATCGGTACTTTTCCAAATCCTCTGCAAACCAATCCACTCTCGCGATGTCGGGAATGTAATTGTTGTACGCCGGATAGTTGAAATCGGTATTATCAAACAATACCTTGGGCATCGGGAAGTTGACTTGCGTGTAAGCACCTGAACGGTTCGTCATTGGCCCTTCGTCGTTGTCAGGGAATTCGAACCCTTCGCCATAATTGCGAAATGAGATCCCGCCACGGGAAAGATGCTCCCACATGGAACCGTTCTCGAGATAGTCTTCTGGGATAGGAGATCCATTCGAAGTCATCGAAACGACACGCCCCTTTGCTGTTTCACTCTTGCCGAATCCCCATCCAGAGTAGAACACTCGAGTGGTCCAAAAACTCGGATAGACACCGACCAACCATCGATGACCGTCGCCAGATGCCTGAGGCTCCATATAGAAATTATCCGAGATGCAAAACTGTTCTGCAAGTCGGACGTGATTCGGCATGATGGGCAGGCGTTCGTCTTTGCCCTTCTCCTTGATCCAGCCATTCATGCCAAACTCGGCATAATC
This sequence comes from uncultured Pirellula sp., assembly GCA_903858115.1. Taxonomy (GTDB): domain Bacteria; phylum Planctomycetota; class Planctomycetia; order Pirellulales; family Pirellulaceae; genus JBKCUI01. Next base: position 13,724 of record CAIOHR010000015.1, on the reverse strand, counting down.
GGGTTCGCTGGTTGCCCCTTTCAATCCACCGAAGATGCCATCAAACGTGTGATTCTCTTTGGTGATGAATACAACATGCTCGATATCTGGTGGGAGCGAAGGAGCAGGTTCCTTCGAGGGGACCATGCCATTGTTACGGAGAACATCCTGCAGTCCGGGCTTCAACGAAGTCAAATCCACTTTGCAGATCATGCCTGGCATATCCTGCAAACCAAAACGTTCATCGCTCTCTGTGCGTTTATGTTTCGCCCCTCGTGGTCCCAAACCAAGCCCTTTTTGCGTTGCGACGTAAAGCGTGCGCTGATCCGCTGAGAGTTTGCAAGCCGTTGGGAACCAACCCGTAGGAATCCAGTTTTCGACCGTACCTGAAGCAGTATTGACGACTGCGATGGCATTTAATCCCGAAGCGCAAACATAAAGTTTCGTGCCGTCTGTAGTGATCGTCATGCCAGAGGGGATCACGCCTCGCAAAGTGGACAGAGTGGGTTCAGGAGCCAACTTCACCGTCTTGCGAATCTCCAATGTCCTCGCATCGAGATACTGAACGGTATCGTTATTGGCATTGGTGACATATAGCGTATCCTTGTAGACGAGCAACGCGTTTGGCGAACTACCACCCACCGCTTTGCCGCTATCTGCGGGCGCATGAATGAGAATGCCGGTCTTTACTTTCGCGGTAACTTCCGGCTTTGCAGGATTGGATACATTGATCATCCAGACAGAATTGGCATCGGGAACCAACGGGTCTCCCAAGCCAGGAACCTTCCGTCCTTCACGGACCACGCCTTCTTCCGACTCCTTGGATGGAAAGCCGAACGCTGGCTTGGTCAAGCCGCGCGGGTCGCCATCACCAGTAGGTACCAGCGAATAATCAAATACTCCGATGTTGGCAACAAACAAACGTTCGCCATCTTCGGAAAGGGCAAGGGAAAAGGGTTCACGTCCAGCCGGGATATCGGCTACAACCTTGCCTGCAGCAATGTCAAATACGACTATTCGTTGTCGCGCAACATCCGCTCCGAAAACGAACCGCTCATCCCGCGACATGGCGATATCATTGATGTACGCTTCTGGATCTGCGCGTATCGTTACAGATGGCTTCAAGTCCAGTTCCTGTAAGCGTTTGGTCGCAGGTTCGCTCCATCGACTTGTCTCAAATATTTGAATTCCATGTCCAGCATCGCCGCTGGAGGCAATCAGTTTGGAACTATCTTTGGTGAAGAGACCACAGAAAGCTGCGTTCCGCCAGGGAATACGATACGAATTGCTCTTGGTAGTCGAGTCTTTGCTCGAATAGATGATCATGCCTGGATCGCAAAAGCCAACAATCCATTTCCCATCAGGACTCGGAACCACATTCCAAAGATCATCACCTGTGTAAAGTCTTTCACCAATCGGTGTAAGATAACGACCGTTCGGAAGGACGGTGACTCCAGCAGGGTTCACTTTCGCAAAGTCATTCCCTGCTGGCGCTCGATATTTTGACGATTGAGCATTCGCATTGGCGGAGAACGCGACGAAAAGCAAAAGCAGAGTAATTATCTTCATGGTGCTAAAAACTATGGTGTGATCGATCGTAAGAAGACTAGCGTGGCTTAGGAGCCTTCTTCAGAGTGACGGTGTCAAAGAGCTTTCCTTCGAGGTCAAAGCTCTTGAGCTCTAGAGTCCTACCATTCACAGCAACAAACACAAAGTGATGGCCGCGTCGAACGTTGTTTTGAAAAGGAGGTCGAATCGGACCCGCTTGCTCAAGGCCACCGCCGCCACCACCAGTAATCATATAGACGGTACCCGAATCCTCGGCAACTTGCCCAGCCACAATCGGCCATGTTCGCTCGTAGGAATGAATATGCCCGTTCCAAACGACATCCATCGCGTAGCGATCAAACAGTTTCGTCAGGGGTCGAATACGCAAATCGCCCCATGTGCTCTTCCCTTTCCATAGATTGCCGTAGTCGTCTTCATCCGACGAATAGGAAGGATGGTGGTAGCTAACGAATTTCCAAACAACGTCCGAAGTGCCAGCTTTCTCTCGTTCTTCGAGAACCTGAAGCTGTTTCTCCAACCAAAGGTATTGTTCGCTTTGCTCATCGACCTTCTTGTTGGAGTCGAGCATAAAGAACATCGCATTGCCGTACTGGAACGAATAATAGTACTCGGGTGCTGGTAAATCCATGTAGCGATAATAATAGTCTGCGTTCCGTTCATGATTGCCCAGCACAGGATAGAACGGAACACGAGACGTCAATGGATTCATGCTCGCAAAGAATTCGTTGACCCATTGGTTTTTGATGGGACCATCATCGACGAGATCTCCAGGGATGACAAGAAAATTTGGTCGCAGCGCCCAAGCATATTGCGCAAGCTTTCCATTGACGGCTGGGTTCCCCTGCGTATCTCCCATGACAGCGAAAGCAAAAGGCGTACTCGGCAACGAGGCCGTTTGAAAGGAACTGACTTCACCTCGAATACTCTCTTCACGGCCTTCTTCGTCAACGATGACTTGATAGTAGTAACCAGTCTCAGGCAATAGGTTTGGGAGCGTCGCGGTATGCAACAAACGATCATCGCTGGATGCAACGACTGTGTTTGTGAATTTGCTCGTTTCACCATACTTGACAGATACTTTTGCTGGACGATTCACTTCGCACATCACGCGGATACTATCGCGTGTCGCGAACTGAAGGTACGGCTTGACCAGAAACTGAAACTCTTTGGAAGGATCAAGTTTGGCAGGCAGAGAAACCCAGTGCTTTTGATGCTCGAAATCATGCGAGATCCAAGCGGGCTTGGCAGCCAAGTCGTAGACTATTACCTGGCCGATGCGCCCATCTAAAGGAAACAACTCGTTGGAATCTAGATAAGCACCAATCGCGAGCTTTGCCTCTTTGGGATAGAGAATGTTTCCCTTCTGTTCGGATGATTCGCCATCGATTTGTCCATTGACCCAAAGCTGCATCGTAGAGCCATCGTATACGGCGCAAACGTGGTACCACTTGCCAGGCTCGATGGCCGTCTTGCCAGCGAGGTAGGTCATCTTGCCATCTCCGTCGTCTGCGCCTTCGGTAGCTAGCCCGAACGAAAAGGCTTTTTGGTTGTACCCCAGCACCCATCCTTTCTCCGCATTACCGTTATCCTGAAAGGCGGAGATGATTCCACCGTTCTCAAGCATGGAATCGAGGCTTACCCAACTCGAGATCGTGATCGCCGTTGACGGCAATACACGTTGAACTTTTTCCCAAGGATCCTGCGCGACAAAGTAATTCTCGTTGCCATCGAGACGCATGCAATGAAGTTGTCCAACTTTCTCGGGGATCGGCGAGCCCATCACACTCAGGTTAGGCCCCGACTGCGATTTCAACGATTGATCAACAAGGTAAGCCTTATCAAACATCCACGCCGCCCGCGGGTCGGGCCCTTCGTGTGCAGCACAGGAGAGCCAAGTACTACAAAACGCAAAGATTGATGCAGCAAGCAAATGTTTAACAAGCATTCTTGATCTCGTCGTGTGTCATGTTGAACAAAGAAAGTCAGTTAGAGAAATCCAAGGAGCGTTGGAATCGGAGATGGTAATGTACCGAAACAATTCTTTCAGCAGAAACAAAGAGGTGCATTACGTGCAGTCAACAAGATCAACTTGCGGGGCCGAACGAATTTTTCCACAGTGTTCATCGCTTGATGAAGGTACTCGTACGGTTTGTGTTAATTTATTGTGAATTCGAACTCGCTCCCTCGTCTTCTTCAGTCGATATGAACAATGCTTCGCCCAATCTGCGGAGCAGAGCAATAAACAGACGCCACATTTTCGTAACTGATCGTCGTATCAACTTCACGGAATGATAATCATTTCTTCATGCGACTTGCGTTGGCTCTTCCCCATCATGCTGATAACCTTGTTCACTCTCGGTTATGGGTGCTAGCGCGACCAATGCGTTGGTCTCGAAATGTTTGTCTGGAGCAACTTATGCTTGGTATGCGTCGATGTCTGTTACTTCTGCCGTTTTTTTTCTTGAGCATTGGATGTGGCAAGCCTCCCATGCAGACCGTGCAAGGGACTGTCAAGAGAGATGGCAAGCCGGTTGCAAACTGCAAGGTTGGATTCTTTCCAGATCTAAGGGAGGGAGAAATCATTAATCTCGATCGGCATGGGTTTGGTTTTGGTCTAACCGATCAAGATGGCAATTTTAAAATTCAGCATCCACAGGGAGAAGAAGGTATTTGGGCTGGCAAGTACAAAGTGACCTTTGTTGCTTGGGTTACGTCGAATGGAAAGCCGTTGCCGCCAGAGACTAAACCTAGTGAAGTTCAAGGAGGCGTATTGAATTTGTTTCCTGATTTGTACGAAGCCCCAAGTACTACCAAAGAGTCTGTGAAAGTGGAAAAGGGCGTTGCCAACGTCTTCAACTTCGACATTAAAACCAAGTGATTTTTAGTTACATTAGCGAACTTGTTGCAAACAGTAGAGGAAGAAATCATGCGAAAGAAAGATGTTCAACAGGGCTTTACGCTCGTTGAGTTATTGGTGGTCATTGCCATCATAGGAATTCTAGTTGGATTGCTGCTCCCTGCCGTGCAGGCCGCGCGAGAAGCCGCTCGACGAATGAGCTGCCAGAATAACACAAAGCAATTGGTGCTATCGGTTATGAACTTCGAAAGCTCCATGAAGGGGCTGCCGATGGCTGCCGAGTTTGAAGTAGGCACCTCATGGCATTCCCTTATTCTGCCGTACATCGAGCAAAAGAACATGTACGACTTGATGACGTTTCAAGAAGATGGCGAGGGGAACTACCAATGGGCGTTTCCGATTCCTGGAATCACTGGGCAGGCAGCATTGACGAATCTGGCGTACAATCGTTGGTTCAAAAACATTTATGTGTGCGAGCAACGATTCCCAGCTTTCCGATGTCCTTCCTCAGCATTTCCTGAATCCGCTGCTGACATTTCTGGCGACAACTGGATTGTGCAGCGTAGATCGCCGACCAATTACTTAGGTTGCGTTTCAGGGGTAATCCAGCTTGATCGTAGGCGGCAAGTTGCAGCAGCCCCGTGGGGTGGTTCGGCTCCCACCGAAGTTATCCATGACTTGGATGGTGTGTTTGTGAACAAAATGGCTCATCAGCGCATTCGGTTCAATGGAAGAGGCTATGGCATCTTGGGTACCACTCTGGGCACAATTACCGACGGAACCTCCAATACCATTGCGATCGGAGAAGCGGAGCCGGACATCCGAGCCGTTCCTGAAATGGGAGTGATTCGCGAGAGAAATGAGCCGAATATGGGCCGAAAAGACCACTGGGCATTCGGAGGGGACGACGTCGACACCAACAATCAGGGAGATATGTCTGAGCATCTCGGGTCGACTGGTGTTCGGATGAATTTACTTTCGGTCGCTCCTGGATCTGCCGCGTTTGCTGCGTATGAAATTAGCTTCGGTAGCAAACATACGGGAGGAGCGAATTTCGGTTTCGCCGATGGATCCGTTCGGTTCTTGTCGCAGCAAATCGATCAGGCGACTTACAGTGCGTACGGATCACGCAATGGTGGCGAGGTCGCGCGAGGCGAGGACTAAGGAACTCGGAAGTCATCAACATGTCTCTCTGGATTCTCCGGAGAGATTTTGACAACACAGTGATTCCGAGCGAGTTTGCACGCTATCGATTGTCAATCGATAGCCTGAATCCACCGCAATCCCCTGTAAATTTCTTCAGAATGAATCGTTTTGGATCGCTCCAGCAACTTGGAGCGAAATTCCGAATCGTACGGGACCTCGATTCTCTTTGCATAACGTTTTGTTAGTGGGCTCGACAACATCGAGGATTCATAACCGTTCAATCCCAAAAATTGCAGGACATTTCGGAGATGATTCTCAGGTTCTAGCAGAAATAGATCGAAATCAAGGAAATGAGTTCGATCTGGGTATTCTCGGTGAACAGTCTTGAGTGACTCCATCTCCACATACCAACTCATCGCAGCCCGCTCTCCTGGGCTTAGTTGATCTAGCGAAACATGACGCTTGGTTGAATCATTGTGAAGGCGATCCAAACGACTCTTCACTGAAGAATCGATGTCGCTCATGGATCCATCTAGGACGGATGCCAAGAAGGTTTCGGCAGAAATGAACATCAAAATTGCTTTGGAGTCGTTCGTCATCCGCATGAGCTTTGTCCCAATCTGGCTAACAAAGCTCGTCGCCTTGATCATGGCCCGTTGGGTCGGTCGAAAGGTTCGAGACCAAAGTGCCAAAAAGTCTTGGATGTACATGTCTGCGGACGGATCGATAAGGGATCTCAAAATCCATGGCTCACGCAGTGCAAGGCAATTTGGGTGCTCACCCAGAATACGCGAAAGCATCGTCGATCCCGCATGCGAAACATGGAAGATGAAATCGCAGCGAATAGGGAGTTCACGCGCCCACGGTGAAAGAAGGCTCCAAGAGACATTACCTGAGTTATACGATTGTCCCCCCTTAGCAGCCTCCGCCAGCATCCTCTGATCCATGAAGCTTGCGCGACGGTAATCTTCTTCTGAAAGGCGGACAACGTGAACAAGCTGTCCGTCAGGAGACAGATCAAACGGAAACAAGCATGGTGATGACTGAATCTCCTGCTTTAGCTTCGCTTCCATCGGACTGGTCATTGGGATTTCCAGTTTGCATTGAATGCGATGGAGATTCTCGGCTCATCGGAATCGCAAGGGTGAACAAAATGATAAAGCCAGCTCGGAAACAAGACCATCAATCCTGGAACAGGACGAACCAATATTCGTTGACCGTATGGAGTGCCTGGAGTAAAAATCATCTCCGTAAACGGTCGAGGGTCGTAGAGCTCCAAGACACCTGCGAGTGAATTTGCGTTACTGCTGGATGTCACGTAATAGCAGCCGGACCAAGCACTAGAGGGATGATTGTGCATTCGATGATAGTTGCCGCGGCGGCTTACGTTCGCCCATGCATGCACCATGAATCCTCCTCGCCCGGGCATCGGACGCCCTTGCACTTCAGGGAGTTGGTAAGTTGCAGCCGTCATCTGGCCAAGATTGTCGGAGATCCAACTACGAAGCGTCGCAACGGCATTTCCCGGCCACTCCAGAAAATCTGATGGCGAATGCCAACCTCCCAAATTCGCAAAGTCATCGCTCGGTGTGATTCGCTCTCGTTCCAAGATCAATTGCTTGAGCTCGGCGTTGATGTGCTCTGTCGATGGGTATTGAAATTTGCCGATCAATGTTGCGAAGACCGGAGCGATCTGGCGGGTTGGCGGGGACGAAGTCACTAGGAACTCCATGTCGTGGTGAGTTAGGGGTATTCCACGCTCTCGCAGCGGTTGAGGTGGATGCAATTGCCCAATTGCTTATCAGACCAGGCCCGGAGATTGTCGAACGATCCGTGAGTTGTTGCCAGTCTCGAAAGAAGGAACAGCAATAACATAACATAATGTTCTCGTTTTCTTAACAGGACGGAAACTTTAACTTCAAATCGATTTCGTACCATGTAAAAATCCTGCGATGAAGAGGTCCTAGAAACATGAAAGGCATAGAATTCACCTATGTCTAACGGCAACCCATTCGAACTTCGTGGTGTGCAAGTCTGGCCATCGATGTTTTTTCTTCGAATCTGGGACCGATTTGGTGAACATCAGCAGCCTATCCTTGACTACCTCTACGAGTTACAAGCGAGTCAGGGCTCAACGCTCGCAAGCGGCGTCGCGGAAGGATCCAAGGCTCCATTCGGAATTTATGAAGGTGACTTTGATCTCTTCAAGCGAGACCATGAGCCACTTCAGCAGTTAGTCGGTTTTATTCGCGGAACACTGGCAAGTGCAGTCTGCATTGCCAATCAAGAGGGATTACCCCAACAGATCGAGATCGATTTTCCAGATAGTTGGTATCACATCACCAATCAGAACGGTTTTCACGATGCGCACTGGCATCATGGTTGCAGCTGGTGCGGGATCTTTTACCTTCGATTGGGAGGCTCCGGTCAACGGTCCTCCAAAGGGGCTCCGAATGGAGGAAGCCGCTTTTACAATCCTGCCATTTGCGGCGGCGGCTATCGTGACTTTGGAAACAAATACTTGAGCAGTTCAATCGACGCTCCCATCGAGAATGGCTTGCTACTTTTGTTTCCGTCTTTTTTGCTCCATAGCGGTCTTCCGTATTCAGGTCAGGAAGATCGTGTTGTCATTGCTTTCAACGCAAAGGTATTTCTACGCTCGAGTTCTTCGTGAGAGCAGCTTGTTTTGAAAACGGCGTAGCTGGAAGCGTTGGAAGCCTGATTTATCTCGGCCTTCACTAAATATTCATCATTCCTTAAGCGGAAATGAACATTTTCTATGCTGCTACTTAACTTGCGTACGCAACGATACCGCTCGTAACGATTGTGCAGATTAGTGGGGCGAGGCGGCCGGTGTCGTTTGATTGCCACTTCATGCAGGCGGTTAGTTTAGTGTCCTTCATCATTTGATTATATCATCAGCGGAGAAACTCGATGTCAATGCGGAAAAGTCCATCACTCAGTTCGTTGGCTGGAAAGTTGGAAAAATTACTCAAAGGCTCGGGTAGGAGAAAATTACTTCGTTCTCGTGCTCGCCGAAGGTTGTTTGAGCAATTGGAATCTCGTGAGCTTATGGCTCTCAACATCGTCAGTGTTAGCCCGCTAGATGGCGCCACGGAAGTCCCCGTGAATTCGGATCTTGTCATCAACTTCAATGAGAACGCAGTGAAGGGGCAAGGAAACATCTATGTCTTGCAAAAAGCCTCAAACACATTGGGTATTGCCGTTGATGTCCGTTCGCCGAGCGTATCGATTAGCGGTTCGCGAGTGACTGTCGATTTACCTGTCGATTTACAGCTTGACAATTCGTACTATGTGCTCATCGACAACGGAGCCTTCGTCGATAGTTCGTCGATACCGACGACAGCAGCCACTTTGTTGACACAGAACTTTGACTACCAGCCTCTTCAGCCTCAGGTCTGGGAGACGGTAGGTAATGGTAGAGACTGGACGCCCACTCCCCCGTTGGGATTTGTTTCCGAATTAAACAATGCAGCGATGGCGGGGGTCGGAGCTGCTGAATGGCGTGGTTGGACTGTCGCCCGCAAAGAGTTCTGGGTAAATAGCGATGGACAGGACAGAAATCAATTTGCCCGGGGTACCGGCAGCATCGCTGTCGCAGAGACAGACGAGTACGACGATGGGCCGGGTGCCGTGAGACCGTTCCAGAGCACATTGAAAACGAAAGCGGTGGACTTGACTGGCGTGGCAGCAAACTCGGTCAAGCTGGAATTCGATTCCAGTTTCCGTCCTGAAAACAGTCAGATTGGTCGGTTGGGAGTCAGCTTTGACGGAGGTACGACTTTCACTCAGCTGCTAGAGCTTAACCCAACAAATACCGACAACGATGCCCCGTTTGCCAAGGGAAATCTAAACGAACGACTTGTAACAGGCGGAACCACAGGGGGTGGAACAGCCATAGGAGGAGTCAACAATCCGACGAGCGGTACAGCGATTTTTAGTTTCTATACCGAAGGTGGTAACGATTTTTGGTGGGCGATTGACAATTTGAGGATCACAGGCAATGTCGTAGGGGTTCCTTATGCTGGTGTATCGGATCCTCTTTTCTGGGAGTTCTCAACCCCTGTTCCGCTAGGGTTTGCGGTAACCATCGACAAAGCGTTCATGAGTGAAAACGGTGGGACCGCTGTGGGGACCGTAACGCGAACGTCAAGCAATCTGACGGGTGCAGTCACTGCGACTCTTACCAGTAGCGACACAACGGAAGCGACTGTTCCTGCATCCGTGGTAATTCCTGACGGACAGCGAACGATCACTTTCCCGATTACTGCTGTCAATGATACGCTTTTCGACCGTACGCAAACGGTCACCATTTCCGCGACGACAGCTGGATACATCGATGGCGTGCGAACGATCAAAGTCACTGACGATGAAGGTCCTGACGTTGTCTCGCTGGTCCCTGCAGACAACTCGACCGAAGCCTTCTTCAAAACGAATCTCGTTGTTGAATTCAATACCAGCGATAGCCTGAGAAAAGGTAATGGTCGTGTGCATGTTGTTGAAACAAGCACCGGAGTTCTCGGCGAAACGATTGATATCAACTCCGCGAACGTGACCATTTCTGGAGCAAGGGTCACGATCAACCCCACGGCAGATTTGAAGAGGCTGACGAACTATCACGTTCTGTTCGACGATGGAGCGATTCTCGCTTCGACTACCGTCGTACCAGGAACGGTGTTGTTGAGTGAAACATTCGATTTGCTGCCGCTAGGTCCATTCACTGTTGAGACACCGGTAGATGGCACAGACTTTACCAGGACCCCTCCATTGCTCTACCAGGTCGACAATTCACAAATGCCTGGTGGTAGTACTTCCGAGTTCAATGGTTGGTCCTTTATGGACAAGAATTCGTGGATTGCGGCCTCGGATGATAAATCAGGAAATTTTTTCACGCGTGGCACCGGAACCGTCGCTGTTGCCGATTCGGAAGAATGGGATGACCGCCCTCACAACGCTGGGCAGTTCAACAGTTTCTTGATTACAGCTCCAATCGATTTGGCCACCGTTGTTAATGGCACATTGTCTCTGGAGTTCGATTCTAGTTTCCGAAAGGGAAGTGCTTTCCCGTTTGGCCAAGTAGAATTTTCGACTAGCAATGGAACATCCTGGTCCCCATTGCTGTTCTTCGGTGATGCGAGCAATCCGAATGATGGTCGCAACGAGAGAATCAGTCTATCCGTTGCAAATGCGGTGGGCTCTTTTGTTGGAGCCTCTACCGTTCAAGGGACGTTCCCAGCTTCGGGTCTTGCAGATTCGGGACAATTGCGATTCCGATTCAGTCTACAGGCAGGTGATAGCTCCAACACTTGGTGGGCTATTGATAATCTTGTAGTGCGTGGGACAAGAAATGGCGAGGCTTTTGCCGGCATCGAAGATCCAACGACCTGGAACTTCCGAACAGGAGATACACCTGTTTTGAGTTTGTCGGTGAACAATAGCTCCATCAGCGAAAATGGCGGCACTGCGATTGGGACTGTAACACGTTCGCAGACCAATCAAGGGGATTTGGTCGTCACGTTGGCCAGCAACGATACAACCGAGTTGACTGTCCCTGCTACGGTTACCATTCCAGATGGTTCCTTCTCAGCGACCTTTGCGATAACAGCGGTGAATGATACGATTCTGGACTTGCCACAGATTGTCACCATAAGCGCGACTGCAACCGACTTTACGGCGGCTTCGATCCAGATCGAGGTCACGGATGATGATTTTGGAATCGTTAGTTTTTCGCCAGTTCCAGGTGCAACGAACGTACCCGTGGATTCGAATCTCTCGGTAGTCTTTAGTCAGAACATTCGCAAAGGGAATGGCTTCATCCACTTATTGCGACAGTCGGACGGCAAGGTGGGTGCCAGCATCGACGTTAAATCGACTGCAGTGACGATCTCGGGTGCAACGATGACTATCGATTTTCCCGAGAACTTGCAGGGCGAGACAGTTTACATTGGTCGGCTGGATCCCGGCGTTGTATTGACGAGCCTTGCACAGGCAACGACGGGCGCGACTCTGCTCACGCAAAATTTCGAGTTGATTCCTTTGGGGCCGGCAGTCAACGAAACCGTCGGTGTCACACCCAACGGACGAGACTTCACTGCAACACCACCGAAAGATTGGAACGTCAACAACTCGTCCATGCCTTTAGGCGGTACACCTGAATGGGCTGGTTGGACATTTGCCGACAAGAGTTTTTGGCAGACGCAGGGTGGCCAATCCCGTAGCAATTTCACCCGGGGACAAGGAACGATTGCAGTTGGCGACACGGACGAATGGGAAGATTACGCTCGACCAACCAACAATTTCAATAGTTTATTCTCATCGAACCCTATCGATTTGGACTCGGTCCAACCCAACAGTGTTGTGTTGGAGTTTGATTCCAGCTTCCGTCCAGAAGGAACGACACCCAATCCTAACAATCAGATTGGGACCGTCCAAGTGAGCTATAACGATGGTCAAACTTGGAGCGATCTACTAGTTCTTGATGTGAACAACACAAATGGTGCGGCCACGGCGGCGAACGTCAATGAGCGTCGCTCCATCACCGTTCCAAATCCTGATGCCGGCTTAATGAAATTCCGATGGGGATTGACTGGTACAAACGATTGGTGGTGGGCGGTAGATAACATCGTCGTCAAGGGTACAACGGATAACTTTCCTGCACCTGCGTTGACCAGTCCGACCACGTATGTGATCACCACCGCTGCTGCGAGGACATTGACTGTTGATATACCTACGACGGCGGCTGAGAATGCTGGGACTGTCTCTGCAACAGTGAGTCGCAACATTGATACTGTAGGCGATGTTCTCGTCACCCTTGTAAGCAGTAACCCGGGAGTTGGTACGGTGCCAGCAACCGTCACCATACCTAGCGGCTCTGCGTCTGTCTCCTTCGTGATTACACTCATCGACGATACGGCTTTCGATGGTTCTCAACCGCTAACTATTTCGGCAACAGCGACTGGATTTGTCGCTGGTAAAGACTCGGGAGTAGTTTCGGACAATGAAGTAGGTAACGTCGTGATCACCGAGATCATGTACAACCCCAACGGAGGATCTACGCAAGAACAAAGGAACGAATGGGTAGAGGTCGTTAATCAAGGATCGACAAGCGTTGACCTGAGCGGTTGGCGACTCGACGACAGAGAAGTTCAAGACTGGGGAAGAATCGCCTCGGGATCCATTCTTCTACCTGGCGAGGTAGGCGTTATCTACAACCGCTATTTCGGTTTGAATACTGATTCGCTGATGAGGACCGATTGGAGTATTCGAGCCGCAGCCAAGGTTTTTGGGGTCGATTGGTCGCTGAAGGATGACGGGACGAATAGGCAGCGAGGAGGATTGTTTAACAGTCCTGCAGTTGGTGGTGTGATCCTCACAATACAAGATGCCGCGAACAATAACGTAGATCTTGTCGATTTTGGACGGGATGGTACGGTTTGGCCTGCTTCGGCTGAGGGAGCAAGTATCTACTTGGTCAACGTTGCAGCAGACAACAATGTTGGGACGAATTGGCTTGCCGCTCAGGTTGGAATCAATGGCGCAGTCAACGCGACGGGTTCCGTGTTTAGTGCGGTTGATCGAGGTTCACCAGGTATCATTACCGATAACGATTCTCCGACGCTTACCAGAGCCCTTGCCACGGTATCAGGAAACGTTTTCTCTCTCCTGACGAACAATGGCACATGGGCTGATCCGAACGCTGGGGACGTGGTTACCTTGACCGCATCTCTTGGAGTCATTGTCAGAAACGCAGACGGAACATGGAATTGGTCCTTCACGCCGAGCCAAGCTCTCGCGAATCAGTTGGTTACTATCACAGCAACCGATGACAAAGGAGCGGTAACGCGTGTCACCTTCACGGCGACTGCGACTGTGTCTGTTGTAAACAGTAAGGTTTACTACAAGGGTTCGTTCTTTGACACAAGTGTCGACACCGCATTGGACACGGTAAAGGAACTCGCAAAATCGGGCACTACCGCACAATTGTTGAGTTTCAACAACGTTGTTAACAACTCGCGTGGTATCAACGGCTTGGTGTTTGATGTCGTGGGCTTGGCTTCTGCGACTCTCACCGCTGCCGACTTTGTATTCCGAATGAGCCCGCAGGGACTTTTCGACGAAGCTGCAAATCCACCAAGTGGCTGGGCAGTTGCAC
>CAIOHR010000014.1 GCA_903858115.1 uncultured Pirellula sp. | reverse complement strand
GGTAACGCTTGTTTCTGCTCCGGCATTTCTCGCCGACGAGCGATTCGAATCTCTCGACCAGTTTGGAAACGGTCATCGTGTCCAGCTTGGCAATCTCGGCTGCTGTTACCGAGTCCATAAGCATCTCCCTTGATTTGTGGTATCTCTGCGTATTCACTCGTGCCAATCGACGCCGATCATGTTTCGCTGGCGTCGTCTGGTTCCCCAACTTCGGGTTGAGACACAGAGAGCCTCAAGTCCGAGGAAACCTCAAGGCTGGAGTCGCCAGAGTTGGCAGAGATTCGGGCTCTTTGATCGAGCACGCGTTGCAGGCCAACAGCCAGGACATCAGCGATCCGCTCACGGCGCTGGCTGATCGAAAGATCCGAGAACGATAGATTGGACATGGCATATCCCACCGGGTTGGAAAAGTGCGAGCTGAAATGTTTCAGCTCACCCGGGTTATGTATGCCGCAGATGCCCTATTCTGTTTGCGGTCAGAAGAATTTGATTACCAAAAATGGCTGAAGACTTCACTTCACCGTGGGACCACGGTTTTGGCGAGCATGAAGATTGCCGTCGCTTCGCCGGTGGCATCGGGGCAAGGCAGTACCCGTTTTCTTGAAGAATCGACGTCATAGAAATGCGATACACCTCCCGATGGGAGTTGTGCGGCCGATAGTTGCTGATGCATGAGGTCTAGCTCAGCGGGAAACTCGTTGTTTAATCCCAGCAGCTTGCAGGCGTGTAACAAGACAGCCAGCTTGAATGCATACTGCCTGCACGTAGAAGATTTGCCGTTCAGAAATTTGGAGTACTCGGACTCGATGACGTAATCGACCAGCAAGCCATGCTTTTGGTCCCAGCGAATATTTTGTTCGGACGAAGTGTCTTTCTCTGCCGTTCCTGACTTGCTTTGGAAAATCCTCTGCAGCCGGTTCCGCGCTGATACCACGTTTCCCAATCGATGCTCGTACAGAGACTGATACGCAGCATGTTCTGCAAAAAGCAACGGATGCCCAACCTCAAAATCTCGATCAGTGGTAACAGTGAAGGTCCGAATATCGATCGTCTCATCTCCGGACGAAATGATCCCGATCGATTTTCCATGAACGATGTCAGGATCGATTGGCTTATGGCCGATGGATTCGATTCGCTGCCAGATGACTTCGTGCAGGGAGTTGCCAAGGCAGTCTAAGGTTTCCAGAGAGGCGTGCAGTTCTTTGGCGACGTCGGGATTCGTAAGCGTGAGTGCGTAAGATGCCCAAAGCGTATCGGTGATCGCATAGCCGGCCAGTTGCTTGGGCAGCTCCGGATTGAGCGTTGGATCTTTCCAGCCAATGACGGAGATCGAGTACTCGCGGCCTTCTCGATTGAGTTTTCCCGTTTTAACATGCTTGGTCAACCAATCAGATGCTCGGATCACCGCCGTCTTGGTGGCCACTTCGTCCGGTAGCCGTAACATTTCTTGTCCGAGGGCAAACGAACTCCAGCAAACGACTAGTGCGAGCAAATTGGTAAGGAAGGCCTTGAGCATGTTTCGTGATCGATGTGTGATGGGGAAATAAATTTGCCAACGAATGTTGGTAATGCGAACGAATGCCTAACGCCAGCCCAGATCCACGATCGCTTCGCAAGCTGATAACCCAGCAACGCGATTGGGTTATGATCGCCGAGAACGTTCTGAGGGCACTTTCGAAGCCGAAAGTTGATTTTCCAAAATCGGGTTATGGAGTTAGAGGCATTTCCATAACCCCAGGGTCGCGCGACTTTGAGACTCGGGAGAGTTGTGGGCGGAGGGAGAGAAATCAGCCCTAACTGATGTCGCGCCGATTCGCGGAGATCCACCCCCTAGGCAGCACACAATTGCTATCGAAGAAGCCAGTAAGCCAATAGTAGCAATGCTGCTAATACCACCAAGACAGCGAACGTGAGTTTCCAGAATAGACTCGCAAACTTGCCTTCCAGAGCAGGGGTGGGTTTTCCGTTATGCCATCGCACCCCAGCCTTGCATACAACACACATTGCGCTACCTTCGGCGATGGCAGCGCCGCACACAGGACAGCGATGTTCCATAGCCCGAACCCCCTTTCCAAAGAACTGTGAAACATATCTTGTCACAAAATCACCTCTTTATGTTTCGGTACTGACTTGCACCAATCTCGTGGCAGGGCGAGGCATAGGAACGCCGCCTAAAGATATGCGTCACCCGGCGGCGGCCAAGTGAATGTCCATTCTGATTCCGCCCCGATCCGCCGCTCGGGTGCACCCCTTGGTTTGGTGAAGTTATTTCTTCGTAACAGTATCCCGTCCGCAACTTCGACTCCCGGTTTTCGTCTTTGAATGATCCCGCCATCAAAGCATTGAGCAGACAACGGCAATGATAGCATCCGTGAGTCGGGTGGCGAACGGGAGAGAACGCTCCGCCGAGGATTTGTGCCGATTGGCGGAGAATGGCCGCGATGGGGAGAGTTCGAGAGGCTAGAAATCCGCGAAACACTGGGAAAAGAAGGGCCAGAAACGCGAACAGGCCGACGTTTTGAGGCGTCGGCCTGTTGGTATATCACGAGGGTCAAACTGAGTTTGATACCCTTACTTCAGTTGCCCGTGAGGTTTGGTTC
>CAIOHR010000013.1 GCA_903858115.1 uncultured Pirellula sp. | reverse complement strand
CACCAGCACGAGAACTTAAGTGTGCGATCTACACTCGCAAGTCCACAGAGGAAGGGCTCGAGCAAGAATTCAATACCCTCGACGCACAACGCGAATCAGCCGAATGCTACATCAAGAGCCAAGAAGCTGAAGGATGGATCTGCCTTCCCGATCACTACGACGATGGTGGATACACCGGTGGAAACATGGATCGCCCCGCTCTGAAACGACTGCTCGCGGATATCGAAGCCGGCAAAGTCGACTGCATCGTGGTCTACAAAGTCGATCGCCTTAGCAGATCCTTGATGGACTTCGCGAGAATGCTCGAAGTTTTCGAACGCAAGAGTATCGCCTTTGTAAGTGTCACGCAGCAATTCAATACGACCAACTCGATGGGCCGATTGATGCTCAACGTCCTGTTGTCGTTCGCCCAGTTCGAACGCGAGATTATCTCCGAGAGAACAAGAGACAAAATGGCTGCAGCTCGACGAAAAGGCAAATGGGTCGGTGGCTTGGCTCCGATGGGCTATGACATCGATCCATTAGCTCGACGCCTCAACGTCAACGAAGACGAAGCAGCACGCGTTCGGACTATCTACGAGCTCTACCTCGAATGTGGATCGATTGTGACCACGCTCAAGGAAATTGAAAGACGCGATTGGCGCAACAAACTTAGCATCACCAAGAAAGGTAAAGAGCGCGGTGGCAGATACTTTGACAAGAGCTCGCTATTCAAACTGCTCACCAACATCACCTACCTTGGCAAGATTCGATACAAAGAAGAAATCCACCAAGGGGAACATCAAGCGATCGTCCCAGAGGAACTCTGGAATAACGTCAACAAGAAGCTCAAACACAACGGCAAGACCGGTGGTATCGCCGTCCGAAACAAGTTCGGAGCGTTGCTCAAGGGACTTGTGCGCTGCGTTGCCTGCAACTGTGCCATGACACCGAACCATACTACCAAGGGCGGCAACAAACGCTACCGATACTACGTTTGCACCAACGCTCAGAAACGTGGCTGGGATTCGTGTCCATCGAAGTCGATTCCCGCCAAGCAGATCGAGGATTTCGTGATCGAGCAGATCAAGAAAGTCGGCTATGCCCCGGACCTGCTCAAAGACGTGGTCACCTTGGCTCACGAGAAAGCCAAGTGCAATCTCAAAGATCTCGAAGGCGAGAAGTTCTCATTGGAACGAGACATGGCTCGCTGGCTAGCAGAGATCCACAAGACCACACCCCTCATCCGCCCAAACGAAACCGATTCACCCGCCGTCGCGAGACTCGCCGATCTCCAAGAGCGAGTGCGACACATCGAAAGTCGTATGACAACGATACGAAATGAAATCCACCAGATCACCAAAGGCTTATTGAGCCAACAAGAAGCCGAAGTTGCGATGTTCTCTTTCGACGCGGTCTGGGAATCGATGACGCTTCGAGACCAGATCCGTCTGATCGGATTGGTTGTCAAACAAGTCGACTACGACGGTGAATCGGGACGCGTCACGATTACCTTCAACCCGATCGGCATCCGGAACCGCGCAAAACACGCCACGAAAGATCTAACGGAGGTACCAGCATGAGCGATACGGAACAAGTCGATGTCCAATTCCACTTCCAGCGCCGCGGCAAGAACAAAGTACTAGTCGAAGGCAAAGAGCCGCCCAAGCCTGTGAAACCCAAAGGCCGCTTACCACGCATCACCCGCTACATGGCTTTAGCGATCTATTACGAAGGACTCATACGCGAAGGTCACATCCACGACTACGCCGAGATCGCCACACTTGGTCACGTTACGCGAGCACGAGTTACGCAGATCATGAACCTGCGATTGCTTGCTCCCGATATTCAGGAGCAACTGCTCAATCTGCCTAGAGTCCAATTTGGGCGCGACACTATTTGCTTGAGGGTACTCCAAAAAGTGGCTTTGAAATCTTGCTGGAACATTCAACGACAACTGTGGAGAGCAATCTAACATAGCAGTTAAACCGCAATGTTTACAATGGACATTTGTACCGTCCGTTCTATTTCAAATCGATGACGATCTTTCCAAGCTTGCCAGTGAATGTCGCAGGTATGTCGTAAGTCATATCCACAGGTGTGCCTGTATCTTCTCCGAAGTCCAAAGTTTCTTCGGTCGAGAATCGGAATGGAATGGTCTTCTCCACTCGAACCTGCGCTACTTCCTTGCCATCGACGAGGAGTTTGGCAGTACCGCTCTTGCCCATTCCT
>CAIOHR010000012.1 GCA_903858115.1 uncultured Pirellula sp. | reverse complement strand
ACCTTCGGCATAGCAATCTCCCAACAGAGGCAATGTGAAGCCCGAAATCACCGGTTTCTACGAACTAGCCGTCGATTTGATTAACAACCGGGTATCGAGCGAGACCGAAAGAAACAGGTCCCTATCTGTAGGGTTACACGCAAAGTGGCCGAGTGGACGACGGAAAGTCTAAGAAAAATAGCACTTCGCTGCGGAGTCCTTAAAGCAGCCCCATGTGGCCGTAAGCTTTGTCGATTCTGCAAGCTCTGTTGGACTACGTTTGCTCAATAATTGAGGTGCAAGAGTTCGGGCAAATCGCGAATCAGCCAAGAAAGTTAATCAATGGTGCAACTTGTCGCTGGATTAATTTCCGAGTCGCGACAAATGACTCAATTAGCTTTGCAGTTCCAGTGGGAACACCGAATGACAGTGACAGCTGGTTAGAGGATAATCTTAATTTGCCATTCGCTCCGGAAATATGTATGTCGCAGTATGTGGCATCTCGATCGTAATCGAGAGTAACATCGGGGTTCTTAGCAGCTTCAACCGCGTCGATAAAGTCCTCGATTTTTATCCATTGTGGCAGTGAAAACTCGAGTGTGTCAAACACGTCGTCGAAAACCTCTGCAAAGGCATCTGTGGAAATCTGTTCTGGAGCCTTGATGGAATCAACAGTTCGCGTCCAAATTACTTCGTCAAGATCGTCCGCATTCAACTCTACATGTACGGAGTAATTGAAATAGGGCGTGATTATCGTACCAGTCCCGTCGCCTGGTTGGGACACTACTATGTCGCGACGAGCAAACGCAAATGCTTTCTTCAATCCTTCAAAAACGGAATCCAGGTCCTCTTCCAAATCCTTCGAAGCACAACTCGAAGCAAAAGAACGAGTTGAATCTGTGTAGCGGTCAGGTACGCGGTGACTTTTTTTCCAACCCGATAGTCTCGTCAAACTTTCTTGCTCTTGCACACTAAAGCTTAGCTTTCGTACGTATCCACTTCCTCCGGCATGGCTTCGACGCTCTTCGATAATAGGCCTGAGATCAGCGAGTATAAAATCGCCACTCATGGCGCCGTACATCCAGGGTGTTTGATTTTGTGAACCGGAATAGGTTTGGCGAATGGTTCGTGGCACTTCGACCTTCAAGTAATTCTGCAACGAGTTGGCAGTCAGCATCCCGCGTTCAAGTGCTATGCTTGCATTCCCTTTGAATGCTTCTATTAAGTGAAAGGTCCAGATACCATGCTTTAAGCTGCCACTGGGATATGAACTTTCATCAGACCTGCACGCAGCAAAACAAACGCAGTGCTTGGCATCGTTCAAAAACGCCTCCAGCTCATGCTCCTTCAGGTTGTCGTAGATACCACGCATTCCCGGCGTTGCCTTGATGCCACTTTCGCAACAATCTAGAAACAATGCAATGCGGCTACTATCGGAAGCCTGCATTTCCCCGAAAAGTGGAGAAAGCGAGACACTGGTGCCGTCCCAATCCGAATCTAGCGTGTCATATGAAGAGATGAAGTTTCTTGCTCCTTTTGAGAATCCATGCCCCGCATAGTAAAAGAAAAAAACATCTTCCTTTTGTAGCTGCCTTATTGCCTTTCGCACTCGTGACTCGATAACGGCCTTTGTCGCTTGTTGGTCAACAAGAATCACTTGATCTGATTTCTCAAATCCATTCATTTCCAGAGCCTTCGAAAACTCTTCAGCATCGCGGCGGGCAAACGTAACTTTACTGATCGCGGAATCTTGGTAATTCTCAACTGCTATAAGAACTGCATATTTCTTCAAGGTTTGCACCGTATCGAATCGAGGGTTGGGTACTGAACTGAGCACGAACAGTATGCGTTGGAATACAATTTTGATCAACAAACGCAGTGGCCGCCTTCTACGGGTGGCACCTCCCCGTCGAGGATCATATCCGAAGTGCTGATTTCGATTGAATTGGGGCTTAGCCGTGAACCAGCCATCTGGTTGGAAGTGCCTGCGTTGGGTTGTTGTGTGCATCGCCCAAACCGTTGATCCAAACTAGCTCATCGTAAACGGAGCTAGGAATCGGGCCTATGACTGGCCCAGTGGCCAAAATTGGAGAAGGTTTCTGGCCGTTAGGATTTACTACCGCTGTGTTAATCAAACCCATCTTTGGAAACGGAGATCTTGAGAGTTCTCAGTAGAGATCTGGGGGGCCGGAGGGGACGGCTCGCGTTTCGGTCGT
This sequence comes from uncultured Pirellula sp., assembly GCA_903858115.1. Taxonomy (GTDB): domain Bacteria; phylum Planctomycetota; class Planctomycetia; order Pirellulales; family Pirellulaceae; genus JBKCUI01. The sequence goes on along the minus strand of CAIOHR010000012.1, from coordinate 1,939 downwards.
TGCCCGCGATCTCTCTTTCCTAACCGAGATATTTTGGTCGGGCGTCGCGGACGCGGAAAAGGCCCAAAACGTTGGGTAGAAACGAAAAACGCCGGGCGTCGATCTCTCGTCGTCCGGCGTTAACTTTTTGGCGTTTCTTCCGTAGAAAAAACTAAGGCTCCCCGATCCGAACGCTCTCTGCAATGCGTCTCTGAGTATGCATAAGCATAACCCTCTTCTTTGTAACGACTTAGGCGTTTCGTCTTTGCTCGGGTGATTACTTTCTGCCAATTCGTCGGAAACGAATCAGGCCCTCTGGCGATTGTTGTAACCTGTTAACCAGCGATCAACTTCGCTGGGAATAAATCGGTCGGCCACCAGGTTAACAGAACATGCGGAAGGTGCGGTTCAAATCGCATCGAGCCGTCTGAAAAGCTCAGCCGCGTCTTCGTATGCCGCACGTTGAAATTGTACTGCGTCTTCTCCAGCAGTTGAAGCTGCTCGACCAGCCCACACTGGTCCAACGGAATCAAATGTGCGGAACTTGGCTCGCAGCAATTCCAACGCTTCCTTGCCAATGCCTGCCTGCGAAACTCCACGAACCTTCTTTGCCAAGTCGGCGAGTGAAGGTTTGTAATGCTTCAAAACAAATGCAATGTCGTATGCGTCCTTATCTTTGGTTCGTTCGTCCATCGCGATCGCCTTGATCAAGATGTATGCCTCTGGGGCAACCAAACGTGCGGTCACTTGATTGACGGAGCCATCTGGCATTCTTCCATCAACGATGATCGTTTCGGATGCCTCGAACGCCAGATCGATACCGCGAAGAGCGTTGATGCGAATCTCGTCGACTATTATCGATTCCTGCCTCTGCTGAGACACGTACAAGCCTGTGATCAAGTCAATTTTGATGGGATTGGCCATGCCAGGAAGATGCTTGAAGAAACGAGTGGGCGACTCCTTCATCGTGTAGCCGAGCTGCGTTAATCGCTCGCGGATCGAGGAATACGCGTTCCCACCTATCGCCTTGGGTGATACTGCCAAGTCGACATCTAACGACCCCATGTGATTGCTCGACGGATACAACAGGTCCGGCACCCATCCACCGACGATTATCAGGTCATCGCGCATCGCACCCAGTGCATTGAGTACCTCCAGCAAAACGGCTCGGGCCGCTTCAGTTTCCTTCATAGTGCTCCGCCATTTGTTCAGTCGCTTCCGTGAATGGCTGTTTAAAGTATTTCTCGTAGATCGCCATGGCCGCTTCTTCTCCGCGACCATCCATCGCTCTCAAGTCAAGATACGTTTGCAAAGGAGACGTTGTCTGAAGCGTCTCGCCAAGTCGATTGCTAAGGTAACTTTCATCGTCCGAGATTTGCAGTACGAGATTCGCACCCGAGTCGACTTTGCGCGCTCCGAAGTTGCTGACGAGATCAATAAATGGTTCAGCCAGAATTGCTCGTGTAGGAACCATAAAGCTCGCCACGTTATATCGTACTTCAGGTGCCAATCGCCATGCGGCCGAGAAACGTGACAGTGCAAATCGGTCGGTGGACTTTGAACACCACAGCGCAATCTGTTGCTCGACCTGCTCCAGTTCACCTCGCATATAGAAGCTGTATTCTCGCGGCTTGTGGTTTCGGTAGTGATTCACCCAATCGCCCAACAAATCATCAGGCCTCTTCAAGCGAATATGTCCCTCTTGCATCACCGCATAACCGCCCTCGATAAGCGAGCGCTTGATGCGAGACATCAACCCGGGGCTTACACGAACGTCCGGGTGAGCGGCCAATTCATTTAGCTGCCAGCCACGCAGCGGTTCCTGCAACATTGCACGCACCACTCGACTTGACTTGGAAGAAAAGACGTTCAGTACTCTTGGCAGTTGCTTGCCAAACGGATTCTCAATGCCGCTTCGACGCACGTAGATTCCATATGCAGGAAACACCAGACGGCAGTT
>CAIOHR010000011.1 GCA_903858115.1 uncultured Pirellula sp. | reverse complement strand
GACTCGCTGCCATCTGCTTCTTTGCACCAAACGGTCCACTTCTGTGTTGTGGGATCTTGCGAGTCGTCAGAGCTGGTTTTGGCAGGTTTGCCTTTATCCGCCAAGCTTATGCGATAACGCCCGTTATGAACTAAGCGGTTGGCCTCGATATCGGAAATCGCCTTCAATCGTCCGGATTCGAGCTCGAGCTGGAAGTTCTTGCTAGCAGCCGAATTCGATTTTTGATCTGGCAAATAAATGCTGGTGAAAACGACAGATCGGAAGTCGGGTGAAAACTGAGCCATCAAATTGATGCAGTTCTCCGAACTGTACCAATAAACGCCCAACCAACGTCCAACCAGCATCAAAGGGATGAACAAAAGAAGCCATAGGAGAGGTGCGTTATGTAGACGATGGAATCGGGATGGCGTCTGGATCATGAGGGCATTGCATGCGTTTAAAGCCATGTGCTTAGTTGAAATCGACGTTAATTATGCGCATTCATGCCTGTTTCAATGCTTGCAACCCCTTTTTTCGTGACAAAATCGACAAACTAGACCAATGCGGAATAGTTTTCCAGAAAAGGTATGTTGCGGAGCTTGGGAATTCGCTACAGTTTACGGACGGTGAAGTTGTTGATCGAGCTGCAGTTTGATTCCGTTGGAATCGGTTTGTTCTTCTGACTCTATCGCCAGGGTTGCACAGGACCCGTCTTTTTCGGCGAGCCAAGCAGCAACGTTAGTCAGTTTTTTTGGGAGTTTGGGATTTTGGGTAAGAAACTTTACGTCGGTAACCTGTCCTATGGTGTTACCAACCAAAGCTTGGAAGAGATGTTTGCAGAGTTCGGTGCAGTGCGCAGCGCTCAAGTCATCCAAGACCGTGATACCGGTCGAAGCAAAGGTTTTGGATTCGTCGAAATGGCGGATGAAAACGGTGCTCGTGATGCGATCAACGGATTGCATGACAAAGAGTTCGATGGTCGTCGATTGACAGTCAACGAAGCTCGTCCACGCGAAGAAGGCGGTGGCGGCGGCGGTGGTGGATATCGTGGCGGTGGCGGTGGCGGCGGACGAGGTGGCGATCGCGGTGGAGACCGTGGTGGCTACAGCGGACGACGATAATATCGTTGCTTGGAAGCAATAATAAAATTCAAAACGGCAAGCCTAACCAGCTTGCCGTTTTTCATTGAGTCACCGTATCTACGTAACATGGGACCATTGTCCCGAGCGCTATGAGCGAACAATCGTTCCGGACGGGACAATGGGCCCATCCTACGACTACCGAGCCCAAGTGATCATCTTGTTCCAAGCTGATTCGGGGAGCTTTGTTCCCGAACGATAGCAGGCTTCCTCGACTGCAGACGCAGAATTCACCTGGTAGAAATATACGGAACCATCGCCGAGCACTCGAGCTCCATCGCGATCGATCAACACACCAGTGGATTCATCGATTCCAATTCCGACTTGTTCAGGATGCCATGCAACAGCATTCGACAAACGTTCAAAGCGATTGCGCTGCGAAAAATGCTGATCGATGATGGCGCCCGGAAGTATGCCCCAGCCTTGCTTTACAACGGGATGCGTTTGCCCCTCAGCGATCATGTTCAAGGATGTTACCGCAGAGCCGGCGCTAGTCCCTCCGATGATGCGGCCTCGTTCAAGATGTCGGAGCAATTCTTGATGCACTGCCGTATTTTGAAAACGCTCTACCAATCGTTGCTGTTCACCACCTGTGATCCAAACCGCGCTGGCCTGACGAATTAGCTCCACATTCTCTTCTTGGTTTGCGCTGTCGCGATTGTCTGCATGCAGGACTGAAATACGCTTCCAAGGATATTCGCCCCAGATCTGAGTCCATGGCGAGTAGTCCCCTGAATCGGAACGTGGAGAAGCTGTTGGGATAATGACAAGGTTCCCATACTCGCCCGCCCCCAATCGATGGAATTCATTCACTATCGATTTGGGGAGTACGTTGCCACCGCACAATAACAATTGCCCACGTCGCTGACTCAGAGCAACATATCGAGATTCAGCCTGTGCTCCGAGATGCGTTAAGTGAGAAGTAGTTTGTTTTAGCGTTTCATGACTAACTACCGATTGTCCAAATGTCCAAGCCGACGGCACCAGCGATGCAGCCATAGCACAGCTGACAAGCTTGGAGTGTATTCGGTACATACCGTTGGATTCCGATAAGCAATGGAGAAATTGGATCGCTGGACAATCAGCGGAGACTACCCAGTTCAATTCTCCATGGCAAGATTGTCAAGAACTTTCCTGGTTAGGCTCGTTCAATGATGGAACTTGGAACAGCTCTACTAACACTCCCCATCGTTCAGGTTCCACTAAGGTCGATTTGAAAATGGTCCACTCGGAGCCCCCAGAATGTTTGAGCGTTAGCTTGTCCTCATCCAACTTTGTGATGTGCATCTCTTGGCTTGGCGACTCCATGCCGATTTGATTCCAACCCATGACGCACTGCTGCGAACCAATCCAGCCCCATTGGCAATTGTGTACTGGCGGGGCGGTTAGCGGGGCAGGGGGGCTGCGTCAACGTCCGGCGCCGGAGCGCGGGGCACCACGGCGGCCG
>CAIOHR010000010.1 GCA_903858115.1 uncultured Pirellula sp. | reverse complement strand
GTAACAATCCACGCAGGCTCGTTCAATGCATGCGTCGCCGCCGTTGTATCGAAATAGGTAACGCGATTTCCTCGACCAGGATAAACTCGAAATCCTGAATCGGGACCACGTGGATACATCCAAAGCTTCACGACTTCTCCCGATGCATAGAGATACTCGTTTAGCTCCATATCCTCCCAGCGATGCAATCGAAAATCATCAGCATTCATGGAGTCTTTGCCTCGAAAGGTAAAATAAGATTCACGCACAGCTTGCAATCGAGTCCTCAAAATCGGTTGGCCCGACTGATCGAGCACATCTACCAAACTATCCAGCTTGGATCCCTTAGAAGCGGCCTCGACCGTAATCACCCATTCGTCTCCCTTGCGTGCTTCAAAACTATACCAATCCCCAGGCCTCTCTCCTGCAATGTCCTGGTCTAGCAAAACACCACTGACGATGGCATTAACAGGAATCCTCTGAGGGGACTTAAAGGACTTGATGCCACTCTCTTCAGGAACCTCGATAGATTGCTGCGACTGCGAAGCATCGGACTGCGGATTGGATGGTAACCCAGCGTCAGGTTTTGTTATCTCACGACTCGCACTCGAAGATCGATCGACAGAAACGACAGGATCAATGGAGAATACATTCGCTTTACCATCCATGCTTGTCACTGCTACAGAACTAGAATCCCGCCAGGCTACACCAGTGGGAACGTCCACTAGCTTGCCGAGTACCCCCATGGCTTGGAGATCTTTGCTTTTCCAGAGTTTGACCAATTTGTCTTCGCCTACGGTTACGATCTGTTCCCCATCCTCACTAAACTCCATCGCCAATACCGAGCCCTCATGCGCGAAAACCGAATGCGTCATAGTGCTCACTGCCGGTGAAGATTGGGAATGAATCGACCAACTGCGTATCCGTTTGTCCGCTCCTGCTGCGATCACTCGCTTTCCATCACGGCTAAATCGAACCGCATATTGCTCACCCTCGCATTGCCCGAACGTATCAAGCCTCTCTCCGGTTGCCACGTTCCAAATCTTAATGGTTTCGTCAGCACTCGCACTCGCGAGAATTGATCCAGATGGATCAAACGCGACATCGTAAACCGCACCATTGTGCCCCTTAAATGAGCGTATCTGCACTCCAGTTTCCACATCCCACAAATGGACTACCTTATCATGACCAGCCGTAGCCAGAGTCTTAGAATCGGGACTCAATACCGCCGAATTGACAACGTCAGCATGGGCTTCCATTTCCTTTTCAACCCTAAGTGCACCCTCTTTTCGACTAAGCAACAACACCTGACCGCCGACACCGGGAATTCCAGCCGACACAACGTAGATAGTGCGATCACGATTGGGACGAATCTGAATCACCTTACCCGCTGTCGGCACAACAGAATTCTCATCCCAGGTTTTCCCCTCCTCTTTGATCGCCACACCTCCTTGCAGGCCAAATATCTGAATCTGCTTATCGACGGCTGCGATGGCGAATAAAGGCGTCCCCCCTCGGCTATCCAAAACAGACTTCGGCGCAACACTTCGCTCCATGAGCGGCCGTTTTTTGGATTC
>CAIOHR010000009.1 GCA_903858115.1 uncultured Pirellula sp. | reverse complement strand
TGGGAAGGCGATAACACCGTCTGTTACGAGCACATCACTTGGCAGAAACGCGATAGCGTGTGTCGCGGAAATACGTGATCGCGCTAGGAATCTGTCCAATGGTTCGATTGCTGATTGCAATGCGGCAGCGTATGTACCGTATCGCCACCAATTCTCACTACGTTGTTCGGCCACCGAATAACCGCCTAGTTTCAAGCGTTCTGGCAGCACCTTTTCGCGAACGACCGCTATTAGGTCAGGCCACCTTTCGGCGTCTTTAAGAGTGAAGTCCTTAAAGTTGATCGCAAAGCGGCGATGTTTTTGCTGTGGGTCGGCGTTGATTTCAGCGCCACCGATGTATGGATCAATGCAATCTTGATTTCGAGGGTACTTGCTAAGCAGTTCTGTCATGTCCGCAAGTGAATTCGCGTTTGCAGAAGATGTTTCATCATCGAACACGAATCCCATTCCTAAGACTTTGTGTCCCAGAAAACTCTTGCCGTCGTTCGCTCGTAACGGCTTAGGTGAAATTTCTTTCGTTGACGCGAAGAGATAGGAGTTTATTCCCTTCACGTTCTTGCCCTCTAATGAAAACGAACCCTGCCACTTCCCTTTGACCAGATGGACGACGCTTACGACAACCGCTGCCTCGCCCGGCCATGTCATTCGCTTTCGAGCGTTGTAGATCGTTCCTTTGTTACTGCAAATGAACTCCAAACCTGCCTCACGCGTGTCGCCTTGGCAAATCGTATTAGTGGCGATCAGGCCTAGTGACCCGCCATCACGCAACCATTCAAACGCTCGACGGAAGAAATGCGCGACAAGATCAACAGCTTTACCTCCCGTCTTTTCATGAATCGTCTTGATAAAGTCTCGAAATTCACCTCCCAATGAAGCCCAGACGTGGGTTCCTCCCAGAAATGGCGGATTCCCTACAAATGCATCGAAGCCGCTATTCTCCCGCGAAAACACTTCGGGAAACTCAATCTCCCAGTGGAAGCATGGTACTGGATGCGGGCCCGCTTTGAGGCGATCAGCGGCAGCCTGTAGTGCGGCGCGGGACTGAAAGTCGGGCGTAGCGGTTGGTGATTGATGATTGGTGGTCAGTGAAGAAAGGTAAGAGCTTGCGAAAGCAAAAACTCGCTCAAGTTCGTTTCCGCGAGCTTTTTCTTTGTCGGCAGCGAAGAAGCAACTGACACAAGCGTCACCAACAAGACGAATGAGATTGAGAGCTTCATTGGCAACGGCCATGCGTTGCTCTTGATCACGGTAGGCAACGTCTTCACGTGCGCTCAGAATCTTGGCACGGGCTTCAGTGGCGCGATCGAGCCGCTTCTGAATTAGGTCCTCACCAAACTTCTTCTGTTTCTTGGGCTCCCAATGAAACCCGATGATTTGCTCGCGTGTAAGACCAACAAGTGAGTCGCCATGACGCAACGCATGATCGAGAAATGTAAATGGATGGTCTTTGGCAAGTGTGACGAGCCACAACGATAGCTTGGCCAAGTCGACGGCCATAATGTTCTTGTCAACGCCATATAAACATCTCTGAGCGACCGTGCGACGAGCGTAAAGCACTTCATCTTCATCAGGCGGAATGTCCGCTGGGATCATGTCGTGCGCATACCAGGCCTTGATCAACTCGTCGCCCAACTGACGACAGGTTTCCACCAAGAACGCACCACTGCCCATCGCTGGGTCACAGACTTTCAATTCAAGGATTTGCCATGGATGCGCGCATCCGACGGCGCGTGCTGACTCCGTGGCAGCAATGTGCTTTTTGGAAAGACGAACGCGAGCTTCGAGTTCGCCAGCAGTATAGCGCTGCTTGTCTTCTCGGGTCGGCTCGTAGACCTTCGGCAGCGGAGCCTCAGGATCGTACATTTGCTTTAGAATCGGTTCTAGCGTTGTTCGTACGATCGGCTGGGTCAGTGACCGTGGCGTGTAGTGTGATCCGCTACGGCGACGTTCGTCAGAGGGCTGGAAGACCATGCTGTCGGCTGGGACGACACCTGGTGTAACGTGCTTGGCGATCTTTTTGTCGAGAGCAGCCACCAGCTCGTCGATACTCGTGGCATCTTTGATTGCAGCGGCATCGCCAGCACCGAGTTTCTGATCGGTCCATTCGTTGAGCAGCTTGGCACGATTGGCAGGCTTCGCAGCAAGCAAGGCTTCGAGGTTGATCGTTGCCGGCGCACCGTGTGACTTGACCGGCTTAATGGCTATCGACTTGCCTGCCGAGACTTGCAGCTCGAAGCCCATAATCGCTTCGTAGACGCTGCCGATTTGTTCGACGTCAAGTGTTCGGTAACTCAGTCGCTCGCCGTCTAGAATGAGCAAATCCTCAAGGACTCGGTAGATAACGCCATCGCTGATGTGAGGAATCTGAATCGCCGACGATTGTTCTTCGACGGAAGAGATTTCTGCTTTGCCGTCGTCGAAACGTCCCTCCAGAAACGGATAGCGATTGGGATCGAACAGGTAGCCTTTGCGAGCAGGAATCTTGAGCTCTGCATGTTGGCCGCCTTCGTAAACCAACCGGAAAAGGGTCAGCAATTGTGCCCATGCTCCAAAGCGTTGGTCCATCGTATCGGGGAAGCGACCAGCTTCGCTGCGGAGTCGCTCGAACAGTCCCGAGACGGAATAGTGATTGGTGTAAGTCGGGTCACTAGAGACCAAGCCGCGGTCTTCGGCGTAGAGTACAAAGACCAATCGCATCAGAACCGTCAACAGGCCGTGGTAGACATGTTGCGGGTTGTTCGCCAGAACGTGACGGAGCAATTCGCCAACTCGTTGATCGTTGGCGGCCTGAAAGCCACGGAGCAGCTCGAACAACGCTGAGGTAACTTGTTCAGCCAGCGCGGTCGAAACGGTGTTTTGATATTTGCGGCTGTTTTCAAGGATGTACGGAAGTCGCTGTTTATCAGCCAAGCTGAATAGTCGCTCAACCCCTAGAAGCATGTGCAGCGCAGCGAACATTGGCCGTCCAGCGACTTGGGCCATTTCGTCGACATTGAACGTAGCGTAGCCGCTGGTCTCACCACGTGGAGCGTAAACCAAGCGAAACTGACTGCGATTGAACAACAGACCGATCGGAACACCGGTTTCACGCAGCAAACGTTCGAACTTCGCTTGCGGGGATGCATTCCAATGCTTGGCCGAATCGGAGTCGAGTGGATCGTCGAGATCGATTCTCGATGCGAGTTCTTGAATCAGCAGGACGTATTTGCTCTTCGATGCTGATGACTCATCGGTATTCGTATTGAACTCAGGGACAACATGCGTTGGCCGAAGTGTCTCGTGGTACTGTGGTAGCACAACTTCGAGGTCTGCGTATTCCGATGGAAGCCGTCCACGATCGGGAAGCGAGATGAGGTCCTCAGACTCCCAGCCCAGCACTGATAGCACGAACTCGCGGAGATCGCGGATCTCGGTTTGCACGTTTCCAGCACTATCGCGAGCCAAGCAATTCAAGAACCTCGCGTGCTCTGCCATGATGTTCTTGTTAACATAGCACTGCGCTTCCAGCATAGCCGGAATCGATACGACAAGACCAACGGGCTGGACGTATCCAAGCCATTCGATGTGAGCAAGTTCTTCTGGTGATTTGGCCATGCGAACTATTCTCCGATATCCTTAATTAATTGCTCCACACGAATGCACTTTGAGAACTCGGCGTAAAAGTCTTCGATTTTCGGCAACAGAGCAAGTTGCTTGAGCTTGCTTTCGGTCGCTGATTTCTTGACATCCCTCGTCGTTTCGGGGTCTCGAAGGATCTTCCAGTACTCATCCAGCAAGTTGTGTGCTTTACGGAGCACGTCATTGAACGTCTCAAAAACCTCTACGTTGGGTTCGCAAATGAACTGAAGTTGGCGTACGAACTGATCGTATGTAGTCAGAGCGGCCTGAGCATTTAAGATTGATGGATGTATAAAATATCCTTTGCGATCGTGAGGCGGGCGTTCATTCCAGTTTCTCGGGTTTTCAAGCACACGCGAAGCAACCAGAAGTCCAGGCAGCGAAAGTACCCAAGTTTTGAAGGCTTCTTTCTGAGTAAACCGCAAAAAGCCAAAGCTACGGAGGGTGGTAGCCGCTACACGTGTGTTTGTATAGCAACGAGTTGTTCCGGTTTTTGTCTTTTTGAAGTCAAGGATGGTCAATTGAGGTCGAATTTTCTCAATAAACTTCTCGATGACTTGAAGAATCTCAAACTGCTCTCGGTGATAGAGTAGCAGAAATGACAGCAATCTCGGCTGTAGCTGAACAGCGGACGTTCCAGAGCCCAAACTTCCCAAGCGTTTTGGAACATCAAAACGAAGTTTGTCTCCGTCAACCAGCATTTCTGTCTGAACGAAATCCTCAAACTCAACTCCATTTTGGTCTTTGGATTCGTTAAAACGCCAAAGCTCGATAGCCCGTTGAAGAAAATCAACTTTTGCAGCGATACCCTTTGATTGGATGTTTGCACCATCATCTATGATGTCGATATTCATGTCACACCATTCGCCGAATCGCTTCGCTATAGCCGATTGATTTTTAGGTTCGCTCATAATTAGTATCTAAACACAATCGAACAGTCCTATCCGTTTTCTGGCCACAAATAAACGAGTCCGACAGGCTCGATTCGCGTAGCTTGGACTTCGTAGAGGCTCGCAATTCGATCAGGTTCCGTTTTAAGCTCCTCTTTTAACTCGTCTAGTCGCTTAGCCCAATATCGTTTGTTGGCATCGAGTTGCAGCAACTCGTCCTCTTCGTCTCCAAAGTCAAGCCGTAATTGATTTGGATTCAGCTTAGACAATCGCGCCATCGTGTCCGAGATGTGTTTGCGCTGCGTGGACAGAATCTCACGCATCACGTGGGATTCGACGACACCACGTGCCGCCAGTTTCTTATCGGCGTCGGCTGCATACTCTTCGCCTCTGGTTTGCAAGTGAGGAAGCAGTTCTTGGATGTCTTTGGCTGCTGACTCTTGGAGTTGCGCGACCACTTCTGGTGTGAGTTTGATGCCCGCTCTATTCAAAAGTGAGTCATCAAGCAGATTCATGGTCTTGGCTTCTGCATCCTTGGCGTAAGGCGAAAGTGGACCTTTGCGAATGCTAGGAGCGATCCATCGCGCTGTCACAGGAATCAGTTCTTCGTGAAGTCGGGCAGCGCCATTTCCATACAACGCCAAGCGGCCGAGCAAGACGACCCGCGGTATCGAATCGGTGGCCTGTGCAAAGCAGGCTCGAGAAAGATCATGATGCACAAATCCTTGTGCAGAAAATCGGCCTAAGAGCCGTTGGACGACTCGTTGTTCAAGATGCAAATGGACGACCTCATCGCCGACCGTTCCCGTATCTTCAAAAACAACAGGGCGAATGGGCGATTGTCTTCGCCAATCCCAAAGTTTTTCGTCCCGCTTGCGTGGTACGCGCAGTGTGTCCATTGTCTCGGCCCAAGTTGGGTCAGCGCCAGAGCGTTCATCGATGGCAGGGAAGCGGAAAGAAGTCGTTTGTGATTGGTCATTAGTGGCCAAAGCTTCGACACTCTCCCGCTTCAACTCCCCCGCCCCTAGCAACTGAAGACTACAAGAGATCGCGGACTGGAAGTGTTCATCACTCAGACCGATACTCGTACGTGATTTCTCGAGCTGAGATCTCAGCCGCTCGATTTGCTCTCGGAGTTTCGTTTGACGATCACGAGACGCCTCGAGTTCTTCTTCGATCGCAGCCCGTCGATTGGGGTCGATGTCGGTAGAGTCGATCTCCGCCTCAAGCCTTTGCAGGGCATCATGACGGATCCCTAGGCTCATTGTCTTTGTCAGCTTTGCGTCAATCACCTGGGACAGACTTCCCAATTCGCGCTTGATCGTTTCCGTCTTTCGAACCAACACTTTAAGGATTCGATCCTCGGGACGTTGCTCATAGACGAAGTAATGGCAAAAGACTTCATCCTTTGATTGCAGCTTTCGATCGATGCGTCCATTCCGCTGCTCCATGCGGCTAGGGTTCCAGGGGACATCGAAGTGGAACAAGTTGTTACAGTGCGCCTGTAAATTTAACCCTTCGCGAGCTGCGTCCGTAGCGATCAGAATTCGAACGGGATGTTTTTGCGGATGTGCGTTGAACGCTTGCTTGATCTCTTCTCGCTTTGCCGGTGGTGTTGGGCCATGAAAGATATTGATACGAGCGTCGGATCGATGGCTTCCAGCAATGGCTGCTTCCAATCGACTTACGAGATAACGTTTGGTGTCGTCGTACTCGGTAAAGATCAGTACACGAGTGTCATTCCATTGAGCATCCTTCTTTCCCAATTGTGGACACATGTTGTCGCGAATCCAATCGATTAACTTCTTCGTGCGTGCATCCGTCTGACCGCGAGACTGTTCTGCGATATCCGTCATCTCTGCCAATAGGTCTTGTTCCCGAGCGAAAAGCAGCTTCGAGGTGGCATCGGCAATCGGGCCGACCGTTGTAGTTGAAACCGCTTCCACTTGCGATTCCAATTCGCTCTCCATTTCCTCCTCAGTTAGCGTTGCTCGTTCGTCGTCGTTATTGATCGAACCTGTAACCAAATCGAATCGGATGCGATCGGCCGAATCACTTGATGTACTTACTTCGTACGGCTGAATGGACTCAGCGGCAAAAAGTGAGGGTTGATTGCCATTCGACGAAGATTTATTCTCCTTCTTGCTCTCCGTGGGGGACGTTTGGTTGATTTTCTCCCATTGACGGTTCACTGTGTTGCGATGAACTTTCAAGGTCTTCGCGAATGCCTCAATAGAAGATAGAAGTCGCTGTTGCAGCCCAATAATAAGCAAACCCGAAGCAGCCTGCTTGTTCTTACTTTCGTTTTTCAGTCGTTCTTCTCTGGTTTTGCGATATTCATTGAGCAAGCGAGAGAGTTTCAATTCAGGAGCATCGTCAGTAAGTCCATCGATTGTGATCTGCACGACACGACGTTTTGGAAAACCGCCCTGGATTTCACGGATGTCTTCCTTGATACGGCGAACAATCGTCTCATCTCTATGTTTTGCAGATACGGGAACGCCTCGACAGAACCGCTGAGGGTCGAGAATCTCCAATAGTGCCGAGAAACTGTTCGAGTGACCATTGTGCGGAGTAGCCGACAGGAATAGCCTGTGTTCGAATCGAGGCGCTAAGTCTCGAACGGATCGGGTAATCTGCGAATCGATTGCATATTTTTGGCCGCTCGATGGTGCGGCATGGTGGGCTTCATCCAGAATCAATAATGATCCACTGCGGAACGATCCGAGATGATCACGAAGCGGACCAGCATAGGCTTCATCAATGAGTAGCCGATGCGAGATCAAAAAGCGAGTGTGAGTGCTCCATGGGTTAACGCTGAAGCCGCGTTCTCGACGAACGCGTTTCATGTAGTCTTTATCGAGAATCTCGAAGGTTACTCCAAACCGCGCCTCTAGTTCGTCCTTCCACTGAAATAGCATCGACGGGGGGCAGGAGACGAAGATTTCGCGGACTTTCTTTCGCAGTAGCAATTCACGCGCAATCAATCCGGCTTCGATGGTTTTCCCAAGCCCCACGTCATCGGCA
>CAIOHR010000008.1 GCA_903858115.1 uncultured Pirellula sp. | reverse complement strand
GTGCCGACGGCTGCGTGGGGATTCCCCACTCGAATCGGGTTGGCAGGCGCGATCCACGGAGGCCACCTCTCGGGGCGGAACGCCACGACCAGCATCCGACGCGGCTCGCGGATGGACTGGGAGCCCCTTCGGATGTCCTACCTCGCCAAGGCTGCGATCGAAGTCGAGCGCTACCTCGAGACGCTGCACGCGAAGTAGGCGCGAGCTCTGGAGGTGTCGGTCGAGAAGCCGGCAGCGTGACGATGGCGGTGAAGGCGCCGGCGATTGTGACCACGGTGCCCACCGCGAACGCCGCCGAACGTAGCCGCCGAGTGCGACCCACAGCGCCGCCGAAGCGCCAGACCACTCACTCGACAACGACCCGCTGCGTCGCCGCCGCGAGCTGTCCGTCCCCCACGCCCCGACGAAGAACCGCCGCCTTCGCCAGCGCCACTCCTGGGCCGAGCTGCCGCGCCGCGTCTACCTCATCGACGCGCTCACCTGCCCGAGCTGCCGGGAGCGTCGCACTCTGCTCGCCGCCATCCACGACCCGGACAGCATCCGCCGTATCCTCCACCACCTCGGCCTGCCTGCAGAACCGCCAGCGGTCGCGCCCGCGAGGCCGCCGCCACAGCCGCGGCTGCCTTGGTGATCGCGGATCGCGCGGCGAGCCGTGTCGCCGGATCCAAGTTCCAAGTGACTCCGAACTGCTCACTCGGCAGCTCGGCCGGCCGCGGTGCGTTCGCAGGGCGGCTGGGTGGGGATTCTCACCACGATTCGGGCTGGCGGGATCGATCCGCGCCAGCCGATTCTCGGAGCGGAGCACCACGACTGCCATCCGACGCGGCTCGCGGATGGCCTGGGAGCCCCTTTGGATGTCCCACCTCGCCTAATCGCGGGCCACTTCTTCGCTTCAGCCCCCCCCCGGAACAAAAGTCACCTGACCCGTCAGGGGGCGGATTTGACCAATTTTGCCAACGTATGAATTGGTCGAAAACGCTGTGCAGCGAATCGGCATTCGGCACATCAAGATTTAGTGCTGCAGCGACAAGCCTAGTATCGGTTGCCCATGACACTTCCTCATTTTGAGTTTCGGATTCAATCCTGGCTCAGAAATGCCAATAGGAACTTCGACACCGCCGCCATAGCATTTCGATTTATCGCATTCATCGGTCCATATATGCCTAAAATGGCGCCTAAGCCTTGGCAGAGCGGCAAGAGATTTGCTTTTTCGGAAGCCCTAAAGTCGAATAGGAAATCTAAGCCCCGATGGCGATTGAAGAGTGTTGTTGCATCAGGCAGAAACGTCGCATCTGGAACTGCGAACTGATCGAACATCACAAGGCTAGGGATGAGGCAGAACACGACTTTCGGATTTTTTTTAAATGCTCTACGACCGACCAAGCTGCCGGTAAGGAAATCAGTGAATCTCCAATTGCATGAGGGGATCATCCCGACAGACCCAGGGTCCGTCGACCAACTTGAAATGCCTATTCTGGTCATTTTTTGGCGGCTTCTCCTTGGATTTGCGGGGCCTTTAAAAGGGTGCCGAAGGGCCGTCCTAAGCTAAATCAAATCCTACAAATCATGTCAGAGCCATCCGACCGATTGGATTGCGGACGGAGCTATCCAGCGATCGATACGTCCGCGAATTTGACTCACCGTGTGAGCGAAGGCAGCGAGTCGACTCCCATTCATTGGCACCCCCCCTCGATGAAGTAGATATCGACCATCAAATACAATGTATCCACCTTTCGGCGCTTGAAACATTCGCTGATAACGAAGAAGTTCCCGAGTCTTCTCAGGATCGATAAAATTGCTGATGCGAGGTGTCCCTCGAAACTCCAAAGGCACACACTCGAGATCCACCGGTCGGCTGAGGTTGCGATCAAAGAACAAGTGCTCGTGAATGGACTTGATGACAATTGACTGAGGCACGAAATGTGAGCCCTCGACGAACTCGAATGGCCCGTCGCCCGGTGTTACGTCATGAAGGTAGCAGACGGCGTTAATGTCTCCGTAGCCATCGAAATGGTAATCGAGGAGCGGCTCGTGTTCGCGCAGCAAAGCCGCTTCGGCGTCGGTTCCAGCGTAGCGTGTTGAGAGATGTATCGTCCGAATATCGGGCCCGAAGTGAATGGCGTGCAGGCTGGCAACGGTGCGGAGCATGGGCGAAAACGCATCGCGAAACTGCCTAGGTAAGGGAGCACCTTGAATACCTTCGATTGGTGATCGAGCCTTGAATTGGAGGTGTGGCCCCACTTGCGCCACATCCACCCAACCGGTGGCGTAGCCGAGTGCCTGTCGCCCTACCGATAAGCGTCGTGCGCGCCAAAGGACCGCATCCAGAAAACTGGAGCCAAACAAACCTGGACTAATTGCGGAGAGCGCCTGACGAAATCCCTGTTGGTCATCTGTCTGGAGAGCTTGCTCGGCTGCGCGAACCTCCGAAAGCCATCGGAAGGGCTCCATTGGCCAATGTCGACGATTGAGTTGGAGCGAGCGGTCCGGGTCGAAAGGGTCGCTCAGCACTTCGGCGAGAGCAGGCGCCGAAGCGCTCACCGCGGAGGTGACCAAAGGGAGTTTTCTGGGGCCGAATTCGTCCAACATATGGAATCCTTCACGAAATCATCAAACAACTGACTAGACTTTACCTGCCCCCTCCCGGGAACCGTCGGGGGCAACGTAGACCTGCTCCGATAAAACGGAATGAGAAAAGGGAGTTATTGGTCAGTTTTTTGAGTTCAAACTGAGT
>CAIOHR010000007.1 GCA_903858115.1 uncultured Pirellula sp. | reverse complement strand
GAAAATCCGTGTATATCCGTGGCTCGGTTTTTCCAATCCTCTTTAGCCATGGATGCGACACCGATGAAACACGGGTAAGGAAAGCAATGATTACTGGATCTTGGATCGAATCCGTGAAGATCAGTGATAATCTGTGGCATCTTGCGAACATCGGCTGACGGTTCGATAGGTTAGTAACCAGCGACAAGCGCCCCTTAGACGGAACGAAAGAATTCGATCGAGGTAGCGGTACGTCCCAATCGATCGAAATCTGTTCGAATTCTTCAACGGCAGTCATGGGAAGTCTCATCTTTTGATGCTTTTGCTGTTGTTGAGAAGACAGTCTCTCCATCGGCTGCCATTGGGGAATGACCGGCGGAGCGGTCAACGACACTCTTGGCTCGTGGATCGAATCCGTTAAAATCCGTGTATATCCGTGGCTCGGTTTTTCCAATCCTCTTTAGCCACGGATGCGACATCGATGAAACACGGATAAGGAAAGCAATGATTACTGGATCGTGGATCGAATCCGTGATGATCAGTGATAATTTGTGGCTTGGCTTGGGAATTGAGAGGACTAAAAGACGAAACGTTTGAATTCGACTTTGCTCTTTCCGAAGTTGATCAACAACCCAACCTTAACGCCGGTCGCTTTCAACTCATTCAATAGTTGAGGCTCGTCGGCGGACGAATATTCTTTTCCGACCTTAAGTTCTACGATGACGGAGTCCTCCACGAAGAGATCAGCTCGGTAATCGCCAACGACGTTTCCCTTGTAAACCACGGTTATGGCTTGCTCGATTTCGCATCGAATCCCACGCAGCCCAAGCTCCACTTGCATCGCTCGTTGATAGACCCTTTCTAGAAACCCGTAGCCAAGGATTTTATGGACCTCAAACGCTGCGCCGATGATCTCACCGGTTATCGACTCAAACTCCAATGGCATCGTAATACCCTTCACGTTTTGTATTCACTGAATCAACGTAAACGACGAAGAATTTTATTGGGTATCCTAACTTTTAGCCACGGATGCGACACGGATGAAGAAAAGTGGTAGAGCGTAGATAATGGCCAGAGCGGATGGTTCTTGGATCGAATCCGTGAAAATCTGTGTATATCAGTGGCTGTTTTTCTCCAATCCGTTTAAGCGACGGATGCGGCTCGGATGAAACACGGATGGAAGGAATGATGAAGGGTGCTTGGTGCTTGGATCGAATCCGTGGAGATCTGTGTATATCCGTGGCTCGGTTTTTGAAGACTATTCTTTAGCCACGGATGCGACACGGATGAAACACGGATGGAAACAATGATAAAGGATTCTTGGTTATTGATTCTTGGTGCTTGCATGATGTATTGCCACCATGGCAAGGGGGTGGCAATATGATCAAGAACGTCACTTTCGAGAAGACAACGTATGCAGAAGCCCCCGCGAAGTTCGAAGCAGGAACACCCAATATTGCAGATGCCGTTGGGCTGCGAGCTGCGCTCGAATATGTGCAACGGATTGGACTTAGCAATATTGCAGCCCATGAGCATGCATTGACAGAAAATGCGACGCAGCAACTCTCCACGATTCCAGGGCTTCGGATCATCGGCACTGCCAAAGAAAAAGTCAGTGTGATTTCTTTTGTGTTGGACGGGCACTCGACGGAAGAGATCGGCAAAGCGCTCGATCAAGCGGGGATTGCAGTCCGATCGGGCCATCACTGCGCCCAACCATCGCTTCGCAGGTTTGGTGTGGAGACAACAGTCCGACCGTCGTTCTCTCTGTACAATACGCACGAAGAAGTCGACCGAATGGTCGACGTCGTTCGGCGTATGGCTCGTGGCATTCGAATCTGATTGGCCCAAACGTTGCAAGATCCCAATCATGAGGAATCTAAACAAGCAATTTGATGAATGAACAGCTAGCAAAGGGGCAAAGCACGGATCCGCTCCATCCGAGTGTTACGCTTAGAGAGTCGTTCTGGACATGGTGCCATATCGCCTTGTTGAGTTTTGGTGGACCTGCTGGTCAGATTGCTGTGATGCATCGCATTCTCGTTGAAGAGAAGGAGTGGGTGTTTCGGTAGCACTGGGAGCCGTTCTCTATATCTGCAAGGTTTGACTCGCAATACAAAGTCGAACACTCCAATGACGGTTGCTTTAGCGATCTTACCGTCACGCCAGAATGTCATGCACAACCTTGCTAGATTCAACGCCTGTCAAACGAAAATCGAGACCTTGGGATCGGAATGTAAATCGTTCGTGATCGATGCCAAGCAGGTGAAGAACGGTGGCGTGAAGGTCGCGGACATGAACAGGGTTGTCTGCTGTGTTATAGCTGAAGTCATCGGTGGTTCCGTAACTGAAACCTGATTTGACACCACCTCCGGCCATCCACATGGTAAAGCAGCGTGGATGATGATCGCGACCAGCTTCTGGACTATCCCACTTTCCTTGGCCTGCTACGCCTCGACCGAATTCGCCGCCCCAAATGACGAGAGTGTCGTCGAGCATGCCGCGTCGCTTGAGATCCATGACGAGTGCGGCACTGGGTTGATCGGTATCGCGGCACCTGGCGGTACACCACGAAGTAAGTCGGCTATGATGATCCCAATCCGGATGGAACAACTGTATAAAGCGAACGCCTCGTTCGGCTAAGCGGCGAGCAAGTATGCAATTTGCCGCATAACTACCTGGGCGTCGCGAATCGGGACCGTAAAGCTCAAACACATCTTCCGTCTCATCCCGAAGATCTGTCAGCTCAGGAACGCTTGTTTGCATACGGTAGGCCATTTCGTACTGCTGGATTCGCGTTGCGATTTCGGGATCACCTATATCAGCCAATCGTTGTTGATTCATCTGACTCAGACCATCGAGCATGCCACGTCGCAGGTTCTTGGGTAAGCCATCTGGATCCCGCAAATAGAGTACAGGATCCTTGGAATTGCGAAGCTTCACTCCTTGGTAGCTCGAAGGCAAAAAGCCACTACCCCAATAATGATCATAGAGAGGCTGATCGCTGGGACGTTGCATTTTGGAGATCATTACCAAGTAGTCAGGCAAGTCCTGGTTTTCACTGCCAAGACCATAGCTAACCCAGGCTCCCATGCTGGGACGGCCAGGCAATTGATGGCCGGTCAAGAACTTGGTCATCGCTGGAGCGTGGTTTATTTCGTCAGTGTACATCGACTTGATAAAGCATAACTCGTCTGCCACCCGTTGTAGATGCGGTAACCATTCCCCAATGGTTGCGCCACTTGAGCCACAGCGAGCGAACTTGATTCGAGGGGGCATGATCAATTGCTTTTGGTTCGCGGTCATCGTGGTAACACGTTGGCCTTGTCGAACCGAGTCTGGTAATTCGACTCCAGCCCACTTCATGAGATCGGGCTTTTCGTCGAACAGTTCTAGTTGTGACGGTCCCCCCGACTGAGTCAGAAAGATCACGCGTTTGGCTTTGGGGGCAAAGTGGGGAAAGTTGTTCAGACCACCAATAGCATTGCGCGCCGACGCAGGCTCATCCGCGAACACTGGCTCAAGCATTTTCGAGAGGGCCATCGCACCAATGGAAAGGCCAGTGCATTGCCCCAGGAAGTAACGACGCGTTGAATCTATTCCGGTAAGGTCACTCATGTGTAATCGCCTCATCCAAGTTGAATAGCATACTGGCCACGATGGTGAGTGCCGCTAATTCAGGTGCAGCCAACGAAGGCTCAGGTACAAAATGCCCCCTCGCAAGAAACGTGGATGCATCACTGGGATGCATGCGATAATAGTCCAGAGCTCGATGATGTTCTTTCATGAGGATAGCCATTTCTGTCTCGCTTGGCTCTCGCGACAACACACGAAACGACATCTCTCGTATCGACTGCGGTTTTTTCAGAACGGATGCAGCCAAAGCGCGTGAAGCCTCCAAGTAGTTTTCGTCGTTGAGTAGCGTGAGAGCTTGAAGCGGCGTATTGGTGCGCGACATGCGGACTTCGCACGAACGCCGCTGGGCCGAGTCGAACAAAAAAGTCGGGGCAATACTCCGTCTCCAAAAAGCATAGAGCGTTCTCCGATACTGCGCTGGCCCTTCGCTGGGTTCATAAGTGAATCGTCCCATGAAGTTTTCTTCCCAAACTCCGGAGGGCTGAAATGGTCGTACTGGCGGACCACCGATCGCCACATGGAATAACCCGGAGGCATGCAAAGCTGCATCGCGCAACATCCAAGCGGGCAGGCGGAACCGTGCCCCACGAGCCAGAAGTCGATTTTCCGGATCGCGTGCCTGCAGTGATTCTTCGACTCGCGAACTTTGTCGATACGTCGAACTCATCACCATGAGCTTTAGCAAATGCTTTACGTTCCAACCACTCTCAACGCACTCGACCGCTAGCCAGTCGAGCAATTCTGGATGGGAGGGACTTTCTCCCTGCAACCCAAAATCTTCGGCGGTCTTTACCAGACCGGTGCCAAAGCAAAGTTGCCACAAATGGTTGACCAACACCCGAGCCGTCAACGGATTCTCCGGGGAAGTCAGCCATCTGGCCAGATCTTCGCGAGTCGGGTTCTCTATCGCCAGCGGAGCAATGGATGGCAAGCCGCCACGTTGAACCTTCTCTCCATGCTTGTCCCAAACACCGCGCACGAGAACATGTGTATCGCGCGGTTCTGGTCTTTCCGCAAGTACCATCACCGCAGCCTTCTTCGCTGCCTTTGTTTCATTCAACTGTGCTTTCGCGCGATCCAGTGATCGCTTGGCAACTTGATATGCTAGATGATCGGCAAGGAATTGCTCGAACAGCCGCATCTCCAGTTTTTCATCTACCACCGACGCTTGAGAGAGTTGTTCTAACGGAGCAATTCCTGTTTCCGTGACTGCCGGCCCACGCTGATCTGTAACGGAAACACGAAAGCGACCGATATTCGCATCACCCAATGTCGAGCGTTGTCGTAACTCGACAATCATCTCTTCATCTTTCGCCAATACAAGCGGCTCTGCCAAAGCAAAGACCGCATAGTGAGGTGTCATCTCCGGCGCGCCTTTGGTTGTCCAGCCGTTGCGAGGATCGTCATCCAGTAATCCCTTGACATCTCCGTAACCACCTTTGCCCGGGGGGACAAAGTCGGCAACGACGCTCTTCACAGAAATGTCGCTAATCTGGCTACTGCCCATCTTTCGGACTTGTACTTTCACGTCCGTGAGTATGAACTCACCGGACTGGCCGCGTGAAAATGCAGCCTGTGTGTGCGAGGCATGAGGAATGACCTCGAGCTTGAAGCCGGTCACTCGCGGCAGCTTCACCGTAGCGAAAAGTCGATAGTCATCTTGATTCGGATTCGGTCCGGCCGCTTGGATAATGGCGTCTGCCGATTGCGTTAGCTGAGAACCCTCGCTACTTTCCAAGGATCCTAGCAGTGGAGTCCAAATGCTATAACCCTGTGGAAGGTCTTGTTTTTGTGCCGCAAGCCATTCCTCGAAGGGTTTTCGAGCGGCATCTCGCGCAGCCGCTTCAGGACCGCTACGCTTGTCAACCAGTTGTTGTGCTTCCTCGATAGCCCTGTCAACATACTTGGATTCGTAATTCAGATAGGGCTTTGCATCTTTGCCCGCCTTGCCATCCTCGTCAATACTATTAAAGAAAGCCGTCAGTCCGTAATAGTCCGCTTGAGTGATCGGGTCAAATTTATGCGAGTGGCATTGGGTGCAGCCGAGTGTTAATCCTAGCCACACGCTACCCGTCGTATTGACTCGATCGAGCACATAATCGACGCGCGACTCTTCGGGATCTCTGCCCCCCTCGCCATTGGTCATGTGGTTACGATGAAAAGCGGTGGCCAGCTTTTGCTCGGGAGTCGCGTTGTGTAGCAAGTCTCCGGCAAACTGTTCGAGAGTGAACTGATCAAATCTCATATTCGAGTTAAAGGCTTCGACGACCCAATCTCGCCACGGCCAGTTCTCGCGATTTGAGTCGGATTGAAAACCATCGGTGTCTGCATACCGTGAAACATCGAGCCACCACATCGCCATACGCTCGCCGAAATGAGGTGAAGAAAGCAAACGATCTACGACTACCTCGTAACTTGACGAAGTCCCATCAAATGCGCGAAGTTCGTCAAGCGTGGGCGGAAGTCCAGTCAGATCGAACGAGACTCGTCGCAACAGCGTGTGACGTTCCGCTTCGATAGCTGGCGTAAGCCCCTCTTTTTCTAAGCGAGCCCAAACAAATTGGTCGATTGGCGATCTCATCGGAAAGTGAGGAGGGCACTCTGCCTCCAATTCTTTGGCGATGACTGCCGGTCCTGAACGACGCACTGGTTTCTCATAGGCCCAATGCTTACCCCAAGTCGCCCCAGAATTGATCCATGCTTTTAGTTTGTCGACTTGAGTTGGCTTCAATCGCGACTTATGCGACGATGGTGGGGGCATCAGCGCATCGTCGTCATTACTTATGACCCTGGCAATCAATTCGCTTGACTCAGGTTCACCCACTACGAGTGCCTGGAGCGCTCCGTCACGCGAATCGAGTCGCAAATCTGACTTGCGATTTGCTTCGTCCGGTCCATGACACGAAAAGCAATTCTCCGAAAGAATCGGTAGTACTTCTCGACTGAAGAAGGCTGGATCGTCCGCGCGAAGTATGCCACCGCAGACAATGGTAATGCAAACGGTTAGGTGACTATAGAATTCCATAACTTTTATCGTATAAGCTACGAGCCGATGCCTTCGATGATACAGCCTAGTTGTCGGTGAGGCGAAAGTCACGTCTATTATAACAACTGTCGTCGTAGTAGGATCGAAACCGACGTGCACAGAGCAGTTTCGCGGCCAAGTCGCCTTTGACTGCATATGCCTTGCATTCGACTGTCGTGCCAGGTTAAGCAGCAACCGTTTTTGCTTAAGTGATGAAAAATCGCTATGAAGATCTACGAACTTGGTTCCATGGCATTTTCGATATCAAGATGCCCATCCCACATGTGTCTGTAATGCCGGCGAATACCAATCCAGCGCCTATAAAAGCAGACAATCCAATAAAATACGGATGAACCAAAAAGCTAAGCACGACGCCAAGGACGACCAATGAACCAGCAGCGATGCGGACCTGCCGTTCGAGTGACATCGCTTTCTTACCGCGAACGACTGGTAGTCCTGCTTGTTCCCAAGCGGTCGTTCCTCCTTCGACGTTGATCACATTGGATTGGCCTGCTGCGATCAGTTTGTCGCAGGCTTGCTTTCCACGTCCACCGGATTTGCATATCAAATAAAGAGGCTCGTTCGAACCGTTTCTGGTCTTCGCGACATCGGATGGAACTAATTTATCGAGGGGGATGTTGTTCGCAAATGTTGCGTGGACTTCGCGAAACTCAAGCGGAGTTCGCACATCGATGAGGTGTACCTTCTGACCGTTTTTGATCAGTTCACTCAACTGAATCGGTGATATGGTTTGACCACTCATTCTATGCTCCTTCAACGTTTGGCCAACAAGATTGGATTTCAAGATGAGTTCCGAGAGAAACCACCACATGCATGTTATCGGTATTTTCGAATCGGTCAACGATGGAATTCAGATGGAGTTTTTGTTCGTGTCTGCTGAAGACTATTGAAAGTTTGAACCTAGATGGAATCACATGAATTGGGAATGCATGAAAACAATATCGAGGTCTGGTGTTATCGAATTCACTTCAATAGCGAGGTTAAATCGCCATCTAGTGATGCAGAAACAAAAAATGCAATTCATTCGCCAATCAGGACTTAACGTCCGGCAATGTAATTTGACTGGAAATCCCTCAGCTTATCTGTCCTCGTCACCGCAGGGGGACTCCACACACCGTTGACGGCGATTTCGTCGGGTACGTAGATACGTAGGTAGAGAACGAAACGACCTGATGGGGCAGGCAACCAATTTCCTGAATTCGATGCATTTGATTGCCCATGAATAGAAACCGTTAACGAGCCGTCTGGATTCCACCGCAATGGTTTGTTCCCAATGCTTCCAATCGAGTGAATTTGCCATGGATTCGCGAAGAGATGATGATCCTCATCGTAAAGCGTCAAGGACCAGAATGCGTGATTTGGCGGCAGTGCATTCGCTGCAAAGGTGATGGAATACTCGCCGTCGCCATTGAGCGGTAGGCCATCATTCGAATGCTCCAAGTAGAAGTACTTGGCTTCATTTTTTCGATTGACGAAGATGTTGGATTTGGCAACGGCTGTACGAGTCCGGTAGTCATTACCAAAGGCGGCTCCGTTGGATATGCTCGTCCAATATCCGGGAAGCTGATCGCCTACATTTCGAAAATGAAACAATCGAACAATCTCGGATTGTTCGAGCTCCATCGCAACCCGGCTTAAAGCCTTCGCATACTCTGGATCCTCATCAGCTTGCTTCAGGATGCGGTGTGCGGACTCGTACAGTTTCTCTTCCCCTGGAATTGGTGTCATAGAATTCAACACCGCGCCTAAGTCGTTGAAAAACGAAGCTGGGTGCACGCGCTTGCAATGGTCGCGAGACGAATCTCCAATGGACGGATACCATTTTCTTTTGGAAACATCGCAGGATTTCAGTCGACCGGAGTACTTTGCCGCAGGATACATAGCTATCTGCGACAGATTCGATTTGAGCCGTTCGTCATTCCTCGTTTCAGGTGTTATCAAGACTCTGGGGAGAATGTATGCCAAGTTGGTTGGTGAACGAAAAACGCGTTCGATCCCTTCTGGAACATCGTCATTCCAGTTGGGGCCCACGATCAGATAAAAGCCAGGCCGTGTTTGGTACATCGATCCTAGTTCAGCAAACGAGTCGGTTCTGTGATCCCCAACCTGGTAAAGCCAGAATTGCTCGCTCGAAAAATCTGGAACTTGGATCACAACTGCACTGTTTTCGAGATCCATCATACCGAAGCCATAGGCGAAGTCTCGATTCGGACATGGAACGCTTTTGAACGCAGCGTCGGGCACTTCGGCTAACATGCATAGACTATTGATCGGAGCCACCGGTGCACCACCAGAAACTCCGGGGGTACGAACGATTCGCAATGACTTTTGCACATTCGACAAGTAAACCATTGGCCAAGCCCAGACGTAAACGTCCTTAACGGCTTGGCGAAGTTCCAAGTGATCGTCTTCTCGATGGGTCGTTGCAAAGGGCTTTTGTTTCTCAACATAATCGTCCCGCATCGGACGCTTTCCCATATGAGAATCTCTAGTGACTACGCCAACGTTGTCTTCCGACTGAATCTTCTCGGTTATGCAAAAAAACACCTGGAAGGTGACCAATAAGAGGGAAACCGCGAAGCGGAATTTGCGAGACATAAGTGAACCAATCATGAAACGTGAGCAATGAATGAAGGCATTCCGTGGGGGCGAAAGCTATTGCTCGGACAACAACACCGTTGGTTCATTTCGCTCACTATCATTTCTGGAGAATCCTGAAATCTAGAACTTCTATCCATCGCGTACTACGACCTGCGTTTTTGGTGCCAAAAAGAATACAAATGCGGCACTTTGACGGATCGATTACCAACTCAATAGAATTTTCGTTGGTTTGAACCGATCAAAACGAATATGCAGAAGAGTACAGGCATTCAAAGACTTGGAACGTTCGAACGGAAAGCGATTCCAAACGACTGCCCAAGAGCGATCCGTCGTATTTAACGGCGGCCCAGCACTATTCATGCTAGTTGCCAGTGAATGTGATGGCCTGGAGGATGCTCTACCTGCGTTTCAACTCGCCAGGCAAATCGTTGAGCCGTTCAAGCTCGATGATTTCACTGAAGTACCACGGCTTCTCCGTGTTTTTCTTAAATCCGATGCATTTCGCCGGATACTTCACTCCGTCGACTTCTTTCCAGTCACTGAACCGGTGAATATCGCTTCGCCAATCTATTCGGACTAAGCGACTCTCGGCTTTGTCGAAATAGATGTCCATCGGCGGCGTCACTGATCCGTTGACGCGCAGCCCAATAGCAGCCTTGTTCGACTCGACGATATCTGGAATCAACTCTAATTTGGATGCTGGGTCCGTCAGTATCCCCAGAGTCCATGCCCATACCAAAAAAGTAGCCGGCTCATCCGGCTTAGCCTCGTCTTTGACGCGCTCATTCTTGCCAGTCCACCAGTACTTTGGGGGCTCATAGACCGATACCCGCTCTGCGACCTTCTTCTCCGGATCGGAGCTGACGTTAACCGTTTCTCGCGTTCGAAACAGGCGGAGCAATTTTCCCTCACCACCAACGGCATCAAATACTTTCTTGATGATAATACCCGTGTCGGGATCGGAAGTGAACGCGGCGTTAGGTAAGCAGGGAACGCAACACCAAGCAATCAAAAAGACAATTCGCATTGGGGATTTCCTAGTAATTTTCTTTTGATGCATAACGCTTTCTCCCTGGGCGTTTGCGGAAGACTTCGAAACTCTTGGGACCGAGTGCCAAGGTGTTCGAAACAACTCGATGAAAAGTATCATCAATCGTCTATCTAGCCCAGTCAACCATGTAGTGCAATCTGTACGGCAACAACGCGATTGTACATAGTTCGCCTGCACTTTCGAAGTGCGATGGGGAAATTGATGCGAAGTTACTCCTGCCGTTGAGCCCGAACACAAATTCGATCGAGTAACTGTCTTTCATCCGATTGTGCTTCCGTGAGGTTATACTTTAAGCCCAATCTTTTCCAACTTTGTATTTGTTTCGAGGCTGCTATGCGATCTCCTTTTTGGTTCGCGAAACTGATCGTCTCTTCAACTCTTGGATGGATGTCGTTCGTAGACACGTGCGTGGCGATGGAATCGGCAGAGTCGGCGTTGGCTTTTCGGGCAGGGGCCGCCTCCGTCGATATCACGCCGATTACGCAACGTTCTATCGTGGCAGGAGGATTTTTGGAGGCTCAGTCCTCAACGATCCATGATCGGCTCTTCGTTCGCAGCATTGTTCTCGATGATGGAACATCAACCATCTGCTTAACGGTTGTCGACACTTGCATGATGACGCAATCGCTCATCGATGAAGCGAAGCTTTTGGCCCGTAAGCAATGTGACATTCCTATTTCAAACATGATGGTTTCAGCAACGCATACTCACTCGGCGCCCGCGGCAATGGCTTGCTTGGGAACGCGTTTGGACAAAGAGTATGCGGAGTGGTTGCCAGCCAAGATTGCGGAATCGATTGTCGCTGCGCATGCGAAACGTGAGCCTGCCAGAATTGGCTGGAACTCGATCAACGATTGGGAACACACGCACAATCGTCGTTGGATACGCAAACCTGAAAAGAAGATTGTTGATCCGTTTGGAAACGCAACTGGGTTGGCGCATATGCATCCTGGCTACCAAAGCCCTGACGTGATTGGCCCATCCGGGCCAGTCGATCCCGAGCTCTTTCTCATTTCCGTTCAAGCCACGGATGGACGTCCTCTGGCGGTCTTTGCCAACTACTCACAGCACTATTTTGGTGCCCAAGCCATTTCGTCGGACTACTACGGACTGTTTTGTAAGTACATTGCAGAGTCTCTGAGAGAATCAGGCGATGGCAACGGCCCATTTGTTTGCGCGCTATCCCAAGGGACTAGCGGCGATTTGATGTGGATGGACTATGGCGTTCCAGCGAAATCGATATCGATGGCGGCATATGCGGAATCGGTTGCAAGGGTTGCAGAGCAATCGCTCCAAGCCATAGCGTATCGAGACTTCGCTCGTCTTGGCATGGTCGAGCGGACATTGGATCTCAACTACCGCGTGCCCGATTCGAAACGACTCGAATGGGCAAAACCAATTGCGGACCGCATTGAGAATGATCTCGCCAAGAATTTGCAAGAGGTTTACGCCAAGGAAGCGTTGATACTTCACGAGCGACAAACAACGCAGCTAAAACTCCAAGCGATTCAGATCGGAGATGTGACGATCGCGACTCTTCCCAACGAGGTCTATGCGCTCACAGGGCTCAAGCTCAAAGGGCGCGCGCCGTCGCCTTGGCACTTCAATATCGAACTGGCCAATGGAGCGGAGGGCTACATACCTCCACCCGAGCAACATGCGCTGGGCGGCTATACGACTTGGCCTGCCCGAACCGCAGGGCTCGAAAGCGAAGCGGAGCCAAAAATAGTGGAGTCACTTCTCCAATCTTTGGAAGAAGTAACAAAACGCACGCGTCGATCGATGGAAGCCACCCACGGCCCCTACGCTCGAGAAATCTTGGACGCAAAGCCACATTCCTATTGGCGTTTGGATGACGCGGACGGAAGCATCGCACGCAATGCGATCGCAGGGGGCCAACCCGCCCAGCTCAGCCCAGGTTACGCTTGGTACTTGCCAGGCGTCGGCAGCGGTACCGGCATTGGAGCAGGCGAAGAGTTATCACCCTCCGCGTTTTCTGGTCCCGATCAGATCAACCGCAGCCTGCATCTGGCTGGAGGGGAGCTTACATGCGAATTACCGCAGGGCTCAAAAAACTATTCCATTTCCCTTTGGTTTTGGCTCGGAGAACGCAGCGGCGCGAGCGAGCGACAAGGTACGCTCTGCGTAGGTCCCATGGGAGAATCTCTCGTTGCAAAACAATTTGGCGATCATACCGTGCAGCTTGAGCTCGATGGTGTCTTTCGAAGCGAACGACTCGCGGCAGATCAATGGCACATGGCTACTTTGGTTCGAGAAAAAGGGACGGTTAACTTGTGGGTTGACGGTGGAGCAGAGCCATTTTTGAGATCGACCGCGGCACTCGTTGGCGAAAACAGGCAACTGCGTTTTGGACAAGGAGTGCAAGGCAAAATCGATGAGATCGCGTTCTTTGGAAGACCTCTTACCGCGGAAGAAATCCAGTCGTTTTGGAACTTGTCGGCTGTCGGGAACCCGAGTGCCGTCGACGTTGCCAAGCGAAAACGATATGAAGAGCGAGGCCTAGCCGGTACTAGTACCATCGCCTTTCCAGCTACTTATGCGGACGCAATCGCATCGCTGAAACCGACGGCATTGGAAACACTCGCCACTACTCCCAAGGGAATAGAAACAACAGGAAACGTTCGCTACGCTGCCAATTCTTTCGCATCGTTTCAATCGGGTCGGCTTGCAACGACCTACGAAACGATTGGCGACACATACAGTGTTGCGTTTTGGTTTCGCAACCAAGTACCGAATGCCTCACGCCCAGTGACTGCCTATCTTTTTTCACATGGTCCCGACAAAGACCCGCGAGCATCTGGCGATCATCTCGGAATCGGTGGGACGTACGACCCTAAGATGACTGGTAAGCTGTTTTGGTTCAATGGGAATGATCGCAATGAAGTTGCGAGTGGTCGAACCATCATTGCTCCCAACACATGGAATCACGTGATCGCGATTCGCGAAAAGAATCATATCAAGCTCTTGCTCAATGGCGAAACGGTCCCTGAGTTGGATACCGATATTGAGGTGACCACCAATGGGAGTAAGCAGTTCTTCCTCGGTGCTCGCACGGATCAGTTTGCACCCTTGCAAGGCCAGCTTGCTTATTAT
This sequence comes from uncultured Pirellula sp., assembly GCA_903858115.1. Taxonomy (GTDB): domain Bacteria; phylum Planctomycetota; class Planctomycetia; order Pirellulales; family Pirellulaceae; genus JBKCUI01. The sequence goes on along the minus strand of CAIOHR010000007.1, from coordinate 65,649 downwards.
GCGATCTTCAATCGAGCGTTGACAGCCGACGAAGCCAAGCAGCTTCATGCGGCATCCGGGCAATCGGTTGGCACGCCGGTTCCTGGTCCTGAACTTGCAGACAAAAAGCCACTACCACTGCCCCATAGCGAACCGCTTTCGGCGGAACGCTCCCTCTCAAAAATTCATGTTCCCGACGGCTTTCGTGTCGAGCTCGTTGCGTGCGAACCGCAAGTTATCGATCCAGTCGCTTTCGATTGGGACGCCCAAGGCAGGTTCTGGGTTGTTGAAATGTCGGACTACCCGATGGGGATGGACGGGCGGGGAAAAGCAGGTGGCCGAGTTCGAGTCTTAGAAGATCGAGACAGAGATGGTCGTTATGAATCCAGTTCACTCTTTGCCGAGGGGCTCAATTTTCCGAATGGACTTTTGACTTGGCGGGATGGCGTTTTGGTTGCTGCAGCTCCCCAGATCCTGTTCCTGCGAGATACAAACGGCGACGGAAAAGTCGATACCAAGGAAGTGTTGTTCGAGGGTTTCAACGAAGGCAATCAGCAGCTTCGGATGAATGGCTTGAGATGGGGTTTGGACAATTGGGTGTATTGTGCCAACGGAGGACATCACCCGAATCATGGATTGAAAACAGAGGTGAAGTCGAATCGCAATGGTCTTACGTATGCCATTGGAAGCCGCGATTTTCGGATACAGCCGGATTCCGGTGAACTTGTCATCGAGTCGGGGCCATCGCAGTTTGGTCGCAATCGAGACGCATGGGGCCATTGGTTTGGGACGCAGAATGCCAAGCCGCTTTGGAACTACGTGCTCGCTGACCGCTATCTCGCGAGGAACCCATATGTTCCAGCGGCAAGTGCCATTCAATTCGTCTTGCCACCCAATAGTCCTGCAGTTCATCCGGCCAGTCGACCTGAAAAACGCTTCCATAGCTTTCAGGAAGCTGGGCACTTTACTTCAGCCTGTGGAGGCATGATCTTTGGTGATAGCCGATTGTTTGGACCAAGCGAAAAGATGCACGCATTCACCTGCGAACCGTTTCACAACTTGGTCCAGCATAATATTCTGACCGATAGCGGTGTTAGCTTTACGGCGGAGCGTCCGACTGGCGAAGGTAGGTTCGATTTCTTTGCCAGCGAGGATCGATGGTGTCGACCAGTCATGGCGCGCACAGGGCCCGATGGAGCATTATGGATTGCGGACATGTATCGCTACATGATTGAACATCCAGACTGGCTACCACCGAATGGCAAGGAGGAGCTATTGCCTCACTATCGCTTGGGGGATGACCGAGGGCGCATTTATCGCGTCGTGCCGATTGAAAGGCCATCGACTGCATCTCCATGGGAGTTGCTATCTGGCGATACTGCCGCGATCGTCCAAGCGTTGGAGTCTCGAAACGACTGGCAACGTGACAAAGCGCAGCAAATGTTGCTTTGGTCTAAAGATGTTTCGGCTGTTCCGATGCTTGAACAACTAGCGACCTCAAGTGCAAGTCCGCAAACGCGGGTTCAAGCGTATGCAACGCTCGACGGCATGGGGCGGCTATCAAACGCCATGCAGATCAAATCCTTGGGCGATAGTCACGCGAGGGTTCGAGAAAACGCAGTGCGAATGGCGGAGGCATCGACGGATCCCGCGGTTCAAGAAGCAGCCATAAGGCTGGTGAATGATCCGGATGAAAAGGTATGTCTCCAATTGGCATTCACGCTTGGCCAGTGGCCTGGAAAGATCAATGGCGAAGCGTTGGTGTCCCTAGCAAAGCGATTCTATAGAGAACCGATGATCCAATCCGCGATCATGAGTTCAGCATTGGAACATGCGAGCACCTTTGCGATTGGGATTGCCCAAAGCGAGTTGCAAGTTGTTCAGGCGTTTCGGGAGCCGATCGTGCGTCAGTCCGTGGGGCTTAAAGACACCAAGGTACTGAACGTTCTGCTCGTCGATGCATTGAGTTCTGTGGGCAAGGACAAGACGCACAAGCTCGACGAATTGCTTTGGACACTACAGCGCGTGGGTGTGAGCTTAGAGGATTTCCTGGCATACGATGCGGATCAAAAGCTGCTTGCCAGTTTGAAACAGTTGGAGACTGCATTGCAACAGTTGTCTGTGGACGCGAAAAATGATCGGTTGGAGTGGGGCGATCGAATCGCTGCCGCGAAGCCTTTATGCCGGACAAAAAAGCATCGAGAGCAAGTCCTTTTGATACTTTCCCAAGGGTTAAAGCCGAACGTTGCGCTAGAATTCCAGCAACAGATCCTCGCGATATTTATTGAAAGTGGTCATGACGACGCTCTAAAGTATCTAGCATCCGCATGGTCGGAGTTTACGCCAACTCTTCGGGCGCAAGCGATCGATGTTTGGATGTCGCGCACCACCTGGGCTCGCGATTTACTCGACCAAATAGATCATGGTGTGATTCATGCAAGCGGTATTGAATTTGGGCAGCGTGATCGGCTTTTGAAATATCCTGACAAGATTATTGCAGAGCGTGCAGCCATGCTGTTTCAATCCAAAAACTCAGCGAAACGACAAGACATCATCGTGGCCTATCGGCAAGCGTTTGAGCTTCGCGGTGATGTAGCCAAAGGACGCGTCGTCTTTGAGCGGGCGTGTGCGAGTTGCCATCGTAAAGACAAACTTGGCAATGAAGTGGGGCCCAACATGGCGACCGTCGCCGAACATACTAATGAAAAGCTTCTGGTCAACATTCTCGATCCCAATGCAGACATTCAGCCAGGTTTTCAAGCGTACAACGTCTTGCTTGAGAGCGGCGAAGTTTTAACGGGTTTGCTTGTGGGCGAGACCGCCAACAGCGTTTCCATCAAATCGGCCAAAGGTATCACGCAAACGGTCTCGCGTCTCGAGATCGAGCAACTACGCAATTCGAATCTATCGCTGATGCCCGAAGGACTTGAGTCGATCCTTACCATGCAGGATCTAGCAGACGTTATTTCTTTCCTTCGATAGCCTGGGCGATCTTTGCGGAGGGAATTGACAGAGTAGCTACTTTTCTTCCAATAGTTCGGCCGTTGCCAACTTGAGCGTCTCAAGCCCCAAAGCTGACAACCGACCATACGCCGTCGTGCCAGCGTCCTCAACATTCGTTTTGTTGACCTGAGACTCCAAATCCACATAGTGATTGACGAAACTACGCATCTGATCCGGTGACCAGCGTCGGCGTTGTTTTAGTAGATTGAGATACTCGATCAACTGTTGAGCATCGCGGTAGGCCTTAAGTCTCATCGAATGACGAATAACAGTTTCGCCAGCAGCATCTTTGTCGAAGATGAACAAGCCAAGCTGATCCGCTTCTTTCAATGCACTCCCCGATTTATTGACCGTCTGCCAGGGAACAATGCCAGTCGCTCCATCTTGCCAGGCGTCCAGCGCCCACGCCTGGATGTTGCGATTCGTCTCATGGATGTGATTCGATGTCCCATAAACCCACGCCTTCAGACCGTCACTCTGCATGCGGTCGGTTACCAGTCGACGATAACTCTGGAACGCCGATGAGGACACAATCCACAAGTCATTACGTCGATCCAACTGGCCTCGGCAGTATTCAGGACGTGAAATGTCGATGCGATAATTGATCTGGACGTCGGGCGCAACTCTACGGCCGCGATCGGTCAACTCCCCATAAAACTGCAATGCCCGGTAATCCCAAAAACTCGATGGTTCATCCAGAATCCACGGTGCTTTCGTCTTTTCGTTGAGTGATCCCTTGTTGTTAAAATATACCTGAAAGCCGGTTTGCTTCCATCCTTTGGAGTCGGCAAGTCGAGCGAAATCCTGCAGAATGTTGACATACGTCGTAGCATACTCAGGCCGATCGACAAACGATTGATACGCGTCCGGATTGCCGTTAAAGTACTGTCGACAATTCAAAGGCCAGCTTTCATGAAACGTCAGATAGAAGCCTGGCGCCGCAATCGGTCCGCGATGTCCGTTTTTGAAAAGTGAGCCATCAAGGTACGGCCCGAAGGCTTCCACAAAATCGTCCCAATATCCTGTCGTGGCACCCGGTTCAAAGCTATCGTATTTTTTGTTGTCCATTCGCCGCCCGGAACGAAGACGCATATCGAGATTACTCTTCCTTGATCCAGGGGCTGCCGTATTGTGCGAGTAATGCAAAATGTTCGCGTGAACTCGATGGTCGTACGCGACTTGCTGTAAGGCATAGTATTCGTTGACATGATCGGGCAAGCCGTAGCCATTCATCTCGCAGAAGAAAGTCGCCTGACGAGGTAACGCGAAAGGAAGTACCTTGATTTCTAGCGGCACAACGCGACCATCGGAAATCGTTATCTTACCGGTGCGGAGGCCTGGAATAGCGTCAAATGGAATATAGACATCGGCAACGACGGAGCGATCCACATTGGGCTCAAGCGAAATCAAATCCGGCATCGGAAGCAGCGGATCGGGAATCAAGCGTCCCCCAGCCTCTGCGTTTGCCGGAACGTATACGGCTTGATGCAAATCGATACGTGGCTCCACTTCGTCTAGCTGAACTTTGACGGACACTTTTTCATCGCGTTTGCCTTGGTGACTTCGCAGCAGTAGCTGAAATCCGATGACCTCCCCCGCAGCAGCGCTGAGGCGCACCCTGTGACCGTCGAAGATCGAATTGTGAGTTCGGTAATCCGGCGGCAGGTCACCGACCGCTTTTCCGGCTGCGTCATACTTATCCAGGATCGGAATCACACAAAGGTCTGCTGCCAGTGACGAATGCAGAGGTGCCAAAGACACTGCCGGTTTCTCGATTGAACCTGATTTCAGAATCACGCTGCGGAGCACCGCAGGCTGCGATCGCTGACCTGTACGACTTAAAGTGACGACCTTGATTTCATGAGGTTGGTCTGCGGCGATCGACGACGAGAGGTCTCGCAGCTGGAACGTTTGCTCGCGACCGTTGATAACAAGCGGGATGTTGTGCCGACCAAGCAACTTACCATCAACGCTGACTTCGTAGGCGAATCCATGCATTGGCGACTTCAGCCTAAGCCGCGCCGAACCACTATCCGCCGAGTCCAATCGAAGCTGAGTCGCAGCCTCTGCTTTGGCTTCAAATTGATCATCAACCTCAACGATCAGATACGGCATCTTTCCAGACTGCTCACGCGCAAAGATTGTCGGGTTGCGTCCTGTGTCTGAGTCATGTTCATGAATGGCCAGCCCATGTGCGACGCCTATCGCCATCGCATGAATCATATCCGGCGGCACGTCCCAGTGATATTTACCATCGCGAATCGCTGAATTAGTCTGATGAACCAATGTAAATGCATTGCCACCGCAGACGGCCGGAAACTTGGCTCCCTGGTAGCCCCAATCTGCAACGCCATCCATTCCCGCTGTCAGACCGCTGGAGCGATACTCATCCCACGGCGTGGCGATGGTGGAAATGCTGACGCCGGAAATCTCCTGTTCTCCTTTCACGCAAACTAGCGTCGCTCTCCTCACTCGTTTCCCGGCGATCGCACGCGTGTCGAACGCCATGGAAACCATGTGCTGGTTGCCTTTGATTCGGATGCGCCCTTGCTGTCCGGCGTTCAAGTCCCATTCACCGTCAACCATGACGATCGAGTTGTCTTTGGTCACTGGCAGTTGAATCGCCTCTTGAGCCATTGGAGCTGTTGCAAAGAGAGATGATATCGACAGAAGAGCGAGTAAGATCCGCATAGTTGAATCCGCCGTTGAAATCGCTGAGCGATCATTGCGTTGGGAAGGTAAAAAGACGACCAGTACATTCAACATATCACACCGGACGGGACTTCAGAAGGTCTATGCGATTGCGAGCAATCCAGCGTGTTGACGGTTGAAATGATGCAGTCGATGCAGCTTCAGTGAATCGGATTACTCGACAGTCAGGGAAGATGTTTCTTTGCTGGACAGGCTGTTTCTTTGTTGGACAGGCTTGAGGGGACTCGCTCTAAGTTACTAACGAAGTATGGAGTATCATGCAGGTTAAATCTGGTAGCATTTGGTTTTGGACGACAACTGCGGCTGCGAATTAGACAGCCATAAGGCGTTGTTCGCGACTTAGCACCGTGGGGCTTTTCTCTGCCACAAAGTTTGCTAGGCTCAATGGCATTGAACGTAAACCATCCGGTGAGGTGATCGCGTCCAAACGATATTGGCTTTGCCTTACTCCTACTATTTTCAATGGAAAGCTTTTTCGGTTTATGAATTATCTTTCATTCGTCTTGTTGGCCATATGTGCCGCTGCACCTACGGTACAGGCAGCAGAGCGTCCGAACATCCTTTTTATCCTCGCGGACAATTGGCGTTATCCGACCGCTGGTATCCTGGGTGATCCGATGGCGAAGACACCTGTGTTCGATCGTATTGCGAGTGAAGGAGTGCTTTTTACACACACGTTCAATCCCGTTCCGTCGTGTTCACCGACTCGTTCCTGTTTGCTCACCGGTAGAACGGCGCATGAATTGGGCGAGCGCGCGAGTTTGTGGAGCGGCTTTCCGATGGACACGCCCGTAGTCACGACTTTACTGCGCGATGCAGGTTATGAAATCGGATATGCAGGAAAGGCTTGGGCGCCTGGAAATCACGAGGCATCTGGCTGGACTGAGAATCCCGTCGGAGCGAAATTCGCGAGCTTCGAAGCGTTCCATTCGAAACATGACTTGGCCAAGCCGTTCTTGTTCTGGCTTGGCAACACCGACACTGCAACCAAAGCTGGCAAGCTACCGTATTTGGCGGATGCAAAAGAGAAGCTTGATATCGGCAAGCTCAACGTGCCACCGGAACTTCCCGATTGTGCTGAAGTTCGTGACGATTTGTTGAACTACTACGGTGGTGTAATGAAGCTCGACAACGAAGCTGCTCAAGCCGTCGCGGTGCTCGAGAAAGCAGGTCAACTCGACAACACGGTAGTCATCTACACTAGCGACAATGGTTGGCAGTTGCCGCGTGGCCTGGCCAACTGCTACGACGCCGGCTCACGCGTTCCGCTCGCGATCCGTTGGGGCAAGAATCTTCAAGCGGGTCGCATCGTGGACGACTTCGTTAACGTCGCCGACCTAGGTCCTACGTTCCTCGAACTCGCTGGATTGATACCGCCGCCTCTGATGAGTATGCACAGCATCAAGAATCTTATGCTTGGCAAGCCTGATTCATTTAAGCGTGACGCCGTCTTTATCGAGCGAGAGCGACATGCCAATGTCCGAAAGGAAAACATGAGCTACCCGATTCGTGGCGTGCGCACTCGCGAATACCTGTATCTCCGCAATCTTCGCCCAGACCGCTGGCCCGCTGGAGATCCTGACGTTCTGTTCCTGCACGGACGACCCTATGGCGATGTGGACACAACGCATGTCAAGGACTTTCTGCTCGCGCACGAAGGCGATCCTGCTTTTGCTAAGAAAATTTCTCTCATCTTTGGGAAGCGTCCTGCAGAGGAACTTTATGACCTAAAGAGTGATCCGGATCAACTGTACAATGTCGCTCACAAAACGGACTATTCTGACGCATTACAACAGTGCCGGCAGCGTGTCGATAATTGGATGATGCAAACAAACGACCCGCGAATCGATCCAACCTACGATGAATGGGATAAATTTCCATACTACGGCAAGGCGCCTCGTCGAGACTGAAGAGGTAGTTCAGCAAAAACTGGGCCTCGGCGCATCATCTACAACCCTACTACGCTGACACGACACTGCAGCGACTTCGAAGTGGCCGCTGTCTTCATTCCACTCTGTCATTCCATTTTATTGCGACAAACTCTCCAAAGTGCCGCACACGTTGTTTGGTTACGCTGCTGTCGCCAGCTTGCACGAACATCCACTCAAGGCCCTTACTTGGAGATCTGCAACGTGACGCCTGTTGATGGGACGGTCACGCTGAGGCCTGAAGTTTCAAATTGAAAATACTTCTTGGGTATCGATTTGGCCGCCAGCTTTTTGTGCTCATAATCGTCATCGGAGATCACAATCCGCGCGGAGTACACGCCGGGCGTTGTTCCTTGGACGACTGAACTGTTGACCAAAGAGTCGATCTTGAATTTTCCGTCAGCCTTGATCTCACCAAATGCAAGCTGCTTACTGTCAGCTTGCGATCGGAGCTCAATCGTATCATTGCATTCGTCGAGCTGCCTCGCGTGCAGCTTGCACTGCAGGCAAAAGCAAACCGACGAGGATACCGATGATGGCAATAACCACCAAAAGCTCTACGAGCGTAAAGCCACGGCGCGTTCGAGTGGGCCGAACGGAACGGAAAAAAAAAAGACGGGACATAGGAATATCCTTCATGAACGAGGGGGAAAAGGATCGGCAAACGAAATGCTGATCACTTGAGTTTGTATAGTGCAGTCGCGAACGCTCCGGTGAATTACAACGAGAGGTATTGCTATTCGAAGCGTCTACCAAAGCGACTAGATTTGGAATACCACAGCGTGTCTTGGGCTTGATCACAGCCGGTGTTGTATTGGAAAGACTCGAAGGACGAGCCAAGTGACTCTTGGATTTGATTTCAAGAATGCGAATGAGATTCTGTAACTTCACAATGAACTTTTCGGTAACGCAAATCGAGTAAAACAATCAAGGAAAAGATTTCGTCGACCCACACGGTAGACGCAGAGATGTAAAGCCAAGGGCGACCACTCTACGAACGACAACAGCAACCATCAATAAATGCGAGCGAAGACGAACCGATTCTTTGCATCATCGATTCTTGCACGAAGCGGAACATCATTGACTTCCGAAATACGATCTGATTGGGCATACGTGGAACTCCATGTCCATTGCGTAAGCCAACTCAGTAAACTTTGCCATCATCTCGGGCGTGATGAAGGCATGTCGTACACAAGCTACTACGCTGCTCGTCAGCGTAGGGCTATAGCGGCAACCAGACAACGGACCTTTGCCGGACGACGCCACCACGCTGCTCGTCAGCGTGGAGCGCTGGCCAGATGGCACACAGGGACCCGACCAGCATCCTACGTTGGCAAGCAACGCAGTGATGTGCGAACTCACCTTCTCGCGGCTGGTTTCGGCTATCGTCCCACGTTGACGAGCAACGTGGTAACGGGAAACTACCGTTTCGACAGATCCGAAAGTCGAAACTTCTACTTCAATTCGATGGTCGGAATCTCATTTTTTCCTTCCTTGATTTGCACCAAAATGTCCGTTGTGTCTCGCGCCGAGTACTTGGATGGCAAATCATTTGGCTTCGCGACTATGGTGCCTTTCGATACTGCGACCTCGTTATGAATGAGGGTTACCTTGTAGCTTCCCACGGTAACTCCATCTCCCTCCGCGTGCGTCCAAGCGGCAAAGGTGCCGTCTTCCTTCGTCTTTGCTCTTGGACGGATAGAGTCGGGGAATGATTTATCCTCTGGAAAAAAGGACAACTCAACATCCGAGATGGGGCGACCTTTCAATGTCACTTGCCCTGTCGTAGGATGAGTAGCCTCCCAAACAGGAGTCGGATTGCATCCTGCAAGTGAGGCCAGGCACATCAATGAAACAAAATGAGTCAAATGTCGTTTCGATCGACTTGCCATTTGAATCCAAAACATATATTTCGATTTCCTTTGTTGATGCTGGAAAATGGATAAGGGGCTGAACTTTATGTCAGCCCCACCAAGAAACTTCATCCATTTCTCCCTAGACCACAGTGCACGACTATTGCTCGTTAATGGTTTCACCACCACTTACGGTCGCCAAGCTGATGAACGACCTAAAGTCGATGCTGACACTGAGAAATTGGACTGATCCATCGCCACGTGTGAAGTTTGCTCCACCGGTATGGAACGAATAGGGGGCGCCTGTTCCATGTGTAGCGATGGGAAGCCCAAGAATGGTCTGAGCAACTCCTTGTGCGGTGTACGTTATCCCGCGAAGATTGTGACCGTTGGTCGTATTGAAAGCGATCGTTCCTCCAAGCACTCCACGTGGATCGTTGGTCGAACCAAAGAGAATGATGTCGCTGGCAGGACGTGCCCATCCACCCGAATTGAGTCGGTCTGTGGTCGACGAAGAGGCGTCCGTATCGGTTAACGCATTCCCCCCACCGAGCTTCCTTCGCCTTACATAAACGAAGGGGCGACCTGACGATTCTGCAATCGCAATCGTGTTTGAAAGTCCGTCGGATACATTGCTAAACGTTGCACCTTTGCTCGTCTGCAATCCAGTACCAGAATTGATCGTTGCATTCTTTGGAAAGAATCCGCGGACGTACGTGTAAGGAGGATTCACTCCCGCAAAAATTTCAGCAGGATCGCGAAACAAATCCTGAGCAGGAATTCCTAAGAGTTGCGTGAACACTCCTGGTGCAATTCCGAAAATCGGGGAATAGTCCGTCGCTGAGGCAATTCCAGGAATGTAGACTGCCGTGCTTCCTGGAGGTGCCGTATCCAAAACCCCACCATCGGGATTGGACGGGCAAATGAATGCCGGAATGCGGGTTTGGGAAAGTGGAATGTTGACGCCCTGATTCCAATTGATCGCTTTGTTGTAGCGATCAAAAATTGCGGTTTGCTCCAAGTAAGGAAGCAAGTCGGTCAGCACGGATACTCGGCTTTGCTCTCCGGAACTCGCCACATTGGATGGCGGACGAAGACTGGTGGGCAATTGACGCCGAGCACTCTCAAAATTGTGTACTGCCAAACCGAGTTGCTTCAGATTGTTGGAACATTGCATCCGACGTGCCGCTTCTCGGGCAGCCTGCACCGCAGGTAGTAATAACCCAACCAAGATACCTATAATCGCAATCACAACTAGTAACTCAACCAACGTAAAGGCGGCTCTCAATTCCTTCAATCTTCTCACGATACTTTCCTAACTTTTCCATAAACTCTGGTATCCCAGTTGCTGCAGGACTTCAATTGCAAAAACATAAAAATCCTCTCGTTAGCCGAGTCGGATGAGGGGCTTTTCTATAAAGCAATCCGCGGAGCAAAAACATGGAGTTAACCAGACCGAGTGGGGTTGCGCAATCGAAGCTTTTCAGTTCGATCTATTTGTACAACGACACCATCCTGAACAATAACATTCACGCTCCCAAATTTGAGACCGCGAAGTGCTCCGCCGATTTGCTCAAGTGAAGATTGCAATTCTTGTTCCGAAGATTGGCCTTTTGTCGAATTTTCTTTCGATGATCTTGAAGGGTATTCGTTACTCATATGTGGCCTTTCAATTTTGGACGATCGAATAGGATCCGATCAATCAGTGCAAATCAGCTTGTTGTCAAATGGTGTAGTCAGGAACAAAAACGCGCGCATGGTTTGGGTGCACAAACACCTCGTCCCCTAGTTGCAATTGGAGTTCCAAAAGTTGCTCCATGCTGACATCGACACGGATTTCCTCTTTGTTTTTTGACTCCAGCGAGATCTTCGCAACCACACCAGCTCGATTGATACGAGCAACGCGCGCGGGCATACTGGAAGAGTCAATTGGAGAGTGACCAATCGACATTTCGCTAGGCCGAACGTAGACTTTGGCTTGTGCTTCATCTCGTATGGCAGGGTTGGACAAATTCACGCGAATGTTGTCCAACACCGCTTGCCCTTGATTGACTCGACCATGAAATACGTTGACATTCCCGAGGAAATCGATCACAAACTCGGACGCTGGGTGATGGAAAACGTCAGCAGGTGCACCCACTTGTTCGATTCTCGATTGATTCATCACCACCACACGATCGGAAACCTCCAGTGCTTCTTCTTGATCGTGTGTGACCAGAATGGTTGTCGTGTTTAATTCGTCGTGAAGTCCTCGCAGCCAGTCTCGCAATCCCTTTCGAACCTTGGCGTCCAACGCTCCGAACGGTTCGTCGAGCAACAAAACTTGTGGCTCAATCGCTAATGCACGAGCCAATGCAACACGTTGCCGTTGACCGCCTGAAAGCTGTTTTGGAAAGCGTGTTCCGAAACCTTCTAGTTGAATGAGGTTCAATAGAGAATGTACTTTATCGCGAATCGCAGATTCCGATGGACGCTGGGAACGTGGACGCACTCGCAGCCCGAATGCAATATTCTCGAAAACACTCATATGCTTGAAGAGAGCGTAATGCTGAAATACAAATCCGACTTTGCGATCTCCAACAGGCTTGTTGGCGACATCCTCACCAAAGAAATAGACATGGCTGTTCGGCGCTGGATCGGGCGCTTCCATCCCGGCGATGACTCGCAACAAAGTGGTTTTTCCTGATCCCGAGGGACCGAGTAGCGACACGAGCTCGCCGTTTTCTATCTTCAGGGAGATATCTTGCAACGCCGTGAAAGAGCCAAAGCTCTTGCTAATGTTTTGAATTTCAATGCTCATTTGGATACCTCTGTCGTTGTCGACTCAAGCGAGAGACTCGATTCCTGTTCAAGTTTTCTTTCCAGCAAACTTTTCCCAACCAATGTGACGATGCCGAGCAACGCTAAGATCGATGCCATCGCAAAGGCTGCCACAGAGTTGTAGTCGTTGTAAAGGGCGTCGATATGAAGCGGCAATGTGTTGGTTCCTCCGCGAATATTCGAAGACACAACCGAGACTGCTCCGAACTCACCCATCGCCCGCGCATTGCAAAGCAGCACGCCGTACAAAACACCCCATTTGATGTTGGGCAACGTAACTCGCCAAAAGGTCTGCCATCCATTTGCACCTAAGGAAATCGCTGCCCATTCCTCCTCGCTTCCTTGTTCTTGCATCAGCGGGATCAATTCGCGAGCGACAAATGGAAAAGTGACAAAGATCGTGGCCAGCACAATGCCTGGCACTGCAAAAATGACTTGAATTCCATAACCCTCCAGCCATTTGCCCAACCATCCTTGCATGCCGAAAACAAGGATGTAGACCAACCCAGATATCACGGGTGAGATCGCAAACGGCAAATCGATCAGTGCGATTAACAAACCCTTGCCTCGAAAGCTGAATTTTGCAATCGCCCATGAAGCAGCGATTCCAAAAACCAAATTCAATGGAACCGCGATGCCAGCAGCCAAGCACGTCATAGTGATGGCGCGGATGGAGTTGCGATCTTGAAATGCAGCAAAATAGAGTTTGGCTCCTTTGCGAAAGGCTTCGAAGAAGATGACGCCCAGTGGTAATACGAGCATCAATGCAACGAAGCCGATCGAAAGGAAGATGACGATCGAACGGACCCACCAGGGATCATTCATTTCACGACGGGTGCGATTTGCGTTTTGCGTCATTGGTCAATTCCTCCCTGTAATTCGCTGCGACCACGATTGAATTCCTTGTACCAACAATAGGATCAAAAGTGTCGCAACCAACATCACGACCGCGATCGCGGCGGCTCCTGGAACATCATTGTCGTCGAGCTTGCTGATGATCAACAACGATGCGATCTCGGTCTTCATCGGAATGTTCCCTGCGATGAAAATGACGCTGCCGTATTCACCGAGCGCCCTCGCAAAAGCAAGGGTAAAACCGGTGAGCAGAGATGGCAAAAGCGATGGAACAATAATGCGCCAAAAGGTCTGCCAACGACTCGCGCCCAAACTGGCCGCCGCTTGTTCTGCTTCGCCATCGAGTTCCTCGAGGGCTGGCTGGAGAGTCCTTACGACAAAGGGTAATCCGATAAAGGTCAACGCGATCACAATCCCTAACGGTGAAATCGCGGTCTTGATTCCGAAGGGAACCAAGTGTTTCCCAATCAAGCCCGTTGGACCGTAGATGGCCATCAGGGCGATACCCGACACTGCAGTTGGCATAGCAAAAGGCAGATCGATGATCGCGTCCAACAATTGTCGACCGGTAAAACGATACCGAACAATTGCCCATGCCACCAACGCTCCAAAGATCGTGTTGATCATCGCTGCAATGAAGGATGCGCCAAAGGTCAATCGATACGCAGCCAGCACACGAGGAGATGTGATGGTGTTGTAGAAATCGTTCCAATCCATGGTCGCCGCTTTGAGAAATAGCGCCGCGAGTGGGATCAGCACAATCACAGAGAGGTACAGCAACGTATAACCCATCGTTATACCGAATCCGGGCAACATGGCTTTGGAACGGCTATGCATGTTCATGGGTCCCTTGCTTTTCTAGCATCAGGTTTGATTTCATAGGAGAGAATTATCTTTTGTCCGATTGATAGATCTGATCAAACACCCCAGTGCGATCCTTAAAGTGAACCTCGTGCGCCTCGTCCCATCCCGATAGCACGTCGGTCAATTGAAAAAGAGTCAGCTTGCCAAACACGGCTTTTTGTTCCTCCGTTAGCAATTCGCTCGCACGAGGCCGGTAGTAGTGCTTGGCTGCAATTCGCTGCCCCTCCGGTGTGTAAAGGTATTCAAGGTACGCAGCAGCCACCTCGGTCGTCCCATTGGCTTGCGCGTTCTTCGACACCACGGCGACTGGCGGTTCGGCCAAAATACTCATTGGCGGGACCACCATTTCCACCTGATCGGTTCCGAGCTCCTTGAACGCCAAGAACGCTTCGTTTTCCCAAGCCAACAGCACATCGCCGATCGAGCGCTGAATGAAGGTGTTGGTGGCCGCTCGCGCTGAGGCATCCAAGATAGGTACATGGCGATACAAATCCCCCATGTACTTTTTTGCTTTTTCAACCGCTGCATCGACCTCGGCTTTCTTAGACGGATCTTTCAGCACGGCAAAAACTCCGAGCTCTCGATGGAGCGCATACCCCCATGCCGCAAGATAGTTCCAACGCGCTCCACCACCGGTTTTCGGGTTTGGCGTAATGACCTCGACTCCATCGCGAACCAAGTCGTCCCAGTCCTTGATGTTCTTAGGGTTTCCTTTGCGGACCAAGAACACGATCGTCGAAGTGTAGGGAGAACTGTTATTCGGAAACTTCGATTGCCAATCCCCATCGATCAGTCCTGATTTGGCAATCGTGGCAATATCACCCGCCAAAGCCAACGATACAATGTCCGCTTTGAGCCCTTCATTCACGGCGCGCGCTTGTTTTCCAGACCCGCCGTGGGATTGATCGATTTCGACCGTGTCGCCGGTTTTTTCCTTCCAGTGCTTTGCGAAGGACTCATTGAAATCGAGGTACAACTCCCGTGTCGGATCGTAAGAGACATTCAGTAGCTTGATGGTTTTGCCACCCGAAGCGTTTGAACTGGAGGAGCTGTTCCCGCTGTCGCATCCCAGTATGCATCCAAGAAAAAGCGGTATGAAAAATGCGTTGCTTCGAACGGCATTCATGGTGGAGTGACTGACGGTGTGAGAGTGCTGAATAAGAAACAAAAGCGATTTGACTTCGCGTAGATGTCAGGTAACGCAACCTGCGGGCCAATTCAAATCCCCTACAATCGGACCTGCAAAGTCTTCCCAATTTGGCAAAACCACGAATGCCTGCATTTTTAACCAGCAAATGTCACGGAATGACCGTTATATTAAACAGGCGGCCGTTTTATTTGCTGGATCGCCTGATGGGCTTTGGAGACTAGATTTTGAACGATTTGGAACAATTGATGGTCCTGTTGAACGCATGGGAAAAGGGGGTGGAGCCTTGCGCCGCCGGCAACCCATTGACCGGGCAACTGGAAATATTGCAAAGAATCGTCCCGATCGAGTCGATCGTGTTGCAGTTTGTCGATTCCAAAACGAAGACATTCCGAGTTGCAGAGGTAGCAGGGGGGCAGGCTGCAATGGGAGCAGAGCAAGCTTCGGTCGTTTGCTCCGAAGCGAAATGGACAAACGTGAATGAATGGTGCAGGACCGGAGCACTTCTTCGTCAAACAGGCATGAAGCGAACGGGCAAACTGCATTCGTTGACACCAGATTCCATCACGAACGAGACCTTTGCTGTACCGCTTCGGCCGAATCGTGACCAATGTATCGAACGGGATGTTGTTGTCGGCGCAGGCATCTTTGAGATCGAATCAGGCCGAACCCTGCGCGAAGAACACTATCCATGGCTCGAACGATGGGGGCCGATCCTCTGGTTGGTTTTGGAGCGATCGGTTCGACATCGTTGGCCGGAAGTATCGAACGGCGATTCCGATTCCAATTCGAGCGACGTCCCTACTGAACAGTCTGATGAGGGCCGCGAAGCAGTCGTTGGCTCCGAAACAGGCCTTCGCGCTGTCATGGAGCGTGTTCGAATCGTGGCTCCCTCGGATATGCCGGTCTTGATTTTGGGAGAAACAGGAACGGGAAAAGAAGTCGTCGCACGAGCGATTCACGGACGCTCACCCAGAAACTCGCGGCCTTTTATTCGGGTCAACTGCGGTGCCATTCCAACGGAGTTGATTGACTCGCAATTGTTTGGTCACGAGCGTGGCAGTTTTACTGGCGCGTCGGATCAACGCAAAGGTTGGTTTGAACGCGCCGATGGAGGAACATTGTTTCTCGACGAGATTGGAGAACTCCCTTTAGCCGCCCAAGTACGATTGTTGCGAGTCTTGCAGGATCACCAAATAGAACGAGTCGGTGGTCAGAACCATATTCACGTGGACGTGCGAATCATCGCGGCAACCCATCGCGATCTATCGGCCATGGTGCATCGCAGATCGTTTCGAGAAGATCTCTGGTATCGAATCAATATGTTTCCGATCTTGTTGCCCGGATTGCGTGAGAGAGTCGAAGATATCCCCGCGTTGGCTAGGCATTTTGCCAAGCGAGCTGCAGACAGATTCGGATTGCCTTACGTAGAACCTTCGCTGGCTGACATCAAACAACTGATGGACTATCGTTGGCCGGGAAACATTCGAGAGCTTCAAGCGGTTATCGATCGAGCGGTTATCTTAGGGGGTGGCACTCGATTAGATGTTGCTATGTCGTTAGGGAATGCTTTTGTTCAACCAACAGCTTCGTTTCCCGAGACAGATGAACCTACATTCTATGAAGTCATACCGGAATCACCCGTTCGCCAGAGTTCCAAGAGCCATACGCAATTGCCACCCAACGATGAAGCACCGCTGGATTCGCTCGATTCGGCTATGGTGCGACACATCGAACGCGCTTTGGCGGCCACGAGTGGGCAAATCGAAGGTGGGCGAGGAGCTGCGCATTTGCTAGGGATCAATCCGCATACACTTCGAGCCAAAATGCGCAAGCTATCTATCGACTGGAATCGATTTCGACGATGATGATTAGCAAGGCGTGGATCCAAGCAACGTGCTCCTGCCTCAAGAAATGAAATCGACCTTGACCTGCGGGATTTTGCAATATGAAACAAGTGATCAAAAGTTGTTGTTGCGCTGGCTGCTATATGGTGGGAGTCTTTGGCTTGTTTTTGTTGGGGCTCGACTGCCATGTCCTTGGACAAGGTACAGCGAAAAGCGTTCCTTCGCCAAAAACACGCATCGAGTTGCCGGGCGAAAAGCTTACGATCCAAGACAAACCGGCCTTTCTCTTCTTGCCCGATCCCGCAAAACGAACTTCGCCGCAGCCGTGGATTTTCTATGCTCCGACACTTGCTCCGTATCCCGACGAAGCAGAGCGATGGATGCATACACAGTTCCTCGAGGCTGGAGTCGCCGTCGCAGGCATCGATGTTGGAGAAGCCTATGGCAGCCCCACGAGTCATGATGCCTTCAATGCGTTGTATTCGGAACTGACAGAGAAACGTGGCTTTGCCAAAAAGTTATGTTTGTTCGGCCGAAGCCGCGGGGGTTTGTGGGTCAGTAGCTGGGCGCTCGCGCACCCAGAACGAATCACTGGTGTTATAGGAATCTATCCCGTGTACGATTTCAAGACTTATCCCAAACTAGACAAAGCAGCCCCTGCATACGGATTGACCGCCGCCGAATTGGAAAGCCGCAGCAGCGAGTTCAATCCGATCGAACGCATCGAAAAATTGGCCCATGCAAAGATTCCGTTCACGATCATTCACGGCAATCAAGACAAAGTGGTACCGCTCGAAGAGAATTCGCAAGAGTTGTTGCGGCGCTACAAAGCAGTTGGACAAGAAGGACTGGTTCAGCTTATTGTCGCCGACGGCCAAGGACACAATTTCTGGGAAGGATTCTTTCGCGAACCCAAGCTAGTCGAATTCGCAATCGAATCTGCAAAGCGCGGTGCGAAGTAACAGGTAGATCGAGCCAAGGAACGATAGGACCATTCGAAAAGGTAAGTGCAACCAGCTCCTTCGCCGTTAGCCGCCATGAATCGACGATGGGATTGCCGTGTGCTATGCTTTAAACCATTTGAAGCTCTGTTTCCATGGAACTCCCTGATTGCAAAAAATGAATCGATTATGAATCCAGAAAACCTCTCTCGAAGAAACTTCGGTATTGCTGCGGCGGCCGGTGCGATTGCCTCATCCGAGTTCGCTAGCCCGTCGGCAGTTGCTGCGACGGTCGTTCCGTCTGCCGATACGAAAAAGGGACGACTCCAGCAATCCGCCTGCAAATGGTGCTATAGCAAATGGAGTTTGGACCAGATGTGCGAGACTGCCGTCAAATTGGGATTGGTCGGAATCGATTTGTTAACACCGTCCGATTTTCCCACACTCAAGAAGCATAAACTCGTTTGCACGATGGTGAGTTCTCACTCGTTGACCGACGGCCTTTGCGACGAGAAGTATCACGAGGTTGCATTGACGAAGTTGAACGAAATGATCGAAGCTACGTCCACTGCTGGCTTCCGAAATGTAATCTGCTTCTCCGGAAATGCTCGCGGAATCGACCGCAAGACGGGACTTAAAAATTGTGCTGCTGCTTTGAAGAAGATTGTTGGCGTTGCAGAAAAGAAGAACGTCATCCTGAACATGGAGCTACTCAATAGCCGTGTCAACCATCCAGACTATATGTGCGACCGCTCGGACTGGGGTATCGAATTGGTCAAGGAAGTCGGGTCGAACAATTTTAAGCTGTTGTTCGACATCTACCATATGCAGATCATGGAGGGGGACATCATTCGAAGCATTCGCGACAATCATCAGTACTTCGGCCATTACCATACCGCTGGCAATCCCGGAAGGAATGAACTAAACGATCAGCAAGAATTGCTGTACCCACCCATTGCGAGAGCCATTGCAGAAACTGGTTTTGACGGCTATTTCGCTCATGAGTTTATACCCAAAGGTGACCCAATGGCAGGACTCGCAGATGCGATTCGGCAGTGTATAGTCTAGAGTTAATAGATCCTTTTTTCTTAAACATATTGTTGCACCTATGAATCTCTCGCCTAAGCAGTTGACGCTCGTGGAATCAAAGCAGCTTCTCAAGCATGTGAAGACAGGAACATTGGCCAGTATCGATTTCGAAAACGGTGCCCCCTTTGCATCGTGGGTCAATATTGGCCTGGATGAACGATGTCATCCTCTTTTTTTGCTTTCCGGTCTTGCTCGACATACCAAGTGCATATCGCAGGATCCCCGCGTCAGTTTGTTGGTCGCACCTGTTCCGTCAAGTGCGGGAGATCCCTTGACCGCTTGTCGACTAACGATTTCGGGACGCGTCGAGATAACCTCGAGTCGCGCGAATGCCGAACGATATCTTTCCCGGCATGAATATTCGAGGATGTACGCGGACTTTGGTGACTTTCACTTTTGGCTGCTGTTGCCTGAGCAAGTTTACGTTGTTGGCGGATTCGGAAATATCTTCCGTTATGCGCCAGAAGAGTTTTTCAACGAAAGCAATCCGACATAAAGCGCAAACTCAGATTTGGTGTCTGCTCTGCGACGGGTAGGGACATATCATCTGCCAGCTATTCGGTTAATGGGATTGCCAACATATCTTGATGGGGTTCGATGTCGGATTGATGTGCTTGCATCATAGCCAAGAGTCGTTCCACAATTTCAGGATGCTGATCTGCCACATCATACGATTCCGAGATATCGCGTTCAACGTGATATAGCTCGGGTTTGGATAGCACTACTTCTTTCCCATAGTTGATCGGCTCTCGCATCTTCACGTGGAGCTTCCACGGACCCGATCGAACAGCATGGAGCTCCGCATTGGTCCAGTAAAACATCTCTTTGCGCGGGCTGCCCCCGTTCCCTAACAGTGTCGGTGCTAAGTTGTACGAATCGAGCTTGCGATCGGTCGGTGTATTGCTACCGGTCAAGGAGGCCAATGTTGCCATCATGTCGAGCGTCGAACCGAGTTCATGAACGATGCCCGGCTTGACTTTCCCAGGCCACCAGAAGATCGTCGGAACGCGTTGCCCTCCTTCAAAGGTGGTGCCCTTGCCTGCTCGCAATGATCCAGCGGAACCGCCATGTGTTTCAAAGCTCAACCAAGGGCCATTGTCCGAACTGAACATGACCAGCGTGTTCTCTTCGATTTTCAGTTCTCGCAATGTATCGAGAACCTTGCCTACATTAGCGTCGATCTCTTCGATCACGTCCCCGTACAAGCCGCGTTTCGACTTGCCTCGAAAGGCCTCCGAGGCAAACAAAGGAATATGCGGCATCGAGTGCGGTAGGTACACAAAAAAGGGTTGGTCTTTTTTATCGCGAATGAATTGAATCGCTTCTTCGGTGTAACGTCTGGTTATGGTATTCTGGTCTGTGGGGCGTTCGATGATCTCCGTGCCACGCATCAGCGGTACATTGAAGTGCGCGCTGTCGGGGTAATAGTCCGGGTCCTTCGCCGCTTCTGCCCGATAGCCAGGTCCTCCAACTTTATCCATGTCGTTCGAATACGGGATACCAAAATAGGTATCAAACCCCTGCGATGTAGGCAGGTACTTTGGCAAATGTCCGAGGTGCCATTTGCCGAACATTCCTGTGGCGTAGTTCTTTTGTTTGAGAAGCTCTGCCAGTGTGATTTCTTCAGGACGCAATCCACCTCCAGAATTTGGAAACAACACGGCCCGCTTGCCGGTCATTCCGTTTCGAATTGGCAATCGCCCCGTCATCAATGCGGCTCGGCTCGGGGTACAGACGGGAGCTGCGACGTAAAACTGAGTCCATCGTTGCCCTTCGGCGGCCATTCGATCTAGATTCGGAGTACGAATCGTTGGGTTACCAAAACAACCCAAGTCCCCCCAACCAAGATCATCGCAAAAGATAATCACAATGTTCGGGTACCGCTCGCTCGAGGATGCCGCACTCGATCGATTCGTTCCTAGGCCTAGGACGAACAACAGACAGATTAGGAAGAGACGCATGGGATAATAAATCATGGTTTGGATTTCATCTTGTTTGAATAGCATTTTTGCAATCATGATCACTGATGTAGCGGGACTCGGGCAACACTCGTTTAACCGTTAATCGCGTTTAACCGTTAGCCGAAGGCGTACGCGAAGTTCGGACAACGAGTACGCCTGTGGCTGACTGTTAAACGAAGAAACGTTCGAACCGGTGCATACAACATACACTGTGGATACACATACACGCATACCTTTGACACAGATCTAACGCTCGCTGACTACTGGCGGCTTCTGCCGTCATTGATCATTTTGTCTAGCATTTTGGTCAATCGTTGGACGATCTCTGGATTTTCGGCAGATAAATCGTTTTGCTCGCCTGGATCGTCGGTGAGGCGATACAAGCTGTGTTGCCCCGTGGGCATGGCTTGCTCCTTAAGGCTCACCGTCGCTTGTGACTTTCCTCGCTGTTTGAGACGCACGAGCTTCCATTCCCCCGAGCGCAAGCCAAAGTTTCCACTGCCGTTATCTTGTTGTATCAAATGATCGCGCCCAGTCGTTCCCGGTTTACCCATCAACGCATCCATTGCATTTAAACTATCAAGGCAAGACTCGTGCGGTAGTGTTTGCCCTGAGAGGGATGCGAAACTGGCTGCTAAGTCGATCGTACAAACAACTTCCTTCGAAACGCTCGGTGAAATTTGTCCCAACCACCGCGTGATGAAAGGGGTTCGCGTTCCTCCTTCCCAGACGCTGTACTTGCCTCCACGAAAAGGGCCAGCGGGTTCGTGGTTTCCGAGCTTTTCCACGGCATCATCTTTGTAGCCGTCGTCGAGGACTGGTCCATTGTCCGAACAAAAAACGATCAGCGTGTTTTTTGAGAGTCCGAGCCGTTCGATGGTCTTCGTCAACTCACCCACACACCAGTCGAGTTGCAGGATGCAATCACCGCGAGGGCCAAGTTTGGATTTACCTTGAAATCGTTCATGCGCGATACGAGGAACATGGATGTCTTGCGAGGCGAAGAAAAGGAAGAAAGGTCGATCTTGGTTGGCTTCGATCCAACGATTGGATTCGCTAACCCATTGGTCGGCCACGTCTTCGTCACGAAATCTAGCTTTGTTTCCACCGGTGTAAAATCCGATCCGGCTGATTCCATTGTGTATGGTTTGATTGTGTCCATGGGACCAGTCCATCTTCAATATACTTCGATGGGTGATACCAGTCGGATGGTCTTCTGCTGGTTTGTCGCTCCCGACCCATAACGGATCTTTGGGATCAAGATTCTTGACACGTCGATCTTCGACGTAAACTTGAGGGACGCGGTCGTTGGTAGTAGGCAATAAAAAACAATGATCGAATCCGATCTCGAGTGGCCCTGGTTTCAACTCTCCATTCCAATCGGGAGCCGTGTCACCAAGCCCCAAATGCCACTTGCCAATGACCGCCGTTGCATACCCAGCTCGCTTTAGAATCGATGGAAGCGTGTCTGTTCCGGGGCGAATAATGGCAGGGCCGTTTGGGGGGGCTATACCGGTCCCTTTTTGGCGAAAGGCGTAAGTACCAGTCAACAGAGAGAATCGAGTGGGCGTGCAAGTCGACGCAGAACAATAACCGCTCGTGAACCGAACTCCTTCGTTGGCGAGTCGATCGATCGCCGGCGTCTGGATAGCTGTCGCACCGTAACACGATACATCACCATATCCGAGATCATCCGCCATGATCACGATGATGTTGGGCTTTTCTGCCGCGTGGATTGCATGGGCGGATACGAGTATGAAGGCAAAGGAGAGGAGGCGAATCATTTCACAATTTCAATTCTGAATTCATGATGTGGATGAAGATCGGGGCCAATTCCATGGCAACGAGAACAATGTCATCCCCGAAAGGGACCACATGAAGTAGGCTGCTTGTGGACTTCCCAATGCCATGGCGAATCCGAAGATAGCAAAAACGGCAGCGACCATCAGCACCAAAAGCCGCACAGCCAATCGAAGGTAATTGTCGATACCTGGGTGATCACCTTCGCGAACACGACGCATCTTTACGACGCACAGGTTTAGGAAAATAAAGAGCAAACAATAAGCAAAACCAGCTACAAACCAATCCCACGGATCATCAAGCACCTTTGCCATGTTTGCTTTCGGATTATTCATCCAAAGGGTATGCAACCATGTCGCAACTCCGCATTGAATCAACACGCAAATGAAATAGCGGATCAGCTCACCCTGGCTGATTCCCAATGATCTAGGAGCTTCAGAAACAGGAGCTTCGTAGGGATTGATCGCTGGTTCGTTCATCCGAAGCTCGTTCTCAGATGTCTAGATTGCGTAATGTCTGCATATTGATCAAGTCCCATTCTACACCTTCGTCGTTGGTCGCTTTGTCTGTTTCCAGGTACATCGGATGTTGTTTGAGAACTTTGTGTTTCAAGACCCTTTGAAAACCTTCCAATCCGATGGAGCCGAAGCCGATATGTTCGTGCCGATCAACTCTCGATCCACAAGCTTTCTTGCTATCGTTCAAATGCAGGGCGCGAATGGCGTCAAGAACTCCATGCTTCTTTGCATCTTTTTCCCAAGCCTTCATCCCTTCTGAAGTTGACATATCGTAACCCGCAGCGTGCGCATGGCACGTATCGAAGCAAATTCCGATTTGCATCGACACCCCTGTTTCGGAAAGAAGGAATCCTAACTGCTCCATGTTCCAGCCGAGCGTTGAACCTTGGCCTGCAGTGTTTTCTAAGAGCAGCCATGCTCGCTTCGGATTCGCTTTCTCGTGAACCCTTTTCAGGCCATCGACGATACGGCGAAGTCCGATCTCCTCATTGGACTCGACAAATGCCCCGGGGTGCATGACAACTCCATCGAGTCCCAGTTGATCCGCGCGCTGCCATTCGATCACCATGCCATCGATCGATTTTTCCCACAGTTCATCCTTCGGAGAGGCGAGGTTGATCAAGTACGACGCATGAGCCAAAGGTCGCGTGACTCCAGTCGACTTCAATGCATCGTGAAAAAGTTTTTCGTCTTCGGATGTGATGGGTTTGGCTGCCCATTGGTTATTATTCTTCGTAAAAATTTGAACCACATCCATTTGAAGAGCCTTGGCCGCTTCTACCGCTTTGTAGAACCCGCCGGCTACACTCATGTGAGCACCTATTTTTGCCATGTCGCCATTCTGCCTATCTTGCCAAGACCAATAATTCTGTCTTGATTCTTTAGAGTTCGAGATTCTACAACCCCGTTTGGACAGTCGAGTTCCGTATTGGAGCATTTCCAACTGAGGCCATTGAGATGCAATTGAACCATTTTGGGGTAGTCTACCAAACACATATTCCCCGTAAACGCAATAACAACATGGTCATTGGTATCGCGTTCGCGGTTGTCACTTCCATGTCGGGGTGCACTGGGTTGAATAACACTATTCCTCAGGCCTTAGGAATCAACCGTTCCGCTCGTGTTCCGCCACCTGGAACGGGTTCGTTTGCGACCCCTAACAACTATACAAACAATGGATCTGGAGCGAATGCGAGCCCTGCTCCCGCTGCCACGTCGCCAACGACTACTGCTCCGAAAACCTCGCAATTCAATCCTGTCGAGCAACCTGCTAGCCAGTTTCTATCTTCGATCAACAGCGCTCAGTCCAGAATTCAGCAAGTGACTAGCCAAGCTCGCGATACGGTGAATCGAACTGCCGAAGATATCAACTCGAGCGTGGAAGCCGCAGGTGGTCGTATCGATCGATTCGGGCAAGGGGTCGTGCAAGCGGGTGCGATTCTCTCCGAGGCAGCCCAACCGGTCGGAAACATCAACGATCAAGGAGCGAACAACTTCGCAGAAGACCCCAACGCCGCCTGGCGCAAACCGACGCGATAGCGACGTTGACGCCTCAACATCCGCTTGAAAAGATTGCCCTAAAGCGTCAATCTCATTTTTGCGAGTGGCGAACGAAGGGCTGAATCTGAATCAATGCGTCACTATTCTTTGCGGCGCAACCTGTGCAGCTACCACAGGAGGATTTCGCGGAATCGCTGCTGAACCAGCCTAACATCGATTCCTTCATCCGCGAAGCGACGACGATCGCTGATAGAAAAACAATCAACAACGCGATAAGTGTTTGTGTGTCCATTAGCTCCCCATCCCTAGCCATGTGGCGATTGTAAATGTTAGCCACGCTCCAATATACGCGAGGACTGTCATGTAGACAAAAGAAAAGATAGGCCACCTCCAAGAGTTTGTCTCGCGTTTGATGGTCATCAAAGTCGCAGAGCATTGAGCGCACAGGGCAAAGAAAACCATGATGGAAAGGGCCGTGGCCAGGGAGTAAACAGGCCGACCGTCGGGCCAACGTTCCGCTTTCATTTGATCTTTGAGGCTATCGCTACTTTCATCTTCTTCGGATCCCAAAGAGTAAATCGTTCCAAGTGTTGCGATGATGACTTCGCGAGCGGGAAACGACGCAATTGCAGCCACTCCAATCTTCCAATCCCATCCCAACGGTTTGACCAAGGGTTCAATCGTCTTTCCCGCCATTCCGAGAAAGCTCTCATCAATGAGCTTCTGTCTGGCTGCGTTGATGGAGGCGGTCGCTTCGTCGATGGCTTGTGGATCGGTTGCATCTCCGGATGCTTTCAGGGATGCCAGGTTGGATTGTGCTTGTTCTAGTCCCTGGTGGTCGCCAGGAAAATACCCCGCAGCCCATACCAAGATCGATGTGCAGAATATCAGTGTTCCGGCTCGCGAAACGAACGCGACCACCCGTTCACGAACTCTCTGGAATAGCACAAACCACGATGGCCATTTGTAACTATGCAGTTCCATCAAGAATGTCGAAGCTGCACCCGGAAAAAAGAACTTACGCAAAAACCATGCGGTAGGAATCGCTACCAATGCGCCGACGCAATGCATGGCGAATAGGACAGCCCCTTGAAGAGATAGCCATCCTCCGAGGTAAGTTGCATCCGGGACAAACGCAGATACCAGAAGAATATAGACAGGCAACCTCGCGGAACAACTCATCAGTGGAGCGATCAGAATGGTGACCATCCGATCCTTCACACTTTCGATCGTTCGCGTTGCCATAATGCCTGGTACGGCGCATGCGAACGAGGACATCAATGGCAAGAAGGACCTGCCGCTTAGACCGATCGTCGACATCATTTTGTCGACGACGAAAGCTGCTCTCGACATGTAGCCGCAATCTTCCAGGATAGCGATGAACAAGAAAAGGATGGCGATCTGTGGCAAGAAGATCAGTACTGAACCAATACCAGCGATCACTCCGTCGCTTAATAGACTTCGGAGTGCCCCAGGTGCAATCCATTGTTCAATGATTCCTTGCGTCCAGCCTTGCGAAAACTCGATCCAGCCCATTGGCCATTTCGCGATCAACGTGATCGATTGAAAAATAAGGAACATGAGCAACACAAAGAATGCCATGCCGATCCATCGATGAGTGAGCCACCGGTCGATCTTGTCGCTAGAATTGACGCGGTTGGCAGGCGGTCGCTCGACGAGCCCGGAGATCTGCTGCCTCACCCATCCGTAGCGATGTTTGGTTTCGAAGAGAGGGATTTTGCAGCCTGCATCCTCCAATCGCGTTCGAGCGTGTTCTATCTCTTGAACAATATCTGAACCGCCAGCCTTGGACGCTATCGTTTGAAAATGTCCGTCCTTGTCGATCAACATGCGATCGACTTCAATGCGCGGTGTATCGATACCTTTGGATTTCAGTGAGGCTGCGAGGGATTCTGACTCGGCTAGAAAAGCAGCCGGAAATGAGCTTCTGGCGGTTTTGTCGGTAGCCAATGCTTTGATTCCACCAGTGGTCATTGCGATGATGGCCTGTCGTACTTGATCGATTCCCTCGCGCTTGCTTGCGGAAGTACACAAGATCGGAAGCCCGATTCGAGTCGACAATGCGGAGACATCGATTTTGTGCCCTTCCTCTTGGACACGGTCCCACATGTTGAAGACGATCAATACGGGAAGCTCAAGCTCGATGACTTGACTGAGAAGGTATAGGTTGCGTTCTAGGTTTGTCGCATCCACGATCACGACGATTGCGTTGGGTCTAGCAACGCCTTTCTGGGAGCCGCACAATACATCGATGGTTACGGCTTCATCTGCGGAACGTGCTGCGAGAGAGTAAGTCCCAGGTAGGTCAATGATCTCAATGGGCTGTTCGGAACCAACAAGTCTTCCGACTTTTTGTTCAACAGTAACGCCAGGATAGTTTCCGACTCGAGCGGATGTTCCGCAAAGTGCATTGAAAAGACTGCTCTTCCCCGTGTTTGGGTTTCCGATGAGAGCCACGGAAGTTTCGCTCGACCCAACGCGACGGGTACTCATGACACCAAACTAACTAGAACGCGGTCTGATTCGTTTCGTCGCAGACTGATGCGATACCCTCTCAGGGCATATTCAGTAGGGTCGCCCATAGGAGCGCGGCCGATTACTTCGATCGCTTCTCCGTCCAGAATTCCCATTTCCATCAATCTGCTTGCAAGAGAATCGTCGCCGACCACTTCGTCGACAACTGCCGATTGTCCGGGCGACAACTCAGAGAGAGTCAACAGAGTGCCTCGATTACTCATTACCTGCGGGGGAGACAAAAATTTCTGCTTGTTCGTCTAGTCGGAGACTAAGGCGACGTCCCTCGACGCAAATCATGCACGGTGTACCAGGGCAAACCATACGAACACTGCACCCGATTTGAACGCCGATTTCTTGCAATCTCTTAAGATGGCAAGGGTCCCCGCACATATCAACGATGACCCCTTGATCTTCTGGGTGAAGCAAATCGAGAGGGACTGAGTTTGCTGACATAGAAAGGTCGCTAGGTGAAAAAGGTTTCCAACCACTTACCTGAACTATAGCTAATCTCGGCGCAATTGAGAAGTGATCTCAACAACGACTTTTCTGATTTTGAAAGAATTTTCGCATCCTCCGCTGTGAAAACAGCATGCAATTCTTGGCCGAGATAAAAACAAGGAAATGAAATAGATTTCTTGCGAATCCCCCGGGGTAGCTAGGTCGATAGGACTCAATACACGATCGCGCAGGGTTGGCTATTTTTCGCAGGGCGGAAACATCACCCAAACTTCCTAGTGTGAACGTTGCGAAGGAATATTGTAATGCCAGCCTTTTCGAACTTTTGGGCGAGCAAAGAAGTTAGTACACTACAGACGCTGTCAGGAGGATAGCGACGCCAGACCAAGTATTTTCTGGCCTATTCCAATAGAGGGGAATTTTAGTGCGGCACAGCAAGTCGGGTAAGAAAACCTTCTACGATCGATTCGGGTGGTTAATTCTCATCGCCTGCTTCTGTTGTATTCCGTTCGCTTTTATCGGGGCCGGAAATGCGGTTCAGAGCAATGTGAATAAGGTCGAGGATTGGCTTCCCAAAGGATACGCCGAAACGAATGAGCTTTCTTGGTTTCGGAAGAACTTCCCTTCGGACCAGTTCGTTCTCATCAGCTGGGATGGTTGCCAATTAAGCGATGCTGCGGATGGTAGCTCTGCAGGAGACGACCCTCGCATTGCGAAGCTCTTGGAATTGGTGGCTCCTTCAGTTGCTGACCCGTCAGACCAGGATTCGGTCGAAGCCAAAAAATATTTCAAGGGAGCGACTTCGGCAAGATCTCTCATCAGCCAACTCACCACAGGGCAGCATCCACTTTCTTACACAGAAGCCATCGAGAGATTAAAGGGGTCGGTGATTGGTCCGGACGGTCGGCAGACATGTGTGATCGTATCTCTGGATCCAGCAACCACGGCAAAACTGAAGCCAATTCTCGGTCATGGCCAGATGCGCATTTTTCGACCGAACGTTCCCCCGGGTGTTTTGCGACGGTTGATCGCTAAGGCTGGAATCGAGGACGCTGAACTTCACCTGGGAGGTCCTCCGGTGGACAATATTTCCATCGATGAGGAAGGAGAGAAAACCCTTATCCGGCTTGCTGGATTCTCCGGACTTCTGGGCTTGGTTCTGGCTTGGTGGTCGCTGAGAAGTATTGTTCTGACATGGATCGTATTCAGCTGTGCGGTTACTAGTGCTGCAGCATCCCTAGCAATGATTTGGGCAACCGGTGAAACGGTCGACGCGATTGTTTTGTCGATGCCATCGCTTGTTTATGTGCTTGCCATTTCCGGGGCCGTCCACTTTATCAACTATTACAAGGATGCAGTTCGCGAGGGCGGGTTGCATGGTGCCACCGAGCGCGCGGTGATTCATGCACTAAAGCCCGCAATTCTTTGCTCCGTAACGACTGCCATCGGTCTGATTTCGCTTTGTGCTAGCGAGTTGGTTCCCATTCGAAAGTTTGGACTGTATTCTGCAACTGGGGTCATGATCCTGAATGTTATTCTGTTTTTGATCCTTCCTGCCGCGTTGCATGTGATCCGTTATGCCAAGCGCTGGGCGAATGAAAAGCCAGCCGAGGCAGCGAAGACTCCTTCAAACGCGACGACAAAAGGGGAGCGATTTTGGGCGACGGTTGCGAGCTTCATTGTCCGGAACCATTTCGGCGTATCGTTAGGAACGGTGTTCTTGGTCGGCTTTATCGGTTTTGGGCTTGGCAAGACCAAAACAAGCATCGATCTTTTGGAGCTCTTCGATTCGCAAGCGAAAATTCTACAGGACTATCGTTGGCTGGAAGAAAAGCTTGGCATGTTGGTTCCTTTGGAGATTGTTGTCGAGTTTGACCCAGACAGCATAGCCAAAACAGAAGTCAGAACCAACGAAGCAAAATCGGCAGATGCGACCAAAACTGAAGAAGCCATCAACGATGATTTGACGCGTTTGAGTTTCTTGGAGCGGATGGAGACTGTGGTCCGCATCCAAGATGTGATCAAGCAAAAGTTCGGCGAAGATGGTACCAAGATTGTGGGACGTAGCATGTCTGCTGCCACGTTCGCCTCCAGTTTGCCATCGAGCGGCACAAGCACTCAGACCTATTTGACGCGAAGAACTTACAACAAGACTCTCGAAAGCAATCGAGAGGAGTTTATGAAGTCTGGTTTTCTGCGTATGGATGATCAATCGGGGAGCGAATTATGGAGAATTAGCCTCCGAGTTGCTGCATTCCAGGGCGTAGATTACGGACAATTCGTTACCGAACTAAAGGATTCATTGTTCCCTATCATCCAGGCACAGCACGATCGAGTTCGAATACTGCGTCAGGTCGCAGCTTGGACCGGTGAAGCCAAGATGGTTGGGAAAGAGATCGTTCTATGGGATCCGATGATCCGTGGGCTTTCTGAAGAGGAAGCGACCAAATCCAAACTACGGTCCGACGAACTCGTAAACTTGTTGGCGAAATCTCGCGTCAAGGTTTCTAGACTCGAGGCTTCTCCATCTTCGATTCCTCTCGTTCAAATGCAGAAGCTCAACGATGTCGATGCCGTTGTGATGACAGGCAGCTTTTCCAATGGTGAAGTTGGAACACTGGGCGTGACTTTAGATCGAGTAATCGATCTAAAGTCGGATGACTCGAAGACGCCAAAGCAATGGGTGAACTCCGTTTATACGGGTGTGGTTCCGATTGTTTACAAGGCACAGCGGGCGTTGTTGACCAGTTTGGTGGAAAGCACCTTGTGGTCGTTCTTGACCATCACACCATTGATGATTTTTGTCACAAGGAGTTTTCGAGCTGGTTTGGTCGCCATGATCCCGAACGTAGTGCCTGTGATCGTTATCTTTGGTACCATGGGATGGCTCGGCATTCCGATCGACATCGGGTCGATGATGACAGCAAGTATCGCTTTGGGCGTTGCGGTGGACGATACGATTCACTTCCTTTCTTGGTTCCGGGGGGATGTCCATCATTATCGCAATCGCAATAACGCCATCATCTCCTGCTATGCGAAATGCGCGACCCCAACATTACAGGCGGCATGCATCAGCGGTTTGGGGCTTTCCGTTTTCGCTCTGAGCACTTTTACGCCGACGCAGCGATTCGGCTGGCTGATGTTGACGATCTTGATTGCAGGTGTTGTAGCAGAATTGATCTTGTTGCCTGCGATTTTGGCCGGTCCTCTTGGGAAGGTTTTTGAACCGCGTCAAGTTCGGCATACAGCAATTGGCCGCATGATGTTGATCTTTCGATATCAGTTCCGAAAGCGGTTCGAACGAACAACGGAGACAGACAAGAAAGACAAGTCTGGCTCGAAACTCCAAAGCGCTGCCTGAAGGCCAAAGTCGACGGTAGGCCAAAGTCGACGGTAGGCCAAAGTCGGCCGTAGTGCGAATCGTTAGTATGCCATGGACACAGCCGACGTCAGTCTGTGTAGGCTCGGACCATAGTCCCGGCCGTCACTAACTCATTGCAAAATCCATCAGCTCGGGACGCTGGTCCCGAGCTACTTTCAAGACGTGACTTTCGTCTCTCTTCTGAAGGTCACTGTTAAGTAGAATAGGGCCGTTTCCTATCTAGACATGAGGACCTGTATGTATCCAATCATCGAATTTGAAGCCCTCGCAGAACTGGCGGCGCGCGACAGGCGAGCATTCATGGCCCGAACATGGACAGCAGGCTTATCGGCCATCGGCGTCTCTGCCGGGATGACAGTCGGGGCTGGTGTTGCATCCGCCGCTCGCCAAATCCCGATGTCTTCGTCGAAAGACGATTTCCAAGTTGCAAACCGTCGCATTCGTCAGTCGGTGATGGGTTGGTGTTACAAGCCCATGGAAGAGAGAACGCTGTTCGAGCTTTGCGCCAAGATAGGAATTGAAGCTGTAGAGGGTATCGATTCCAAGTTTTATCCGGAAGTGATTCAGAAGGGGCTTAAGATTGCATTGGTAGGCAGCCACGGGTTTGCGAACGGACCAACCGATCGATCGAATCATGCCGAGTGCATCGCCAAGCTAACCAAAGGTATTCAATTGGCCGTCGAATTCAACGCACCGAGTGTCATCACTTTCACAGGGATGCGGGTGAAAGACATGCTCGATGGCATCGCTGAACGGAATTGCATTGATTGCTGGAAACAAGTGATTGAATTGGCCGAATCGAAAAAAATTACGCTGGTGTTAGAGCATCTCAACTCGCGAGATAGCTCTCATCCGATGAAGGGGCACCCTGGCTATTTTGGCGACGATGTAGATCGTTGTTTTGAATTGGTGAAGAAAATGGATTCACCCTATTTCAAACTTCTATTCGACATCTACCATGTGCAAATTATGAATGGCGATGTCATTCGTAGAATCGAAAACAAGCACGCAATGATCGGGCACTACCATACCGCAGGTTGTCCGGGGCGTGGTGAAATGGATGACTCACAGGAGATCAACTACCCCCCGATCTTGAATGCGATTTTGAAAACAGGATACAAGGGGTTTGTGGCGCAGGAGTTTATTCCCACTTGGAAGGATCCGGTCCAATCACTACGGCATGGCGCTATGGTGATGGACGTTTGATGAACGGATTAGCGAGTAACTTCGCCGTCTTCCAGTTGTCGCACGGGGAGCCCGGGAGGAACTGCGGGAATGATCATTTCCGCTTCAATCTTTTGGATACGAGCCACCATTTGACCTCGCGTTTCGAAGAACAATTGGAATCCGTTGGGGTCGGTTACGACTCGCGACAGCCCGAATTGTCTCCATGTTTCTTTCGATGGATCTGCCGAGGAGATTAGCTGACCGAGGGACTCTCCTCCTAAGGAATCGCTGATGAGCAGTCCGCTTTGTGTTTCGCTAGGAGAAGACTCAATGTTGACAAGACCCTTGATGTGTACCAGCGAACCGACTGGCGCGATGATGGGGCCGGACGTCACTCGCATCGCAGCCCCAGCGTACCCTGACGGAATGGGTTGCTGGGTTGCTGGGGCAGAGGCTAGAACCAAAGTGGGTTGGCCATCGACTCCGTTAGGCTGAACATCGACCAAGGTGGCAATCAAACCCTCAAGCCGTTGATCTACAAACCACCCAGCCTGTTGCATCGATTCCCAAGTGTTGGTGGCGGAGGTGCCAGGCACTCCTAGACTCTGCCATGGCCGACCTGCGAGTCGATGATGCAAATCCCAATGGAGCGGTAATGCAAGCGGAGAAGCGACAAAAGGGCTACTTTGAAACGAGCTAAATTGCTTCACGGCTTCTTCCCAAGATCGACGCAGTACGCGTTGCGAAAGAAGCAGCGAGCGATCCGCCGAAATCAGTGCTCGCGTAATGTCGGAACGTGACATCTGATGCATCGCGTCGCGATACAATGACTGCGATTGTCGGATCCACTCCCAATGTTCATGCCGATCGGATAGTCGCTGTGCCGCGGTTGCCATTTGAGCCAATTGCAGGGACTGTTGGGCAGCATCAATCCTCGACTCCATAATGATCGGAGCTCGCTGGGCAAACTGCTCTCGAAGATACTCAATAGGTTTTGGATCGACGACCGTCACGATCTGCTCGATCAAGCTAGGTCTTTCGATCGTCACATAGGTAGCATCAGGTCGTAGATCTGGTACCAGACGCTCCAGTTGTCCATAGGTGACTCGAAAAACATTGCGAGCCTGCCCTGTCGTTGGTAAAGCAATCTTCACTCGCTCCGTCGTTGGCGAGATTGCGCATATCTGATCCATCGGCCCATTCGAGACCATGATGACAAGTTGGCTATTCGTGGTCGAAAGCAGGGCTGCCCGGTGATCTTGAGAATCCGTTGTAATCGTTTTCCAAAGCGATTGATTCGACTTAATCCACGGTGAAAAAAGATCGATTTCGTTATTGATGGCAGCATAACCCTGCCCTCTAGCCATGCTGGTGGGGTCACCACGATCCAACGGTCCAGAAGAACGAAAGATCCAGCCTCGGGTTCCCTGCATCATCGCACGATAAACACTCAAGCGTGTTTGAACGAGATCGTAATCGGGGAAGCCAACAGGATCTCCTCCGAGGGTTCGTTGAAGCATCGCCTTCTGTTCGATCCACTCGCTCGACATTTGGGTCACCATGGACGTTAGTGGCATCGATCGACCTGTTAAAGTTCTTGAATCCGACATGAGGATTGTGTCTGATTCGTCAAAGGAGCGTACACGCGTCGAGTGCGGTGTGGGTATAGCTAACCAGTCCGTTATCCGACTGTAGGATCCGTACATCTCCATCGCTTCCCCGATTGTCGGCCTTGCCATCGATCTAGGGAAACGAGCCAGATTGGACACTTGTTGTCGCGTATTGCTAAGTTGCGATTCGTTCAATTCCCAGCCCAACATCCACGCTTGCACATGTTGATAGGAGGCAGCGATTGAATCCGCAGGGACACCCTCGGGAGGAGGTGCAACCACAGCCATCCCGGTCGATACCGCTTGTTCTATTAACAACGCATCATTGGCACGTGGAGCTACCACACCATTAAACCCCAAAGACTGTAGATGCGCTAAGCCTTCTCCATGAAACTGAATCCACCTAGGGACCGAGGATTGCATTTCTTGGAGGCGATCGGCAACCGTGCGAGGTTCCGATGTTGGTGATGCGCTGGTACTGGGGAGGAATCCGGTACTGGGTGGAAGCATACCTTCCACAAGTAGGTCGTCGACTTGGAGTTTGGTGGTTCCTGGAATCCGATAAACATCGAGAACGACAGCATCCACGTAGGGGTCGGAGAGGTCGATGTCGGATCCATAGCGAGCGCGGAAAACGCGTCCTTGCGCCTCAAAATCGTTACTGATCTTTCGAACCGATGAAGTGGACCATTGCCCTTTGCCCTCGGAGGCTGTACCGAACACCACGCAGTCAAGAGGATTGTTGGTGGCAGGATGTGCACTTCGCGGAAAGACGATTCGAAACCCTATCCGGAGTCCCTCGTGCCCGCAACGGATGCGAAGACTCGCTGTCAAATCATCGACAACCGCACATGGTTCGAGGGGGTAAACGAAATAGAGATAAGACCCTTGAGAAAAATAGACTTCAAGCGTTTCAACACCCGGTTCTATGCGTTCTGGTCGAAGGACTTTTGCTTTGCAATCGTGTCGCCAAAGCTGAAAGTAGTTCCCGGGTCTATCAAACGTCTCTACAAACTGTCCATGCGAGATGGAGCTGAGAGTCCACAAAACAAAAAGCCATATCAGCGTCGTCTTTTTCCCAAATGGAATAGACGGACGGATGGTTGACTTTTTGCAACAAAGCTCGAAGAGTAAGTGGAGAAACGGAATCATCCCTAGTTCACCCGGTACATAATCCTTAAGTCTTTCTTGTAGCAAGACTTAGCGATGGAATCCAGGTGAGTTCCTGTTGAAGAAAAGCATCAATCTAGATGGCCTGCGAAATTTGTAAGGATTGTCTCGATTTTCCTAACTCCTTGACTAGCATGGGTTTAGCGACAATGTTATCTAGCCTCATTGGACACCGGCATGCAAGCTGCAATTCTTGAGGAATATCTTCGGTAACCATCCCCACGGCAAAGCCGTCACTAGCAATCCATCAGGAATCATCGCATGAGTCAAGCAGCTCAAACCTCGGATAACTTACTCAATGACATCCCCAGCGAGCTGTTGGATCTACAACGAGTGATCGAAGCGTTGCCGCCAGCACAGCGATTGACGATTCAGCCAGCATTTCAAAGAGTGGTGGAAAGCACCAATCGTAGACGCAAAATTTTGCAATTGGTGCAGGATTCGATTGGCCAACTCCGTTTGGATATGAAGTACCTAGTATTCGACTTGGAAGCGACTCGACGTGAACGCGATAGCTACCAAAAGCAAATTGAAGAAACGTTCGGCGACTCCAATGGCAATGAAGAATTGCCACCAGAAGACGGACAAGATCAATAGTATCGTTGGG
Organism: uncultured Pirellula sp.; assembly: GCA_903858115.1. Lineage (GTDB taxonomy): Bacteria > Planctomycetota > Planctomycetia > Pirellulales > Pirellulaceae > JBKCUI01. The sequence goes on along the minus strand of CAIOHR010000007.1, from coordinate 29,902 downwards.
TCGGCGCGTTGGCCGATCGCCCTAGCATGAGACTCACACTCCGACGTGATTCTCATGTGTTTGAAAGTAAAGCGGATTGCCAAGGAGTCGCCACTCACTTTGCAATCCGCTTGCTTCGTTTCCGGTACAGGTTTGTATTCTTTTTTGAAGTCGTCTCAGCGATCTATCGTGCAACTTCATAGCGATCGGTCGCTTTTTGAATTATGCTAGAAGTGTGAACCTACTAGCTTTTCCACCTGAATCCTCCCTCTCGTAGACGAATCCATGGACTTTACGCCGCGATCCCTGACACAGCGAATCGTCGATTTGGACCTCGCTTCGGGATCTGAAGTTGACAAGATCTGGGCGGAGTTTCGAACTGAGAACGTCAGCTTAGAAGACGTAAAGTCTGTCTTGTTACGCAAAGGATTATTGACCAACTTTCAACTGGAGCGAATGCTCACAGGCGAACGTCTTGGATATTTCTACGGACCATACAAAGTACTCTACATGATCGGTGCTGGTACGTTTGCGCGTGTGTTTCGCGCCGTGCATCGTGATACTGGACGAGTCGTTGCAGTGAAGGTCCTGCGCAGTAGACATCGAGGTCAGATCGCAGAGGTTGAACAATTCCTGCGTGAAGGCCGAATGGGTCTTCAATTGAAGCATCCAAACATTGTGACGATACACGATATTCAGAATGATCCTCGGGCTCCCTACTTGGTCATGGAATTCGTCGAAGGGGAAACACTCCGTGAGATCCTCAAGATCCGTAAACAGTTTGGTCCCATCGATGGATTGAATGTCGTTCATGATATTTGTTCAGGGCTGGACTTTGCGTTTCAAAAAGGGATCACGCACCGTGACTTGAAGTTGTCCAACGTGTTGGTTCATTCCAGTGGAAAGTGCAAGCTAGTTGACTTTGGACTTGCAGCGATGGCGGATACGTCGTCTGACAAAGCAATTGCAGATTGTCCAAGCGCGCGCGCGATCGACTATGCTGCTTTGGAACGTGGGACAGGCGTTCGTAAAGGAGACACTCGAAGCGATATCTATTTCGTCGGAGTGATGATGTATAACGTAATCTCAGGCAAGCAAGCGCTGGTGGATACTCGCGAACGATCTCAACGGCTGAACGTTACACGATTTCACGATTTTCCGTCTCTCTCAGAAGTTTGTCGAGATTTGCCTGAGCAAATTTATACGATTTGCAACAAGGCTCTCGAGTTCGACCCAGACAAACGGTACCAAACCCCTAACGCTATGTTGGCTGATATTCAGGTCGCCCTCAAAAGCCTTGAGAATCCGAACCGTGTGGAGAGACGGATCGGAAATCGGCATGATTTCATCGCTGTAGATGAAGAGGACGCGAAAGAGGGTGAAGGCAAGACCGTAATGGTCGTTGAGAACAAGCAGGAATTGCAGGATGTGCTTCGCGAAAAGTTGAAAAAACGCGGCTATAAAGTTTTGATTTTTGGCGACCCGGAAAGAGCATTGAGCAAGTTTTCTCCAGACGAATCGAGCCCTGCAGATTGTTTGGTGATTTGCGCACCGGATTTAGGTAATCTTGCGCTCGACGCATTCAATAGATTCGCGGAGCAAGATCACACAAAGACGATCCCCGCCGTTATGCTCGTCGATCCAAAACAGCAACATATCATCCGTGGAGCCAACACGAGCCCCATTCACGTTTTGCTACCGATGCCCCTTAAGGTGCGAGAATTACGACAAGCCCTAGCCAAGCTTACGGCTAGGTAGCAGACTCTTGCCAAGTAACTTGGTAGCCAAGTGCTGAGAGTTTCTCAGCAAGAATGGTTTTAGCTGGTTCCTCACCGTGAACTAATCGGATCTCTCTCGGTTTGACAGGTATTCCCTCGACAAAACGAATCAAATCACTTTGATCTGCGTGGGCTGAGTAGCCGGTCAACGTGTAAGTCTTCGCTTTGACATCGATCTGCATTCGGTCGATATCAACAGCGCATTTGCCCTCGGAGCACTCCTGAATCGCACGACCAGGGGTTCCGAGCCCCTGGTATCCCACGAACAAAACATCTGTCGTTTCTCGTCCTAGAAACGCCTTCAAATAGTCTACCACACGACCTCCGGTACACATGCCACTGCCCGCGATGACCACAGCCGGCCTGCCGCTTTTCAGCAAATACTTTACCGTCTCTCGGTGATCGGCTCCGGAATCAATCTCGACCAAGTTCTTGAAAACAAACGGCTGGTTGTCGACGGACAAGACTTGGTGCGCTTCCTCGCTCCAGAATTCTTGCATCGAATCGTAGATATCCGTCAGTTTGAGTGCTAATGGAGAATCGATAATGATGTCGATTCGTTTTAGCATGTCGCACTGCGTCTTATGCCCAATGCCTTCGAGAATCACATTCAATTCAAAGAGCAGCTCTTGCGTGCGTCCTAAACTGAAAGCGGGAACAATGGTCACGCCATGATTGGTGAGCGTTTCGCAAAGTATCGACTCTAGTCGATGAAGACGGGTTTCTCGCCCCTCGTGGATGCGATCCCCATAGGTACTTTCTAGTACCAACACATCGGCGCGTTCTGGGCTACGAGGCTCTTTGAGAATAGGAGTACAACGCGATCCCAAGTCTCCGCTGAAAACATACCGTTCATCTTCATGATCAAACTCGACATAAGCTGATCCTAGAATGTGTCCCGCTGGCTGAAAACGGAATCGCGACGCTCCCCCCAGGCTCATCCACTCACCATATTTCATCGGATGAAGCAGTTGCTTCAAATCGCTCAAGAAGGCCTTAATCACCTGACGATTGCGAGTGATCCCAAGCCGCATCGCATCTTCTAACATGATGGGCAGCATTTTTGCCGTCGGCTTTGTACAGTAGATCGGTTTATTGAAACCTGCATCGAACAAATGTGGGATCCGTCCTACGTGGTCGATGTGTACGTGGGTCAAAACTAATCCTTCGACTCCATCCAATGGGAAATCGATCTCCATTTCTCCATTGCGTTTACTAGCGTCGACCCCTTGAAACATCCCGCAGTCGACTAGCACCGATCGCGTATCCGAAAGGAAAAGCTGATGGCAGGATCCAGTTACACCTGTGTGCCCGCCGTGATGAACAATCTGCATGAGTGAGGAGGAGTCAACAATGAGTAGGAAAATAGCTAGCTGATCAACACCTGCGTATTGTAGTCGAAAAGTGAACATTCGTTGGTTCGCAGAGATGAGGTTCAGATCACGCAAACTCCCTAAACTCTCCAGACTGTCTTTGTGCCAAGCAGTGAGTAAGGTATTGTTCGTCCATCGCTCCAACCCCCCTGCCAACTATGCTCTCCCTGAAGAATTTGTTCGACTCCAACATTCGGTACCCGTTTGTCCTAGCTGCGTGCGTCTGTTCCGTAGCGTCCTTGATGGGCTGTGGTGCAACCAAGTCGTTCACAGCCACGGAGCAGTTGCTGATGTCCGATGCAGTCGACTCGACCATTACGAAAATGGACTTTCGAGCCTTATCCGGGCAAAAAATCTTCCTAGACACGACATACGTTGCGGCAGCAGGAAAAGTGATCCCAGGTGTTCCGATGCCTGCCAACTTGGTAACTTCCGATTACATCATCAGCGCGCTACGACAACAATTGACAGCGGCTGGATGTATGTTGGTAGACAATCGCGAGGCGGCCGAGCTCGTGTGCGAAGCACGATGCGGTGCTCTCGGTACGGATGGACATAGCGTGACATACGGGCTACCGGCGAATAATTTTTTGTCCACCGCAACGGCCGTCCTTCCGGGCACTCCAATGTTGCCCTCAATTCCAGAAATTTCGGTCGCAAAACGTGAAATGAAAAGTGCAGCTGCAAAAATTGCAGTGTTCGCTTACGACCGAGAAACGCGAGAGCCGGTCTGGCAGTCTGGAATCGCTCAAGCAGGTAGCAGTGCCCGAGATACATGGGTCCTCGGCATCGGCCCCTTGCAACAAGGTTCGATCTACGATGGCTCGCGATTTGCGGGAAAGAAATTTCGAGCATCATCCGCGTCCACGGATCAACTTTCAACCTCTCAAATGGCGAACGCCATTGACTATCGTCGCCGTTTTCTGTTCGCCAGTCGAATCCTATCCGAAGAGAAAGACACGGCAGAGAAACCTCTAATTGCCGATCGAGAGAGTTCGACAACCAAGCGATAATCGCTAAGCAAATACTTGACACGACGACCAGCCCACCGCTAACCTGGGGGGGTGGCTCGGTTCGTGTACAATCTTTCACGACACGTAAGTAAAAATGGACATTCCGAATTTTTCGTCGGTGCGAGAGTCCACTCTCGAAGCTCTCCTTTGCAACCCGCAACGAATATTGGCCAGCTTTTTCAATGCGTTTAATTGCGATCTTGTGTTGTATGTTCACGATATGGAGCGACGCTTGACTTACCTGAGTGACTCCGCTCAAACCGTTTGCGATTTAAGTTTTGAGAATTGGAGATTGAAGAACTTTGATTTGATGTTCACTCCGCATCCATGGAATACCAACTATCGCCATTTGTCAGATCGCGCCCTCAAACCTGATGAAATCCAAGTGTTGAGATGCGAAATCTATGGCGATTCTGGCAAAACGATTCAATTGGAAGTTCGCCGTACCATCATTCTTTCGGACAAAGTACCTGTCGGTGTTATTGGCATTGCTCGAATGCTTCCGAGCGTCAGTCAGATGTTTCAAAGTTCGTCCGTAATGTTCAATCATACGATGGATGGCCCAACGATACTTGCACGCTGGGGGTTGCTGACAGAGAATGAAAAGGAAGTCGTGGAGAACGTTGTTGCGGGGGATATGAACAAGACGATCGCGAAGAAACTTGGAGTTGCAGAACGAACGATCGAAGCGCGTCGCTCCAAACTTATGAAAAAATTGGGACTCAAAAATGTACCGGATTTGGTCCGTTTTCATCTTCTTGTCAGGCAATGGGATGAAGCGAATCGAACCGATATGGCGAGTTGATTGAAAGCTATACATCCATGTCGGCGGCCTCTTTCCAAGATGAAAAACCGGATTCATTTCTTCTCGTCCTCGGCCTATTGACCCACTTCGGTTCTCTGACTTCTCGGTTTGCTATCTGTCGCGGATTCATGGCCGCCACAACAACTCTTCTTGTTGGTATCTACATACTGATCCTATTGGATTCGAGCGGATGGATGGCGGATGTTTTTCGTTGGTTCGCAAGTCTTGGAATCTATGCTCTATCCCTGACTCTCGGGTGGCGTTTGGGAGGGAATCGCCTGCTCCATTATCCTTCGACAATTCAACTCGCCAATGAAATCGAGAAACGGCACCCGCATTTCGCGGAGTGTCTTTCTTCCAGTGTTGAATTGAACGCGGTTCCAACCTATCAAACAGCAGGCGCTTCGATCTTTGTCGATACCATTCACAAGCAAGCGTTTCAGGAATTGAAACGTGTCAATCTTAACAGATTCGTGCCCTGGCAATCTCTGCGTCGCTGGTTCGTAGTGCCGTGCTTTCTTTTGATCACTTACGTCGTGCTCGGTTGCATTTCTGGATTGCAGTTTCCTACCAGATTGGCCCGAGCGATGCTACCGTTTGTGGAAATCGATGCTCCTTCAAGATGGAGTCTGCGCATCCTAAGCCCTGACACCTTCGATTTTGTTGTGCCTTCGGATCAAAACGTCTTGTTTCGGGTGCAGGCTACTTCCTTGCATGAGAACGACTTGCTACCACAACAAGCTATTCTGGAGTGGAAAGAGTCACCGCGAGCTTCTTCGCGAAAAACGACTCTGAAGGTGTTTCCATTGAAACTCGAGAGTGCGGGCTCGAGCAACTACACGACGATGGCTCCAGTCGGTGATACGCCCGTCGAATATCGTTTTCTTTTCGGAGGTTCGAAAACGAAATGGCAAAAAATCTCGCCGGCACCACGTCCGAATGTAACCAAATTTCAATGGAAAATTGAATATCCTGAGTACACTCTTTTACCCAACGAGCTTAGAACCAGCGATCTCGGTGATCTTCGAGTTCTAAAGGATAGCCGATTGGAGTTGAGCATCGAAGTCGATCAGCATCTCCAAGCAGTCTCCCTTCTGGTGGAAAATGCTGACACCGGCCAGCAGCAACGTATTGACTTGCAAAAAAGTCCGATCCCGATAGATGAAGTTGGCCCTTCCAATGCCATCGAAGTTTGGTACTGCGAAGTAGATTCAGCGTATTCCAGCCGCTTTCAAGTAAACCTCGAATCCAAGAATCAGTTTCTTGGAGAGTACATACGAAATACGTTTAGCCCTTGGTACAAACTGGACATTTTGCCTGACCCACCTGCGGTAGTCGATTGGATTGCAACGCCCGAGACGGCATCGACTCAGACGCCTCGCGCCAGCGAATCAAGGATGACTCAACCCGATGACTTGATCGAATTGACAAGCCACGTTCGAGACAATTTACCCATCATATCGCTTTCCTCAGAAGTATCGATCAATGAGCAAGGTTGGACAGAAATCGATCTTCAACGTATGGATTCCTCGGACACCATCCGAAACATGGATGGAAGCTACCAATGGAAACCTTCGCTAAGGTGGGATGTTGCGTCATGTAAAGTTTCTCCAGATGACTTTGTATCATTGCGACTGAAAGCAGTCGATCGCGCGGAGAATACATCCTACAGCTCTCCATTACACTTCGTTGTCGGCGGAATCGGGTTCGGTAAGGATCGTCATGCAGTCCTCGAAAAGCAAGCCGCACTGATCCCTCTTCTTGAGAAACTCAAAATTGCGTTGAATACGGACCAAGAAGAGTTATTGAAAAAGATTCACCAATTCCGAGTAAACGATTCTTCTCAAAGGGAACCAACGGACAACGAGCCTACATTGCAAAGAATAAGCGAATGGGTGGAATCCGCATCTTCCATCGCTAACGACGTTCAGAACGCAATCCAAACACTGATGCCGCAAGTCGAATGGTATATGAATCAGAATGAGCTTGAGCTTGTCGCGCGAAGTGTATCAAGAATTCAAAAAGAGAGACTAAATTCAATACGATTCGATTGCAACCAAAAACTCTATGCGGAGCGGAAGCGGTGGCAAGAGAAACTACCGGAATGGGTTGATTCCGTTCACAAAGAAACATGCGATCGATTGACCAAACAATTAAAAGCCGCCAGTCGAGATGCGGAACGTCTATTCGAGATCTATCGCTCTCTCGTCAGTCTAGAATTACAAACCGCTCTGACGAAAGATATGAGTTACTTATGGGGCCACCAACAAAAACAATCGATGTCTCCGTCCAATCGAGACATGCCAAGTCTGGTGCGATCTCAGCGCGTTGCGGATCGCTATTGGCAACTGACCAATGAGCTAGCCATTCGAATGGCACCGTTCGTTCGCCCAGAGTTTGCCAAGCGAATTCCCGAATGGCAAGATTGGATGGGAAATTCTCGACAGGAGATTCGCGATCTATGCCTTCAAAACGATGATGCTAACTCAAGAACATTACTCATCGACCGGATTCGCCGCGATGCAAAAGAATTAGAAGGCCAACGGTGGATCTACAACTACGACGGTTCGCTTCTTTGGAGTACCAACGAACTTCGGAGCGAGCTTTTGTTGCAATCTGGTTCCCTCGCTTCTCAATTTGATGCACTCTTGAAGACCCATACACGCCGAAAGCATTTGCAAAGGAATCAGAATCTGTCTTCTCTCGAACTTGCCGTTCAGAATCGATACTTGATTCGGAACGCCGAGGCGACCACCGATTCCATCGCCCAACTAACGGATCGTCGCGATATACATGCACTGCGAAAACATCAGGATCCAAAGTTTGGTTCGGATATGGGACTGGCTTGGCGTGCATGGAATGCCGTCTTTGTTCTTTGGAAGACAGAAGCCGCTGGCGATGTCGATCGATTGGCCAATGATCTAAAGGTCATCTACGGAGCCTATCGGACCCTCGAAGCCGCTCATGAAGTTGCAGAAGCAAAGTTGGCCCTAACGTTGCTGCAGTCCTCTGAACGATATGATTTTCAATCACTGAATGGACAACTGCAACACTACCGCCAGTGGGAGAGTATATCCTCTCGGCTGGATATTGCTCAGCAATGGATGCGCGCTGCCAACTTTCCAACTGGCATTTCCGATCGGTACAATGCGATTCGCCAAAGCAAGCCATTCGTTTCAGCGCAATCAAAGCTCGCATCGCGCCACGACCCACAAAACAAAAATCTTCTATCGGCAGCTCAAGAAGTAGACACGCTCCTCGGCATGTGGAAAGAACAGGACCGCTTGGCCCAACCCGTGATCGAAGAGGCCAGACGTCTACTTTCTCAATTTGCTCCTTCGATTGTTGATTTGGCCACGAGGGCGGCCGATAGCACGCGACAGCTTCAACAGCAAACCACAGCTTGGGAAAAGCCCGAAGCCACGGCAAAAAGCAACGAATCGAATGAGCAGATACGTGAACAACAAAACCGCGTGCTCGAGCAAGTAAAGATACTGGAAGATGCGCTCATCGAACAGGCCGCTCAGCAAAATCTGCTGCAACAGTCGCAACGTGAACTAGCGAGAGATAGTGATCGTGCCCTCAGTCTTCTGGAGGACGTCACCAAGAAGATGAATGAATCGTTAGCCGACGCATTCGAAGCGAACCAAGAGTCTCCATCAGACATTTCCCAACCAAAGAATGCCAATGGTGATTCGAATCGCGAGAACGCTATAAATCAAGCAAAATCAGATCAGCAGAAAGCAATTGAAGCTTTTGAAAGTATTGCAAGGCACTTTGACAACCAGACGCCTACCTCTCCCCAAGATCAGGTAAGCCAGCCCGAAACTTCGTCTGCGTCCCTGGCGGACCAACTCGCTACGCTGGATCCCTCTCATGAACGGAAGACCGAAGAATACCAACGAGCTGAGGCACTCGAAAGACAGCTACGAGAATCTCCTGAAGAGACATTGAAGCAATTGGAGGCTGAACTTCGCAAGAGTCCGTTGATGCAAGATGAACTGTCTGCCATCTCAAAAACGCAGGCTTCGAATGCCGCTGCCGAACTCAGACGTGCAGCCGATACCGAACAAGACTTGAGGTTACGTATTGAGAACGACGATGCGGAACTGTTCGAAGCGAAGAAGAGCAAGTCGGATAGATTGAATTCTCTGGCAGTACTTGCGGAGCGGACCGCTGCCAAGATGCTGGAAAGAGCTGCGCAAATGAGCCAGCGGGCTAACCTTGACGAGAATCAAACGACAATCCAATCATCGCATCGACTACTCAGGAACGCGATCGACGATGCACGGCAACTGAACGAACAAACCCCTGCGGCCGAGCAAGATCTGGCGATTGCCAAGCTGGCGTCGCGTTTTGCAGAGATAGCCGTCGCCACACAATCCGCGGCGGAAATGTCCAAGCGCAGCATCAATAGACCGAGCGAGAAAAGCGAACAGAATCGCATCAACAAGGTAAACGAAGCAAAGAATGCACAAAATTCGATTCGAGACGAAATGGCCCACAATGTGAAGCAGATCACAAACCAATGGCGTGATGCAAGCAAGCGTTCACAGCAGAGAGTTACGCAACTGCGAAAGGAAGCGGATACGATCGAAAGTCAACGCAGTAAGTGGCTGCAAAGCCAAAAGGGAAACCTTGGTCAGGAAAGTGTTCAAGAAGAGCTTCGGCAATGGACATCACGGCTCGACCAGTCGATCGCTAGATGGAAGGATGCTAGTCTTTCGGAAAAGACTTTTGAAGAGTTGTCTGGCCTCGTTGAGACGCAATGGAAGAGTTCGATTCAAGATCGAGCCTCGTTGGATCAACCAAATCCCTATGCAGCGTTGGCAACCGAACAACTTGCAAACGCGAACAAGTGGCTGGACGAATTGGTCCGACAAGCCCGCAAACTCGAAGCACAGCCCCTTGGTACGAAACCTCCTGCTCCAGTGGCTTCTAGCCTCGAACCATCGGCTGCAGCCCAGACGGATCTTCGGCTAGACTTGGCCCGAATCGCCGCTGATGTTGATCGAAGCGCTCGGCATGAACAACGTCTCGGGAACGATCAGGGAAGCTCTCAATTACTGGAACAATCGAAAGCTATTCGTGAAACAGAAAACGGGATCGTGAAGACGGCAGAGAAGAGTTTGTTGGACAAATCACAAGAGGCGAAGAATGCCGAATGGACCCAGTCGAAACCAGATGCCAAGGGCAATGTCTCACAACGTTTGACTCGCCCATCAGCAGCCACTGCGCGAGAGCAGCTAGGACAGGCTGAAGAGGCACTAAAGGCTCGATCCAAGGATTTGGCTTCGTTAGCTGCAAGCAGTCCAGTACCAGCACTTGGTGGCGCTGAGAAACGGCCATCAAGCCCAATTGGGGCGGAACAACTATCTGACGGATCATCGCAACCACCGAATGGTTCCGCAAGTCCCTCGGCAGATACTCCCTCCCGGTCGAACCCATCCACTCCGACGTCTTCGGCGGAGCAAACCTCCGCAAACCAATCCCAGTCTCCTGGTGGTGCAGTGCAGCAAAAGGCTTCCGATTCAGCCAGAATGCTCGACCAATTGGATCGTGATATTTATGCGCAGCAATCACCGACCGAGACGGGAGACTCCAAGCAAAACGGAGAAACCGACGTCTCTCGCAGCGATCCGAGCCCGGGTAGCAACAAGATTCGAAATGGAAAAGGGAACATGTCTAGCGCCAGGCAATCAGCAATCGAATCGAGTGCACAACAACTCGCATCGGAAATGAACCAAACGAGAACGGAAAACAAGAATCGCAATCCAGGCGGTCAGACCTATATGCGAAATCAAAAGGGCGCGCAATCCGACAGCGAAGGAGCCAAGGGACCTAACCCGATGGAAAGAGCGGAAGACTATTTCCTTCCCAATAGTCAATCCTCGAACGATCGAGACTGGGGCAAGCTTCGAACGCAACGCGCGGTCGATGTAAAGGAAGGGACAAGGGAATCCTTCGATCCCGAGTTTGATCAAGCCATTCGAGCTTACTATCAAGCCATTGGCGACGCAGCTTCCGGCAAATAGACGGCGATGGAGCCATTCTTTCCGTGTTGCTATCTCGGTCTCTGCGTGATTCGGGTCGCAAAGCGACGCGTGAGTCCTGAAGGGAATCAAACGTCTTTCAATAATGAATCCTAAGCTCTCCGTCTGGCTTGGCCGGACAAGCCGATCGGAGAGCCCGAGGAAGCTAGCTTTGGTTGTAGCCGCCAATTGCTGCCTCCACCGGGGCCGAGCCCGGATGGAAGGCTTGGACTTCATTCTCCAAGTAACGCGATTTTCACGGATTGACCAAGCTCTACGAAGGTTTCTTGAACTCGTAAAGCAATCGGCCTGGGCTGCCCATGATGTTGTAGCCTGCATCGACGTGCAAGATTTCGCCGGTGATTCCGCCACTGTAACCACTCAATAGGTACGCACCGGATCGCCCCACTTCTTCATGGGTCACGCATCTACCTAGCGGAGCAACATAACCATAATAGTCTTGCATTTCCCCGACGCCCGCAGCGACACCTGCCAACGTTTTGAGAGGTCCTGCACTCACGGCATTCACGCGATAACTTTGAGGGCCGAGGTCGTTCGCAAGATAGCGAACCGTTGCATCCAATGCCGCCTTGCAGATCCCCATGACGTTGTAGCCAGGAACGCACTTCTCACCACCAAAATAGGTCATCGTCAAAACCGATGCGTTTGAGTTGAAAAAAGGGCGGGCCGCATTCGTTACCGAAATCAAACTATAAACACTAACGTCCATTGCCAGTTTGAATCCGGCTCGGCTAGTCTCGACAGTATCACGCGATAGATCATCGCGATCGGCGAAGGCAATCGAATGCAACAAGAAGTCGATCTTGCCAAGTTTTTCGCCTGCCATCTTCATGAACTCGGTGACTTGCACATCATCTTGTACATCCAGCGGTTCCAAAAATGCGGTTTGGTTTGGATAACTATCCACGCACTTCGACACTCGCATGCGGTTCTTTCGCTTTTCATCTTCTGGCTTATCAGGGAGATGAGAAAAACCGCACGTTCCACCTTGATCCAGGATTTCTTTGGCGACTGCCCAAGCGATGGAGCGATCATTTGCGACCCCGAGAATGAGCCCTTTTTTGCCTTCGAATAATTTCATTGCTGCTGCGATCTAGCTAGAGGAGTATGTTGGTGTGCAACGAGTATTCTACATAACCGCTGGCACGAAGAACCAGACGAGAGTAAGCACAACGCAAATCGTGTACGCCAAGAATAAACTGGGGCGGAAGACTCGCAATGGAACGTTTGCATCGCTCTTTTCATAAAGCTTGCTCATGACTCGCCAATAGTAACCCGCGGCAATCACGGCATTAAATGCCATGAGTACCGCCATGAAGATACTCATTGGATCGGTCATCCCCGCCGCCGATGCCCCCATAAAGACCATGAACTTTGCCCAGAAGCCAGCCGTCAAAGGCAACCCAATCAAACTGATCAAGCATACGGTTAAACCTATCGATGCCGCTGGTCGTCGATAAAACATACCTGACAGATCCCCAACCAATTGCGTTCGTCCACCGGCGGCTTCGATTTCTCCCAAGCAGGCAAAGAATCCGAGTGTCATGGCGGCATAGGCTGCTAGATAAGAGAACAATACGTTCGGCTCGGCGTTATCGCGAAGCAGCGCCGTGATTGCCAACAACAGATAGCCCGTATGTGCAACACTGGAGTACGCAAGCAATCGACGAAGATTGTTTTGTGCCGATGCCATAAAGTTGCCAACCACCATCGTCAAACCCGCACATACCAACAGTACAGGAATAACAGCCGACATGGCCGATGGACTCATATCTGGACCTAGTATCCTAATCATCGCCACAAAGCCAGCGACTTTTGGGAGGTAGCTCATCGCTCCTGCCATCGTGAGACTGGTTCCTTCGAACACATCAGGAGCGTAAAAGTGAAAGGGTACGGCCGTGATTCGAAATGCCAATCCGCACAACACCAAAACAATGGCGAGCATGGTTAACTTGCCACCCTCGAAACCGAGAGCTTCGTGGATCAGTTGCAGGTTCGTCGACCCGCTCACACCGTACAAGTAGCTTAGGCCCATCAAGAAGAACGACGAGGCGAAGGCACTCAACAAAAAGTATTTGATCGTTGCTTCTGCTCCAGGATTATCATTCTTGCAAATACCCAACATGATGTAGGTCGGGATGCTGATCAGTTCCAGCCCCAAGAACAGCGACACAAGATCATTGGAGGCGCCGACCACAGGAATCGCTCCCAACATGATGATCAAGCATCCGTAGTACTCGCCCAAAAAATCCTTCGGGGCGGTGGACCAAGATATCAAAACCAATAGAAAACCACCAAGCAAAGCGAGTCGCTCGGAAGCCAGTGCTGAGTCATCGAATCGAAACAATCCATTCCCAAGATCGGTTGGCAACTCTCGGAAGAACCCACAAGCTCCCGCCAGGACGATCAGAAAGATCGACAGCAGACCCATTGCGTTCCGTTGTCCGTAAACATCGCGTTGTGGACCGCCCTTGAGTACCATCGATGCCGCAAGCAACACAGAGCCACCCAGGATCAAGACGATAGCCGGGGTCATCTGTGCGAGCGAAGATTTTATCGTTGTTAATGTATCCACAGTTATTCTCGAGTTTGTTGGAAACTACTTCGCGGCAGTTTGGGCGAGGGTATCTACATCGGGATGCATGATTTTGGAGGCTGGTTCTGTCACTTTGGCCAATCTCGCGATATCAGGTTCGATCATCTTCATCGGGCCCGAAGGCCTCACGCCGATGTACACACACACAATCGCCATGAAAGCAAGAGTTGTCAGTTCGAGAGACGCACAGTCTCCTTGCCCTTCGATCAGCGGCTTGTGCTTCGAATGACCGTCGCTGCCGAACATCAGTCGTTGCACAATTCTCAATCCGTACCATGCACCCAAAACGGTTCCTAAAACAGCGATCGCGGTGATCGCGGCATTGACTCTCGTCATCCCCATCATGGCCAGCAATTCACCGACGAATCCGTTCAAGCCCGGCAAGCCAGCTCCCGCCAACGTGAAGAAAATCAGTAGCACACTGATTCGAGGATAAAGTGCCGCCATGCCCAAATCTTCCATCGTAAAGGTTAGATTGGCACGCCTTTGCTCCAGCATGCCCAGCAGCAAGAACATCGCGCAGGTGATGATCCCGTGATTGAACATTTGAATGGCAGCTCCTGACATCCCTTCGGTATTCAAACTCATCAGCCCCACGGTCACAAAACCCATGTGGCTTATGGAGCTATAAGCGAAGACCTTCCTCAAGTCGCTTTGGCTCAATGCTACGAATGCTCCATAAACGATTGCGATCGCGCCGAGGCTTGCAAACAGTATTTGAGCTTCACTGGCCAATCCAATCGGAGTCATGGGCAATACGATTCGCACAATTCCAAACACCCCGAGTTTTGCAACCACCGAAGCAATCAATGCTGTCGTATTTGGATTCGCAACCGCATAGGTGCTTGGCAACCAAGTATGTAGAGGCAATACGGCTAGCTTGATGCCGAAACCGAGGAGCAACAGCCATAGAATCCACTGTTGGTTCGTCGCCAACGTTGAAACCATTTCCGCTCCACCAGCAACAGCCTCTATTTGTTGTTGGTGCGCCATCGCCGAAAGGACTTCGAGGTCGACCGTCGAAGGGTTGGCAATCGATGCGGACTGGAGAGCGATCCCGATAAAACCAATCACCATTGGTACGCTGCCGGCTAACGTAAACAACAAGAATTTGCGGGACGCAGACAATGCTTCTTTGGGGTTCCCCCATCCGTTGATCAACAAAATCAGAGGTAGCAAAACGGCTTCAAAGAACAGATAGAAAGAGACCAAGTCCATGGACATGAATACACCCATCAGCATCGATTCGCTGATCAAGATCAAGGCGATGTATTGATGCAACCGATCGCGAATCTGCTGGAGGGAAAAGATGCAAACTGCAGCCGTAACGATCCCTGTCAACAACACCATCAACGCGCCGATACCATCTACTCCAAACTGCAATTGCCAGCGGACAAGATGATTGGAAATCGATACTGGCAACTGAATTCTCAACCAACTCGGTGCGAACTCGATAGCGGATGCAACGGTTGCGAGCGAATTCGGATCAGCCTTTGCACCATTGAAGGTCGCATAGACGACGCCGACGCTGAGTAGAAACGTCGCTAGTGACGCTGCTATGCCGAAAGGAACCAACTTCCGTCCTTGGTAACCAGCCAAAAAAATGGCCAGCCCCGAAAGGAGCGGGAGCAAAATCGTAATGGGAATCAAGTAGTCCATGTCAATGATCGATTAGCGAGAGACAATCCAGATCGCCACAGCAGCAACACCGACTGCTGTTACAAAGGTATATGCTGGAACGCGACCGTTCTGATAGCGTTGCCCCAACAAACCTGCCAATCGTGGCAGATCTGCGATTTTCATGACGAAGGCATCCACGAGGTTCGTGTCTAACCACCCCAACACGCCAGCCAAGAATTCGAGCGGCAATACAATGAAGCGGCTATAAGCCCAGTCTATGTAGAGCCGATTCTTGCCAAAATCAGCGATCGTCGCCATCGTGCCGTCGGTACGCGTACTTGGTTGTGCTTTTGAGAGCATGAAACCCACAGCACAACCAGCAATACCGACAATGCCGGATGCAATCATGATCAACAGCGACTCGTGATGTTCGCTGTGCGATGCCAACGTAGGCGATTTGCCCAAATAGTCGGCCAAGATATGGGTCGGCCCTAATGCACCACCGACGACTAATGCACCCACTGCCAACAATGCCATCGGAGCCAACATGACATTCGTCGATTCGTGTGCATGATGTCCAGCTTCTTCCGGAATCCGTTCAGTGCCATGAAACGTTCGGAAGTATGCCTTCGACGTATAGACGGCTGTCATGAAGGCGGTCAAGAATCCAATTCCCAACAGCACTTTGAACTGAAAGCCATATTCGCCATCGGAACTGGCATCGTAAAGTACGGCCAAGATTCCATCTTTGCTAAAGAACCCAGACAATAGCGGAATACCTGCGAGGGCAGCGGCGCCAACCAAAAACAACAAATTCGTCTTTGGCAATACGCGTTTCAAGCCGCTGAATTTTCGCATATCGATCACATCGCCCATCGCGTGCATCACGTTGCCAGCCGCCAAAAACAACAAAGCCTTGAAGAACGCATGCGTTACCAAGTGGAACATCGCTGCCGTCACCGCTAAAGCCATGAAACCTTTGATGGATCCAGCCGACAGTGCCATGAACAAATATCCCAATTGACTCACGGTCGAATAAGCGAGAACTCGCTTAAGGTCATCCTGAAACAATGCCATGAGCGCCGCGATCAAGGCGGTGATGCCTCCAAGCCATCCCACGACGGACAACACCCACGGAGTGTATTCCATCAATGGCGACAACCTGGCCATCAAATAAACACCCGCCGTCACCATCGTCGCCGCGTGAATCAACGCAGACACCGGCGTTGGACCTTCCATCGCATCTGGCAACCACACATGGAACGGAAATTGAGCCGATTTGCCAATCGCCCCAATCATCAACAGCAAACTGATCCAACCTAGCAGGTCTGGATGCTGCGAAGCGAGTGCCGGCAGCGAAGTAAAGATATTGTCAAAGTTCAATCGAGCGAAAAAGCTATCCGAGGCTGGTCCAGCAACCTGCCCCATGGCATATCCGAGCAGCAATATCCCAAACAAGAATCCGCAGTCCGCAATTCGGTTTACCAAGAACGCCTTGGTTGCCGCTCTCGCTGCACTCGGCTTTCGAAACCAAAAACCGATCAGCAAATACGAACAGGTCCCAACGCCTTCCCAAAAGGCATACATCATGAGCAGATTATGGGAGAGCACGAGCATGGTCATGCAGAAAACGAATCCGCAGAACACGGAGAAGTACCGTGCATATCCAGGATCGTCATGCATGTAGTCTTTCGAATAGATTGCGATCATCGCTGAGATACACGTGACTACGCAAAGCAATGTGAGGCAGAGTGTGTCGATCTTCAACGAGATATCGAGCGTCAAGCCTCCGACATGCAAGTAACGATACCCTTCATAGGTCGTCGTTCCCGCCTCCCCTTGTCCACCGAAAAAAACCAAGCACAAACTAGACACGGCAGCAAAGAGTAACGATAGGATAGCTGGGAAATGCGCTATCTTTCTATCGCCGCGAAACGACAAAACTGCACAGACTATGCAACCGACAAGCGGGGCCATCGGAACCACCCAAGCAAACAAACTAGGCATTGTTGGATACCTCCGCTTTCTTCTCTTTCACAAGTGGGTTGCCAGCAGTCTCCCCAACGTTAAGGTTGGCCGTGAACTCCGAAGGTACTGGATCTTGCAATGGGTCAAGGCCCGAAGGTGTAAGGGACGGGAACACTTGCTCAGCCGTCGACATCGACATCGGTGCTTCCACTTCTTTGGGGACAAGTGTTTCGCTCAGTTCATCCCAAGCCTTGATGTCCAACGTTGCTTTCTTGCGATAAAGCGAAACGACCAGTGCCAGTGCAATCGCCGCTTCGCAAGCTGCGATTGTCAAAACCATAATGGCAAGCACCTGACCTTGAAAGTTACCGTAGTGTCGTGCAAAGGCGATGAGATTGATGCTCACACCTGCAAGCATCATTTCCAAAGACAAGAACATTAGAATAAGGGATCTGCGAGTCAGAAAACCCACAAACCCTGCACTAAACAACAAGCCCGCGAATACGAGCATATTCTGTGTCATCACATCGTTCATGATCCCGCCTCCGCTGTCGGTTTCGTCGCCAAAGCAATCGCACCGATCGTCGCAACCAATAACACTGTTCCAGCTAGTTCCACAGCAATCAAATAGTCAGTGTAGAGCGATCGTCCCAAACCGGCCGTCGTTTGTGGCACGATGCCGGGGCCACTGTTCGCCGACTGAAGCTTCTGACTATCGAATTCGATTTTTGCTTGTTCACTCTGCAAATCATCTGGTAGCAATGCTTCACTCATCAAACGACTGGAGTCCACTTTCCGCAGCGGAAAGGATCCGTCATGCGTCACACAGTACGTGATGGTAATCATCATCACGGTCCCAATCGCACCCGCCAAGTAGGGGTTGGTCAGCTTGATGTCGTAAACTCGCAAGTCTGTCTGTTGGGCGAACATGAGCACAAACAAGAAGATGATGATCGTCGCTCCCGCGTAAACAATCATTGTCGCTGCCGCGATGAACATTGCTGACTGCATGAACAATATTCCGCATGTCGACAAGACAGCCGTAGCAAACCCCAAGGCCGCGTACACCGGCTCGCGGGCTGTTAAAAAACCAACGCCACCACCGGTTGCTACGAGACAAAACAGAAAGACGATATAAGCATCCAATGTCGGAGGCAAAAATCGGGCTGCAAAAATGGCCGATGCAGCCAGTGAGACAAGCCCCAACCCCAACATGAATTTGTGTCGAACTATCCCTTCTTGAACGAGCAAATAGCCTGCAGCCCCAAAGATGATCGGGATCACCATGGTCCAAGACCAAGTGCCCTCAACTCGACTCGCCAACGACTCTGCATTGGTCTGAGCAAAAAGCCAGGTGTTCCGCAGGCTTGCAGTGCTCAAGGTTGGTAGTAAGTCTGTCACGGAAGTACTTTCGCGTGTGAAAATTTGCTAAGGATTCATAAAGGGAAGGAGTATTTACTGCACTCCCATGGACTGTAGGTTCCCAATCGAGATTGGTGAACAATAAAGGCGAATGGCTATCCTTTTCGTCCGCGACCCGGAGGTGGTGGACCTTGCTTGGCGGTTTCTGCTTCCTCCGAAGCTGGTCCCAGGGCGCCACGATTCGTGCGCACTGGATCCTGCCCCGATTGGATCGTCTTATCGAATACCGACAACAGTTTTTCTTTGTCGAAGATCATCTCTTCGCGAGTCATGCCCGTCAGGTCATAAATACTCGTCAACTCGATCGCATCCACGGGACATGCTTCTTCGCACATTCCGCAATAGATACATCTCAATTCGTCGATGGTGAAGGTGGCCGGATACTTGTCGCGGTTCTCCCAATGCGGATCGTCCTTCGGGGCCGGTGCGGCGATGATCTCGATGCAATTGGCGGGACATGCTGTTTGGCACATGTAACATGCCACGCACTTTACCCGTCCCTCTTCATCACGGTTGAGGCGATGCACTCCGCGATAATTCGCAGGAATCTCAGGTTCCACCTCGGGGTATTGTCGCGTCATCGGTTTGCCAGAGAGAGCATGCCGAACCGCTGTGGCGACTCCGGACATGACTGCGGGCAGATACATGGCTTCCATCCAGCCAATCTTGGGCTCTTCGCCCCACTTTACCGTTTTTTCTCTTTTGCTCTTCGTGGTCATGCTGACACTCCTCGTATTCCACCGTCCATCACACGCGGATTCGATTGATTGAGAGTTCTTTGCAACTGATAAGTGCTAATCATCGCAGCCACAAACAACAAAATCGCTGTTCCGGCAAGCAAGTGCTTTGGCAAACCGAGCGTCAAAACGACCGCTACCAAAAACAAGTTTACCAATCCCAACGGAATCAAACCTTTCCAGGCCAATCCCATCAACTGATCAAATCGGAAACGTGGCAATGCCCAGCGAAGGATCATGATAAACAACACAACTCCGCACACTTTGGCAACCAATACAAATGTTCTCAGCAACATACCACCGAGAGAAGCATCCACAGGCCCCGTCAAACCAGGAAAGTGCCACCCACCGAAGAAAAGCAGCACGGTCAAGAAACTTACCGTGACGATGTGCGTGTACTCTGCAAGGAAGAAGAGCACAAACTTGATTCCGCCGTACTCTGTATGAAACCCACCCACCAATTCTTGTTCGCACTCTGGCAAGTCGAATGGCAAACGGTTTGTCTCAGCCAGTGCACTCGTGAAAAACACGAGCAATGCCAGTGGTTGCCAGAACAGATTCCAGTCCCACAGCGATCCACCTTGCGCGGCTACGATCTTTTCAATGTTCAACGAACCCGTCGCGGCAATCACTCCAATGATCGAAAGCCCGAGAGGGATTTCATAGCTGATGAACTGGGCACACGAGCGAATGGCTCCGTACAAAGAATACTTGTTGTTCGATGCCCAACCACCGAGGATGATCCCGTATGCGGACAAGGAACTGATCGCGAACATCATGATGATCCCGATATCGATGCCTGGGGCGACGACATACCGGAACCCAGATTCGTACTCTACTGGCACGGGCCCAAACGGCATGACAACCAGTGCGAACATCGCGGTCATCAAACTAAAGGTCGGAGCGATGAAGTAAAGAAACGTGTAAACGTGGTCCGGAATCACTTGCTCTTTCAAGAAGATCTTGATCCCGTCAGCGATCGCTTGAAACAACCCAAACGGCCCTACGCGGTTAGGACCCACTCGGTCCTGAATGTAAGCCGCAATTTTGCGTTCGATGAACGTCATATAAAGACCGAGGATCGGCACAAAAGCCAAAATCACACCGATCGCACCAAGCGTTGGCCAAAGTGTCGGCCATAGTTCTTTCATGTACTCAATCATGGATTCGTTCTTCAGCCTATCGGGTTATGAAAAGACCGGTTCACGGTTGGAAGCATTCAATTTAGTACCGTTCTCACCTAGGTCACCTACTCCAAGTGCGGCGAGGGAACGAATCACTCCGCCAATCTCTTTGCGAATCGCCATAGCGTTGTAAAGTCCTTTGCGCTCCGTCAACTCCATCAAGATCCGTCCATCGGAACGCGTATCAGCCGGTGGCCGGACTGCGGCGTTCGCTGCTTGAGCAAGACCGGAATGATTGACATAAGTTCCATCCCTTTCCGCAAAACTACCCGAAGGCAACACGATGTCGGCGCGATCGCTTAACGGAGATGGGAACAGATCTTGGACAATCAAGAGCGATGGTTTTCCAACACCTCGATCGATCGACTCGTCGACCCAACCATGCTGGTATCCTCCTACGAAATACCATGACGTAGCATCGGCCTTTGCTGCGACTTGTGCAACCGAGATCACTTGTCCTTCAAAGTGTCGTAGAACGGCCTCGACACCCAATCGGTTCGGGCATTTCTCTGCTCGAATCGTAAACTTCACTTTGCCAGCTTCGGGAGCTTCACCCTTTGGTCCCTTAGGATACATATCATCTGTACCGACCATAGGAACCGGTCCCAATACCAATCGAACACGAGCATCGAGTTGCTTCAAGTAGCTGGCGAGCAAGTATGCTTCTTCGATGGTCATGAATGGTGACAGGACACCGACGAATCCACGTGCATCTGTTTTGATCGCTTCTTTGATCTTGGTGCGAGTGACTTCCAAAACGTCGGTCCATGGATCGGAGAAATCTAGATCGCCAAGTCCACCTACTTTTGAGCCGCTTGTTTTTCTGCTCAACGCGATCGCTTCCGAAACTCTCGGCTTGGTCAATCTTCGTTCGTCCGAAATATACTTAAATCCGAACCGCCCTTCGTCACACATGAAGTGACCTTGGGCTAGCGGATTCGTGCGGGGTCTCAAACGATAAACCTTGTCATCGTTCTGATCGATGTGGATACTGCATCCTGTCGAGCAGCCTGTGCAAACGCTGTCCGCGCTCTTGAGCCACCAAACTCGCTTCTTGTAAAGGAAATCTTTGCTGCAAAGCGCGCCCACGGGGCATAGATCTACTACGTTCCCAGCAAGCTTGTTGTCGCACGGTGTCTCTGGGAAAACATCGATCTCTTCGTGGCTGCCACGCGCCACGACTTGCAACTCTGCGGTACCACTGACTTCGCGTGTGAATCGAACGCAACGCGTGCACATCACACAACGATCAGTAAACAACGCGATCTGCTCGCCGATATGGTACTTGTCTTCACGCTGAATCTTGGGTTCGTCTAACCTGCTTTGCGCCTTGCCGAACTTATAAGTGTAATCTTGAAGATAGCACTCTCCCGCTTGATCGCAAATCGAGCAATCGAGGGGATGATTCAACAATAGCAATTCGAGCGTCAATGCCTGCGAGGTTTTCACCTTTTGCGTGTCAGTCTTGATCACCGTTCCATCTTTGATCGGTGTCTGGCAACCTGGAACCAATTTAGGTCCCATCACGACAGTTCCATCCGGCTTTTTCTCACCGACCTCGACCAAGCACATGCGGCAGGAAGCAACCACGGACAACGCTTCGTGCCAGCAATAGTGCGGGATCTCGACCCCAGCCTTACGAGCTGCGAGGATGCAATTGTCCTTTGGATCTGCGTCGACTTCGATATCGTTAACGATGACCTTTGGCACTGGATTGCTTTCGTAAAATTAGAACTAGTTTTGGATTGGAAACTACGTTGTGTAAGTATCGTGTTCTCTCGATTCGATGAACACGATACGTTCTATAGGGTCAGGAAACGGGACTAATGAGCGCCAGCCAATTGACGGCTTTCACTCTTTCGTCCGCTCTTGATGTACTCTTCAAACTCAGGCCTGAACTTGTTGATGGCCGTTTTCATCGGCCAAGCCGCACCGTCGGCAAGTCCGCAAATCGTGGAGCCAGGGATTGTTCCGATCGAAGACGATATCTCCAACAACAAATCGATGTCGCTCAATTTGCCCCGCCCTTCTCGAACACGCTCCAATATTTTGGTGGACCAAGCGGTCCCTTCACGGCATGGTGTGCACTGTCCACACGATTCGTGAGCAAAGAATCGGCAAGCATTGTAAAGGACATCCACCATGCTGGTATGGTCGTCGATCACGATGACGGCCGCCGTTCCCAAACCGAGGCAACCGACTCGTCCTGGTCCTGCGAAATCAAGTGGCGTATCGAGCTCTTTTTCGCTCATGAAACCCATGCTGATTCCACCAGGCACGACCGCCTTGGCCTTTCGACCTTTCCAAACGCCACCCGCATGCTTATCGATAAGTTCGCGGGCCGTGATTCCCATCGGAAGTTCGACCAAGCCGGGCTTGTTCACATGTCCGCTGATGCAATATAGCTTTGGTCCATACGAACCTGCATCGCGAGGATTGTTCGGATCTTTGGGGATCCCCATCGTCATAAACCACTCTGGTCCACGTTCGATGATGTGAGGGATGCATGCCATCGTCTCGACGTTGTTCACGACCGTTGGCCTTCGAAACGCACCTTCGATCGCAGGAAACGGAGGCTTGATTCGCGGCCAAGCTCGCTTGCCTTCCAGGCTTTCGATTAGACCTGTTTCTTCACCGCAGATGTACGCACACGCACCTCGGTGCAAGTGGATGTCCAAACTGTAGTTCGAACCAAGAATATTCTTGCCCAACAAATTGTTGGCGTACATCTCATCGATCGCAGCCTTCAACACTCGGTAGCAACGACCATACTCGTACCGCAAGTAGAAATACGCAGTCGTCGTCCGTGTTGCATAACTGCTGATCACGATCCCTTCGAGCACCTGATGCGGATCTTCTTCGATCAACACTCGATTATTGAACGTACCTGGTTCGCTTTCGTCGCCATTGATGCACAAATAAACTGGTCCATTGAGATCCTTGGGCAAAAACGTCCATTTCAGACCTGTTGGAAATCCTGCACCGCCACGACCTCGCAACCCGGATGCTTTGACTGTTTCAATAACATCGGTGTTTGCCATCGACAATGCTTTGGCCAACGCATTGTATCCGCCATCTGCTTTGTACGATTCCAGAGACTGGCTATTCGGTCTGCCCACGCGCCCCAACAAAACAGGCTTGAATTCGCTATCGCTCATTGAACACCTCGAACTTGTTTCTCAACGTCATCCGCAGTCACTCGTAATGTCAGTTCGTCATTTACCAACATGCATGGTGCGCCGTCGCATGCGCCCAAGCATTCCGCCAATTCCAATGTGATTTTCCCATCCGCGGTCGTTCCGCCAGGCTGAATGCCCCATCGCTCGCAAAGTTCCGCGAGCAACTCTTCACCACCACGCAGCATGCAAGGCAAAGAACGGCAAATCCAAACGCGAGTCTTGCCCAGCGGGTCTTCTTCCGTGCGAAAGAACCCGTAGAAAGACATGGTGTCATGAATCTGGGCGGGAGACAGTTCTAGAATCTCCGCGATCTCCTTCATCGCTTTGTTGCTGACGCAGCCACGCTCTTCTTGAACGACATGCAATGCAGGTAGGGTCACTGCCTGTTTGCTCGGATAGCGACCGATGTGCTCCTCGATCACCTTCTTGGCGTTCGGACTAAGTTCGCTCATCGATCCAACTCCGCTGCAATAATATTGATACTTCCGAGAACAGCTACCACATCGCTCAACATACATCCCTTGATCATGCGAGAGAAAAGAGAAAAGTGGAGCAAAGAGGGTGGACGCGTTCGGGCTCGATAGGCACGAAACGTTCCATCTCCTACGATGTAATAGCCCAATTCTCCGTTTGGTGATTCCGTTGCGGCGTAGATCGATTCCTTCGGAGCAGGCATCTGCCGGTTCGGCATGATGCTCTCAAAGTGATGAATCAAACCCTCGATGCTTCGGTACACTTCTCGTTTGTCTGGAATGGTTTCTTTCCCCGTTCCTGCAGCATAGATCGGTCCAGCAGGAAGGTTTTCAATGGCTTGCTCGATGATCTTGAGGCTTTCCAGAATCTCCATCATACGCACTTGGAAGCGTGCATAGCAGTCGCCACCTTGTGCCGCACAGATATCGAAATCAAAGTCTTCGTATGCCAAATAGGGTTCATCGCGGCGCAGATCGCGGGCAACACCACTCGCCCGTGCAACCGGGCCAGTCGCACCGCCAGCGATCGCTTCATCGCGAGTCAATACACCAACGCCCTTGGTTCGCTCGACGAAGATTCGATTCTTCATCACCAGACCTGCGAAGTCTCGATAGGCTTTCGGGAACGTGCGGCAGAACTTGCGGACCATTTCGATCCAATCGTCCGTTACATCGTAGAGCAGCCCACCGACTCGTGTGTACGACGTATGAAAGCGCTGACCAGATGCTCTCTCGCAAATTTCGTAAATGTACTCACGCTCATTGAACGCATACATGAAGGCCGTCGCGCCGCCCAAGTCGAGAACGCACGTACCTGTGCACAACAAGTGATCATGAATGCGCATCAACTCTGCGAAGATCGTGCGAATGTATTTGCATCGCGGAGTCAACTCGATATTGAGCAACTTCTCGACGGCATGGTGCCAAGCGATCTCATTCGCCAATGGCGAAATGTAATTCATCCGATCGACGATCGTGACATACTGATTGAAGTCAAGAACTTCTCCCAGCTTTTCAAATCCGCTGTGCAAAAATCCAATGTCTGGCTCCGCATCCATCACCATTTCACCATCCAACTGCAACACCAATCGCAGCGTGGTGTGTGTTGCCGGATGCTGAGGCCCGAAGTTCAAAGTCCACAGGCCTTCTTTGTGGTCCGCATCCAAATCCGGGCGATCAATCAGTTCTAATGGCATTTTTTTCTCCTATTAGCTTTCTGCTCGAGTGATCACTGGGAAATTGTGCCGCTCGCCTCGACCTTTGACTGGATAGTCCTTGCGAAGCGGGAACGATTGAAACTCTTGAGGCAATAACAATCGCTTGAAATTCGGATGACCTGCAAAGATGATGCCGTACATGTCGTAGACTTCCCGCTCCAGCCAATCCGCCCCAAACCAAACCGAAGTCGCTGACGGAATCGTCAAATCAGGCTCGTTGAGATAAGTCTTCAGCGTCAACCGCTCGCTCGTTTCAATATTGAGGAGTAGATAGACGACCTCAAACCGATCCGTCGCATTGCCATATTCCAACAGATCTACGCAAGTGATATCCGTAAGCTGGTCGAAGCCAATCTTCTTCGAAGCCTGCAATACCGAAAGCAGATCGGCGGCAGGAACCACCGCGCGTGCCTGGTCTTGATACGTCGACCATGCAAGCGAAACGCCCGGAACTTCGCCGGACAGTCGCGATTGCAAACTACCTGCATCGGAGCTAGCTGTCGTGTTGGTCATAAAGAATTGCCCAGTGATATATGGCTTAGTGAACAGGATCGTAGGTTGGCGGATCCAGCTTGAACCCGTTTCGCTCGCGAATGCGCATCAACTCATCTTCATCGAATCGCTGTGGACCTTCCGGAAGAATTCGAAGCTTGAATTCTCTCGCATTGTACGTTCCGCCCGATTGAATCTTTTCTTGAAGATCAATGATCGAACGAATCAACTGCTCGGGTCTTGGTGGGCAGCCTGGCACATAGACGTCTACCGGTATGAACCGATCGATCCCCTGCACTACGGCATATGTGTCGAATACTCCGCCAGAACAAGCACATGCACCCATCGAGATGCACCACTTCGGTTCAGGCATCTGCAACCAAATGCGCTGAAGCACAGGCAACATCTTCATTACCACACGCCCCGCAACGATCATGAGATCGCACTGCCGCGGTGAGAATCGCATGACTTCGCTACCAAAGCGAGACAAATCGTGACGACTCGCTGCCGTACTCATCAATTCGATACCACAGCAAGCGGTAGCAAAGGGCATAGGCCACAAACTATTTGCGCGGGCCCAAGAGGCTGCTGCGTCTAATGTCGTCAAGAAAACATTGTCCCCGACTGTTTTATTTATTTCCGTCGCCAATCGAATACTCCTTTGCGGTAAGCAACCACGTAAGCGAGACCCAACGTTGCCATCAGGACGGTCAAAACCGCTAAAACTGCAGGACGAAAAGCTGTCGGCACACCGTCCGGTGCCAAAAGCGATACAGCCCACGGATACAAGAACAAAAGCTCGATGTCGAATACCAAAAACAGGATGGCGATCAAGTAAAACTTGACGTCAAACGGCTTCCTCGCATCCCCGACCGGATCCATTCCCGATTCGTAAGGCATGTCCTTAACACGGGTCCGCTTTCGCGGTGCAACAATGTGCGGGGCCAGTAAAGAAACTGCTGCAAAACCAATCACAGCAATAAGATAGATTAAAATTGGTAAATAGTTCGCCACGTTTCCGAGTCCTGCGGATGGGGACTTTGTGAAATTTTTCACAAACTTCTGCAGTTATTGTAGGAAGGAGCGACTTTTTGTCATCGGCAGTTTCATCATTTTTCGGGAAAGCGATCGGTTGAAAAAGCTAGCATTCCCAAAGCAAGCTGCTGCCCAGGACCGCTACTTTTTCTTTTTGCGATCCGACGATCGTGATTCTGTTTCCGTTCCCAACACAGGTCCATTGTCTGGTGGCATTGATTGATGCCACGCAATCACTGCCTTCGTTAGCCGCTCAACAATCTCTGGTTGGTCGGCCGCGAGGTTCCGCTTCTCGCCAACGTCTTTCATTAGGTCGTATAACTCCGCCTTGCTGCCGTCGTATTCGCACAAAAGCTTCCATTGGCCATCGCGCACCGACAGGTCAGGCATCGGGCCAGCGCCGTACGCCATCTTGCGATCGGGCGGCCTGCGCCAAAACAAAGGGGACTTTCGGGACTCCTCGCTTTGCCCTAGGAGCACGGCGGACAAGTTCTCGCCATCCAAGCGTACATCGCTAGGCAACGGAACCTTGGCTACGGACAGCAGCGACGTGACCAGATCCATCGCAGAGAAAACCGAGGACTCATTGAGTTGGCCGACGCGAGTCGCATTCATCAGACCTGGGCACCAAACCACCAACGGGGAACGGGTACCACCTTCGTACAAGGTCGCCTTCGTTCCTCGAAAAAGCCCAGCGCTTCCTGCATCGACATCGGGCCCATTGTCCGAGCAAACCAAGACGATCGTGTTTGCCTTCATCGATTCGCTGTTCCGAATGTGATCGAACAATCGACCAATCTGCCTATCCATCTCTTCCAATACAGAAAGATATAGTTGCCTCCGTGAACCGTCTTTCCAATTCTCGGTCGATGGCCAATAGGGACTATGAACATCGTCTGGCCAGACGTTGATAAAAAAGGGTTTGCTCGACCTAACCGATTGTTCCATGAACGGAATCGCCGCATCGACAAAGCCGCTCGTGATTTCCGCACGCTGTTTCCAAATTACCGGTCCGCCAAGCCGCTCCGCATCTGCCCATATCTTTCCGGGCTTGGACTCTCCCGGCTTCAATGTCATTGGTAGAAGCTTTGGTCCCATCCCCTCGAAATTTGTAAGGGACTGATCAAAGCCGTAGCTTGCAATCGACGGGGCATCATCGACATCGCGTTGGCCTCCCAAGTGCCATTTACCGAAATGTCCTGTTGCGTATCCATGGCTTTGCAGGATGCGAGCCATCGTCGGCGCTTTGGTGTCAAGCCAGTCAGCCACACCTCGTCGTTCGTTGTCTTTGCGGTTATTCAAGTACGAGGTGATCTTCCATCGATGCGGGTACTGACCTGTCATCAAGGCGCATCGTGACGGCGAACAGATGGGAGCATTGACATAAAACTGCGAGAAACGAATCCCCTCCGCTGCCAATCGATCGACATTAGGCGTTTGCGCATCGCGATTCCCAAAACAGGAAAAGTCGCCCCACCCCATATCGTCGATGAACACCATCACGATGTTGGGAGGCTGCTGGTCCGCCGCAGCCGAACCATGAATAACATGAACGACAAGCCCAAAAACAACGAGTAGACGAAACACATGTCCCAAACCGAAGCGTGAGCGAGGGACCATCTGTCTCTCACATGCACTGCGGGTTATGAACAATCCATCGTCTTTCAGTAAGTTCATGAGGTATCTAGCCACTGACCAGAGGTTCGTTATTTCCCGAACAAGTCTTCAATGTCCAACGCTTTGCTGCACTCAGCAATTGGTAGCAACAATTCTCCCGGTTTGAACACGCTTCGTTCCGTATACTTGCCTTGGACTGGCGCACGGAAGACATGAATACATCGCCCTTGGATATCGATGATCCAGTACTCCACGATTCCAGCTTGTCCATAGAGCTCTGCTTTCTCGATCAAGTCGGCCTGCAAACTCGAATCGGATACTTCGATAGCTAATCGGACATCCGCAGCGGTTGGGTGACGATTCAAATATCTTCCTGCTTGTACCCAAAGTAGGTCCGGCTCAGGCCTGCTATCGAGATCCCCTAAATCCAAATCAAGCTGGACCAGGACTCTAATTTTGTCGTCCGTAGTGTTGCGGACGGACCAATGGTTCAAATAAGCGATGTAGTCATTGTGAACAGGTCCAGCGGGATTCATCTCGCGTATCTCTCCACGGAATAGTTCGACTCTTCGGTCTAAATGATCAAATGCTCCGCAATCGACCATCCTACTATACTCGCTGGCTGTAATCATCGACCTAAGTCCTTAGCGGGTGAACCGATACCTTAGCTCCAGTTTATTCAAAATGCATGCAAACGTGAAGAACCACTGAACCTAAGGCGTAATCAATCTTTGCGATCGCTCCAAGGCAGCAAATCTTTGTGAATCATGCAGGAGTTCTATTCGTATTGGATAGTGTTTGGCCAGAAAACGACACTCAAACCGCACGAGAAAATCGATAGAAGTAGCGATGCACTTCGATCGAGCCCAATTTGTTTTCATTCCTATCTGTCTGCCGCGATTGCGAAGCTAGCGTCGACGCCTGCGAGTGGCGGAGCCTCGGTCTCGTTCAGTGCAACAGCCCCTGGCCGAGCAACGGTCACTGTCAGCCCAGAAGACGAGATCAGCTTCAGTATTTCGGATGCCGCAGGTCGATCCGTCATGTCGGGCAAACTCAATAACTATCGCGGTTCCGGTGCGACAGCACTCAATACGCTATCCACTTGGTCGTGCACTCAGCACGATTCGACCGATACTCTCTCTGGGTACGGAACAGTGCTAGTTCTCAAGAATATCGATCCACTCGGATCGACAACCCAATCTTGGACCGACGGAGCCGGTCGAACCCTCAGGTCGATCGATCAAGCTGGAAACGCCACGGTCATGACCTACGATGCGGGCGGAAACCAACTGTCCGTTCGAGACGCCAACAATGTCGGTGCGGACATGCTCTATGATGCGCTCGGTCGAAATACCCAAAGG
>CAIOHR010000006.1 GCA_903858115.1 uncultured Pirellula sp. | reverse complement strand
TTGAACAAACTAGCAACCTAATCTCCACTAATTCACACTAATCTAAAGCGACCACGATCCTACTGCTGTTCTTTATTAGCGGAGATTAGTGAAGATTAGTGTTCTGATCCAATGAAATCCGAGGAATCGATTGCTCGCGATATGTGGACACAGCCGACAAAAGTAGCAGTGACGCTCCGTCGTGCCGTCCGCTCTTCAAGATTTGCAGGGATGCTAGGTGGACGGCACATGGAATGTGCCTACTACTTTGACTTTTGTCGGCTTTGTCTAAATGGTCAGTAGGTCTTTTGCCCGTCCGCATAGTGGAATAGACTGAATCTCTTTCCCCCTTTCAACCCGAGGTTTCGAAGATGTTAGATAGCAAGTCATCGCTCGATAAAGTGGTCAGCGCATTGAAGCAACAGCGGGACGAACTGAGGCTGCAGATGCACCTTGCCAGCATGGAAGCAAAAGACGAGTACGAACGACTTTCCGGCAAGTACGACGAGTTGTCCGATCAGTACGAACCGGTCAGAAGTGCCCTGGAAGAGACCGCAGGAAATCTATTGTCGGCTCTGAGTTTGGCCGCCGGCGAATTGGAGCTTGGCTTTCAACGTATACGCAAGGCGCTCACCGAGTCCAAGTAACAACAGACAAACGGCCAGTTGTAAGTTTTGGAAATCCCCACTGAGCGATGCCATACTTCTCCGTCTCGGAGTCGAACACGAAGAGAGTTCGACTCATCGAGGCTGCTGGCACGTTTGTTTTGTTGGCTGGCTGTAGGTTTGCGGAATTCCATAACGCAAACCGGAGGAAGCAGGGATGCCCGGTGCACCTGGAGGATAGGGTGTTGAAACCGAAGGCGAGACGCTCATCGGCGTAGGACTAATTACCATAGGTTGAGCGACCCCTGGTAACGCTGGCTGAACGGCAGTCGAGGGAAGCGGAGCGTTTGCGGGCGGATAAGTAGCCGAGTTGTACGGATGATAGAATGCGTTGCTTGGCCGCGTCCCGAAATGGCACATCCCGAGATTATCGCACTTCCACTGTTCGATAGAACGCAAACAGCCACATCCGCCCGTCGTCGAGCAAACGATCAAGGATAAAACTGTAGAACTCGCAAATCGCATCTGACTTGACGTCTTTCGCCTTAAGATCCGGCTACAACCGTAACTGTGTAACGGGGAAATATGAACTGAAAATGGCGGATGTCGCTCGATTTAACGGCCTTTGACCGATGATTTTTCTTGTCTTGACGTTCAACGCGTCATGACTTGCATAACCTGATCTTTCTACCGCACATTTCAGGAGTGTGTGATGCATTCGAGGACCGCATTCAGATAAGCCAATTAGAATCATCGAAACTTGAGGACGCAGAGATAAGTGCCGCATTCGGTGATTTCGACACCCAGGGCCATTCTTGCAGTTCTTGCCTAGGTGTTGCGTTTTTCCAGTATGCCTAAGGGGGCTGACACTTTGACCACTCACTTCGTTGAAATAGTCCCGAAAAAGCTTATTGGAAAGCTGATGACTCCGCTTTTTCGCTTTGGACTCAGGAAGCAGACGCGCAGGGAAACGCGACCCAGTACCTCAAATCTGGTGGAATCCGCCATGGTGCGAATGGCTTAGTAATCGATTGGATCGCACATCCATTTCGCGACAATTGCAGCTGTGGACTCTAACAGAAAAGTTCGATGATGCGTACTTCGAAACTGAATGGGGATTGCTATGCGAGCGCTTTTGGCTGCGAAAGACGGCAATTTAAGGAGCATACTGCGATCATTCCTGCTTGGACTCGGGTTTGATTTGGAGGTCGTTAGCAGTGGGCTGGGCTGTATAGCATGAGCCATCTACTATTGTTGGAACAAGTCGACGAATCCCCTTCAGCGACGTTCTCGGTAGTCGCGGAGATCAGCAGCAGAATCACGCGCCTCGATTGTCAGCGTGTTCAACGTAGTAGCTACAAAGAAGTTCGTGCGCTATCTTGCGACTTTCGCGATGGGCGGCTCTACCTTCACGGAGAAGTATCGACTTTCTACTTAAAGCAAATGGCTCAGGAAGCAGTGCGTACTATCGAGGGTGCCAGAGTCATCATTAGCGGTATACATGTTGTTTACCCAAAAGAGCCGAACCTCAACTATTGGCCCATCATTAGATCAAGGAGTGACGAATGCCTGTAACAAATCTCACCGTGCCTCACGGACCACGATCGGTGGTTGATCCTGGAGGAAGCTTGCAAACCCTAAAGGATCGCGCAGCAGTTGGCAATTGTCTCGCTGCGGCAATGCCCCGGCTTGTCGATGGATTGCGAGTATTGATTGTGGATTCGAATGCTGAATCCGCAGAAAGACTTTCGAAACATGTTGGCTTGTGGACCGAAGGCCATCGACTGGCAACCAATGGTTTCGAAGCATTGCGCCTCGCAGCGACTCAACATCCCCAAGTCGCCATTCTTCAACTTGATTTACCGTGGATGAGTGGAATTCAACTGGCTCGTCACCTTCGTTGGGACTTTCCCGATAGCAACATGCTAATTGTGGGGGTCGTGGAAAAAGAAGACTACCACTTGCGAGAAAGTTCTGTCGCTTCAGGAATTGATGCCACGCTGGTGGCACCGATTGACCTGGCAACCCTAGACACTCTGCTATTGCTTGAGAGCTGTTTGAAAGGAACTAGTACGATTACGGAACCGAGAGATTATGAGAAACAGTAGCTCCATTCCTCCTCATGGTAATGGCATGCATAACGTGACGGTGAGTTTAGCGTCTTCATTCATGGGACTCAAAATGAATTCTCCAGTCATCGCTGGTTCATGCCCGCTGCACATCAATATGGAAAGGATTCGTCTGTTGGAAAATGCTGGAATTGGTGCGGTGGTACTCCCTTCGATTCTTCAAGAACAATTAGTTTATCAGTCGATATTGCAGTCGAGTCCTTTAGAGGCCGTCGAACGAAGTGGTCATTCTCGGCAACAAGATCGCTACAACGGCGGTCCTGATGAGTATTTGAAAACAATTGGAGCAATAAAGACAGAGTTTCATCTTCCACTTGTCGCCAGCATGCATGGGGCGTCTACAGGAGATTGGCTCGACTATGCAATCAGAATTCAGGATAGTGGTGCCGACGCATTGGAGTTGAATTGGCAGATAGGAAGGTGTGACCCCACTGAATCGGGCGAGCAGGTAGAGAATCGCATGCTTCACTGGGTAGCACAGATCAGGCGCAAAGTGACCATACCGCTCGCATTCAAGATGAACGCGCGTTTTACGAATCCAGCAGCCATTGCGGTTAAGTTGCAGAACGTGGGAATAAACGGATTGGTGCTCTTTGCGCATCGCCCGCACTGGGATGTTGATATCGACAGGAGACACTGGACAATTGGTTGGGAGCTCTCGCCAATTACATCGCTCGGACATACCCTGGAGGGCCTTGTAGAGACCCACTCCAAGGAATTAAGCATACCTGTGGTGGCCAGTGGAGGCATTCGTTCCGGGGAGGATGCAATCAAAGCAATGATTGCTGGCGCAGATGTGGTGATGATGGTTTCAGAGCTATACCGCCAAGGGCCCGACGGAGTGAAGGATGTTCTTGCGGGAATCCAGAGATACTTGGATGCCAACCACCTTGCATCCCTTGAGGCATTCTTCCAAACGCGACCTGACTTCGAGCATCGCCCAAGTAATTCGATGCGATCCGAGATTGTTGACCCGCTTACCAGCTCGAATCGATATACCGACCCAACTCCCGTGGCAAGGCAAATCCATGGTGACTGCTTTGGCCATCCTTCCAGCTAACCCGGTTTAGAATCAGCGCGCCTTTTCCATGCAAGATGAAAACTTTCGATCAGCTTTTGTACCATTGGGGAATATTGCTATTTGCTCGATCTAGTTTTAGAGGATTCCATAACATGCGAATTGTCACTGCAATACTGTTGACCTGTATCCCATCATTGTCGTGCATTGCTCAAGAATTTGAGGCTCCGCAGACGCTCGTAGGTTTCCTAAAGCCGGGTTTACAAATCGGAATTCGTGCTATCCAGAATTCAGACCGTGTCACAATCGCCATCTATTCCAAACCTGACTTTGAAGTCGCCATTGACGCCAGGCACTTGAAACCTGATGAACTTGCCTCCAAACATCGGCCTAGTCAGCAACCTAGCAGCATCTATTCCCACAATGATGGAACACCTTATGTGGACATTTGTTCCGGCCGATTAGACTACGCCTGCGCGAGCGCTTAGACCGAGACTGATGCGTGCTGGTTGTGGGGAACGATGCTAGTTGCCAATTTAGCTGGCAGTAGCAGTCGTTTAAAATGGAAACAGATCATCGTGGAACAACAACATCTTTACGAACGATGATACTGGTCCAGGTCTAAGAGACCGTTCGCACTGTTCTCTTCTCGCGTGCACTGATGACCGCTGTGTCGACGATTTGCTGCCCGATGCGACTTATCTCGAGCGACAACGGACCTGTGATCGGTTCGCCTGTCTCCAAACAGTGGATGAAATATTGCACGGGATTTTGATAGGGTGGAACTAACGGATCGACGTGAATCGCGTGTGCTTCAGGGCGCTGCCGAGTTTGAATGGTAATCATATTCTCGTAGTCGTAGCTGCTGATAGTACCATCGGTACCGATCAACTCGAAACCGCATTTGGGCTGTGTTTGAGTGACCCACGGATCCGTGAAGGTGCCCCATCGTGTCTCAATCTTGGACAAGCCAGTTTCGTAACGAGCAATGGTAATGCTATGTTCGTCGACTTCGATTCCAGGAGTTTCATTCACAACCGTTGTGACTTCGATCGGAACTTTTCCGTGGTGATACCAAGTTCCTAAGGTCGAACCATATCCCATGTAATCCAACAACGATCCTCCACCATGCGATTTCTTGTAAAACCAACTCTCTGGTTTCTTTGCTTCAACCTGTGCTTCGGTAACTTCGATTTTATCAGCAAGATGATAGAGCGGGCCACGGTTTCCTCCATAATGCCGCACTTCGATGACGGACCCAATGACTCCCTCGTCGATCAAACGTTTGGCGGTGCGATGCGCCGGAACCCAAACGAGCGGCCAATTGATAACAAGCTTTTTCCCAGTTGCATTGACGGCATTAATCATTCGATCTGATTCCGCGAGTGACGCGGCAAATGGCTTTTCAACCAACATATGAACGTTGAAAGGGGCAACTCTTTCCACCCAATCGGCATGTTTTGCGGTCGCTGGGCAAAGTATTACCAAGTCGGGCTTCGACTCTTCAAGACAATGGCGATAGTCTGTGTATATGCGATGGCTAGGAATATTGAAGTTATTGGCCGCTGAATGCATTCGTTCCGGCTGTTCATCGCAAATCCCCACGATCTCAGCCCTCGGATGATCA
Source organism: uncultured Pirellula sp. (assembly GCA_903858115.1). Classification (GTDB taxonomy): domain Bacteria; phylum Planctomycetota; class Planctomycetia; order Pirellulales; family Pirellulaceae; genus JBKCUI01. Next base: position 60,422 of record CAIOHR010000006.1, on the reverse strand, counting down.
TAGGCGTATCGCAACAAGTCACCCATGTGAAAGTGGTCGAAGTTAATACCTGCGATTTTCATAATCAATCCGAAAGCGTTGGATACGTAGGGGCGTGTATATAGAACTTGAGACAGCCTATTTCTAACGGTTTGGCTGAGGGTCGCAAGGGACTTGAGCGACCGTTTCTACTACCCGCTTCAGTGGACGACAAGCGTCTACCGCTTCCAAAGGTTGCCTAGCAGCTTACCTAGCCGCAATCCTCCCACCCACATGTGGACGTAGCCGTCTCCAGTCGCTTCCAAAAGTTGATTCAAATCAGCGCGGACATTTGCGCCGAATAAAGAAAAGACTGGTGGGAAAACGAAAAAAGGCCGGTGTCATGACAACACCAGCCTTTTCGTTTACACATGGGTAGAAAACTGTTCGTAACCACCCATTTCAGTTGAGCGAACCGAACTCTTTTCAAGCCGCTCGCGAGACACCGAAATCACACGCAAGCCCTTTTCATGAAAGTACTTACGCACTATAAGCCGCGAGTCTTTCCGGAAAATTTCACTTGCATTTTGTTTCACATATGCAACAATATCAGCGTGGTCCGTTCTTTCGGTCTCTCACTTGAAGTCCCATTCGATTGCTGACCCATGTCGCTATCTACACTTCTACAAAACCGCATTAACGAACTCGAGATGTCGATTTCCGATCTTGCTCGCCGCAGTGGCGTATCAAGGGCAACAGTGATTCGCATTCTCGGAGGGAAGGATGAGCACTACTCCGTTTCCAATCTGCAAGCTGTTCTTTCTGCACTCGGAATGAAGATGGATTTGTTGGCGATACCAGCCAAAGGATTCAAAGAGTCCATCGCTACGCAGAAGGCTAAGCGGTTGATCGCGATTACACAGGGGAACGTAGCTTTAGAATCCCAAGCCGTCTCCGCAGCTTCTGCCCAAGAGCATCTGGAAGCCACCAAGGCGCGTATCGCATCATCCAGCCGAAAGCTCTGGGCTTCCTAACTCTTTGAACATCAGCGGTAGCCTTCCTTGAATCCATTCGGTTCAGCCAGCAAAGACGACGACACGCCCTTTGATGGGTCGGGTTTGAAAATCAAGACCATCAAAACCCGTCGACAACTCAATGAAGCTGAGTTCGAGTCAATACTGCGAGTGACCGAGAAGTACTTGTTGAGCAAACCAAGCCACAAACTCGCTCCGTTTACTTTCGGTTGGCTACTGGACTTGCATCGGGAGATGTTGAGATCGATTTGGAGTTGGGCGGGAGAAATTAGGACCACTCAAAAGAACATCGGCGTGAGTCCGAACATTGTTCCTGCTGAACTCGGTGTCATTGCCATCGAATCAGAGAAGAGGCATAGCGAAACCGGTGAACTTGTGATTGCAACCGCTGCCGAGTTTCATCATCGCGCGGTTTGGGTACATCCATTTGAGGATGGCAACGGTCGGTGGGCAAGACTCCTCGCGAACATCTGGCTGATGCAACACGACCAAGCGGTGACTATTTGGCCTGCCACCGACCTCCGTGATAACGAAAGTCCGATCCGAGGTGAATACATTGCTGCCATGAAGCAAGCGGATCTCCGAAATTATGGACCACTCATAGACCTACATAAAAAGTTTAGCGAATAGCGTTCTCGACGCTGGCAAGGGACTCCGCACCCGGGTTCCACCGTTCTCTTTCCCTGTGTGCAATTGCAGAGGTATAATCTTGCGAATTTGATTGAATACATCCATTCTGAAGATGTGGTCCACGCACGCACGACATCAATGGTTTGATGCCTTTGGCGATCGCAATGCGACGCACTTGGTGTCGATAGGTGCGTGCATCCTTGGACAAAACGGGACGCCCCTGGTAGTAGCTGAAGTAGTGATTGATAGACGGCGGAAAGGGGAGACATAATTCAATTTGCATCGGTTGCCTCGCGTCTTGCGATGTTTGCACAATTGATGCAATTCGAGTAAAAGCGCAATTTAAAGAACCTTTTCGTTCGGGAGCTTAGAAATGTCGACGGTAGATCTACCACCTGAAATCCTTGCTTTAACTGTTGAGGCTCGAATACACTTGGCTATGTCGATTTGGGATAGTGTTGCCGAAGAAACAATTACTGTTTCGGAGGAAAATCAACGCATCTTGGAAGAACGACTTCGAGAGCATGAAGCAAACCCGATGGAAGGTACTCCTTGGCGCGAAGTAATTGACAAGCTAGGAAGTCAAGCATGAACTATAGGGTTGTTGTTAAGCGGCTAGCTAAAAGTGATTTGGATGTTGCATTGGAATACTACGCCATCATCCGAGAAAACTTAAAAGACAGTTTGCTCGAAGAGGTTAGTAAGGTGTTTTTGCTTCTTGAGAAAAACCTGATCGCACCTGAAACACCTTGCGGTAGCAAGAGCCACCACGGAATGATGTTGCGATTCCATGCGTTGACGACTACCTCGACATCCTGATTCAGCAAATCACCACTGGTTAATTCGACTGCTGTCATTTAAGTTGGCCATTTGTCATTGGTCATCAGTCACTTTTGGGGTCTATGGACCGCAGGTATGCGTTCAGCTTCGGACCAAGTTCTTCGATTATAGACTTAAAGCTTGCTGTTTCGTTATTGTATCCTTGCGAGTCAGTAATCTGCAACGGAACCTCTTGAAGACCTTAGATCCAATACCATCCTAAACGAAGGAAGATTACGAAATGCCTTGGATTGAATGGTACAGCTCGCTCGCAAAGCCGAGCTGGACGCCCGCCCCAGCGACCATCGGGCTGATATGGCAGCTCCTCTACCCGGTTATCCTCGTAACCTTTGGGTTCGTGTTTCTTCAAGCGATTCGAGGAAAAATACCGTGGCAAGTAGCGTTGCCATTCGCTATCAACCTCGTGTCGAATCTGATCTTCACTCCAATCCAGTTTGGGATGCGGAACCTTCCACTTGCAGCGTTGGATATTCTGGTGGTGTGGGTCACGATTATCTGGATGATAGTGATCGTCTGGCGACACTATCGCTGGGTTGCCTTGGCTCAACTGCCGTATTTTGTATGGGTGTCGCTGGCAACCGTACTGCAACTATCAATCACCTGGATGAATTGGGAACGATCATGATCTGTGAAATTTTGCCGATGCCCTTGCTGCTCCTGATGGGGGCATTCGTCATTGTGGAAGAAACGTCGCAAACCTTGTTTGACTTCACCGGAGTCGACGTAGCGAAGGAATGGCAGATCGTCAACGACGGCGTGATGGGCGGCGTCTCCCAAGGCGCGTTCAAGATTATCGACAGGAAGACCTTGGAGTTCTTCGGCACGTTGTCTTTAGCAAACAATGGCGGCTTTGCATCGGTACGGTCGAAGGCCAAGAAGCTCGACCTGGAAAAAGGCGATACTCTGGTTGCCAAGGTCCGTGGCGATGGTCGGGAGTATATGCTAAACCTCTATCCCGACAAGCAACGGGTGGCTTACTCCTATCGGGCCACGGTGCAAACCAAGAAAGACGAGTGGATCGAAGTCAAAGTACCGCTCGATAAGTTCGAGGCAACTTCGTTCGGCAGGTCAGTGAAGAACGCCGGGCTCGTCAAGCCAGAAGATTTCAACTCCCTGGGCTTCATGTTGAGCGACAAGAAAGCCGGCCCGTTCAAGCTGGAGATCGAATCGATCAAGGTGGAGCGGGCGGGGGAGTGATCTGGGACAACGGACTCGTTCCTCCTTAATCCGCATGGCGAGCCATTACATCAAGCTCCAGCCTATGGCTGCATTGGCGAACTCGCGTTTTGCCGTACTCGTTCATCGTTTCCGCAATCGTGAAGCCAACATCGGAGATAAGAGCAAGAGCAGCATCCCCAACCCCAGAAATCCACCATTTCTCAGATCGTAGTCCTCGAAGATGCGTTCCCAGGACAAGGAAAGTATCCACTTTCCGAGAATCACTTCAAACAGGATCGTCTGTACGACCCAGATCAACCCCACAAACAGTAGTTGCCATGTTGTGCTTACCCGCATCCAGGGAATAGTTAGCCAAGTGAGCGGCGACAATGGCTCGGTCACCGATCTTCACGCCGGGCATCACCAGCACGTCGTACCCCAGCCACACGTCGTTCCCGATGACCGTATCGCCCTTGTACGGAAAGTCGCCGGGCTGCGGCGTCACCAACTCCCACCCGTTGGCGAAGATGTAGAACGGATACGTCGAGAACCCGCTTATCTGGTGATTGGCCCCGTTCATGATGAATCGCACATCACGGGCCACCGCACAGAACTTGCCGATCACCAGCTTGTCGCCGATAAACGGAAAGTGGTACAGCACGCACTTGGCCTCGAACTGCTCTGGTCCTTCGGGGTCGTCGTAGTAGCTGTACTCGCCGACCACGATGTTCGGGTTCTTGACCAGCGGCTTCAGGAACCCGACCTGCGGGAAGCCTGCCATCGGTTGTGGTTCGTCGGGAGATGGTCCGTGCATTCATGACTCCTTCGAGGCGTGCTTGATTTCAATCAGGTGACGAGCTACGGCCCGCTTCAGGAAAAACGAGATGAGCCACAGGGCGGGCTGGGTCAGCATCGACTTGGCGTTCAACTCAAAGAATCGAACCGCCCTGGTTTCGTGGCCCACCCGCTCGAACTCCCACGTTTCCACGATGCCGGTTGCCAAGCCAGACAATGGCTTGGAGAAATTCCCCATCCGAAGCCGAAGTAGCCGATCCGGTTGCCACACCACAATCTCTTCCATGTGGCTTGACCCGTCCAAATTACAGACCCGGATGCGTGAGCCAACGACGTTTGGAGTCCTTGTCTCGAACTCCGCTGACTTGATGCCGGGGATCGGCCCGTAACCTCGAAACTCTGGCCACTTCGTCAGATCGAGAATTTGCTCGGCAATCTTTTCGGGAGCCAACGGAAGCATCTCACGGCAAGCGAAAGTAATTGGCTTCATCCGGCAACCTCACAATCGTTCAGCATCGCCGCTAGCAGCTCCGGGTCGGCCCGGCGCCGTGGGAAAAGTAGGCGTTCAACTCCCGGTCGAAGAAGGAATTATCGTTAGTTTCACCCCCGTCGACACGACCCCCGGAATTCGTCACAGTTTAGCGGTGAAAGAGCAGATTGACAAACCTCGTATCTACCATGTCCTGGCTGTGAAATAGGAGACATTAAGGGAATGAAGAACTGAATCATTGACCGAAGGTGTCACGAGCACGAATCGCGAATACTTTCAATGAAGGCAGCAACGGTTCCATGAAATAGCTGATTCGGCGGAGTCACTGGTTCAAGATTGAGTTCCACGTCGGGAACGGAATGTCCTTGGTTAGCACGGATCCTCAGGCCATCGTCGCTCAGGGAAAACCGCTTTTTCTCGCACGATGCAACCACATCATGCAGTAGCTCACGCGAAAGCTCATTGCCCTTGCGATTTGCATTCTCAATCAACTCGTCGATCGGTAGCCAACCCTCAGCATCTAATTGCATTCCGACCACTTCAGGCTGATGCCGAAGCAGGAGGCTGAGGAACTTGCTGGTTGAGGTTAGGCTTTTCGGGGACTGGTTCATGAGTTGTTCGCTGCTTGGTAGCGACGCCAAATTTCGTCGAGTGCTGCACCTGCTGGCATTGCCAATCGGTAATCCACCACATGCGAAATAGTCGTCTCGCTTGGATTGATTTCCACGGTAACATTGCCACTCGACTTTGCCATGTAGATCGGAGCTTGAATATAAGGGAACACGCTCGTTGTGCCGATGCTAAATACAATATCGAACCCCTTCTCGAGTTCGCTTTGTAGATGTTCAATCCCTGGGCCGTTAATCAATTCCCCAAACAGAACAACATCCGGCCGTTCTATGGAATCCATCGACGTTTTGCGTTAGCGTCCAGACTCGATGAAATCTGGACTCCATCTCGGCGATTACTTCATGGGCACGATTGTGGCGAGCACCTTGAACAGCGATACCGATTTGTGCGAGATACTTCCAAGTCAACGCGGGATTCTCTGCCAACATCGAAGCAGACAAGGCTTCTTCGATAGCAACACCATCCTCAGTTGTGTCCACGTTGTAAAGTCCGCCGATCCCGCGATACGTTGGGATACCCGACTCTGCAGAAATGCCTGCCCCGGTGATAAACAAAATACTTCGCGTCTTACGAAGGATGCGAACCAATGCGTCTATCGTGGAATTGTCGGTTTCGTGGATCATGATGTTGCCTCATTTGGTTTTGAGTCCGAAAGACGCATCGGCTCGCAGCCATTCGAGCAACCGCCACTCGGGTTCCGTCTCCAGTCCCACCTCACTTAGTGTCTGCGCATGCTGCAGTCCAAGCCGAGTCGTCCATCTCCAATGCCCTGACATAGTTTCATCGGACGATAGCCCAATAGGCTTCTCGAGCGCTCGGACGGGCCCTAATTGATATAGCACCATCGAATCATTTCGACGAGCGGTCCACGGTGTTGGTATCTCAGACCGATCAACAACTTCAATGTGCTCCACATCGGCGACGTATCGAATCCCATTGGGTTCCTGCATTCCGAGAGGAATGTACAGTGCAGCTTGCTTGACGAAAAATTGGCGGCGCTGCGACTTGGTGCGAGGTTGGTAGTACATCCTCTCACGCTTGATCCAGTCCAGGTGCTCCGCTGAACCCGGCGATCGCAGGACACCGATCAAGACAGGTTCGCTCGCGGCCACTCGCCAATCACGTGCTTTCTCATCCGCGAGCGAGGCAATCGCTTTATCGGCCAAGGACCATCCGCCACGACGTAGCGAGGTTAGGATCCATTCTTTGAGCAATCCGCAGTTGCTCGGCAATGTCGGGATGGCTCCTACCCCTATATGGTCGATTGACTTCCACAACCGACTGTCGCGAAAACTAGTGTCGCCTTCGATAAGATTCAGCGGGAAGAGAGCTACTGCCTGAACGACGGATCTTTTCAAGCTTTCGCCTTGTGCTTCGCTGCGCTCGAGTTCCAGAATTGCATCTCTATACCGATGAAGAACGTTAATTGCATCGACCGGTGGTCCGAAAGTACCAAACTGCTGTCGATACTTCTCCGTGGCATCCACTCGGTATTTTGCATCGCAGACCAACTGAATTCGAGGCCAATTATTATCTTCGAGCCGGATCAGTATGTCTGGCTTTTACGGAATGAGCGTCGTGTCTTGGTTCGCAAACGATGGATTGTAAAGCAGTGTTACCTTTCGATGGCTACCAGACCGGAACGTTAGTTTTTGACCTTCACCCTTCTTCAGCTGTACAGCCAAGCCACTTTGTCCAATTCGAAAGAAAGACTCTAAGTCACGCGGTGATCCAAACTCCTCACGAATGATGTCAGCAACCTTGAGGTAACTCCAACTCGTAAAGGACATCCAGATCCTTGACCGCCAACTTGAAAAGGTCGCCCTCGAGTCGTAACCCCATTCGAAGGAACAGTAGCAATCGGTAAGCTTCGCGGTAGCCGGGGGCAGACACTAGTTGTAGCGACGCAAATCCCGCTGGTGGGTCACCGTCGGCCGCCGCAATCGGCTCAAGCGAAAGAAGCCTAGCCATTCGAAACTTCAGTTGCTTGATTACCTCCAACGATCGTTGCCTGCGATCGCATAATTCATCATCGGACACGAAGAGCGTGGCGAGATAGCCCAACGTTTGCTGAACGTCCTCAAGTTGATTGCGAAGCCAACGATGCTCCATCGTGTCGAGCGTTAGCTCTGGCGGCTTTTGTGACAACCGCTCTCGCACAGTGAGATCGTTGAGTTGCACCAATCCTCCATGACCTTGACCACGACGCACCTGAGATCGAACACGTGAGTCAATTTTGCGGATACGTTCATCCGATACGCTAATTTCCATGGCAAACAGTTATGAACTTGTTGGAAAGGTGGCATTACTCAAGCGGATCCCAGATAAAGTCACTTTTGGTGGGTTCATTGCCGCAGTTCGGACTCGTGGGATCGATCCAAAATTTCTTTTTTTCTCATTACGTGAACCTGAGACAAAAGAAAGGATCAGGCGATCCTCAAGTCGAACGGTCAATATCGCCAACATTTCTTTAAAGACATTGTACGCTACCAGATTCGTACAGGTCGGCTCAATGGCTGGTCAATATCGCCAACATTTCTTCAAAGACATTGCACCCCACCGAGATTCTTGTGCCGCCTATCGCCGAGCAACGGCGAATCGTGGCAAAGATTGAGGCGTTGCAAGAGTCGTCGCAACCATTTGATCGGATCGCCGCGTGAGGATGTTTGCAGTACTACAGATAGCCGCCGCTTAAGCCACTTTTGCTAAAGCTCCACGTGGACTACTCCACGCACTTCATCGAAATGTCCGATCTTGAGTACGGTACCATTGCTATCTGGCATCTCCGCGACAAAGACGGGATCGCATACGATGATCGGAGGAGCTAAAGTCAATGCAACGAGCTTGAGATTAGCGATCCAATATGCGGCCAAAGGCAAAGTGATAAACCAAGGCAAAGCGATTACAGATGCTTCCAAAAGCCTCTGTTTCTGGGCTGGAGTCATTTGATGGTCGGCTGCATACTTCTCAATCACATCTATACGATCGGGGGTTTTTGTAATCGATAGAACATCATCGAACGTGCAATCGTGGGTTCGGCACTTGCGGTGCAAACTGACCACACGCATGGCTGCCTTGCGTCGATTGAACTCCAGTTTCGCATGATAGGCTTCGATCGCACGCTTCTTACGCTCCAACACATGCTTGATCATGCGACGAGGATAGTAGGCCAATGAGTCCAAGGCATTCATCAGATCTTGTCCCGGACGTTCCCACACATACTGCTTTCGGTACTCGGCGAAAACTTCACGTTGCACCTTGGCAATTGCTTCCTCTAGCTCCGACTGTTTCGTGAAAATCAAATCGTCTCCTACTTCGACACAAAGAGGCTTCAAATAGTAGACTCGAACTCCTCGTTGTCGGCCGGGCCCATCTAGAAACTCCTCGAGCCGGGTCTGGACGCAGTTGGGAATCGGATCCGTGATCTTGTCAAAGTCCGCTCTTTCCGTAACCGTTACGAATAGTCGACTCTTTGGCAATCGAATGGATGCTTTGGTAAGTTCGATTTCACGTACCTGCGTGAACTTGGAGCGATGTTTTTGAACGATCGATTTCCAGCAATCTTCTTTGGAAGACAGCAATCCATGATCCTCGAGCATGGAGCATGCTAGTTCTTTACTTGCGTCCTTGGGCGGGACCCAAACTGGTTCGCTGACCCAGCGGCCGAATGACTCAAGAGTCTGATCGAGCGTGAATGGCGATGGCTCCGACAAGATAGATGGCGAAACCCGACCATTCGATTTTCCCGCAATAGAATTCAATTCAGCGGTTGCAAATTTCATATACAAACTCCGACAAGAAGACGAGGAAATGTTCGCAGCAAAACGAACTTGCGTTGCTCATCGTAAGGGTCGCGCAGACCGCTGTCAAACTTTTCCATATGGAAGTCGCTTCACGCAATTCAAGTGAAGATCCTCCATTCTGCTTCTGAGTATCGAAGACCTTCGCTCACGAGACGGACTTGCTGTTCAAGTTCCTGAGCGACATCGTCCTTGCCAGTCAAAAAGCTATCGAGGTCTCGACCACCAATCACTGGTCGCAAAGCCAACTGCACTTCACGGTACAGCGACTGACGTGCGTCACTAGCTGCCGAAACAGCCCGACGCGCATCTTTGATCACGTAGGTTACGAGTGCGTTTATGCGAAGAGTTACTTTGTCGAGCGTCATGATCTATTGACCGCTAGCATCGATCTGTGCCTCGCGTATGTCCAGTTCCACAACCCGAGTATCGGCCGCTTCCTTCCAGAATGCGTACAGCCCCGGATCGAGTTGATCGACATATCGACCATCAACGAACAGGACGCCAACGCAATCGCGTTCGACTTTGCACACATCCAGACGGGAGTCGAACCCGTGACCGTCAGTTTTCTAGAATGATGCTCTATCCACTGAGCTACTTCAATTGATATCGTTTCTAGAGCCCGTGCACGGAACACGATGATCTAACTGCCTAAAAGCAGAGGCCACCGCGCCGTCGGAACCACATCGACCAAACGCTTGCTTATAAGCAGGAACGCAGTGATTCGAACACTGTGTTTCGGTTTCCTGGCCATCGGCGTTGGAGACCGAGTCCGCTCCCAGGCGAACATTCCTGTAGAATTTTCCGAAGGAAGAAATGTTTGGTTTGACCTCTCAATTTCGTCGATCCGCCGTTTCTGATCCCTCTAAAAAAGTCGAAGACTGCGGGTGGCAATCCATTCCGTTCGCCTTCGAGATTTCGTCAAGGTGGTTGTTTAGTTGATAAAACGACAGTCTCAGTGCCTGCCACGTTCGCTGCAGTTTTGACTTTTTTGAAAGTCACTTGACAAGCTTGTGGCCAGAGATCGGCCAGCGTTGTTTTGAGTTGAGCCGGTAAGAGACGATCAGAATTTTTTGTCGCCGCTCTTTCTGACCTGCACACATCTGGCTATGGAGTCGCTTCAAACTGAACCCATGGAATGTTTTTGGGGTACTTGTCTGGTTCCAGACGAGTTGAATGCAACAGTTGGATTTTCCAGCGGTCGTCCTCGTTGACCATCACTGCACTTTCGAGCCAAACGACGGTCCGCAGCCCGCTCTCACGACGAATCTCAGCCTTGTTCCAGTAGCTCACCCAAGCCACATTGCCTTGCTGTCGAGCTCGAATCTGGCTAAAGAAGTTCTTCCGCTCATACGGTTTGCCTTGGGGCTGGACCGCATCTACAAGTTTCTGCATCGACCAGTCTTCGCCATGCTCGAGCAATTGGAAGTCCTCTGTGGAAGTCTCCTGCATAGCCTTGCCATCGTGCTTGGACATCGCGGCAAAAAGTTCTTTAACCGGTTGAAATGCAGGATGGTCCGCAGCTTCAACAATGCCGCTCAAGAATAAAACCCCACAGAGCCAAAATCCGACAGACAGAATTTCTCGCACCATACCACTTATTTTCACGACTTCCACTCCAATAATGTAAATGAATCGGGGACGATCTGAGCATTCTACATTGAGACACAGCTGAGTTTCGAGCCGTTGCCAACGATACGATTCCCTTCCTGAACCGTGAACGGCACCGCGACGTGCGAAGTTTCAGTGCACCAGGAGTCATAGGATTTGCGAGACAGGCTGCTGTCAGTAAAATCAACGAGAGAGGTCAGAACCGCGTCTGGCAACTTGGCTACCAGGTGCGGATTCCCAAATGCCAAATTCTGCCCAGACTGGGAAATGATCGGAGATCTGCAGGGCTTGATCCTGGGTTAATTGGTAATTTTTTTCCAGGTTGAACACGCCCCATCGTCCAGAGTATTCGCTGGTTGACGGGCCATCAAAGAGGATGTTGTCATACGCCTTGTTCTGGCGTGTATTGGTCATCACTGCTCCTTGGACGATCCATCTGATACCTGGGATTTTTCCAAGTCTGCCAAGCTGAGTCTCGCTGGCGTTCAGATCGCCTAACAGGATCACATCGTCTTCGCCAGACGGATCTGATCGCATGGCTTGAAAGACGTCCGCTAACGCGTCGACTTCTGCGGCGACTTCATCGGGATCTGTATGAATGTTGACTAGCCAAAAAGTAAATGCGCGGTCTGGCATGTTGGTGCGCGGACGGAATCGTGCCACCATCGGCTCGCGGTGTAGAAAGTCACGCGGATCGTGAATGGTTCCAACCGATTTAGGATCATACTCAATTCGATTCGTATCATAAACGAAAGCGTATTGCTCGGTGCTGACGGTGCGACCAAGGCGTGGGCCGATCAAGTAGTTATATCGACTGCCGTCAGCGTTGAGCATTCCGATAAGTGTTGGAAGGATATAATCTTCTTTGGCGCGAACTTCCTGAATGGCGACAATATCAAACTGACGAATGACATCTATGATAACTGCCATCGCGTCATTTTTCGCTAGCTTGCTTGTTCCGAAAACCTGGATATTGAATGTTGCGATCAAAAGCTTGTCAGCTGGCCTCCGAGCTGAGGCAATCTGTACTGGAGTTGAACCGCTAGAATGCAACGCTTGGAGGGATGTTAGCAGTCCATTCGTCTTCTTTGCATATTCTTGCTCAGCATTGCCGTGTGGTGCAGATCCAGCGACCGTTTGATTTGAAGACAAATACTGGACGAGCGGGCCAAGTATCGGCAGTTCTGGATTAAAGTATCCAGTAACACCGCCCCCGGAGATTGTTGAAAGGATGATCCAAAAAATCGTTGATAATCGCGAACCATTTTCCGCTTTTTTAGCCACTTTTTTCTTTGCCAACTAAGGCCTCCTTGCCTTAAGAGTCAAATTCCACGCCAAACGGTTTTCCGGGATTCTCCGCGCCCTTGGGTCATCACTTCTTGAGGCGAGTGGCTAACCGAGAGGTGTCCTAGCTTCGTCTGAAGTCGCACCGATCTTTCCCAATGCCCACGCAATTCGCTCTTGGACAGCAACCTCTTGCTTCGTCATCGCACGCTCGCCAACTTTGCCTGACTGTCCGTCGCATCGGGGGCAAGTCTGCCCAACAGCGTTACCGCCCAATAGGCGACAAGCGAGTTTTCCGCCATCGCTAAGGAATTCAGTGATTCAACGGCGCTGATGGACGGTGTTCCTAATTCTTCAAGAGCGGCTACGACCCAATCGCTGACGGCCTCGTCGTCGCCACAATTCATCATCTCCGCCCGTGCAGTTGCTTGAACGGGTTTGAACAGATAGATATCGGAGTAAATAGAAACGTTTTGCCGTCATGGCAAGTGCAATGATGCGATGAGCGGGGAGCAGCGGGGACGCACGGAAGACGCTGACGCCAAACGCTATCAATCCTAAAAAGCTAAAAAGGAAATGACCAAAAAGCTGATTTGAGTGGCTCGCCCGAATTGGAGATACATCGAAACACCAGCCGAGATAAGATCGCCGCCACCCAGCTTCCACGCACCGAATCCCGCAACTTGTCCAGTTTGAAAAGCCAAGAACGCGAACAAGAGTAAAAATGAAAGCGACGCATGCAGGTTTCTCCAAAGCTTAAGCGGCAAAGGCTTCACTGGAACGGCTGGCCTAATCATAACATCCAGCGCTGGGCTATACCTCCTACGCGTAGCAACTGACTCTCGCGTAGGCTGGGCAACCGCGAGTCATGAAAGAATCTTCATCAAGATGCTTGTGAACCGGATGCGCCGTTCCGTTATAATCCTCAATTACGAATGCCCAAGCGAGTATGGCTGCCCGAGTTCGCTTTTCCATCTGTTCCGTTGCCTGAATCGCCCCACCGAGAAAAACGACATGAACAATGAATTTTTGCGGGAACACTTCGAAGCAACACGGCGTCATTTTTTGAAAAGCGGGATTGTTTTTTCAGGAGTTGCGGCTCACGCTTCGCATCAGGCATTATCCCTTGCGGACAATTCGCCGAGTGAGGCAAAAACACCGCGGAGGCCAGACAAGGCGGGAGCACGAACCGAGCCCTACTTTACTCCACAAACGGAATTTCGTGACGTTTCACGAGGCAATCCGTTGCCTCATACTCTATCGGAGGAAAAGAAGCGTCAAGTTGGTATGACGCGAGAAACATGGAAGCTAGAAGTGATCGCCGATGTCGAACATCCGGCGACTATCGGTAGTCCCATGACTGCAGCCAACGGCACAGCCCTGGATTTCGATGAGCTGATGAAGCTTGCCGAAGTTCATGCTGTGCAGTTTCCCAAAGTTATGACGTGTTTGAATTTGGGATGCCCTTTGGGAATGGGGCTTTGGCAGGGAGTTCCGTTACGCGAAGTGATATGGAGGACCAAGCCAAAAGCAAACCTTAGACGCGTGTTTTATTTCGGCTATCACAATGACGATCCAAAGCAGATATTTCGGAGTTCTTTACCGATTGGGCGAGTGTTGGAAGACCCGTTCGAGACACCGCCGATCATCCTGTGCTACAAACTGAATGGCCAATGGCTCGATTCCGAGCGGGGCGGTCCCGTACGAATGGTGGTGCCCGAGGCCTATGGATTCAAATCCATCAAGTGGCTTACGCATGTCGTGTTATCCAATTTACCTCACGCCAACGATACGTATGCGGAGCAAAACAACGATGTCGACAGCCCGCTGAAGACCTTCGCCGCATCGCTCGTCGTTCCTAAAGAGTCACGGTCGAACATGCCAATCGCATTTTCTGGATACGCGCAAGTGGGAGTTTCTGGTTTAAGCAAGATTCAGGTTTTGATCGAACCTGTGTCGTCGATGACGAAAGACGAAGATGGATTGTTCAAGTCGGCACTCTGGATGGACGCCGAGTTACTGGGGGCTCCGACCAAGTGGAACGCACTAGAGGGCGGTGCTGTTCCTAAAGATACATTTGGATTCGATGCCACAGGGAAGCCGATTCGTTGGCCAATGCGTTTTTGTAACGCACACTGGGTCTATGCACAGGCTGGTCTTCCTGCGGGTGATTACATTTTTCGTTGTCGATCGATCGATGCCAATGGCGTTGCACAGCCTATGCCACGTCCGTTTCGAAAATCCGGCTTCGCTGCGATCGAGTCGATTGAATTCAAAGTAAGCTAAGCACAAACACCGGTCATGAATTCTTGTAAGTTTCATAACCCGTTTCCAGATTATGGCGTCGTCGCTGGGTTGGGGAGATTCTGGCGAGTTTCTTAGCGACTTCTTCGATTGTCCCGTCTGGGGTACTGGTACCAGCAGTAAGCCCTACTACGCTGACGTCCGCGAACCACTCGGCTTGCAATTCATAGGCTGACTCTACCTGGATCGCTTTGCACCCTAGTTCCAAACAGCGTTGAGCCAATTGCCGGGTATTGTTGGAGTGTTTGCCCCCGACCACAATCACCAAAGAAACGGATTGGCAAAGGGCCTCCAACGCCTGCTGGCGTTGTCGCGTCGGACGGCAGATCGTGTCTACATACCTAACGTCCGCGTGGGTATTCAATTCCAAGATACGAGACAGGCAACGCTGCGCTAGTTCTGGTGTTGTCGTCGACTGAGAAACCACACCTAGCAAAGGTGCCTTCCAATCGATGATCTGATCGAGGTCCTCGACGACAATGCACTGTCTCAAGTCCTCCACGATCCCCTGAACTTCCACGTGTTTGCGACGCCCGATCAAAATGACAAGTCGATTTTCGCTCTGAAGCGTTTGAGTAGCTTCGTGGACACGGCGAACGAGCGGACAAGTTGTGTCAATAATCTCTGTCGATTGCGCCTTAAGTAGATCCATGCGTCTCTGGCTGATTCCATGCGCTGTTACCATGACCCTGTCTGTGAGCTCAACGGTTTCGCGATCCATTTCGCCAACGACTCGAAAGCCACGCGACGACAACTCCTCTTGAATCGTCGGATTGTGTACGAGTTCGCCATAGATGGTAACAGCGCTCGGGTCCTTGGTCTCTCTCGCGATCGCCAATGCGTCGCGCACTCCGAAACACAACCCCATGAATTCGGCTCGTATAACTCTCATCATATGTCTCCAGTTTAGAACGTTAAATAAATGTGCGAGTGGTTTGGCGGATACACTTTTTGACTTTGCTCCCCTCGCCCCTTTTTTGGAGACTGCTGATTTAGTGAGCCGTTGGGCGCTAGCCCCGGTTTCGTGGCTTCGCCACAGCCGACAATCGGGGCTAGCGCCCGACGGCTCACCAAGAACCAACAAGCCGGGCCTAAATCAGCAGCCTCTTTTTTAGGGGCGAGGGGCTGGGGGTGAGGGGTTTTACCGAAACGGCGCGAGGGGGAGAGAATCGCATGAACTGCATTTTCGCAAAGTACTTTGTTTGGCAAAGTTTGTATCCAAAATAAAAGCTCAAACGTTCAAGCTTGAGCTAAGTTGATTGAATGAATGGTTCAAAACCCTTCGGCGCTCGGCCTCAATCGGCCACTCTTGGACGTTCCTTTGGCTGTGGCTGAGGCCGGGTTTGGTCTCGCATCTTCGAGCGCTTTTTGTAGTTGATCCAAATAGGTGGTGAATCTTTTCAAGCCTGCTTTGGTAATCTTGCAAAGGGTCTGTGGCCGGTTTCCTTCGAAACGCTTTTCCAGATGCACGATCTCAGCTTCCTCCAGGTGATGCAAATGGCGATTGAGATTGCCGTCGGTCAAATCGCACAACAACTTCAGTTCAGGAAACGCGAGACCATCGGGATGTCGCACCAAGCAAGTCACGATGCCGAGCCGGGCTTTCTCGTGAAAGATACGCTCCAAGCCATCGTATGCGTACGGAGCCGGTTTGTTTGTTTTTGATTCGTCGTTTCGACTCATTCGCCACGCTCCAATGACCAATACAAAATTGCTGCTGTCAACATTTGTCCACCGCCAAAAGATACCCCCATCAACCAAGGAGAATAAGCCCAACCTCGGGCTGACAACGCAATACAAACCAATCCACACAAGACGAAATACAATGCGACAATCGAAACCAACTTTGGTAAAAATCTGGCAGAGGCGGCGACCCCAAGTCCATAAACCATCGCCCAGAGTCCCGGTAGCATCCAGCCTACCTCAGGCGCGGCCCCAGCGATAACGACCGTCAACGCGAGCCCAGATAACAAGGCGGGAATCATCGGCCCGACCGCGCTGCGTGTCATGTGCCGAAACATAGGCCCCGACCGCCAATAACGAACCAACACTTCTCCAAAAATAAGCACAGCGCAAAACAAACCGATGCGTATCCAAAACGTTAAAAAATCCCCTAACTCTGCCGACTCCGAAGGAACCCACCGTGACTGCAGCAAACATCCGAACCAAGCCATCACGCTAGTCGCCAAAATGGATGCAGACCGATATCCGCGAAACGTCTCAGCTCGGTTTAAGCTGGAACGAATCTCGGCCAAATCTTCTAAGGCTTGATCGATGGATTGAGTATTCATTCCTATACTCTAGCTGCCATTAATATGCTTTGCAATACAAAGTTGTCGCGAAAAGATCTTCTCTATTTCGAAGATGCTGCACCGTCCGCCTAATCTCCGAGTAAATTTCGGATCGCTTGAAGATGCGTTGATGGCGGTTCGCGAGTTGCTCAGCAAATCGGTCATGCATCCAGTTTCGAATGTGTTGCCCGTCACGAAAGAGCGATGTCGTCAACGCATCCCAGAATGAAGCCGAGCCGCCTAGATAATGAAGGGTCTGCCAAAGGCCCAATGTGCTGACAACAACGAAGACACATATCCAGGCCAATTCAGCACTTCCAATGCGACTTAGGTTTAGCGGCGTATGATTCTTACCCCCGCGAAGCTAACCCGTTCGTTTCGTTTGGCAGTCCGACCAGCCTAGGTTTTCAAAAACCGACATCGCCATATGGTACGTGACGCAGTACCGCGATCCAGCTACCGTCGTTAAATTACCCAACACGCCCCACAGCGAGCAGGAGCAGCGGATGTATGTCTTTCATTCATCGCGCCAACGTTAAGCGTCAAAATGAGTGCTTCGGCCATCGTTCCTCTCCAGGCGACATAGGCTACAATCGTGGAATGAAAATAACAGCTATCGAAACACTCGTTTGTCATGCACGAATGAGAAATTGGATTTTTGTAAAGGTACATACCGATCAGCCAGGGTTGTTTGGCTGGGGAGAAGCGACTCTCGAATGGCACACACGAAGCGTCGTTGGGGCGATCGAGGACATTTCGCAGTTGTTGATCGGTGAGGATCCCACCCGCGTCGAACACCTGTGGCAGATGATGTGGAGGCAACACTTCTGGCATGGAAGCGGCATCGTGCGATCGACGGCCATCGCTGGAATTGATCTCGCCTTGTGGGATATTGTCGGCAAGCTGCATGGCGTCCCCTGTCATAAGCTCTGGGGTGGTCCGGTTCGAGATACAATCCGCCTCTATTGTCACCTTGGCGGCGGCGATATGGAAAGTTTCTACGAGACGCCGGTCGACAACGCGAAGCGGTTTGCTGAACTAGCACAACAAGCAGTAGCGGATGGTTTCTCGGCTTTCAAATCCATGGCCGTGCCATCCACGATGCCGATCGAGGGCTTACAGCCGATGAAAGCTGCGGATGCCTGTGTCGCCGCGATGCGCGAAGCTGTCGGGGACAACATTGATATCATGGTGGACTGCCATGCCCGACCCTCGCCTGCGATGGGGTTGCAGTTCGCAAAAGTGCTCGAACCTTACGGTCTGTACTTCCTCGAGGAGCCCTGTTGGCCCGAGTGCATCGAGGGACTTGCAGCCATCAATGCTGCCGTGGCAACACCCATTGCTACGGGCGAACGCATGACGCATCTTGCAGCGTTTCGAGACCTATTTGCGGCTCGTGGTTGCGAAATCTGTCAGCTGGATATCACGCATTGCGGCGGATTTACCGAAGCGCGTCGCGTGGCGTCCCTGGCGGATGCCTATCGCATCGCACTCGCGCCGCATAATCCTCAAGGGCCGGTTAGCACTGCCGCTTCGATCGAATTTGGTTTCTCACAACCCAGCTACATCATTTGCGAGTCGGTACATAACGACGTACCGTGGCGATATGATGTGGTCGAGGAAGGCTTTCAAGTTGACACGTCGACACGCACGGTAACGCCGAATACGAAGCCCGGTCTGGGTGTCACAATCAACGAAGAAGAAGTCCGCCGACATCCGTTTCAGCAGGAAGTGCTACAACGAGTGTTTCATCGCGATGGAAGTGTTGGAGATTGGTAGGAGCTATCCATATGTCACGCGAATTGTTGGGCGTTTTGCCCATTGTACATACTCCGTTTGATGCCGATGATCGGATCGACGTCGATGCGCTCCGCCGCGAGATCGATTGGGCCTACTCGGTCGGCGCGCATGGACTCGGGACGGGGATGGTATCCGAGATCCTGCGACTGACTTATGACGAGCGTCTATCCCTAACAGAGCAGATCGTTGAACTCAGCGCTGGGCGAGGGACCGTGTTCGCTGCAGTGGGAGCGGAGAGTGGAAAGCAGGCGTTGGACTACGCGGTTCACGCAGAACGAGTCGGCTGCGATGCCGTCATGGCAGCGCCGCCGCTCAACACACGACTGTCAGTTGCGGCTCACCTGGATTACTATTGTGAACTGGCCGACGGAGTGTCTTTGCCAATCATCGTTCAAGATGCATCCGGGTACGTTGGTAGCGCGATCCCTCAGGAAGTCTATCTGCAACTCTTGGAGCGTTACGACGTGAAGAAAATCCTCTTCAAGCCCGAGGCCTCACCGATCGGTCCCAATCTGTCGGCCTTGCGCGATGCCACCAAGGGTCAAGCGAAGATTTACGAAGGTTCTGGCGGCATTTTGTTGATCGACAGTTATCGACGCGGGATCAGTGGCACGATGCCGGGAATGGACCTGCTCGACGGAATCGTCGCCCTATGGAATGCTTTGGAAAGGGGTGACGAAGCGGCTGCCTATGCGATCTACTATCCAATCTGCGCGATCGTGACTTTGCAATTACAGGCTGGGCTAGATGGTTTTTTGGCGATCGAAAAGTATCTGCTGGTCAAACGCGGACTATGGAATTCCGATCGACGACGTGCTCCCGTAAGTTGGCTGTTGGATTCGGAAACAGCCCGTGAAGTGGATCGGCTGTTTGATCAATTGCAGCGGGCACTGGCCCGCAGCTGACGCAACTCGGTTTTCCTCTTCTCCTTCGAGACTACTGTGACCAGCCTATCCAACGCATCGTCGCTCCATCCGCCTGACGGCGACGTCTCGAGTTCCAGCGGTCGATATCTGGTTCTTGGTTTCCTGTGCTCGGTTGCTTTGATTGCCTACGTCCAGCGCGCGGCGCTCAGCGTACCGGCGAAGGAGATCGCCGCCGACTTGAACTTCGTGAACCATGGAATAGGTATGGGAGCAGTATTTTCGTTCTGGTATTTCACCTATGCGCTCCTGCAAATCCCTAGCGGCTGGCTTGCGGACCGGATTGGAAGCCGTCAAGCGTTGGCGATATTCAGCGTACTCTGGTCCATCGCCACGTTGATGAGCGGTTTTGCAACCAGCTATTACTCACTGTTCATCCTGTGGGGCGTGATGGGAGCGGCGCAAGCTGGTGCCTTTCCTTGTGCTGCCAAAGCGATTGGGCAAGTCTTTCCAGACTCGGAACGAGCCAGGGCTTCGGGGCTCTTGGCCAGCGGAATGATGATCGGAGGGGCGATTGCTCCAACGTTAACAGGTCGGTTGTTGGAAGTTCTTCGACCCGCCGGCGAGTCACTGCAGCAGGCGCCGTGGAGACTACTCTTTACTGCCTATGCGATTCCTGGAATTGTGTGGTCCGTTGCTTTTTTATTGCTGATTCCAGCTCGCCGACTACCTGCGGTCGTACCCATGAGCAAAGCGGCTCAGCCGATTGACTGGCGTCGGTTGTTCCGCAGTCGACCGATGGCGCTGTTGTGTGCTCAGCAGTTTTTTCGAGCGGCAGGAATGGTTTTCTTCATGACGACTTTCCCGACATTTCTTCAGGAGACTCGAGGCGTGTCGGTGGTTGCATCGGGGGATCTAACGTTCTTCGCTGGAGTTGGTGGTGTCCTCGGAAGCTTAACCGGCGGCTTTGTATCCGACTGGATGTTGCGAAAGACAGGAAACTCACGTCTCAGTCGTCAGGGCATCGCGGTCGTCGGCATGGCCAGTTGTGCGGTGCTAATTGTAGCATCGTCTTTCGTAGCAGATGTACGCGGCGCGATCGCTTTGATTGCCTTAGGCGCTTTCTGCGCGACGTTCGGAGGAGTAAGCGGTTATACGGTCGCGATCCAATTTGGCGGCAAGCAGGTCGCGACGGTTTTCAGTGTCATGAATATGTGCGGTAACATTGGTGCAGCGATATTTCCTTTGACGGCTGGGTGGCTGGCAACGAGGACTGGAAATTGGAATCTGATGCTATTGCTATTTGCAGGAATCATGGCTGTGGACGCGATCTGCTGGGCGTTTCTCAATCCACAGGGAACTCTGTTAGGAGATGATGATGAACAGCTTTAAGACTCCCCAATCACGCTGCCGGGCTAGTGTCGGCCGTTGTGATATCACGCCTCCAATCGGAATCTACCATCGTATGTGGGGAGCCGCGCTGCATGATCGAGCGACGGGCGTGCATCGACCGCTCGAGGCGACGCTGCTGTGGCTCGAACCACTGGCTCCTGCGACCGGTCCGCCGCAAATCATCCTGTCCTTGGATCACTGCATTCTTGACGCCGCTGAGATGATGAACATCCGCGAGTCGATCGCGTCGGCAACAGGAGTGCCGTATGCGAACATCCAGGTCGCACTGTCACATACGCATGGTTCCGGATGGATGTCGCGGACTCGAAGTCATCTGCCTGGCGGAGAAGCGATTGGTCCTTACCTAGATCATTTAGCGGTTCGATTGACCCAGCTGGCTGAGGAGACGCGACCTCGGGCTGAAGCAGCCTCAATCGTTTATGGAATCGGCCGTTGCAATCTAGCTGCCCATCGAGACTTCTGGGACGTCGAACGAGCAACCTTTGCTTGCGGCTTTAATCCAGAAGGTCCAGCGGACGATACGTTGCTAGTAGGGCGTGTGACGAACGTTTCCGGTAAGCCATTGGCGACACTGGTCAACTATGCTTGCCATCCGACGACGCTCGCTTGGGAGAACACGTTGATCAGCCCGGATTGGGTTGGGGCCATGCGAGAAGTGATCGAAACGCATGAAGGTGTGCACTGCCTGTTTCTACAGGGTGCCTCTGGCGATCTTGGCCCTCGTGAAGGCTTCGTCGGTGATCCAGCGGTCGCCGATCGAAATGGACGACAAGTCGGCTTTGCGGTGTTGTCAACGTTGGCCACGCTTCCGCCGGCTGGGACAGAGTATCGTTACGCGGGACCGGTGATTTCCGGTGCAACCATCGGAACCTGGAATCATGAGCCTCTTACTGAGCATGAGCTTGACGAGAAGGCCGCTTGGCAATGGGGACAATTGACAGTGCAGTTGCCGTATCGTCACGATCTGCCGACGATCGAACATACAACAGCAGAGCGAGAGCACTGGATGATCGAAGAATCGAAAGCGATAGAAACTGGCGATGAGAAGCAAATTCGAAACTGTCGTGCGCAGATTGAACAGCGAACGCGGCAGTTGACTCGCTTGAACGCACTGGTGCATGGAGACACTTATCCAATCACACTGCACTTGGGCATTTTCGGGGACGCAATCTGGATTTTTGTCCCTGGTGAGCTCTATCAGGCATTTCAAACGACGCTGCGTGAGCGCTTTGCCCCACGGCCTGTCATTGTGACTACTTTGACGAACGATTGGCAACCCGGTTACATCCCTCCCGCGTGCACTTACGGCTATGGCATTTATCAGGAGATCATCGCGGCAACTGCCCCTGGTTGCATGGAACTATTGATCGAGTCGATCTCTCGCAGAATAAAAAAGCTCCTGACTCCAACGGATTGCAGGTAGGCGGAATCCCTACGATCTTGCGATCGGCGCCTTGCCGAGCAGAGATCGGGCGATGTCAAACTTTTCGAATACGCGAACAACAAACCTCACTCATAGCGAGAATATCGAATGTGGAGATCTTTCATGCGTCCGTCATTGATTGCGATCACGGCATTCATTTCGCCGTTCATTTGCATGAGTTTTGCACAAGAGGCTGGCAAAGTGGATAACGTTGCAACGGCTGCTCAACGCCGTAGCGATTCCTTTGCGACCAAAATGCGTTTGCTGGAAGCTGCATGGGAAAATCAAGACTTCGATTTAGCTCGATCGCTTACCCATTCGCTACGCGATTCCGTCCTGCAAACGCAACTGGAGGTGCAACCGCCTACCGCATCGCTCGTCGAGACGAATCAGTGGCAAGCGGTTGCGGAATTGACCGCGGATTGGAGAGGTTGGGCTCGCGGTTGGAAGTACTTCAAAACGATCACGGTGGAAGAGTCGGCAGGCGAATCTCGCCACTCCGAGCCGATAGAAATTTCCTTGAGCTTTCCTGCCGATCAAGTTACTTCGCTGGTTCGTGAGATTCGCGTGGCCAAAGTGAGTCTTGGTCGGCTCGTCGAACTGCCATGCCAAGTGTACGGTGAAGTTCGAAGAGGCAATCAACGGCATTGCAAGATAATTCTCATGGTCGACAGTCTTCCAAAACAGAAACAAGAGATTCTCTTTTTTTATGGCAACTCCGATGCAGAACTGCCTGAGTATCCTTCCGATCTTTTGGCCCAAGGTGAAGGTTTCGGATTGGATATCTCCAATGCTCACTTTAAGGCGGTTCTTTCCCGGCAAACTGGACAATTGGAGCGACTCATCCTCCGTCGAGAACACGGGCTCGAACTGTATTCAGGTGGTGAAGGGCACGGCGAGCCACCCGGCATCGATTGGGCTCATGACTATGTCGATGAGGACGGCTTTCAGAAGCTACGAATCTCGCTTTGGGATACCTGCCCGGACTACGAGGTCATCCGAGGTCCGTTATGCACAATCATCCGACGTTGGGGTTTCCCATACTCGCCCGTCCACCCCATCTATTCACCAAGTCGACTCAAGGTGGATGTCGAGTATCGTTTCTATTCCGGTTTGCCATGGTTCCACAAGATCGGTTCCATGAAGGCCATTCAGGACTTTTCCGCACAAGCACTTCGGGATGATGAATGGGTCTTCTCTGGTCAATCCTTTACGGACAAGCTGTGGATGAATGCCGAGGGCAATCTGCACACGGGAGATGTACCTGCGGATCAATCCGAGAATCTGTGGGGAGTCGGCTTCTTCAATAAGGATACCAAAGACTCGTTCATGGCTCTTTTTCTCGACCATTCGGCGACGGGCATTCCAGAACTTAAACACAATGGTGCACCGAATTTGTTCTATCGCTGGCATGGTAGCGTCTGGAGTCGCTACCCTCTACCAGTCAAAAACGTACCCGCGGGAGCGGAATTGAAGCAGAAGAACGCATATCTCGCATTGCCATTTTCGGAATCGACTGGGGCGAAGGAGATCGAGTCACTGCGTCGCTGTCTGGTTAATCCGCTCATCTTATCTGCAAGCGTTGTTTCACCGATGAATATTGCGCCAACCATTGATGTTAATCCCGGTCAGGCCGCAGAACGTCGACTTGCGAGACCAGGTGAAGCCGGCGACTACTCGCAATTGAAGTCAGCAATTTGGAAAGCTCTTCTTGATTGCAAAGATGCCCAGCTCTATACGGCAGACATCAATATCGTCGAGCTCGGTATGATCTACGACGTTCGAGTCCGAGGTGACGTCGTAACACTTGTGATGGCAATGCCTCATCGAGGACGACCGCGACTGGAGTACTTTGTTGACGGTTCTATCTCTGTGCATCCTACCGTGTCCGTACCCATTCGCGAGCGACTGATGAAGGTCTCAGGTGTTAGGCAAGTCGTTTTCGAACAAACCTGGGAACCCGGATGGAATTCCAATCGCTTGACCACGCGGGGGCGACAGAAATTAGGAATGGAGTAACTAACGCCGCAACTGAGAAGAGTTTGGCAACCAACGCGAAGGGATTTCGGTAGCGGAACTCGCCAAGAGTTTCGGAATATTGCAATCGAATTCGCCGAAAGCCTTGGCGGCTTTGGTTACGGGATGGGTAGAGATTGGGCCGATTCAGCCGGTTGCCAGTGCGGCCACATGGCTCCGAAGCCGATCTTGAGATGGGTGAGTTGCGTCTCGCCGAGATCGGCGAGGGTCATCACGAACAGTTGCCGAACACCATTGCGTTTCGAACCATAGAGCAACTGCCTGCCGTCCCCTGACGGGGTAGGATGATAGTGCGTTGTGCCATCGGGCGTCTTGGTAAGTTGAATGTTCACACCGTCCAGCGTGATCTGAAAAAGCTCGACGTTGTTGCCGACCTTGGCAGTGTAGAAGACCGACTGGCTATCCACCGACCAGACCGGCACGTCGCTGCTTCCTCCGTGGAAGTCATCGACATCGAGGAACTCGGTCACGCCGCGATAACCGGCTCGATCGGCGAGCTTCTTCAAGCCCATGCCGTCGGCGCGAACGATATGCGGATGGCAGTCATAATGCTCGCCACTGACAAACAGCAGCCACTTTCCATCGGGCGACCAGCGTGGGCCGAAGTCAAAGGGATGACCGGTATTGATATGCCGCTTCTCCGAGCCATCTGCTTTGGCGATGTAGACCTGATAGTTCTCATGATAACTGATGAGATTGCCATCCGGCGACGCGCTGTATCCGTAGGTAAACCCCGCGTTCGTGCTTGACAGATCCTGCTTGTTGCGGCCGTCAAGATCCATCACAAAAGGTTTCGACACTCCGTTGATCAGCGGCGTGAAGCCAAGCCTATTGGTCGTCGCTTGGGCCGCCGAGCCGAGTGTCTTCACTTCAGGCATGAAAAACAGACCGCTATTGTAGTGGCTGACTCGATCCACGGCTGTGAGGTTCGAAACCTTGCCTGTTGCAATATTGACCAGGCACGAATCGAGCAACCACTTTTTAGGCTCCATGCGAAAAGTCTTATGCTCTTGTTCCCAATTCGCGTTCTCTGCGTCTTGCCACCCGCGAGATACGATCGCCTGTTTTCCGTCCGGCGACCAGCCTGCGAACTGAGTCCACGCATCGGTCTCGTCAGCGAGTTCATCGGCGATCCTCGCTCGGCCCGATCCATCCGCTCGAACCACCGTCGCGCGCATTGTACGCACGTTCGCATGCCGTCCACCTGGCAGATTGGTTTGCAGTTCCGTGTAGCCAATCAACGGCTGCTCGCTAGTTGGCTCATCAGCTAGAGAATGGCCAGCCAGTACAAGATTGATGCTCAGTATCAATAGCATCATGGCGAGAAATGGTTTTCTCATGCGGATGTCCCCTTTCTACTAGAGTTTAGCCCCGCAACGGTTCCCGTCGAGGGTTCGGAAATCACTACCGCGATGAAGCGGTTGATCGGCCGACTTGCGCGGCTGAGGCTTTATGGACCGGGTCGAAACTGCAGAGCATACAGATCCGCCTCCTGCATGACGATGCGTAGGCGAACCGGTTTGCCGATGTGAGATGAGACGTCGCCGCCTTTGGTCCAAGCGACCGGTTGCTCGATGGCATCGCCGACTAGATTGCGGCAATCGGCGAGCGTGAAGCCTGGGATCGCTTTTCCAGCGGCGTCTTGCAACTCGACTCTCATACTGCCACCGGCGCTCGTTGCGTAGTTGACCACGAGTTCCTTGCCGGAGAACATGAACGGTTTCGTGACCAGCTCCCCGACGTCCGCGCCGACATGCACAGACGCGAAGCCGTCGAGCCGCAGCGTAAAGCGGCGAAAGGGAGTCGTATAGATC
Organism: uncultured Pirellula sp.; assembly: GCA_903858115.1. Taxonomy (GTDB): domain Bacteria; phylum Planctomycetota; class Planctomycetia; order Pirellulales; family Pirellulaceae; genus JBKCUI01. Next base: position 34,247 of record CAIOHR010000006.1, on the reverse strand, counting down.
GACATCTCGGCAGGGCCAGTTGGAACGATGTTAAGCGCCGCGTAGTTCGAGCGATTACCCCAGCGCGCCGGATCCAGGCCAGGGCGGATGAAGGCTTCGCGAAATGTACGATCGAAAGGGCCGTTGCCGCGAGCCGTCATAAAAAGGATGTCCGTGCTCTCGCCACGACCAGGATGAAAACGCGTTGGAGTTGCTACGTAGATATGCGTCGCTCGAAAATAGGGATGCGTCAGCGTCGTGTAGATATGCTCGCCGTCGAAGTTTGGTTTGAGCGGCACTGGCTCGGTCCACTTTACGAAATCGAGTGATGTTGTGCGGCAGACTGACCGCAGTTCTTTGTCTAGGAAATGGCGGAAGTAGCAGACGTAACAACTCTCGCTTTCGGACCAGAACGAGACGTTCTGCGAGTCGAAAGCGTATTCCTTCGTATAAGTGACGACTGGTTCGGGCTGCAGCTTTCGCCAGCGGATGCCATCTCCCGAAAGGAACGCAACCAGCCCCGTCTTCACTGTTCCAGCCAGCGCTTTGAATCGCTCGTCGGGTGGCACATTCGGTCGGGCGTCGAGAAATGGCGAGAAGTTATGGCAGAACGGCGCCTCGTGTAGGATAACGTTGTTGTCCTTGCTGCCGTCAATCTCAAATAGCCCTAGCTTCGGCTTCGTCCAATGGATGCCGTCGCGGCTTTCGCAGTAACGAGTGACCTCCGGAGCATCACCATCGAACTTGGCTCCCCGGCCCTCGCGCGTATAGAGCCGAAAGAGTTCGCCGTCCTTGATCACGGTCCCGTATTCGAGGTTGTCGGCTGGTTCGGTCATGGCCGGAGCAAGTTGTGGTTCATGCAGCTTGAGCGTCGCGTTGTCGAGTCGATCGATCAAGTACCGATCAACGAACAGCTCGCGACGTGAGCTGATATCCCGCACATTCGCTCCGGTTGGTTCATCAATCGGTGCGGCTATGGCCGTCAACGCCAATAAAGCTGACGCCAATGCGATTGCGTTGAATCCGGCAATTGTTCTTCTGTGCATTTGAACCGATCTAACGTTATGATGGACCGAGCCCCACGAAATGGATGGTTGACAGAGTCGTAGCCTACCTGAGGCAGGCCAGAAACTCAACCAAATCCCGCAGTGAAGATGCGGCACTCGCCGTTTCGAGATCCAAGTCATTTGCCGAATAGACTTTTCATGCCAAGCCGTAACTCGCTCCGGTTTGGCACCACCGCTTTCTTCACTCTCGTCACCACCCTACTGTCGATGTGACTTTAGCGGAGTTGTTCCAAGAGCCAGTTTGCTGGCGATGATCGCAATTCAGAAATACTGAAGGCGCTCGGAGTTGACGTGTAGGCTTGCACATACAGTGCGTGGTCCCCGTGCAGTTCGGAGATTGGGACAGTGCGGTTCAAATGATTGACAAGCGCCTCCATCCGCAGGGGTTTGGGCGCCAAGCTGCAGGCCAGGTCGCACATGTCGCCGGCTGTTAGTGCTCCCGGCACTGACGCGCTGTGCGGGATCAACACTGCAAAATTCGTCAATACGTCGTGGTAGCTGGCCAGGCCGCCTGCCAGGTAGACAGCGCGGATGTCGTCATCGAACAGAGCACCTAACAATACCAGTTGGCTGCCCAGCGGTTCCGGCCCACGAGGCCATCCGTCAACGTTGCGGGGCACCTTGAAGTCGGTGTTTGCTGGGTTCGGCGGTGCAAAGGCGTCGCCCCAGAGGGCGATCTGCGAACCATGGACGTCTTTCCGATCACGCAGGTAAGCTAGGATCGAGCGTAAGTCACGCAGCCGTTGGCCCAGCAATGTCTCGCCGAACAGCTGCAGGTTCGTTGTCAGGTCGATATCGTCCGCGCGCGATTCGCCGATACCGCGCACATCCGGTAGGACAACCATCACACCAGACTGGATGAGCTTCTGTAACTCCGTTGATCGCTCCTTGAGGAATCCAGCCTTGCCGGACTGTGCCAAGCCAATGACCACTGGAGCCTTGTCAAGCTGCTTGGCCGGCGAGAGGACCAGCACAGGCACGACGATTCCCGGTTCCACTTCCAAGACGATGCGTTCGACCTTCGCGCCAGCAATGGGTTGGTCATCGACCGCAGTGGCTTTGATCACGGGTGACTTGGCCAGCGAAACTTCACCCAGCACCTTGCTCCAGTCGGCTCGCAGGAGCTCGCGACGCTCAGCCGGCGACTTTCCGATGAGTCGTTTGCGGGCGGCGTCGATGCGTTCCTGGCCGATGGCACTCATCAGTTGATTCAGGCTCTGAGGCTTTAATTCCTGCCGGGCCTGGTCGGTCAGGCAGATTAGTTCCGCAGGCATGCGAGGTGCGCTGTATTCGTCTTTCGCAGTGACCTTGATGCCAAACCAACGCTCGAACAGTGGATGAATCATCTGCCTGTGGAAAACGCCGATGTTGTTGCAGTGCGAGGCCTCGGGTGGACGCTGGCTGAGCAGGCCTTTGCCATGCGCGAAGCCCAGGTTTTCGGGCGTATTGTAGAACTCGCCCCAGATTTTCTGATACCGTTTCCAGACTGGATCGCGCTCCTGATCCCAAGAGAATTCGTGGGCATGAATCAGCCGGCGCGGCGCGATGCTGCCGACAATGACCCAGTGCAAAAAATCGTCACGGCCGCCGAGTCGCAGACCGCGAGTGGACTCCCAGTAAGCACCTCCCAGGTAGTTGAAGCTTGTCTCGGCGTCCTCTGGCAGGGGATAGCGAGTTTCCGGTTGTGGACCGCCAAAGTTAAACGGCACGCAACAGGCAATGCGGTGATCGAGAGAAGCCGTGACCCCCGCCGGGTCGCCGCCACCCGCGACAGCACCCAAAAGAATGATTTTCTTGGCGTCAATGCCGTCACGGGCCAGAAGTAGATCAACACCGCGCATCAGATCCCAGGCCATCCAGCCCATCAGACTATCGCCCAGCAGTTGAAGTTGCACTCCGGTGTCCTGGCGAAAGTAATAGTCTTGGCGACCTGTTCGGTACGGCTTCGCATAGTCTTCGTCGCTGCTGAACGGATGCGCGCGGCGCTCGCCGTAGCCCACCTGGTCGATCACCAGGACCAGACAGCCGGCGCGAGCCCAGGTCATGCCCATGTCCTGAAGCTCGCTATCGCGTTTGCCGCCGTGATGAGCGTGCGCGATCAGGATGCCCGGCATCGAATCAGTCGGCTTGTCGGGCACATAGAGGTTGCCCGTTACCCACTGACCAGGGCGACTTTCGTAGACGGTGTTCTCAATCTTAAAACCTTCGCCAGTGAGAATGCTCGTAGTGCGCACATTGAGCTTAGCGGGAGGTGCAGGATAGTCTCCGAGCGAACGCCGCAGCGCGGCCACCCGCTCGTCGCGAAACTTCTCCCATTGTTCCCGCGATGTGATTTGGGACCACTGCTCGCGGTTGCGAGCGTTGACCTCGGCCGTGCGGCGACGAATCTCGCGGTCGATCATGCCCGCCGCTTCACTCCGCTGCTCCATGGTAAGGACATCCGGAGCGAGCTTAGCCAAGTCTGCCGCATCATCTGCCGCGGTCGGCGAAGCTGGGAACAACGCGAAGACGCAGAGGGCGAGTAGCGGAAATAGCAAACGGCAATTTACAAATCGCGGCTTCTCCGATTCCAATCCATCTACCGGCGCAGTTTCAACCGCTGCCATTCTGCGTTGGGTTGGTTCGTCCAAGATGCACCGCTGATTCCGTGGCTGTTCCCACCTATTGTTGTACTGATGCTCGTGGTTGCCGTTGTGTAGTCGACGCGTAATTCCTTTGCCGGCAGTAGCCCGACGCCAAGCAGAGGCGTTTGACCTGAGTTCGCAAACCAATTCAATTGGCATTGATAGGTCGATATTTCAACTCGCGAGCCATCTGCCAGAGCACCGTCGATGGAACCGGTGACTTCCCGTTGGATGTTTGGTGCATAGAAAAGTTCATGTTTCCCAACCCATTTTCGTAATGACTTCCTGTACTTCTAATCCCCAAGCATCAGCAATGATACGGACAACAACCAACAGCAGTGGAAGAATCCATCTTACAGTTAGTGCCGAATGCAATCTACTGTCAGTCGACGCAACCGACAGCAATCCCAACGCGAATTACTTTTCAGGACGCTTTGGATCCTTTAGAATCCCGCAACAATTTAAAGCGTTCGTCTACCACTTGAAGCCCAAAACGGTTTGAACCCAAAGGTTAAATCCGTTGAGAATCGCCTGCAACCGCTGGCCATTCCTTCATCATATCGCGCCGACCCCGCGACAATGCTCGAACTTCCCGTTTGTAAATCATGGTGATGGGACCAAACCTGTTGCTGTCCGATAGGGATATGCTACGGTGAACGGCTTGAACTTGTACAATCAAGCTAGTCTTCCCGCATCAGCCTTCCGCTGCGAAGTTCCACGAAATATTATGACACAACGAATCTTACAAGGCCGTCTCCAAGTCGCTACTATTCTGAATGAACTGCTTACCCAATACATCTGTCCTGGTACGGGTCTCAAGCCAATAGCGGTCTGGGAGGCGTTTGAGAGAATTGTTACCGACCTCACACCTCGAGTCCGCGCACTGCTGGCCAAACGTGACGATCTTCAGTCCAGCATTGACGAGTGGCATCGCACGCACGCTGGCCAACCTCATGATGCAGAAGCCTACAAGAGGTTCTTAATTGAGATCGGTTATCTACTACCGGAAGGGCCAGATTTCTCGGCAACCACAGAGAATGTCGATCATGAAGTGGCGAACATTGCCGGGCCGCAACTGGTTGTGCCTGTGACCAACGCACGTTACGCGATCAATGCCGCCAACGCTCGCTGGGGCAGTCTTTATGACGCGCTCTACGGAACGGATGTAATTCCTGAAACCGATGGCTGTAAAAAGTCCGGTGACTTCAACCACAAGCGTGGTGCGAAGGTTATCGCCTTCACACGCGAGTTCTTGGATAAGGCTGCTCCACTCGCAAGCGGCAGCCATAAGGACGCAGCCGGATATGCCGTGCAAAATGGAAAACTCTTAGTCACATTGATTGACAGCCAGCAAACCACTTTGGCCGACGCTACGAAATTTATCGGCTATGTTGGGGAACCTGCATCGCCGTCGACCATTCTGCTCGTCAATCACGGTTTGCATATCGAGATTCAATTTGACCGCGCTCACCCCATCGGCAAAACCGATGCTGCAGGTATCAAGGACGTAGTGCTCGAATCCGCGATCACAACGATTCAGGACATGGAGGATTCCGTTTCAGTTGTAGACGCGGCGGATAAAACGCATACTTACGCGAATTGGCTGGGGCTGATCCAAGGTGATTTGTCCGAGACCTTTGAGAAGGGTGGTCGTTCGCTGACTCGCACGCTTCACCCTGACCGTACCTATTCTAAACCGGACGGTGGCACGATGATCCTGCCGGGGCGCAGTTTACTCTTTGCGAGAAACGTCGGCCATCACATGTTCACGGATGCCGTGCTCGATAGCGACGGTAACGAAATTCCAGAGGGCTTTCTCGATGCATTTTTCACCTGCCTGATCTCGTCTTTCGATTTAAAAGGCCTAGGGAAGTTCCGTAATTCCCGGACCGGCAGCATTTACATCGTGAAGCCCAAGATGCACGGGCCGGAGGAAGTCGCGTTGACCTGTGAGCTGTTCGGTCGTATTGAAGATGCACTCGGACTACCTCCTTTATCGGTCAAGGTCGGAATCATGGACGAGGAACGCCGAACCACAATCAATCTAAAGGAGTGTATTCGCGTGGCGAAGGATCGCGTGGTGTTCATCAATACCGGTTTTCTCGATCGCACCGGTGACGAGATTCACACCAGCATGGAGGCAGGTCCGGTCGTTCGAAAGAACGTCATGAAGTCGCAGCCTTGGATTGTTGCCTATGAAGATTGGAATGTCGACAACGGACTCGCATGCGGACTACGTGGTCGCGCGCAGATCGGCAAAGGTATGTATGCCATGCCGGACCTCATGGCACAGATGGTCGCGACCAAGCGAGCGCATCCAATGGCCGGAGCGAATACAGCCTGGGTCCCCTCTCCCACGGCAGCCACACTTCATGCCCTGCATTATCACGAAATCAATGTGGCACAACGCCAAACAGAACTTGCCAAACGATCGCGAGCCAGCCTCGACGATATTTTGACTTTGCCAATGCTCGGTACGACATGGCCAACTTCTCAAGAAGTCCAGCAAGAACTCGACAACAATGTCCAGAGCATTCTCGGCTACGTTGTAAGGTGGATTGACAGCGGTGTGGGTTGTTCGAAAGTGCCCGACATCCACGACGTCGGCCTCATGGAAGATCGCGCCACGTTGCGCATCTCCAGCCAACACATCGCCAACTGGTTGCGGCACGGTGTCTGTTCGCGGGAGCAAGTGACCGAAACACTTCGGCGAATGTCAACTGTAGTCGATCGTCAAAATGCGAGAGACCCAAGTTATCGACCTATGTCGCCAAACTTTGACGAAAACACTGCATTCCAAGCCGCTTGCGACCTTGTGTTCCATGGCAGCGTGCAACCTAACGGCTACACCGAATTCATTTTGCATGCTCGTCGGCGAGAAGTGAAATCTCGCAAGCATTACGGAACGACAATATGAGCCACCTTGCTATTCAACACTTAAAGACGCTGCTTCGGCCAGAGCAGTTGCTGCTGCGTTCAGAGCAACTTGCCGTCTACCAAAGCGACGGGTTGACGGCATTCCAGCAATCACCACTTGCCGTTGCCATTCCAGTAACCACCGATGAAGTCGTCGCATTGGTTCGTTTGTGCCATCAGCATCACTTGCCATTCGTCGCCCGCGGCAGCGGTACGAGTCTGTCCGGCGGCTCATTACCCGTTGCGGGGGGTATCATCATCGCGATGAATCGGCTTAATCGGATTCTGAAAATGGATCCGTTGAATCGCATTGCCGTCGTTGAGTCGGGCGTTATCAACGCGGCTGTAAGCATTGCGGCCGCTCCGCATGGTCTGTACTATGCCCCCGATCCATCCAGTCAGACTATCTGCACCATCGGTGGCAACGTCGCATTCAATTCTGGCGGCGCACATTGCCTCAAATATGGGATGACCGCTAACCATGTCCTAGGTATGAAGGCTGTGCTAGCCACTGGCGAAGTCGTCGAGTGGGGCGGGGTAAGTCGCGAGAGTGTTGGCCCGGATTGGTGTGGGCTGTTCACCGGCAATGAGGGTTTGTTCGGCATCGCGCTCGAGGTCACGCTGCAACTGTTACCCAAAGCTGAGTGCTTCCATACGGTGCTGGCCGGATACAATTCACTGGAAGAGGCAGGCGACACTGTGTCTGCTGTGATCGCAAGTGGCTTGCTGCCTGGCGCGATGGAGATCATGGACGCACTCGCACTAGAGGCTGCTGTAGCTGCCGTACATGCCGAGTATCCCGCAGGTGCAGAAGCGGTATTGATCGTCGAGCTTGAAGGGCCGCGCGAAGTGGTCGCAGAAGACCGCAAGCGTCTCGACGCGATCATCGCTGCCAGCAAGCCAATCGAAGCGCGTCCAGCGCGAGATGCCGAAGAACGAATGGCTATTTGGAAAGGGCGCAAAAGCGCATTTAGTGCCGTAGGACGGCTTTCACCGGACTTCATCGTTCAGGACGGAGTCGTGCCACGTCGAAAGCTGGGGGAAGCATTGCGCCGCATCGGCGAAATGTCGCGCGAGACCCGTATTCGTGTTGCCAACGTTTTTCATGCGGGTGACGGCAATCTGCACCCACTCATTTTGTTCAACGGTCGTGTTCCCGGAGATCTCGATCGGGCCGAGGCACTCGCCGGTCGTATCTTGAAGATGTGTGTCGAGATGGGAGGCTCGCTAACGGGCGAACATGGTTTGGGAGTCGAGAAACGCGACTTCTTACCGGACATGTTCCGTGAGGAAGAAATTGATTGTATGAAACGCTTGAAGTCAGCGTTTGATCCTCTCGGTATCGCGAATCCAGGGAAGATGTTTCCCGGATCCGAGGCTCCCTCGCTCACGCAACACGGACTGCATCCGTTGGAAAAAGCAGGAGTCATCTCCCGCGAATGAACGCGACACTCACTCCAGCCAATACCGCCGAACTTGTCGAGGCAGTGCGTTCGACGCCGCGTCTCATCGCAGTGGGTTCGGGCACGAAGCCGCGTCTGTCCGCCGTCAGTGCCGTGAAGCTCTCCACGGCAAAGCTCAAGGGTATCGTAGAATACGAACCGAGCGAATTTACCTTTACTGCACTGGCGGGTACACCGTTGCGCGAGATCGTGGAAACACTCGCAGCCCAAGGACAGTATCTACCTTTCGATCCGATGCTTATTGCGAAGGGCGCGACGCTTGGAGGAACGGTCGCTTCGGGCGTCAGCGGCCCCGGACGTTTTCGATTTGGTGGGCTGCGTGACTTTATCCTCGCGGTTCAATTTGTGGACGGTGCAGGACGACTGCTGCGGATGGGTGGAAAGGTAGTCAAAAACGCTGCCGGATTCGATCTTCCCAAATTCTTTGTCGGCAGTCTCGGACGCTTTGGGATACTCACCGAGATTACCTTCAAGGTTTTCCCTCGCCACACGTCAAGACTCACCTTGATGTTGGAGACGGGCGGTCCAGAAATCGCCACACAAATCCTTACGCAGGCGGGAACATCCCGATGGGAACTCGATGCACTCGACTGGCTACCCGATACAAAAAATATTGCCGCAAGACTCGTTGGCCCGACGGAATCGCTCGACGCGCTTGCCAACGAAATACTGAACCGCTTTCCTGGCGAAAGGCTGACTACCGAAGTTGCTGACGAAAAATGGGGGTCGCTGACGGAGTTCGAATGGGCGAAAAATTCTAAAGCCCTTGATGCGAAGGCAGATTCCACCTTGCTCCTCAAGATGCCTACGACGCCAGTCACATCTGCGTCGCTTCGCGGGACCCTCGAAGAATTTGGCGCGACGGTTCTCGTCAGTGGAGGTGGCAATGTTGCGTTCGCATCGTTCTCATCGGACGCGAAGGTGACAGCCATCGATGCCAAATTGAAGCTGCTGAAGGTACCCTGCATAACGCTTCGCGGCGATGCTCCGTTGTGGCTTGGCGCTCGGCACGATTTCCAGATTGCTGCAGCTGTAAAGAATGCCCTCGACGCAGAGAATCGTTTCCCAGGCTTAGAGGAATTTGACTGAGATGCTGCACCATATTTCAACCGACAAGTTTGGGCCTCTGGGCCTTCCGATGGCAGAAACCATTGAGCGCTGCGTTCATTGTGGCTTCTGTCTCGCTGCTTGTCCCACCTACCAGGAGTTGGGACAGGAAATGGATTCCCCCCGCGGCCGTATCGTCCTTATGAAGGAAGTTTTGGAAGGCAAACTCGATTGGGATACCGCTCAGCCGCACGTGGATCGCTGTCTGGGTTGCCTCGCTTGCGAACCCGCCTGCCCAAGCGGTGTGCCCTATCGCGATCTGATCAGTCCTTTCCGAGCGTTGGCGCAAGAGAAGTTCAAGCGGACTCCGGGCGAGAGATTTGCGAGGTGGCTTTCTGCGAAGACGGTGCCGTATCCGACTCGCTTTCGAATCGCTGCTACGCTCGGAAAGTTAGGAAAGTTCTTCGCGCCGCTGATGCCGACTGCAATCAAGCCCATGCTGGAGCTTCTACCGGCGAAACTACCGCCGAAGCAAAGCTGGCCTGAAGTCACACCCGCCCAATGCGAACGCCGAGCCCGTGTGGCGTTGCTCATCGGTTGTGCGCAGCAGGTGCTTGATCCCGATATCAACACTGCCACCATTGAAGTGCTCTCGCGGAATGGTGTGGAAGTGGTCGTGCCTCGCACGCAAGGTTGCTGTGGCGGGCTCGCGTGGCACACCGGCAACCTCGATGCTGCCCGCAATTTCGCGAAACGAAACCTCAACACCTTTCCTACCGATGTAGATGCAGTACTCACCAACGCCGCTGGCTGCGGATCGGCCATGCATGAGTATCATCTCGTCCTCGCCGGCACGCCCGATGCGGCTCGAGCGGAATCGTTTCGCCATCGCGTTATGGACGTAAGTGTCTTTCTCACCAAACTCGGTCTATTGGATAAGCCGCAAGGCTTCGGCGCGCCGCTGAAAGTCGCTTACCACGACGCCTGTCATTTGGCCAATGCTCAAGGCGTGCGCCGCGAACCACGCGAACTGCTCCGCACGATTCCTGGACTGCAACTCTTGGAACTGCCCAACGCACATCTATGCTGCGGTAGCGCAGGAAGTTACAACATGGAACAACCAGCGATCGCGGCATCACTTGGAGAGCAAAAAGCACGCGCCGTGATCGCGACGGGTGCGAGCGTCGTTGCGTCCGGCAATATCGGTTGCCTGACTCAGCTTCGTGTCCATCTGGCCAAATTGGGATCACCTATCATGATTCGTCATACACTGCAGGTATTGCGCGATGCATACGACAATCAAGGTTCATAATTTTTTTAGCATCTTAACTTCAATCAATAAGAACGCAGACGAATGAACAACCCGACCCCGCAACTTCCTATCTACGGAACATCCATCACTCTAGAACAAGCACGAATGGTTGCTGCCGCTGCTCGAGCAGAAGCAGTACGAAATGGCTGGTGTATGGTCGTGGCGATCATGGACCCGGGTGGTCACTTGGTGCTGTTGGAACGCATGGACAACGCGCAGTTTGGCAGCGTGCAAGTGGCGCAGGACAAAGCTCTATCAGCCGTGGCGTTCCGTCGGCCGACCAAGGCCTTTCACGATATGGTGGCGGCTGGCGGCGAAGGTGTACGGATGCTAGTCATGAGTGGCGCGATGCCGATCGACGGCGGGCTGCCGATCTTGGTCGACGGCGCGGTCATCGGCGGCATTGGCTTGTCCGGCGGAACAAGCGCACAAGATGGCCTCGTGGCGCAAGCTGGATTGGCTGCCCTGGTGAGCTGATCGTCATGAGTAAGCAATGGCTCGCTTTCCGTATCTAGCTCGTGTAAAGATAAACAAGTATGACCTGGTCGCAAAATTACTCACCCATCGGCAATAGCATCGTTCTTTCTTCGCTTGTCGCGTCACTGCCAATCGTTATCTTGCTTGGATTGTTGGCGTTTTGGCATGTGCGTGCGCATATTGCGGCACTGGCTGCGTTGATGGTGGCGATGTGTATTTCCATCGGGGTTTACGGAATGCCCGTGAAGCTGGCTGTCGCTGCGGCGGGCTACGGCGCGGCGTTTGGGCTTTTCCCAATCGGCTGGATCGTGCTCAACGCTCTGTTCATCTACCACATTTCGGTCGACACCGGCGGCTTCAAAGTGTTGCAAGACCGGATGGCGAATCTGTCAGACGACAGGCGCATCCAGGCTCTGATGGTTGGCTTCAGTTTCGGCGCGTTTCTGGAAGGATTTGCTGGTTTCGGTGCACCGGTGGCGATCACGGGCGCGTTGATGATTGGGCTAGGCTTCAGCCCCCTGGATGCCGCGAAGGCCGCCCTCATCGGTAACACTGCACCGGTTGCGTTTGGCTCGGTCGGTATCCCGATTATCACCTTGGCGAAAGTAACTGGACTAGATGAAGGTGCACTGAGCGCGATGGTCGGGCGTCAGTTACCCTTCTTCGCGTTGATCGTTCCGTTTTGGATGATTGCGGCTCTGGTAGGTTGGCGAGGCATGGTCCGGGTCTGGCCCGCATGTTTCGTGGGAGGCGCGAGCTTTGCCGTCGTGCAGTTTTTGGTGAGCAATTTTCACGGCCCGCACTTGGTGGATGCCGCAGCGGGATTCAGTTCTATTGTCGCTCTCGTGGTCTTCTTGCGAATTTGGAAACCTAGCGATGGGTTGGCAAATACCGAAGGCATGCCAACCGTTTCTAATGCCGCCACAACGGTGGCGGTATCCCCAGGACGGGAGAACTTTCGCGCTTGGTTGCCGTGGATACTGATGACGGTTTTCGTCGCTGCATCGAGCATGACGCCCATCAAGAAAGCCCTCAACGATACCTTCGCGCCAGTCTTCTCTGTTCCGGCTTTGCATCTTGCCGTTCAAAAAGTCCCACCGGCATCGCTTGAACCAGAGCCTGAAAAGGCAGAGTTCACCCTGAACCTATTCTCGGCGACCGGCACGTCCTTACTGATTGCGGGCCTCATCGCAGGCCTGCTTCTCGGGCTGAAACCAAGCGACCTCTTTGCGACCTACGTCCGCACTCTCCGACGGGTCGGCGTGTCGTTGCTCACAATCTCCTTGATGCTTGCACTGGGATTCACAACGCGTTTCAGCGGTACCGACACGACGATGGGGATCGCGTTCGCTTCCACGGGTGTGCTCTTTCCGTTCTTCTCACCTTTGCTTGGATGGTTAGGCGTGGCACTTACTGGCAGCGATACTTCGTCCAACGTATTGTTCGGTAATTTGCAGAAAGTCACCGCACAGCAACTCGACATCTCGCCCATCTTGACGGCTGCCTCCAATAGCTCAGGTGGGGTCATGGGAAAGATGATTGACGCACAAAGTATCGTCGTGGCCAGTGTCGCCACCGGGGGACAGAAGGACAGCCCCGACGCTGGAACGATTCTGCGGGCGGTATTTTGGCATAGCATCGCGATGGCCATTCTCATGGGTGTCTTCGTAATGCTTCAGGCATATGTCTTTCAATGGATGATCGTAGTGCCATCATCTCTCGCGCATTAAATGGACGGCCATCCATTACATTTATCATGACGGTAAAACGAAAGGTCGAATGCCCTGTTAATGACCTCGATCCTCAGCCTACTATGCTTCCGCGAAACTTTGAATGGGCAAGAAGCCCCCGCCATCCCTAAGCCGACTCAAGAACACGGTTGGCTTCGGAAATTCGCAGGAGAATGGAGAAATGAGTCTATGGCAACGATGGGCCGAAACATCCGCCTATTGCACTTGCGTCATCCCCAGAACTGGGGCGAGCAAGACATCGAAACAGGCCTCTCGATTATGCGATCCGTGTACGGTCTCAACGAGCCCAAGAAGATCCTAGACGCAGTGATTCCAATCGCTACAAATCGAAAACGCTAGAAACAATGGGAATCGAACAACGGTCATAGATAGCTCTGGGCGGTCGACGGGATCAGCGAGTAACCATCGTCGATGATTTCAATCGAAAACTTTGCTAATCTGTGGCGAGCATGCTACCCAAAGTGGCAGCCTACGCATGATGCTAGCGAGGGAAAATCAGTAAGTTTCAGTTGGTTGCCTATCCTAACACCATCCCCGTGTGACAAAACGAACTTCTACTGAAGGTAAATTCTACTCCATCCGGTTTGGGTGACCGGTGCGACCTACAAGCACAATGGCATCGAATAAATCGCGTTCGGAATGCCAAGAATACATGCGTGATTAGCACTGGGGATGTCTCAACAGATCGGCCAGAACTCAAATCACTAGAACGGCTGTTGATTGATACGAAGCTAGAGAACTTACTTTCGGAAAGTGGATATTTGACGTTCGACGGGCTGATCTCTGGCTAGAATCTCCTGAGTTCAGATATTCCGTGAAAGCAAATTTCACATTGCAGATGTCACTTTCCGGGGATTCATGCAATGCGGATAAACATTTTCGAATACGTCGAGAATCCTGTGTGGAAACAGTCAATCAATAACAAGGCATCAACAGTGAAACGATTCGAGCATCTTCTTCTCTTTGCATTTTTTGTTGTCGTTGGCTCAGGCCAGTTGTCCGCTCAAACCTCGAAACCCAACATACTTGTCATCATGGGTGACGATGTCGGCTGGATGAACGTAGCATCCTACGGTGGTGATATCCTAGGAGTCAAAACTCCAAATATCGATCGCATTGGAAAGGAGGGTATTCGTCTTACATCCTTCTATGCCCAGCCAAGTTGCACCGCCGGTCGCGCTGCCTTCCTTACAGGTCAACTTCCGGTTCGCACTGGATTGACGACAGTCGGCACACCAGGATCGCCGGCCGGTTTGCAAAAAGAAGACATCACATTGGCGGAAATCCTTAAGTCTAAAGGATACTCGACCGCTCAATATGGCAAGAATCATCTTGGCGACCTTGAGGAACATCTTCCGCATCGGCATGGGTTTGATGAGTATTTCGGCAACCTATACCATTTGAATGGCAATGAGGATCTCGAAGATCCAGACCGTCCAACCGATCCTGAATTCCGAAAAAAGTTTGATCCACGTGGAGTCATTTCAGGCACCGCCGATGGACCAACAAAGGATGAAGGTCCACTGACGACGAAGCGGATGGAAACCTTTGATGACGAAATCGTATCCAAGTCGCTCGACTTCCTGGATCGCAAAGCAAAAGACAAGAAGCCATTCTTCCTTTGGCATTGCGCAGCGCGATTACATGTGTTCTTCCATTTCAAGGATGGAGTACGAGGCAAGTCCCGAGCTGGACGCGAAGATGTTTATGGTGATGCCCTCGCAGAGCACGACGGTCACGTCGGCCAACTGTTATCAAAACTTGAAGCAACAGGTCTCGATAAGAACACGATTGTGGTCTACGTGACTGACAACGGAGCCTATCAGTACATGTGGCCCGAAGGTGGTACGAGCCCATTCCGAGGCGACAAGGGCACAACATGGGAAGGCGGAGTTCGCGCCCCATGTATGGTCCGTTGGCCTGGTGCTACGGGAGGCCGCGTTTCTAGCGAGATTGTAGATATGACTGACTTGCTCCCAACATTAGCTTCGGCAGCCGGCGACACCGATAGCGTTGAGAACCTAAAAAAGGGTGCAGACTATGGCGGCAAGAACTACAAGGTCCACCTAGATGGTTATGACCAGACTGCGTTGTTTAGTGGCAAGAGCGACAAGTCGGCTCGCAAATTTGTCTTTTACTATGACGAAACGGTCCTGACAGCCATTCGTTACGATTCGTTCAAAATCAGCTTCTCGATCAAAGAAGGCGGACATTGGGACGACCCGCTGATTGGCCTTGGGCGACCTATGATAACGAATCTGCGCATGGATCCCTTCGAGCGTCAGACAGGTGATGTGAATCGTCAGTATGCGGAACACAAAACTTGGGTGCTTACGCCAATCGTTGGGATAGTGGAGAAGCACCTAATGAGCTTTCAAGAATTCCCAGTGCGTCAGCTTGGATTGAGCGCCCAAATGGGAAAAACCATCGAAGGAATTCAGTCCCAGATTTTGAAAATTAAGACCAGCAATTAGTTTGAAAGCGATACAGAGACTCATCCATGAATATCAATTCGCGATTGGCCATCCTAGGCCTTGTGCTTGTAAACGTGTTTACATCAGCAACAATGGCACAAGAGATTTTGCCATTTCCACCCACTCCGTCAGGATCCACTCCTGGACTGACGATACAAGATTCTGTTTACAAGAAACGCGTTGAGCCAAAGCGTCTTGCAGAAGGTGCGCCGAATATTCTCGTCATCTTGATGGATGATGTGGGACCAGGTACTCCCTCGACGTATGGCGGCGAGATTAACACGCCGACGCTTGATCGTGTATCGAAGATGGGAATCTCCTTCAATCGCTTCCACTCCACTGCAATGTGCTCGCCTACGCGAGCCGCCCTGCTTACCGGTCGCAATCACACGCGAGTCGGTAACGGTCAGATCGCTGCAATCGCTAATGATTTTGATGGTTTCAGTGGCACTATTCCAAAGTCGTCAGCAACCATTGCCGAGGTTCTGAAGAACTACGGATACAATACCGGTGCGTGGGGCAAGTGGCATAACACACCTGAGGAACAGATCACATCCAAGGGCCCCTTCGACTATTGGCCGACGGGTTACGGCTTCGAGTATTTTTACGGATTCCTCGCGGGTGAGGCTTCGCAATACGAGCCCACTCTGACTCGCAATACCAATGCGGTTACCGACCATCTTCCAAAGGGCTATCACCTAACCGATGACATTGCCTCGGACGCAATCCAGTGGTTGCGCGAACAGAAAGCTTATGCACCCGACAAACCATTTCTCATGTATTGGGCACCAGGCGCTTCGCACGGACCACATCAAGTGATGAAGGAATGGGCCGACAAGTATAAGGGCAAGTTCGACGATGGCTGGGATAAGTATCGCGAGCGTGTTTTTGTTCGAGCCAAGGCCAAGGGTTGGATTCCTCAAAACGCCCAATTAACTCCACGACCTGAGTCAATGGCTTCGTGGGACTCGATTCCAGACGATGAAAAGCCATTTCAGCGTCGTCTGATGGAAGTTTTTGCCGGCTTCACTGAACATGCCGACTACAATGCGGGCCGAGTCATCGACGAAATTGAGAAGCAGGGAAAACTCGACAACACTCTCATTTTCTATGTTTGGGGCGATAATGGTTCATCCGCGGAAGGTCTCTATGGAACCATCAGCGAACAGCTCGCACAGAACGGTATTCCTACCAAGATCTCCCAACACTTGAAGGCATTGGATGAGCTTGGTGGCCTGGATGCTCTCGGTGGCCCGAAGACCGACAATATGTATCATGCTGCTTGGGCCTGGGCTGGAAGCACACCGTACAAATCGACGAAGCTTGTCGGTGCACACTTCGGTGGAACTCGACAGCCGATGGCTATCGCTTGGCCGAAGCGAATTAAAGCAGATCCGACAGCAAGGCCCCAGTTTCATCACGTCATTGATATCGTTCCGACCATTTACGAACTGACCAAGATAACTCCACCCAAAGTTGTGAATGGTTTCGAGCAAGATTCGATGGATGGCGTTAGCATGGCTTACGCCTTTGGCGATGCAAAGGCGCCAGGAACTCGCAAGACTCAATTCTTTGACATCATGGCCAGCCGTGGGATTTACCACGACGGTTGGTTCGCCAGCGCTCCAGGCCCCCGCGAACCTTGGGTTGGCGGGTTGCCAAAGGGAATCAAGGAATGGTCGCCGTTAACGGACAAGTGGGAACTCTACAACATCGATGAAGATTGGAGCCAAGCAAACGATCTCGCCGCAAGCAATCCTAAGAAACTTGAGGAGATGAAGCTACTTTTCTTGCTAGAATCGACCAAGAACAAAAACTTGCCGATCGGCGGCGGCTTATGGTCCACAGCGATGTTCCATCCAGAGGATGCCCCGGCGTCTTCACTTACCGAATGGACTTTCGATAGCCCAATAACGCGTATGCCTGAGTCGGCTGCCCCAAAACTCGGCAAAGTCGATAGCTTGGTCACGATGGAAGTCGATATGCCTTCCAATGGCAACGGAGTCCTCTATGCGCTCGCAGGCTTTTCGGGGGGTATTACCTGCTACGTAAAGGATGGCTTCCTTTGTTACGAGTTTAATTTGTTCGAGGTACAGCGAACCAAGCTCAAGTCCAAAGACAAACTACCGACCGGCAAGTTGAAAATAGAAGTTGAATCGAAATTAGCAGACAAGATTGGCGGACCGATGAATGTCTCGCTCAAGGTAAACGGCAAGGAAGTTGCGCAACGACAAGTACCAGCCGCGATGTCGCTTCACTTCACTTCCAATGCGACATTCGATATCGGGACGGACCTCGACTCGCCGGTGTCGCTCGATTACTACGATGAGGCACCGTTCGCGTTCAACGGGACAATCGGTGCAACAACGATCAAGTATTTAAAGAAGTAAGCAATGACAACAAGTGGGATGAAGAAATCAGACAGCCTTCTCTTAGACCCCGTTTCGTCCGTGAATTCCTGTTCAAATAAGCAGCATGAAAGATAAATAAATGCCTGACGGACGAGAGAAATTGCAGCAAGTTGTGACCGAAGTCAAGCAACGCGTCAGCAACAAGTTCGACGTCATTTGGTGGTGGTTTATGATTCGTGGCATCATGGCCGTGTGCCTAGCAGTCGTCGCTCTATTCTGGCCTGGTAAGACCATTGGAATTCTGGTCAACCTGCTTGGTGCTTACTTGCTGTTCGATGGAGTGGTCGGTGCTATTGGAGCTGTGCGGTCCGGTGGCAAAAGCGGATTTCCTGTGTTCGCGATCGTAAGTAGCGTTGTCGGTGCGATCTTGATTTTTTGGACTGGTATCAGTGTGCGACTCTTCCTTTCGCTGATGGGGGGATGGGCGTTGCTTCAAGGGGGCGGAATGTTTCTGTCAAATCGAAACAGTGATTCTGATGCCGAGTCTCGCCAGCTGTTCGGAACCGTCGGAGCTGTATTAGCGGTCATTGGACTGATTCTCATCGTTTGGCCCAGCACAGGTGTCGTCGCAATTTCGTGGCTGATCGCCGTTGTTGCATTGGTAATTGGTTGCGTACTGATCTTTGTGGCAACAAGGCTTCGGCGCATTAAAGATCGCCATGGCGCTGTCCGAGATGATGTGTGACAAGAGTCGTAATCGATGCTTTGAAATAGTCTCTGATTTAGATAAGGAAACACATCGTGAAATTCATTCGCCTTTTGATCACTAGCGTACTCTTCCATTTTGGGGCATTTGCGAATGCACAGCAGGACGACGGCTCGGTACTGCCCTTCCCAATGTCTCCTTCCGCTAGTACGGCCGGTCAAACTTTGCAGCAGTCGGTCCACAAGCGACGCGTCGAGCCAGATCGTTTGGCCACGGACGCGCCCAATGTCCTCATCGTTCTCATTGATGACGCGGGTTTTGGCGTACCAGATACGTTTGGTGGGTTTGCTCACACTCCGACACTTACCCGATTGAAAAATGAGGGTATTAGTTACAATCGCTTTCACACGACATCGATATGCTCACCCACACGTGCTTCACTTCTGACCGGTCGCAATCATCAACGAGTTGGCAACGGTACGATTGCTGAACGTGCCGTTGATTGGGATGGATACACGGGCGTCATGCCAAAGACTTCTGCAACTGTGGCTGAGGTTCTGAAGAACTATGGTTACAAGACTTCTGCGTTCGGAAAATGGCACAACACTCCTGCGGATCAGACAACCGCGATGGGGCCGTTCACGTATTGGCCAACCAGCTATGGATTTGAGCATTTCTATGGATTTTTGGCTGGCGAAACATCGCAGTGGGAGCCTCGGTTGGTCGAGAACACAACAGCCATCGAACCGCCCCATGATGAATCGTATCACTTGACCGAAGACATGGCGGACAAAGGAATCACTTGGTTAAAAAAGCATCGTGCATTCGCACCTGACAAACCGTTCTTCATGTACTGGGCCCCTGGGGGCGTGCATGGCCCCCATCACGTGACTCAAGACTGGGCGGACAAGTACAAAGGTAAGTTTGACCAAGGCTGGGACAAGCTTAGAGAAGAAATATTTGCTCGTCAGAAAAAGCTGGGTTGGATTCCTGCGGATACTGAACTTACAGCACGGGACAAAACAATGCCAGCCTGGGCTGATATTCCCCAATCAGAGCGTGCTTTTCAGACTCGCTTGATGGAGATCTATGCTGGTTTCGTCGAACACACCGATGCACAAGTTGGGAAGCTGATTGAACACTTAGATCACACCGGGCAGCGCGACAACACGATCATTTTCTATATCTGGGGCGATAACGGGTCATCGGCCGAAGGGCAAAATGGTTCTATCAGCGAACTGCTTGCACAGAATCAAATCCCCAACACCATCGCTCAGCAGATCAAGGCACTCGATGAACTTGGTGGGCTCAAAGCGCTCGGTGGTTCGTTGACCGACAACATCTATCATGCCGGCTGGGCGTGGGCAGGAAGTACACCGTTCAAAGCAACCAAGCTAGTCGCCTCGCATTTTGGCGGCACGCGGAACCCGCTTGTGATTTCATGGCCGAAGAAGATCAAGCCCGACAACACGCCTCGATCACAGTTTTATCACGTTAACGATATCGCTCCAACACTGTACGAAGTTCTCGGCATCAAGGCTCCAAAGAAAGTAAATGGTTTCGATCAAGATCCAATTGATGGCGTAAGCATGTTGCCGTCCTTCAATGACTCCAAGGCACCGGACAACAAACATGTTCAGTACTTTGACAACAATGGTAGCGACGGCATTTATCAAGACGGCTGGTATGCATGTACATTCGGGCCGCTGACTCCTTGGTTGAATGCGCAGAAAGGGCTTGCTGAGTGGGACTCATCGAAGGACGTCTGGGAGTTATACGACCTCACCAAGGACTTTTCACAGAAGAATGACCTTGCTACGAAGTTTCCCGAGAAGCTCCAGGAAATGAAGAAACTTTTTCTCGAACAAGCGAAAGAGAATAAGGTATTCCCTATTGGAGCTGGCATTTGGCTTCGCCTTCATCCCGAAGACCGAATCAAGTCGCCCTATACCAGTTGGAACTTCGACGACACCACCAGGCGTATGCCAGAGTTCACGGCACCTGCAGTTGGTAACAGCAACAATACCGTGACGATTGAACTTGAGTGCGGCGAAAACGCAAGCGGGGTCCTGTATGCACTTGGTGGAGCTGGCGGTGGACTCACTTGTTATATGGATAACGGGCATGTCGTTTTTGAATACAACCTGATGATCATCGATCGTTCGATTGCCAAGTCGCAAGAGAAGATCGCCGCTGGTAAGCATACCATCGTTGTGGATACAAGCTTAAAGATACCTCGGCCGGGCGCGCCTGCCGACATCGTGTTGAGTGTCGATGGAAAAGAGATTGCGAAAACAAGTCCCAAAATGACGGTTCCTGCAGCTTTCACCGCGAGTGAAAGTTTCGACGTGGGCGTTGATCTAGGTTCTCCAGTTTCCCGCGACTATTTCGAGCGAAGACCTTTTCAGTTCGACGGCAAAATTTCTAAAGTAGAAGTGGAACTAAAAGCTGAGCCGAAATAGACGATGCTTAGGTTAAGTCAGCCTATTAGAGAGGGTTTGTCGTGGATACTCGTCGAACAGCTCCCGATAGGAAGCGGCAAAGCGCCCCCCATGGTGAAACCCCCAGCGTCCAGCAACATCCTGGATTGAAACGAATGAATTGGCTGTTTGCAATTCTCGTCGAACACGATGCAATCTCGCGTTAATCAACCACCGCTGAGGGTTGATCCCGAAAACTTCCTTGAAATAGTACTCGAGGGATCGCTCGTTGGTTCCAGTGGCGTGGACGAGATCATGGATCGAGACGAAATCGTGCAAATGTTCGCTTAAAAACTCTTCGCATCGACGGATCAAACTCAACTTTTGACCGGCGGCATTGATGGTTCGTCGATCGGTTTCCCCTGTCGCGGAGGAAATCGCAAGTACTACCTTTCTCATTAGCTGCTGCTGAATGTATTCGGCATGGACGAGTGGCTGCGACGACGGATTCCTACGTCCTACATCAAACGCAGCGTCGAACGTCGAGTGAAGCTCCGCAAACAAACATGGGTGAATTTGAAGGTTTAGGAACCCGCTTTTCGGAATGCTGATGGTGTGCCCATTAACATCCAATGAGCATCGATCAAGATCTGCAGGGCGGACTTGAAATGCATACCAGGCCGCATTCGGAGCAGATCGATAGTCGACAGATGAACCTTCGGCATAAAGTTGAATATCACTGGTCTTCAAATATACGCCGTTGACCCATGCAGGCTCATCAACTTGAAATGTGAATCCAAAATTGATCCAACCTTTAGGAATGGCACCTCTTCCAAATCCAGGTAAAGAGTAAGAGCCTCGATCTAGTCTGCTTGACGGCAAGATCAATCGGTCAAGCTTTGCTCGAAATCTACCACCTCTCAGCAGCTTTTGTTCGAATTCAGCACCCGCGATGATTTCACTGTTACCGGAACAGTCAAAGGAATCAAAAGCAAATGAGTGATAAACCAAAGTCATCCAAGATCACCATGTACCGAAAAGTAACTTACGCCTAATTAATCTCAGTCTAGACGGAGATAAAGAAAATGAACAAACATGGATGGTAATTGTAAGGTCTCAAAGGCGTAAAACGACAACGGCTGGAAAAATTATTTGCCAATCGCACCCTGGCCTAACTCGCACCGGTTTGACACGCGTTTGACACGGCGGGCTAAGCGTAGCGATGACCTTGCGGGCCAATTGCTCTGCATTTGTGGGCACGCAATCGCTTCACTGAAGTGGACAATTGGTATACTGTTCTCCTAAGAGATTCAGCGAGACATTCGATGTTGGAATGGAAATTGATTCACCAGTGTCGCAAGACTAAGTCCTGCACCGCCCAAAAAAAGTTAGTGGCTCGATTGAGAAGTTGAGCGACGAGCTCAGGTAATGCACGTGCTCAAAATCGATTCGAATGCGTTACAGATTCCTTTTTGACGCCCCGTACCCTCAAAATGCAAGGTTCGCGCGAAGCCCAAAGAGCAATGCATTGTCTACGTTTGCTAATGCAGATTGTAAGTACTGGGTGTCGGCTGTCAAAAACATACGTTTGTTTAGAGCCAAGTTATAGAAAAGCTCTATACCTTGACCGTCTCGAATTGGCCCTACGACGGCTTGTGCGAACGGCGCGATCTTGCTGCTTGCACCATAGTAGAACCAGCCCGCACCGAATCGGTCGTTGGGTCGATTATTAAAGAGGATATTACCTGCCACCCCTGCGCTCAGAAAACAACTGGCTGGATTCGTCTCACTTTCAGCAATTCCCGATCGACCAAAGAAACCCCAGCCGCGTTTCTTGTTGCATGGATCAACCACCACGTATTGGTCGAAGGCATATAGCAACGCCCACGTCCCTGATTGACGTGCAATTGGAATTTGTGGTAGCAAAAAGAAAGGAGATTGATTCAAGGTTGCGAAATCGCGGCTACTCCATATTCCGCCAAACGATTGGAACCCTGGAAGTCCCATGAAATTGGTTGGGATCTTCAGTTCTGGAGCAAGCACAACACCATCTGCAAACAACTCACTCAAACCATCCGTTGCAGTAGTGTCCCTAGCGTTGAACACCAAAAAGTTAAATATACTCTCTCCATCATTCAGAACAGCAAAGCCAGTTCCCAAACTCGAGTATCCAACACTTCGCAGTCCTAAGGGGTTATTGATAAGCGAGAGATTTGAAAACTGATCGATCCCTCGTCCACTTGTTAGCGAACCATTCATTCCTCCAAGTGTATCCATTTTGCCCGCATAAATCGCGAAGGACTCAGACAGGGCCTGTGTGAAGAGGAAGTTGGTGACATACAGCTGTTCTGAATCGCGAATCGGAATATCAGTTGCCAACGTGGGTGGCAACAACGCGCCAGAAGCAGGTGTAATCGATTCACCAAAACGATGTTCTACCCGTATTTGAAAAAACTGACCTTGCGGACCTCCCATCTCATGAATGTTGAGGTTTGCTAAATAATCGCCGTGTCCCGCGAAACTGAACTGCTGTTCATTTCCACCGCGAGTGTTACCAATGTAGAAATTGGTAACTTTGTTAGTGAAGGTGATGCCGTTGCTTTTCAACGAGCGCCTAAAATTACTGTCGCGGCCGTTCAACCAACTATCCGGCTCTAGCGAGCAGCGGCACGTTCCAAGTTCCAAGTTCTCTAGTCTAGTTTGCACTGAGGATAGCTCTGGAATCGCTTCATCTGAATTCGTTTCCTGTGAAAAGCAATCTGTGCGAAAGAAGACAACTGATTGAGCTATCGCGATTAAAGCGAAGTAGTGCGCGATCCATCGCAACGTGCATTGATAGTTCATCACTGCGTCCCTTCAGCGAACTTATTTTGATTCAGCGACTAGTCATCCTTGACGACGCTCCCAATTTACCAGGTACAATAAGCAATTTGGGTATTGACAAACGTACAGCTACACGGAATGGTCATCGTCGAATAGCAGTTAATTCGAATAGAATTTAATCGAAGGACAGGCGGATTGTCTGACGTGGAGACGTTTCGAGGTCGTTAAGATCGTCAACATCGCTAGAGTCGATCGCTTCAGTGGTATGCGTTGAATCCAGCAGGCGGCTCGAATTTGTGTCAAGTCGGAAGCTGAGTTTGAGCAGGTTCCGGTAGGCAGTTTGCGTCGCAGCAAGTTGTTGCTTGCGGTCGTTGCAACCTATCTCGTCCCTTTACCACCAACTCGCACCGGTTTGGCACGCCGGGTTGGGTGACGGTTGGGTGATCGGTGCGAGTTAACGAGCCATGTCTTTGGGACATTGCAGGGTTGTTGGCCGTTAGTCGGTCTGGTGTGAAATCGATTTTCCATCTCCCGCACGACGAGTTGGTCGACGGCCGCGTCGGGAACAGTCTCCGTTGCCTCAGTTTGAGCAGCACCTTCACTTGAAGGTGCTGCTCCCTGTGTCGACAAATATGTAAGCCGATTGAAGATCCTCTTGCAAATCTTACAAGAACTCTGATGATGATTTACTTTGGAGCCATCTCTAGTTGCCTCCGCTTCTCGAATACCATCAACTTGTTTTTTGTGCCTTTGGTAACGAACTCTGAAGACCAGTCGTTTGCCCAAGTATTGGGTGGAAACAAACACAGAGTTAGCCGGTCTCCTTCCAACTTATAGATAGCTCTGGGAGAATCGGCAGGACTAAACCAGGAAAGAAAATGGAGTTGTTTCGGATAGTTTTGTGAGCTTCTAAGTACAGTACCTTCAATGATTCTTCCAGCCGTATTCCAGCTAAACCTGTGATCGAAACGGGCCCGGCGATCGCCGCCGATTTTGACTCGCTCGAATCGCAAAATATCAGCCGTAGATGGCTCGAACGTCGTTGTTGCTCCATCCAACTCGGCATGCACCGATATCCATTCGCCCTCTAGCCTTTGGAATTCCTGACGATCAACGTTCTCGCCCATGATGGATGACAGAAGATATTGATAGGGAGGAACCATGCATGCAGCCGAATAAATGAAGAAGCCAATGAGCAATGACAGGATCATTCCAGACCAAACCTCCCTCGCCATTCGCCAGATTTCAGAACGGTCCAAGACATAAAGAACACTCCCGTGCGCGATGATTACAAGGCAAAGGATGAGGAGAAATAGCCATAGAGGATCGGTGATTCGTAGCCAGACGGACAATACGTTGTTCGTTACTGAAGGCAGTTTCAATTCCATCGCCTGTGTTCTTGCAATGTATTTTTCGACCAATTCCATCCGCCAAAATAACAAAGTGGCGGCAAATAAAAGGCCATGCAGCAATGCACAAGTAATCGCTGCCCCTAATGGACTATTTACGAGCTTCGATTTCGACGGCTCTCCCATAAGCAGTTTTCTCTCTAAGTAATTTATTGGAAACGGAAAATGGACCGATCGTTGCTAAAACTATCTTTGCAAAGGACTGCTTCGCCGCTGGAATATCATCACCTTGTTTTTTGTATCCTTCGTATTGAACTCCATCAATTGTTCGCTGTCGTAAAGCGAACTGTAGCCTTTGTCATTAGGTGGGAATAAACAAAGAGTTAAGCGATCTCGTTCCAGCTTATAAATAGCTGCGATTTGGGATGATTTCTGTCCGAATCCCGGCAATTGCACCGATGCCCCAGCACTAAATTGGATTTGTTTGGGGAGACGATCTATGGTGAAGTTGAAAGAGCCTTCCACGACATTACCAGGCATCTTCCAGCTGAAATTGTTTCTGCGTACTTCCTGATCTTTGCGACCCACTCTGGGCAAATCATCTCTTTTTGATTTGCTCTTCTTTCCAGCCTGACTTTCCTTTCGAATTTCGATTGTCTGTTCGAATCGCAAGATATCAGCGTTAGATGGCTGAACCGAAATGGTACTCCCAGCCTGCTCAGAGCTGACCAATGTCCATTCGCCACGAAGCCTTTCGAATTCTTCACGTTGGGCTTCTTCATAATTGATTGGGGAAAGCATGAGTTGGTACGGATAGAGCAACGCAAAAGCAGAAAACGTGACGAAGCCAACGAGCATGGCCAAAATCAATCCCGACCAAACTTCTCTTGCCACAGGCCAACGTTCAGTACAACCCAATGAATAAAGCACACTTCCATCCGCGAGGATCAGGACGCAAAGGATGAGAAACGACAGCAATGAATGATCGGTGACAAACTGCCAGATGGACAATGTGCTGTTCGCTAAATGGGGCAATGTCAGTTGCATGTCGTCGATTCTTTTCTGGAAAGGCGCTACGACAGCGATCCAGAAATTCGATACAACGAAAAAATATAAAAGACCGTGAATCACGGCTCCAGCAGTTGAAGACCAAATAGGGCTTCTGATTAGCGAGTGATTGGTAGAAAGAGAGGGTTTCGTAGGAACTGTTCGCGTCACTGAAGCAGCATTCGGCAATGGCACATCAAACCAATTGTCCAATCCTTGATCCGATACCGAATCTTGCTTGGTTGCAGACGGATTTCCACTCAACAATGCATCCCGTCCAAAACACGGTGCCTACATTCGGAAATATTTTTAACCATGCCGTAACGGTGTGGAAAGCTAACCTGTGGATGATGATCGCAGCTCTGTTGATCACTTCTTTCGTGATTCCTTTTGGATTCAACATCGCATCCGCTTGGGTGCAGGGACTAGTCGACAACGTTGAAAATCCAATCCTATCCAAGACCTTTGGAGTGATCTTAACCACTGTAGGAATACTCTTGAATGTCTTCCTCGGAATCGGATCAACCAAGTTCTCTATTCAAGTACTGCGTGGTGGCCCCCCAAATTTAGGATTGCTTTTTCAAGGTGGCAATCTCCTGCTTCCTATTCTCGGTCTGTCGATTCTGTGGGGGATTGTACCAATAGGTGCCGTTTTCGTTTGTTCCTTTCTCGCGAACATAAACCCAGTTGTTTGTGCTGTTGTTGGCCTGATACTTTTTATATTCTTTGTTGTGTTGTTTCAATGGTTTTGGCCATCCTTTTATCTCGTCGTCGATAGGCGAACCAAGGTCATCGAATCGCTAAGACTAGCAAAGGAAATCACCAAGGGAAACAATGGAAATACCTGCTACGTCTTTCTGGTCGGCCTTGGAATTAATCTTCTTGGAGCAATACCTTGCGGTGTCGGTTTGTTGTTCACTGTACCATTGGTGTCATTATTGTGGGGATCAGCCTACTTAATGATTTCCGGACAAGTCGCTCCATCAGGCTTAGCGCCAAAATCCAGCATTGAAGTCAGTTAAGGCGAGTGACACGAATTCTCATTTAGGTCGCCTTAGGCGGTACTGCACGGCTCCAGCTTGTCGGGAATAACGTAAGCGTACAACGGCCGTAGGTTTTTGAGCCGGCTTGGCGTGGAATCGTGGGGTAGGTTTCTATCGTTCGCCCAATGATTTCGCACTCTCGCAGGATCTCTACTCATGGCTCAATTCATTGAAAGCAAAACTCAGCTCTGGAACAAGCGGCTACGACAATTTGAAAATTCCTCCCTCACCGTCGCCGAGTTCTGTCAGTCGATAGGTTGCTCCATCCCGACCTTCTACCAATGGAGAAACAAGCTCCAAGCATCGAAACCAGCGTTGCCAAAGCCCGCTTTTCTTCAAGTCCAGTCCGAGCCCCATGCCGCTCACATTCAAATCAAGCTGCTGTCAGGAATCGTCATCTCGCTTCCGATTGAAGCCATCGACTCTTTGCCTCGCATCTTGGACCGAGTCGCTTAGATGCTCGCCATCAATCCACAGGTCAAGATCTACTTGCACGCCGAGCCGATCGATATGCGCAAGAGCTTCGATGGGCTATTTGGAATCATCAAGTCAGATCTTCATCTCGACACCTGGCAATGTGAGCTGACTTTGCCACAGGAAACCTAGGCATCAACGATGCGATCAGCTATTCCTACAGATAGCGACCTCATCATTTAGAGTTCGCTAAGTTGCGGGACTGGATGAAATGTCGAGCCGAACAACGCGAAGTTATTTTCCGGCTGTCGGGCTTGGGACGTATTTGGGCATTACATTGGTAGAAGAGCCGTTTTTGGCACTTTATTTTTGTCCTGAAGGTCCGCGTTCTGCATAACCCTCTAAGTTCTGCAACATATCTGACACAACGAAGGAGTTTACCAATGATTCAACTTGTGATCTTAGCCTTGAGCGTTGTGATGATTGTCGGCTCAATTGGCTCGTTCTCTGGGAAGATGAAACTAACGAACGACAAAACGTTGTCTGGGGGCCTTTCCATCTTGGCGGGCATAGGACTGTTGATCGGCGCTGCTGTCGCTGCCTATTTTGCGATTATCATCCTGCCCTCAATGTGAGTCTCACAAACCGACTCGATAGTAGGTAGGGCACACGCGAGCCCCTGCACGATCCCGATCGCGCGTACAAAAAATCCGCCACAGGTTTCGACAGCGATTTTCTTGGCTTTTTCTGAGGCGAACAACAGCTACTTACGCCACGCGTCGATAAGACTTCAAATGCCCGCCAAGTTCAGAATCACAAACGATTTCACCCGCCGGAAAAGCAGCGAGTATCGGCGGATCGCTGTCTCGAACTGGCGGCAGATTATCTCTCACCGAATGGCCCCGTCGCCGGTTATACCAATCCATTGCAGTTCGAAGAATTAGGTCCATGTGCCGATTGCTGACGATACGGAAGCCGTTGAGGACTTCGTGCTTGAGCGTCTGGATGACTCGCTCCACGTGCGCTTACAAGTTGGGTGACCTGGGTACGATCCGCGTTATCTTGCAATTGGAGCTTGTCAAGATCACGTCGAAGTCCTCTACATACTTTGTGTCATTGTCCCTGCACAGATAATCGCATTTCAAATCACTGTCATCGATGTGCATTTGGAAGTTGCGAGCTTGCTGGCTCGTCCAGCGCCCTGTGCAAAAACTACGTATGAGTGAAATCGTCGGTCTTTAAACTCGGATTTTCGCGGCGAGTCCTCGGTGTCTATGAGACCAAAGGTATACGAACGGACAGATTGGCAACATGATCGCTCGATCGGCGCAGCGGTTCGACGTATCTTTGGTTTTCAACGTTTCGTAAAACCGCGTTGAAAGAGTCAGGCCGCGACCCGACTGTAGCTTTTTAGCAGCCCGCCGAGTCGCTCTTCACATCGAATGTCGCTCAGTCGGATCGTTGTCTTAACCACATCAGCGTGCTCAAACTAACCCGCAACCGTACTCGCTCGCTACCAACCGTCAAACATTTGGCTGCGGTTTTGAAAGCGTCGTACTCCTGCGGGATCGGACTAGCCAGCAACTTCTTACCTAGCCGCAATCCTCCCATCCACATGTGGACATAGCTAAATTAGCGTCAAGCGTCTTCCACAAGTCGGTTCAATTTAATGTGGACGTAGGCTCCGACCGATTCGACTACGTCTGCGGGATCGGATAGATTTAAGCGGCTAGCGGCGGGGATGCGGGTTGAGGTGGAGTATTGATCCGATTCGATCCGCTTCGATGCTGTTGGCGTTAATTCTCATTCGATGTGCCACTGGAAGATCTAAAGCAACAATATGGACGCGCCCGAGATTTCTAATCTCCGACCACTGAGGATTTTGGCATTTAGCGCTGTGCTTGGAATTGTCGCTGGACTCCCGTTGATTTATCGGAAGAATGGCTTGGGGTTACCAGTCGTATCGTTCGTCACGGTCGCTACTGTTTTTGTTCTTTCGGCTTTTTTCAATGCAATGACCTCGCCGAATACGGAGTCGAAAGAAATTCGCAAGCGTGGATTCTTGTTGCCGACTTCATCGGTGTTCATCGGTCCAACCATTGCCGTCGGAGGTGGCTACATCGTTCATCTGATCTCACCGATGCACCCATTGGACGTCCTGCCAGTGCTTTACTCGCTCGCAGTTCTAGGCGTTTTTGCTGGAGCGGTAGTTGGAATTGGAATGTGGATTGCATTTCGCTTTTCAAGAGGTTAACGCCAGCAGGATTGGATAGACTGAAGTGGCTAGCGGCGGGGAAGCGCGTTGGGGTAGAGTAAGATTCCTGCCAATCCACTTCGTTAACGCTGAAATAGTTTTCGGTTCGTTCCTCCACATGAAAAACGTGATGTTTGCAACCGTATGGCGATGGTTCTTTCGCTTGGCACTTTGCGTTGGTGCAATCTGGGCATTGCTTACGATCTATATCGTGATTGGAATGTCGCGTGCCACGGTTCACCAATCGGATCGTTGGATCGAAATTCCGACTACGGAAGAGCCAAAAACGCTATCCAAATCGTTTCCAACTTCTGCGACGAGATATCGTTACGCGACGTCGTCTATCGGAATGGGAGGTCGATTCCTCGCCTATTCTGTAAATGGAGAACCAAACGACTTAGATTTGTTCGCGCGGGCTGAAATCGCCGCGCATTGGAAAAAACCAAAAGCAATAACGAAAGACGATCAGTCTACTCCCTTCGACGACGACTACATCTCTTTCCTGGAAGATGCATACGGTGTAAAACTCGATTGGCTTCGCGGCTCGAAATCCGGAATAGGTACCGTCTATCGGGATTCTGAGCGTCGTGGAAGTCATATGCCAAGTATTTTCGTTGACAAGACAAATTCGATGCTTTACTTCGTCATGACGGACTGATTCCAGAAAATTGGAAGGGTTGCAATCAATATCAATCACAAGGTAGAGTTGTACCGATGGCTCAGATTCGCGGGACTGCTACTGGTCGGGTGGTGCACAATGACATCGACTCACGAATGTGGACACATCATCGGAGGTTGGCTGGGTGGTGCGACACTGGTTGAGGCAGACCTTTTACCATGGCATTTACCGCATAGCTTGTACCAACCTGATCCAATACCACTTCTCACGCTTTGGTCTGGACCAATCCTAGGCGTAGTCGTTCCACTAGGTTGCGCTTTAGTTTTTCGGCGCACTTGGATTTGGTTCGTCGCGAACTTTTGTTTACTTGCAAATGGATCTTACATCGCAACCGGGTGGCTCTCTGGGGACCGCTTTCTGGATACACCTCGTTTGCTCAATGCGGGCGCCTGGCCTTTGTCGATTTTGTTTTATTGTGCGGTGACGATTGGGTTCGGCTATTTTGGGTTCCGTAGCAATTGCATGGAACTCCTGACTTCAATCGAGTTTTTCCAATCGACACAAAGTATTGAGCCAAGGGATCCAAACGATGTGAGTACGCCGTCAGATTCAGCGTAGCCGCAACCTAGGCCGCAATCCAGCTAGCAACCTGTCATTGCAAATCAACTTGTTGCAGCAGCCCCACCGCATCGGTTAGACTGGCTTTCTGAGATTTGGGAATTGTAGAATCCGACATAGCCCAACGCACAATCTATCCCTCCGTTCCGATTCACTCCAGTTGGGATAGATTGCTATTCTTCGGAACCTTTTGAAACTCACTTAACAGCGCAACTAAAGAGTATTGCTCGCGAAACCATGATCAAAAATCCCATATGCACTCTCTCATTCATGATGACATTTTTGTGGATGGGGACAATTCCTATCCAAGCTGAAGTGTATCGTCCACCTGGCAATTTTGGTTGGCAAAAAAGTGTCCCATTGCATCTTGTCCTACATGCTGCGGTCGTTTCTGATCTTGGGCTCAATAACGAAGCGGCTGGCAAATTGAAAGACCTTCAGCGTCGGGTTCAAGCGGATTTCGAAGAAGCACTTGCTAAGGCTAGATCCAGTGATGATCCAAAATCGCGAATCTTTTTGCCAAAAGAGCTAGTGGGTAAAAATCCTGAGATTCTTCATACCATTCGGATTAGGTATGCCGAACAAATCGACAGTTTGCTCACTACAGAGCAGCAAATGCGTCTGAACCAAATTCACTTACAATACGGCACATTTGCGTCGGACGCCCGCCTTTTTAGTTTGGGAAGTATGAATGCGATGAACAACGCCGACGTCCTCAGTGACTCCGCAGTAGCTAAAGAACTTGAACTGACTGATGCTCAGCGACAAGAAATTAGGTCAATTCATATGGCAATCACTCGCGCTGAAGGCGCAAAAGTAAAAATGGGGAAGAGTTATAATGGGCCTAACTACCACGACCTAGAGATCGAACGTTCGGAAAAAATCATGAAAGTACTGACTTCTGTCCAAAGAGAGGCATTCCAGAAATTGAAGGGAAAGCCATTGAAGATTGATCTTGGAAACGCGCTTACTTCGCCATGAAAACTACGAATTGGCTGTCGGCATCAAATGGAATGGGCGATTTGCGGCCGTAACGATTCAAAGGGCCACAGGTGATCCGAATACAAGGATCTTTCGACACCCACAGCAAAGACTTTCATCAAGCAGTGAATGCGAAATCGGGTAAGGATGCCCGTTTCCGGGCACCCTCCACACCACCACCGCATACGGTTCCGCACCGGCCGTTCAACGAAACTGAGCAAGCTCGACAAGCTGCTAGCTTCCCGAATTTAGCTGGATTCACGGTTAGCTTATCAACTGTGGACAGGTCTTACTCCTGCAGGATCGGCCCAATAGACTTGTGCCCGGTTTATCTGATGCTTATTCGGTTTTGGCTCATTCATCGTACTGATGCAATTCAAGCGAGTGGTTCACGGCGCTGGATGCTTCCGATTATCATCGAAGGGGACGGGAAAGAGACGAACGAAGTTCCCAAGATTACTAAGATACGAAGCCTTCAGGTCTGTCTTTGGCGAAAAAGCGAGTGATGCTCCGGGCTGAGCATAGCGAACCAAAACAGCCAATGTCATACTGTTCTCACGGTGGTGGTACAATAATCGTATTAGACTGTTAGATAGACATCGAATCCGAGAGTGTTGAGAAATGGTGCTTTCAGTTGGTTTGCTTTGCTTATGTTGGGTTGGAGACTGGACAGAGTTTCGAGGTTCGAAGGCAGACGGCCGAGCGGTTGGACCTGCGACTCCGCTGGTCTGGTCTGATTCCCAAAATGTTGTCTGGAAGTCCGCTGTTCCGGGCCTTGGATGGTCTAGTCCCGTGGTTGCAGACGGCATTGTCTATCTCACCACCGCAGTCCCCAAGGATTC
Organism: uncultured Pirellula sp.; assembly: GCA_903858115.1. Taxonomy (GTDB): domain Bacteria; phylum Planctomycetota; class Planctomycetia; order Pirellulales; family Pirellulaceae; genus JBKCUI01. The sequence goes on along the minus strand of CAIOHR010000006.1, from coordinate 1,670 downwards.
TGGCCTGTCGTTGCGAGCCCTGGCGTTCGATGCTTCTACTGGTGCCATTCGTTGGGACCGGGAAATTCGCAAAGTGGAGAAAGTCCCATCGATTCATACCAAAAACAGCCATGCGAGCCCGACGCCAATCATCCGCGATGACGCGATCTTCGTTCACTTCGGTGCGTTGGGAACCGCGAGGCTTGACAAGGATGGAAAGATCGTTTGGACCAATACGGAATTAGATTATCCTCATGTGCACGGAAGCGGTGGATCACCTTTTTTGTTTGACGGTAAACTCTTGATCGTCTGCGACGGCGGCAAGGATCCATTCGTTGTTGCGATCAATGCTACCGATGGAAAAATCGCTTGGAATCGGCCCCGTTCACTCAAGGGCAAGATCAGCCACTCGTTTGGCACCCCATTGGTAACCATCGTCGACAGCAAAGCACAGCTTTTCGCACCGGGCCCGGACCATTTTGCGGCCTACGATGTGACCAGCGGGGAAGAACTGTGGCACGTTCGCGCGCCGGGCTGGTCGGTCGTTCCTCAGCCAGTAATCGGACATGGCATGGTATTCTACAACCATGACTATGACCATCCTGAGCTAATGGCGGTCAAACTTGGCGGTAAAGGCGACGTCACCAATTCACATGTTGTGTGGCGTATTCAACGAGGCGCACCGAGTACACCTACTCCATTACTGGTAGGAGATGAACTCTACTTTGTTTCCGATAAAGGCATCGCTTCGTGTGTTGATGCTAAGACGGGGACCCAACATTGGTTTGAAAGACTAGGAGGAAACTTTTCAGCCTCACCGATCTTTGCAAATGGACTTGTATTATTCCAGGACGAGGATGGTCACTCGTATTGGGTCAAGCCTGCCAAGACCTTCGAGGTCGTTGTGCGAAATGAAGTGACTGGACGCACATTTGCGACCCCGGCTTTTGTAAACGGCGCGATGTACCTGCGAACCGACAAGGAACTATTGAAGGTAGCAAACTGAATGGTTGCAAATGGGCATCAATTTCATCATGTTTCTCAAGGAAAGATGGAGTCTAGAGATAGTTATGTTGCTAAGTGAATTCAGCTGGCGAAAAGAAGTCCTCCAATCCCGTGTACCGGTACTTGTTGATTTTTGGGCCGAGTGGTGCGGACCTTGTCGGCAAATGACCCCCACCATCGATGCATTGGCACGTGATTTCAAAGTCTGCAAAGTAGATATAGACAAAAACCAATCGTTGGCTGCGGCCTGCAATATTTCGTCTATTCCAGCTTTATTGGTCATTCACCAAGGCAAGATAGTGGCTCGACATGTCGGCGTCACTTCCGAAGCGATCTTGCGTGCAGATCTGAATCGATATGCTTAGGAGTGAAGAAATTGGAATGGCTACTTTTGGATGTTCGCAGCCTGAACTCCAGTGGTGTCAGGCTTGCCGACGAGTGTCAACCTGCGAACGCCACGACCTTTCTGGAAATCGGCCTAGCCAGCAACCTCGTCTCTTCGCTAGGCCGCCAGCTTCCCATTCACATGCAGAAGTAGCCGAAGCCGGCAACGCTGTGAAGCATTTTTGTCAGTAAAAACTGGGGTTTCAGTGGTTTAGAGGATATGAAAGAAAGGCCAGATTCCCCCGATCACTAACTGAAACATATCAGTCAGAAAGGAATCTGGCCATGACTTCCAAGCAGCG
>CAIOHR010000005.1 GCA_903858115.1 uncultured Pirellula sp. | reverse complement strand
TGAAAATCAACAAAAGCAGATAAGCAAGAAACTTCACGATGCTCCAGTTATTGGGCTTAGGTACTCGCCAGACGGAAGGCGAATCGCCTCAATTGCAAAGAATGACGTAACGATCATTCAGGATGCAAAAACGGGGTCGGAATTGAAGCGATTCCAGGGAAACGCTGCATCGATCGCATGGTCAAACGACTCGCAAACGTTGTTGATCGGAGGTGTCGACGAGATTCAAATGGTCGCTGTTGATTCAGGTGAAATCGTCATTGCACTCGAGGGAGCCGATGGCGCAATTGGCGCAACAACGTTGAGTATAAGTCCCGACGGCAGGTACGCAGCAGCGGGCCATCCGGGAGAGGACTTTGCAACCGTATGGGAAATCCCGTCCGGAAAAGTTCGCGCAAAGCTGGTCGGCCATGAAGATGAGATAACTACGATATCGTTCGACGTCGAAGCTAAGACAATTTGCACAACATCTCTTGATGGTACCGTTCGAAACTGGGATGCCAGCAGTGGCAAGCAAGTGAATACCAAAAGCGGAATCTCCCCAATACTGTCTCGTGCATCAAGCAACACGAGCAACCTTTCCATCACTGGAGGAAAAAATGGGGAACTCCTCATATGGAACGCAGACCGCATTCAAGGAGTCCTTCGCTCACACAAAGGTGACGTTGGCGGCCTCGAATTTTCACCAGATGGGACGCAATTGTCAGCAAGTGTTCGCATTCGTTCGCAAGATGAATTCATCTCTCGAGTAACATGGCCTGTCGACAAAGGTTCTATTACCACCGAAAAGCTAACAAACAAATCACTCCAGTTCGTTCAAGAGCAAGTAGTCTCCAAAGACTCAATGCTCCGAGCGAGACGAAATGGGACTGCGATGGGTATCAGCCATCGAACTAATTCTCAGTGGTCTGATGACGTCGTTATCCAGAGCCAGCATTACGAATTCCTGGGTATGCAGTTCATCCAGGGATCCAACTCTCTGGTTGCTGCCAATCACTCGAGACTACTTCGGTTCGATTGTGCAAACGGCAAGGAGACACTAGCGTACGAAACACCGTTAAAGTACATAAGCCACTTTGCAGGATCTCCTAGCGGTAAGTCAGCGGTCATCGTTAGCGACAGGTGCGAAATAGAACTTTACTCGTTTGCTGATGAGTCCGCTAAATGGCAACGTGAAATCAAGATTCTTGCGAGTGGACTAAATCCCTTTCGAGCAAACTACGTAGATGGCATTAATTTTCTATCGGAGGACCATTTGGTGCTTAGTGCAGATGGAGCACTACAGATCTGGAGCATAGGAAGCGCTGAAGTGCTTCATGCGCAACCCGTCAGCAACGACATGAAGATAACCCGCGTCGCATCAAGTGGAAACAACAGCTTTGTGACGATCAGTTCTCATTGGAAGCAAGGTGAAGAACAACAAGTCATGCGACATTGCACTTTTGACGGAAAAAAAGTAGTCACCTTGGCGAGTACGAAGCTCTGGCGAGATGAAATCCGAAAGTTGGAAGTTACTAATTCCCTCGTGGCGTTTCAGGACAGTC
>CAIOHR010000004.1 GCA_903858115.1 uncultured Pirellula sp. | reverse complement strand
TCACCCGAGGATTTCATCGAGCCGACGGCAGTGGATCAAGAACCTTCTCTCAATCTCGAATCGATCATGGCATCCTTTGCAGCGGTTCGGGTGCGTTTAGATGAATTCGATGCTGCATTATCGCAAAGCGTAGCGCGGCTGCAGATGCCACAAGTCGCTGGCGAAGGGCTCTCGGACGATGTGAAACGCGCCATCATTCAAACCGCTGAGAATACCTCTCAGCTTGCCGAACGCGCCCGCACAGGAGGTTTCGTGTTCAGCTAATGGGATTCTCAATCGGTGGATACAATTTTGAATTGGCAGCTCTGTCCAAGAAGGCCACTCGCGGTAAAACGACTGCCGACACGTTCGTGTATGTCGGGACAAACGGTGGAGCCGTTGATCCGGCAATTGCAGCCGATGCCGTTCTGTCATACTATCGCAGCAATCAACGCGATCTGATTCCATTCTTGCAGGTTGATGGCGAATACATCAACGAGAAGCATGCTCTGGTAACTGCTTCGATCAACAAGACCAAGCTCGATCCAGTCTCGTTTAACACCACCGGTGCATCGACTCACCTCAACCAATCGCTATTCACTCGTGGTATCTATGCTGCACCTGGCAAGATCGCCCCGAACTATCGCGGTGCAATCGGTGTTAGCGACTCGGGTGTTTCTGGCGTTGACGTAACGGTGCCAGCGTTCGAGTTCTCGGTCCGTAAGAGGTTTGAGTTTGTCTCGACCGAATACCTTCTCGCGATGGTAGCAATGACAGGTCGCGTCAATTCGACTGGCTGGTCGATCTTCGCACCAGGGGAAGCTTTGTTCCTAGGTGGCGAAGGTGGCGAGGACGAACAGAACTGGGTTGATGTGACCTATCACTTCGCGGCGCGACCCAATGAGGTGAACTTGCGAGTTGGAAACATCAGCGGTGTCGCCAAGCGAGGTTGGGACTACCTCTGGGTCAAACATGGTGAAGAGGTTGTCGGCGATCGAGTCTTGCAAGTTCCTGAAGCGGCCTACGTCGAGCAGGTTTACTCCGAAGCGAACTTTAACGCGTTGGGGATCGAGTAATGGCGAGGCGAGTTCGACCAGGCGATAGACTTAACATTACCGCAGCGGAATATAACCGTCTGCTCGCTGCCGCCGATGCCATCGCTCGCGATCGTCTCTCTGGTGGCGGAGGAAACCGCACCCACGTTCGCGACGCTGCCACCGTTCGCGTTCACTACCAAAGTTCGACCACTGTGCCCATCGGTGGAATCGTCGGTTTTAACGCCCCAATGGGCGATCCTGACGTCGATAATACGGCACTCGCTCGCTTTGTACGTGATGCGACGATCCAATCAGTGCGTCCAAACGCCGAAGAGCATACAGGTCGATTCGGTGTAGCCATCGAGCCAATCGCCGAGGACAAAGTGGGTCGCGTAGTGTTCGCCGGCGTCGTCGCTGCCCGTGTGAACGTTCATGAGAATTGGCATCAATATGCCGATGTCGCCGACTCTGGTGGAACGACACTCCAGTCGAAGCCCAACGGATCGGCACAAATCTTGTGGCGGCGCGATACGAATCAAACGGGCGTCCAGTGGGCTGTTGTTCGCGTTGGTAACCCAGCTCTCGCTGTGTACCTCGTTCGAGTTCCAGCCGGAGGCATTCCACCACGAACGAATCTCCAAACTGGCTCCGCGCTCTGCGATCTCATGACTCTCGATGAATCGGGCGAGATTCGGCCGATGGTCGATGCCTTAGACAATCCCGTAAAGATCCTTGCCAGGAACCCGGGCACACAACGCATTCGAGGTCCCATTCCATCGATCCATGACGATCAGTTCCTGATTACTACTTACGATCGACGCGGTTCCTGGTTGATCCATCCGCCCAAGCAGACGCTTCTTTGCAAACCTACAACACGGATCCGTTCGAAGTCATGGGGATTTGCCAGAGAGCTTCGTTTCGTGGGAGGCTTTTGGCAAGCCTCAGGCAATAGGATCTCGATCTACAATCTCTGTGACTACGCACTCCTGCCGACTCAACATGTTGCAGCACACTTCCATGAAGACACTCGAAGCTACATTGCACTCAGCCCAAGATGCTGTGACGACAACAGTGGCTCTAGTTCGCAAGACTCCTCCAGCACTTCGTTTAGCACCTCGTTCAGCGATTCACTTAGTGAATCTCTAAGCGATTCGAAGAGTGAATCAAGAAGTCAGTCCGCTAGCGAATCGGTCAGCGATTCCCGAAGCCGCGATTCCAACAGCGGTAGCGACAGCGACTCCACCGATGACGAAAGCGGCAGTGACAAATCGACAGCTATCGTTCCCGCAAGTTTCACGCCCGGCGGCTTTACCGCTCTCTTCACCGAAGAGTGTCCCGAAGTCCGATTCGACGATGTGCTCCTGGTCACGATGACTGGCCGAACCGCAACAGTTCCCATCGATCTAAATTTCGTGGAAGTGTGTGAAAAGAATTCGATCGAGGTTTGTGCGGCGCAACCAGATCGTCCTCTAATGGTGGGAGCACGCGTCAACGGTTCCCATGTTCATGTGACACTCAGCGAAGACTCTCAAGCCCCCGTTCGTATAGTCCTTCGACTTACAGCGATCCGCCGAGGATTCGCAGGCGTCCGGTTCCCAAATCGTACGCGCGAACAGTTTGAAGCCAACGAACGATTCTTGCAATCCGCTTATCCGGGGGCGGGCTCATGAACAATCGATGGCTGCATATCTTCGGATCCAGTAAATCGAATGGCTCGGTAAGCGAATCAGAGAGCAGCTCATCTAGCAGTTCGTCCTCTAGCTCGTCTTCGTCCAGTAGTTCATCTTCCAGTAGTTCATCTTCCTCCAGCGGTTCATCTTCCAGCAACTCATCTTCCAGTTCGTCATCATCGAACTCGTCATCGTCTAGTAGCGAGTCATCTAGCAGTGCTTCCTCTAGCAGCCCATCATCTAGCTATTCAACGTCCAGTGAATCGTCCTCTAGTAGTGCGTCGTCTTCCAACAGCCAGTCTTCCAGCTATTCGTCCGATTCGAGCCAATCAAGCTCGAACCCATCAAGCTCTTCGACGAACAGCTCATCTGTGAACAGTTCGTCAGGAAGCAGTGAGTCTGGTTCGTCATCCGAATTGCTTTCAAGCTCCTCCGGCAGTTCTGAGAACCATTCATCTTCGTCGCCAGCAAGCAGCAATAGCTCAACAGCAAGCACCAGTTCCACTAGCAACGCTAGTTCCTCGAGCATCATCTCATCCAGCGAGAACCATTCCTCTAGCAACGCCAGCTCAGCTAGCAACGCGAGCTCATCCAGCGTTCAAGGCAGTTCAGCCAGCAAATCAACTTCAAGCCATGGGGTCAGCTCGCATGCCCCATCTATTTCCGACTCAATCACATTCTCTGTTTCCTCGTTGAGCGAACACTTAGCATCTGTTTCATCCAACACCGATCCATCAAACGCCAGTGATTCCCAGTCAAGCTCCGGCACCACTTCCGACTCCACCTCGACCAACTCCAACAGCCAAAGTCCATCCGATAGTCCTTCTGGAAGTCAATCATTACCAACATCCACAAGCCAATCAGCCGACCCATCGAATAGTCTCAGCGACTCGGTGATTGACCCTCCCGTTTCGACAAGCCTTGCCTCTCTCGATTCGACAAGCCTCAGCGCAGTTGCATCTGCGGTCGCGCACTATGCCACTCCACCCGAGGCTCGGTTCGACAACACCGATCGCGACCAATACGCCACCTACATCCCAGGTCCCGGCAGCGAACTACGCAAAATGATCGGATGGCTTACCCCCACAGACGCAGATCTCACGCAAGACCCATTCGCACAGAACAAGCTCGTCGCAGTCATGAACGAACTCGGAGCAGAGGGATGCAAAACCTATCTCACGGAATTGACCAACGGACTACTCACTGAAGCCGCTCAAAGAGGAATGAACCATGAAGACATCACACCAACCATCGCCAAGTCTCTTATCCTTACCGCCATCCGCCGATTCGAACGCAAATTCCCAGACGGCACTCCCGATCCCGAGATCGATGGGGAACAGTAACATCGTTGAACGCTGCTTCCTCATCAATCTAGACCGTCGCGAAGATCGCCTTACCGAGTGGCTTGCTCAATTGCCACAACCTTGGCCATTTCCAGAGCCTGAGCGATTCGCAGCCATCGACGGACGGCGACTCGCAACACCACCGCAATGGCGAGCGGGTAACGGCGCATGGGGCTGCTACCGATCGCACCTGTTGATCCTTGAAAAGTGTCTGCTCGAAGGCATCGATTCGTATGTGGTATTCGAAGACGATGCTGGGTTTGTTTCTGACTTCAACACAGCGTTTCCTATCTTGATCGAAGAGCTACCCAAAGATTGGGGGCTCGTTTATCTCGGCGGACAACATTTGTATGTCGCCAAGCATCCGCCGAAACAAGTGTCCGATCATGTCTATCGACCTTACAACGTCAACCGGACGCATGCCTTCATGGTTCGTGGCCGCGACACGATGAAGGCACTCTATCGGCACCTTCATTGGAATGATTGGCAAGTCAAACACCACATCGACCACCATCTCGGCCGCCTGACCCAGCGTCGTTACGAATCGGTCGTCGAAGGAAAGAACATTGAGAAAGAGTCGATTCCAGTCTACACACCTGACAGATGGCTCGTTGGGCAACTTCCCACCAAGTCGAACATCTGCGGTCGGAAATGGACCAAGACACGATTCTTCAACGATGCCAGGAACGCCGAACATAGCGACGCTCCCTTCTTCGCCGTCCTCGGTCCTCATCGCAGTGGCACCAGTTGCGTTGCGATGGTCATGCACCATCTGGGCGTTCACATGGGCAACGAACTCGGCGGCTACGAAGCGACAGGAGGAGGCGAAGCGGTCGGACTAGCCCAACTCTGTGAAAAGGCCATGCGTTTCCCTGCAACGAACCCGACGACCAACGATGAGCAACTGACAAAGCAACTCAAGGCTTGGGTGGTCGCTCGAAAATCCGAAGCCGTACGGGACCGGACTGTAGCTGGCGGCAAGTACCCACACTTGTGTCGGTTCGCTCGGCATTTGCATACTGCAATAGGTCCATCCCTGCGCATTATCGCAGTCGATCGCCCGATCGAAGCATCGATTCGATCGTTGCAAGACCGCAGCCGAAGACATCCCGGAGAGTGGTTCGCAGCATCCGACGTGGAGTGCGAGCGATTGCAATGCTCCCTGCTTGAGTATCGCGAATCTTTCATCCGCGAGCATCCAGATGTGCCAGTGCATCGCATTGATTTTGCAAAGCTTACCGAAGATCCAGAAGGCGAGATTCTGCGTTTGATCGACTTCTTGGGAATCGAACCCACTCTCGAAGAGATCAACTCTGCCGTATCGCACGTCAATCCTCAATTACGAAAGTTTGGGTGAACTATGAATCTCGACGAAATCACCTTCTGCATCAAGACCATTCACCGCCCGTGGGCATGTCATCGGCTGGTCCAATCGTTGTGCAAAGAGTTCGACTCACCCAAGATCATCGTTGTAGACGACGGTGTTCCTGAGTATCGGTTCTCTCGCAAGTATCCAGAGACAGCCAAACACTGCCGTGTGATCGATCTTGAACAGCACGACGTCGGAGTCGGCTTAGGACGTAACACAGCCATCGATGCGGCTGATACTGAACTCATCTTCTTGCTCGACGATGATCAAATCGTGACACCCGAGCTCCATCTCGACCGAGTGTACGAACGATTTTTTGAGTATGAACTCGATATTCTTGCCGTGCGTCAAGGTGACGGTGGCCAACCCATGATGCTCAGTCCGCTGAAGAATCGGAAACGGATCTGGATGCATCGAGGCGAATACACGCGAATCGGTGAGACTTGCTGGTGCGACATGGTTAGTAACTCGTTTCTTGCGCGACGCGAAACGATCGCCCGCGTTCGCTGGGATGACGAAATCAAAACCTACGAGCACTGGGAGTTCTTCTATCGTGCCTCGTTGATCGAGCATTTGCAAATCGCTGTTGCGCTCGATTGCTCCGTAGTCCACGACCATGTAGCGGCGAAGCCGTACGGAGCTTTGCGAGCCAGACCCAAGTTCCGTGCGATGGGCTTGCGCAAACATGGCTTTCAATCCATGCGATATCCCGGTGGAGCCATCGTCCACGCCTAACAAAGTTCACGCGCAGAAGATACGGGCGCATGAGTTCCTGGAACACATGTGATGCCCGAAACAAAACACGTTAATTGATCAAGCAGTTCTAACAGAAGGAGTGCAGTTTATGACGAAGCCCAATGGCCCTTTCGATCCGAGTGGACCTCGCCCGCCTGGTTGGCCAGTTTCACCATTTGAACCACCGAAGACGCCGCAGTTGCCACCACCAGATCCTCCAGGATCATCGAGTGGAAGCGAAGGAGAAGATGACGAAGGCTCGTCTGTTGGCTTTGGTCCACGGCCCGATTGGTGGCCACCATATCTAGATTGGCCTCCCAAGCCATCACCACCACCAGAGATCTTGTACCCGCCTCCGATCTACACATGGCCGAGATTGCCGGTCGATCATCCCTACTACTTACCTCCCGGATACTCCTGGCCCAACAATCTTCCCCCAGGCCACCCTGGCCACAACGTTCCTAAACCACCAAAACCGATTCAGGCTTGAGCCCTGTACTTACTAATGCGATGTATCAATCAACCGGGGAAGTTGTTTATCGCCCGGTTGCTCCAAACCGGTATAATTGCTTCGCGAACCGGGACAACTGAATTGACTCAGCAGGGACAACAGACCAAAATTCAGGGATAACGCCCACGAACAAGGGATAACTACAATCTCTCCGACACAAATGTGCAACGAAAATCCCTGCAAACGAGTTCCTTGAGTCGATGATCGTACGACTTTTGATTTCGGATAGCGTCAACCATGAGTACCTCCGTAAACACACGAATTATATCCATAGCAATTCAACTGAACCACACGATCATTCTATTCACTGGGGGCTCGCGACCTCTTGATTCATTCAGTCAAATGCAGAGTTTTAGAATCCAGTTACGGATGGATACCAAAATGTTCGTCCGAGAAGCCCTGTTCGCCTCGCCGAACATACAAGGCGGTTAGGGTACGATCTCGGCCAGGTACCTCTCGCGACAGCCAGAGTGAGTGGCAACTTGAAACCGTCTTGAACCATGAGTTAGCGAAAGCCAATTCCTTTTCGCTCAGCCCAAGGTTGGACCACATGTTCTCTCTGTTGTTCCCCAATGTACCTTCACGAACGGCGAGAAAGGTTTCAGGAATCGATGCTTTGAATTGAGCTTGCCATACCGCATCCAATACAACGAGATCTGCCGTCATTACGTTGATTCGACCATCTGACCAAAGTGTTAAGTGACGTCCGACTTCCTTCATCGTATTCCCTAACAGATTGGCAGGTAGTCTGTCCGTGTCGACTACCTCTTGCCATTGTGTGGGACTTTTGGGAATGACAGGCTGTAGAATCGGTCCCGTCCTCACAAACTGCCGAAGAAACTGCTTCGATTCGAGTGGGCCAAAGCTCTGCATCACGCGAGAGACTGGAATCTTGCTCGATTCATCTTGCAAAATCATTTGATAGCGACTGCCTGCCAGAACAATGAAATCTTCTCTTTTGGCAAGAAATCGAGACTGGTTCTGCATGGGGTCTTCAGACGTCAAAAGGGAGGCGGCGTTCTGAAGTATAGTTCTTCGTAGACTGACAATGGCCCATCGTTCTCGCATTTCACGTTCCGAACTTGCTGCTTGCGCGGTCAGCCGAATCGTATGCGATGCCACTTGTGCGGCGATCGTAGCCGCCAACGCAAGCATCAACAGAACAATGACTAAGATTACGCCGCGTCTTTTTGCTTTCATCGTACGGTTATCTGGCGATCCAAAGGAGAAGCACCTGTCCTGAGTATGCGGTAGTGGAAACCACGCGGCGCAGGACCGAGCAGTCGTGGTAATGGTTGATCGACGCCATTGTCGTCAATTCTTTCAAAGGAGATTTGCTCGACGCCCCATACCAGGGTTCGTACGTCAAGCGGATCGCTTGATACCGCAGAAGACGAGTAGACAGTTCGAACGAGCGATTGAGAGGAATCAGCAAGTGTATATAAAGTATAGGTAACAGCATTCGCTTCTTTTCCAGTTCCTCGCATTGGCGGGACTATCAACAGGAGAACTCCTTTGTCCAGACCAACACTACTCGCTTGGGCCAGATCGTTCCACAGAATGCGATCGAGGGCATAGAGCCACTCACGGGAATCTACCGATTCGGAGCGTTTCCGCATACCTGCCATACTGGACAATACACCGCTGATGGCCACTAACAACATCGAACCAAGTGCCAACGCTACGACAGCTTCGATGAGCGTAACTCCTCGTCGTGTGGACAGCTCTCTCATGGTCGTCTGCCGATGGAATTGTTGGAAACGAGCAGTTCCACGGAAGCCAGTTGGCGCTCTGGTGATTGGCTCATTGAATCGCGAAGAATGACACTACAGCGACACACTGTCAATCGATCTGGTGCGATTGAGCACGGTGCACCTGAAAGACGCCAGTATAAATCACCCTGAGCGTTCATGTCACCGATCGAATCTAACGCTGGAAAACCCTCTCGAAAAAAACTTGCAATCAATTCGTCAAGAAGTTCAACCGCTTCAATCTTTTTCAATACGATTTTCTGCTGCTGGTGTAGCTTTCCGGAGCTTATCAATATCGCGGTTAACAGGGTTCCGAGCAGTACCAAACCAACGACCACTTCCAGCAACGTGATCCCCAGCCGAGATTGCGACAAAACTTTGCTTGGTAAGCAATCTCTACTTCGAACGAACATTCCCCGTTCCTCCAGCAACATCCAAGGATCGCACTACGTTTCCTTCTGAAACGATCAGTCGATAGTCGGGGCAGCCCATCCTGGGAGAATACGTTAACTGATCGATTGATTGAGCTGTTCGATCGAGCAAAATAACCTTCAGAGGCGAATCAACGGTCAAAGATCGGAGTGTCTTTCCTGCACTATCGACGATACGAACAATCGTTTGATTCGAATGGACCTCTAGAGCGACGTTTACACTGTCCTCACGGCTCCAATGACGCGCCATTAGATCGGTCGCCCTCCACTGTTCGACGGTTGATCGAACTCTAGCGTCGCGAAGTGGAGATGCGAATCGAACAGTAACGATACTCGCCGCCAAACCCAGGATCGTGAGGACGGCTACTATCTCGACCAATGTAAAGCCGCTGGTAACTCGTCCACTGAATTGGGTTGGCCTCATGGGGCTGGCTTTCTTGCTCTGGACAATTCCATGCTGGTTATGTCTTTGTCTTTGCCCGTTCCACCTTCGCGTCGATCGTTGCCGAAACATAGAATCTCGAAATCATCCACGACACCTGGACTACGATACTCGTAGGGATTTCCCCATGGGTCATTGGAGAGGGATTTCAAAAGCGCATCTGGGAACTCGTCTGATTTCGTTGCAAGTATGGCCAGCCCCTCTGCATTGGTAGGATACCGGTTCATCGTCGCGTAGAACACGTCGATGGCTTGCATCATTTTGCTAATCTCAATTTTAGCAACGCTCTGTTTGCTTCGTAAAAGATACGTTTGGACGCTAACGGTTACCACACCCGAAAGCAGGGCTAGGATAACGAGAACAACCATTAATTCGACAAGTGTAAAAGCCAGTCGGAATCTAGATTTCGGTGAGGGCATTTCCGGTTTCCAGTATCGGTAAGAGTGTCGCCATCAGAATAAAGCCAACAATGATGGAAAGCCCTACGATAAGGACAGGCTCCATGATGGTCGTCAACCTATCGGCAAGCGTGTTGACTTGATGATTGTAGTCGTTCGCGAGCTGGAAAAGCAACTCTTCTAGCTGTCCCGTGTTCTGTCCCAAGGAAAACACTTGAACGAGTGCTGGCGGCAACACGGCTCCTGTGCTAAGAGCAGTTCCCAATTCCGAACCGGATGCGACCTTGTCTCTGGCATCGGAAATTACGCGAGCAATGACGCTATTGCGAACGGCTCTTTGAGAAATCTCGAGAGCTCGAACAAGCTCAACTCCAGATTTGACGAGAGTAGCGGTTATCATGCAGAGCCGAGCGCTATCTTGTTTCACGATCAAGTTTCCGACCAGCGGCATTCGTAGCAACATTCGGTCAATAGCTTTGCGACCTAGTTCTCGTCTAGCCATAACTGCAAAGCAAATGATTGCGATGGAACCACCAGCCAAGAGAATCGTTCCGTACTGCAGAAGAGTATCACTTGCAAATTTGAGAACACGTGTTGGCCAGGGAAGTTCCCTTTGCATTTCAACTAAGCTACTGATCAGCGTTGGGACGACAACGGTCATTAAGAATACTGTCACGAAAATACTCAATACGAACACTAATGCCGGATAGAGCAAAGCAGATAGTACTCGGTCCTTCAATTTGTCCTTTTGTTCTCGGTACTCGGCCGCTTGCAAGAGTACACTTTGCAATGCTCCGGACTGTTCTCCTACTGTGATCATTTCACACAGGACTGAATCAAAAACATTCGGATGGCGACGTAATGCGAAACCCAGGGAGTTTCCGCTAACAATGTAGCCACGAATGTCGAGTAGGTAGTTGCGAAAAGACCCTTTCGCTTGGTCGATACTTAATTGAAGTGCGTCGACCATCGGTGTTCCAACTCGAAGCAAAGTCGCCATTTCGCGTGTAAACCATGAAACCTTTTTGCTGAGGCGACGACCATTCTGGTGCGCCAACCACTGAGAAATAACTTGAAGAGGGTTGCGAAGATTCTTTCGATCGGACGAAGGAGTTGCCGATGGAGCATTGTCGGAGATTGAGATAGCTCGCAAAGCTTCGATAATGAAGCCACTGTTGCGTAACTGATTTCGGGCTTGTCTTGGCGTTTCGGCGACAACGGTACCAGTCGCTTTTTTGCCGCTAGAATGCTTGGCTCTATACTCAAAGACTGGCATAATCTACCGTGATCAGCTAGGAACACACTTTGTGGGACGTTTTCGTGATGGGAGAGCCCGGCATGTATCACAAACTATGGATAATCGTCGCTTTGGGGCTCGCGATTGGAATTGAGTCTGATTGTAGCAGATTCGTAGGTTCGGGACGACTTTACGGTTGTGAATGCTTGGTACAAGAATTTAATGCAGTAGATCCAGTCCCTACATCCATTGATTTTTCTTCGAAGATAAAGCTGAAGACAGAAATTGACAAAATCCAAGAAGCATCTGCGTTTGAGTGCGTGTTGGACTTGGGAAAGCAGCTTTGCAACTCGGAGATCGCAATTCAATGGACGATATGCAACCACTCTGCTGTACCGATTGATCTACCGAGAATGACCGTCTCGTGCGGTTGCATAACGGGGGTGCCTAGTAACTTAGCGATCGCAAGCGGTGAAACCGTGGAGTTGCTCCTTCGTGTCGTGATGCCTCGGCAGCAAGAGGATCTCAAAAAGCAAATCGTGTTCTGGGATGAACGAGGAAATGCTAGATTTCTAGCGAATGTGAAATCAACTGTTATGCTTCCCATGGAATTGGAGCATAAAGTGGTTTCGATCGATCGCGAGGAGAAGCATTCCATTACGATTCCTGTTCGCGCAACAAACAAAGGCATTGAATTGAACAAACTCCGGATCAAGACCTATGGCGCGGAAGTGGTCGAAAGTGAACTCCATTCCATTGACGGACAGTCTGGTAGTCTTCGCATCGAAGTCGATCCTAAGAATACGTCGGAACCGACGATTCGATCGACTTTCATTGTGGAAGTTACCGAGGCAAACGGAAAGTCAAGTTCGTTGAGTCTTCCAGTTACCTTCGTCAATCGTACGATCACAGAACCGTCGAAACTATTTTTTCAAAAAACGAGCAAGCAGTGCAATGCGAAGTTGCGAGTGCGAAGCATCCGCTTTTCTGCTGAGTTAATGAAGGGGAATTCTCTATCGATAGAGAAAAAAGACAGTTTAGGAAAGTGGAGTCCAATCCCTTGTGAATTGACGCTCGAACCAGAAGCCAAAACAGGGCCGATGCGAGTGTTGCAAATTAATTTGACGCTGGAGACTTTGCAATCACTTCGCGTATCAGAACCTTTGCTGTTGCGGTGCGGACCGTGGGAACACAAGCTCGATTGGGCTGTTGATTAAAGTATGGAAACGGATTTCAACGAATCGATACTGCATCTCGTCGGGCGGTTTATGTCTCGAGTGGATATCGACTATTGCCGAAAGCATCGCGTATGTCTTGGTGCGGCGACGCACGTCGAAAATGCAAATAGAATCCTGAAGACTGCAAGTACGAAGTCTTTTGTTGTCGACATTGTAAGACGATCTCTTGGTGTGCCTCTTGCGAGCATCGAGGTTTCGGAATTGGAGCTCGATTCCTGTATCAATGAGTTGTTCGAATCACATCGTTCAACATTGACGGAACCAGAGATCGCCAATTCAGCGGAGAACTTTGCAGGCGCAGTACTAACTCCAGCCGACGATACAAATGATCTACTGCAAGACCAGTCTGCGACACCTGTAATCGAATTGGTGAATCGGATCCTCTTTGACGCAGTGCAGAATCAGGCTTCGGACATTCATTTCCAGCCAACCGAGAACGAACTCATCGTGCGAATGAGGCTGGATGGCGTGTTATTCGATGCAAGGGAAATTCCGAAATCGCTCCAAGAAGAAATTTTGACGCGGATAAAGGTTGCCGGACGGATGGATATTGCAGAAAAGCGATTGCCGCAAGACGGCCGCGCAACGGTCCATGTAGGAAAGCGTGTCATCGATCTGCGAATCGCTTCGTTACCATCGAGCCACGGAGAGCGTATCGTGGTTCGATTGCTCGACAAAAGTGCTCGTCTATATCGATTGCCAGAATTGGGTATGGATCCGCTTTCCTTAGCACGGTTTCGCAAGGCAATCTCGGTAGAGCACGGGTTGATCTTGGTTACGGGCCCAACGGGAAGTGGCAAAAGCACCACGTTGTACTCCGCCCTCGGTGAGCTTGATACAAAGGAACGCAACGCCGTGACTCTAGAGGATCCGATTGAGTATCAATTGGAGGGAATCTCACAGACTCAGATAAACCTCAAAAAGGGGATGACATTCGCGAGTGGATTGCGCAGTGTACTTCGTCAAGATCCAGATATCATCATGGTCGGTGAGATTCGCGATGCAGAAACTGCGATGATGGCAGTCCAGGCTGCTCTGACGGGTCACCTAGTCTTCAGCACTTTGCATACGAACGACGCCGCAAGTGCAGTTACCCGGATGATTGATTTAGGGATCGAACCGTATCTACTGTCTAGTAGTTTAGTGGCCGTTCTAGCCCAACGTTTGGTACGGCGAATGTGCCCTGACTGCCGAAATGAGATTCGAGCATCAGATGGAGATAGCCGACTCTACCAATGTTCTGGTTGTTCTAGCTGTCGTGGTACAGGTTATCGTGGCCGGCTGGGAATCTATGAACTCATGATTATCGACGAATCCTTGCGTGGGTTGATCACGAGGCGTTCGCATTCGACCCTTTTAAGAGACGAAGCCGCATCTAAGGGGATGCAGCTCTTATCAAAAGCAGGAGAGATCAAGATTGAAGAAGGGCTGACCACCCGCGAAGAGGTGGAGCGAGTCACGATGCGAGCATCGATGTAACCATCTCTGCTATTTCTTTGCGTCAACATTCATGCTGAAGAAATCGCTATGCTCTTCGATTTGGCGGGATCAAGGATACGGTACTTACCAAGCATTACTGATACAGCGCGTGCACAAAAAGCTAGGTCAACAATGTAGATCCGTTTTTCGCCAGAATTTCTCGTGTATTCGGCGTCAAATCACTTTCTTGCGTACCGCTCAGACTTCTTTATTTAACGATTTACAAGTGGAAAAACGATTTGCAACCCATCGGCTGCACTCGACAGAGTCAAAGATGCGGAGTAGCCTCAAATCAATCGTTTATCTTTCCCTTTATCCCTAAGCAATTGCGTATGAGTTTGGCTTGGCGTGCGAAAAATCGATTGCTTTGGGCGACAGGTATCGCGATTGGTGCTTTTTTCGTTTCCGTAACGCCAATAACATTGAATTGGCTTACCTCTGCAAACGTGAATGATGCTGAAACGCAACCCAGTAATTTCGGCACGGATACGGTGATTCGCCTTGAGAAGTCGCGTACGAAAAGTGAGACTCTAACCTCGGAGGATTTGGTAGCGGCTAGCTCGATCAAACTACAAAGAATGAATCCTCCGATTCCGCCTCCACCATCACCCAAGCCGCTCGTTCCTGAACCTAAACAATTGGCTCCGACCGTTTTGTTTACCGGTTCCCTGGTCGGAACAATTCAAGATAGCGACCCAAGTTATTGTTTTGCATTCTTGAAGAAACAAGACAACACCGTCGTCTTGATCCGGAAAGGTGAAAAAATTGAGGACTCCGCTAACTCACCAGTTGTGGATAGTATTTCTTCGCGAGAGGTAAAATTGGTGCGAGGTCCAGAGTCTCAAGTGCTCGAGATCGGAGAATTGCAGTGATGAGCGTTGTATTATCAGTCGAAGATTGCAACGAAGCTACCTTGCAATCCCTATCGAACTCGCCCATCCTATCCAACGTAGATCGCTTCCTTGGTTTCTCGGTCCACCCGAAGAAACCAGTTGTATTGGCAATCAGATCCATTGATTGCTGGCCATTGCCTTCCGCGGTTGTTTGCGACACTTCTGAGCAACTTCCTCGCCAATTAGAATTCCTCGTCGAAGAGCAGTTGCCATTAGACGCCGAGGATATGATCGTATCATCTTTGAGGTCCCATCGCCGAATGAGTGGATCTTCGCTGATCGTAGTCACCCGACGGCAACCGATCCTTGATGCGGCAATACACTGCGAACAGAATCATCATTGGATTGCATCCGTGTCTAGTTTGGCTTTGCTCGCGGTCGATGAACTCATTCTCAAGTTACAAATATCTTCGTTCGATTGCTTGATGAAAAGTGACACCGACGGCTGGGACCTTGTCGCTGTCAGGGATTCAGTGCCTGTGCATTGGCAATGGTTAGGTACCAACGATATCATTCCCGAGTTGCATCAAGTAAGCTCGTCGAGCAACGAAAATGCCCTGCTGGGCGCTGGGCTAGTCACTCAATTGCCGATCGTAATGGTGTCGCCCTCGAATATTGACGGACTCATGCGTGAACTACACCAACTGAGTCGTGAGATTATCGTCGAAGACCAACAGAACCAATGCCAATTAGCTAGTGATTTCTCGGATCGAATCGTTCGAGGAACACACATTCCGATGCTTGATTTTCGTGGTGACAAACTGCCGACGAAAGAACCTTTCGCTCCACTGAGATACTCCATCCTCGCATTCCTATCGCTGATGGTTCTCGCGATGGCTATCCTCCATGCTGGCCTTTGGTGGAAAGCGAGCCATCTATCCAAGTCTGCAAACGATAGCGACATAGCGCAAGACGTCGAATTTCGTAAACTATATCCCGGTGAACGCGTGCCAACAGACGTACGTGGTAGGCTTCGTAGCGAGTGGAAAAAGATAAAGTCTAGTCTGGAAGAACTGCAGGATGCCCCACCCATCGAATCTTCATTGCCACCCCTAGTACGTCTACTAAACAGTTTGCCGAGCGATGAAGTTTTTCGAATTGATACCGTTCAATCGAAATCGACGCAGATCGCTCTGGTAGAAGGTGCCACGCGAAAACTAGACGGATTCGAAGCCATCGTTCAGTCTATTAGGAAAGGTGGTTTCGAATTTCAACAGCCTAACGTGACCACCATGGCTGACGGCTTCATTATTCGTATTGAAAAGTTGACACTAAAGAATCCGCCGATGCCATTAAAGGTCGATCCTATTCCGAAAACCAATACCTTAAGTCCTAGCTCGACCGCTCAGGTGCAACGACCATGATGCGACGAACCCCTTCCTTATTCCTCATGCTGCTTGGTGTGTTGGTGCTTTTGCTAGCAACCGTTCCATTTTCCGCAATGCAATTGCAATCCGCGGTCGACACGAACTTGCGCAGTGAGTCGTCGCTTCGAGAGAGTCAAAAACTATGTGCCAGCATACGAGAGGTGAAAGACCAACTAATTCCCGACTCTCGCGAGGCCTTAGGACAGGAAGCGGTTCTGTCCCGTGTCCGAAAAGGTATGACGAGCATCAAACTAGATGAGTCTTTGATGACGGATCTCAGAATAATTGGAAAATCTCAGATTCAACGCACAAATTTTTCGAGGGACGACTCGGCTGTCACGTTTCGATCTATTTCTCTCAGGGAGCTCTTTGCTTTCATTGCTACCCAGGAATTACCCGGCGGTATGATCTGCTCTGGAATAGACTTGCGGGTTAGCAAGCAATCGATCAACAGCGACGTAGAACGGTGGGATGCAACGTTGACATTGACGCAACTTTCCAAAAATGCAACAAGTCCAAAGAATCGATAGATCTGATTCCATCGCTCGGACATGTGCCAAATGGGCAGGACGCCTAACCAGTGAACGACAATACGCCGTCGCAACACTTCAATCACTTTCCACTGCTCAGACTCTCCTTTGGATTGCTTCTGATAGGTGCAGGCTGTCAATCAGACTTTCTCGAAAGCAGGTTTGATTCGGTTGTCGAAGGGGATGATCTCAACAACGTCTCGCCAGTATCGACCAAACATAACAACCGTGGCCTTCGCTATTTTTCAAAAGGAAAAATCGCTAAAGCTGAATCGCATTTCCAACGCGCATTAAATAGCGATCCACGATCAGCGGCTGCACACAATAACGTTGGTAACATGCATCTCGCACGAAGGGAACTGTACCAAGCGGCCTGGGAGTTTCAGCGGGCTTCCGAGCTAGCTCCGAACAGGATCGAACCCCTCATCAATTTAGGTCTAGTACACGAGGAGGCAGATCGTCTTGAGGAGGCGGCCGACTATTATCGACGTGCTTTGGAAACATCTCCGAATGATCCTGTCGCCGCAGGAAATCTCGCTCGAACTCTTATCAAGTTAGAAGCAGACCCCAGCGATGTAAACGCACTACTTCGTCACTTGGTCTTTATCGACTCACGTCCAGACTGGGTCCAATGGGCAGAAGAATTGTTAGCGACACGATATCGGCTCGATTTCATACCCATCGACTCGTCGCAGACTGTGCCTGCCACAATGTCGTTCGATTCCATCCCACCCGAAACTATTTTGCTAGCTCCGCAACCAAACTCACCTTCCAATTTAAACCTTGGAGGCCAAACCGACTCGCTACCAAACGTAAACGTTTCACCCATCCCCTCTCGTCAGGAATTACTACCCTCGCCATTGGCACCACCTCAAACCAACCAAATGGTGGCGCCCCCCATACAAATACCAGATCAAGCTATCCTCAGTCCCATGGCTCCGTCTACGTTGGGTCTGCCGTTTCCCAACAGCAATGGCGTGCAGACAAACAGCAATGGAGTACAGTCGTATAGCAATGGAGTACAGTCGGCAGCATTTGAAGCAGCCCAGCAACCATGGCCTATTTATCCAAGCCCACCTGTCTTGGAGGGCAATCGATGAATACCGCCCCGCAACACTGGCTTCGACTATTACTTTGTGCAAACTTTGCTTCATGGATGATTGTCCTGCTCGTTCACGCACCGCGCGTTTCTGCACAGCCACCCGGTGGAGAATCACCAACTCCGCTTGCTCCAGGAACAGTCAAACTAAACTTGAAAGGTGAAACTCCGATAGGCACGTTGATTGAATATGTTAGTCAACGATTAAAGATTCGCTTTCTGTACGATGAATCATTAGCACAGAAAAAGATCTTCCTACAAGTGCCAGACGAAGTGCCGGTTGCTAGTTTGATGGACCTGCTACACAGCGTCCTAAAGATCAACGATCTTGTCATGATCGAAACCGAGACCAAAGGCTGGTTCCGAATTACATCCAGCGCCAACATCCCAAAGGTTGCGATTTCGGCCACTCCGCAGGAAGTCATTGCCGAGATGGGAGCTGCCACCCCTGTGACGCAAGTCTTTCTGCTAAAGCGTGCCGATCCAAACCAAATCATGACTCTGGTCCAGCCTTTCTTGACTGCACCTGGAGCCAACAGTATCCCAGTCGCCGCCAATCGAACACTCATTGTTACAGACGTAGCTTCCAACCTCCGTCGCATTCAACGGCTTATCGAACTCCTAGACGCAGAGCAATTTACGTCGACGATTCGCTTCGTTCCGGTCAAGCACATATCGATCGAGGATGCTGCCGAACAACTGACACTCATTCTAGAGGCTCGCTCGCGGACCGAATCAGGTGGTTCACCTGGATCCATGCCCCAATCCAATACTACAGCGAACACTTCGAATCGAACGGTGGCTTCTGCTCCAGGCATTGAAATCGCCATCGACCGACGCATGAACCAACTCATCATGGTCGGCTTGCCATCCCGAATCGATGCAGCTGTCGAATTGCTGAAGAGCCTTGATATCCCCCTTACCACCACAACGCAAACCTATCGACCTCAGTTCTTGTCACCCAAGCAGTTGTTGGATGTGCTTCAGCCAATGGTCGAATCGATGACACCGCGCCCAATCTTCGACGCACGTGTCGAAGGCTCCGGGTTGGTCGTTACTACGATCGAATCGTTTCAACAACAACTATCGAGAATCGTTCCTCAAATCGATACGCGAGAAACCAGCGCCAAGCAAAGCCCCATTCGATTCTATAAAATCAAGAACGTTCCGGTCCAAGATATCCTTGAGACTTTGAACAGTCTCCAAGGCGGATTTGGTGCCTCACCGTTTGGAGGACCGGCCACGAACGGTCGCTCCAGTCAGCGATCGCGGACTACCAATGATCGAGCACTTCCTGGTCAAAATAACCCATTCCTCGTCGGTGCCAATAACGCCCAACCCGGACTTCTCCCTCCACAACCACCTGCTCTTCGAAATGGCTTGGTGGACAATGGCAATGTTCGTCAAAATGGAAACCTCGGCGTAGAAAATCCACTGGACGCGGGAATCAACAACAATCTATATGGCAATGTTGGAATTCCCTATGGAAACCCATATGCGTACCCATTAGGCAACTTTCCAATCTATGGAGGTCAGCCTAATTTTCAACGAGGAATACAATCTCCACTTGGAAACGCACAAGTGACAGCAGACGTCGGTAGCAACGCTTTGATCATCATCGGAGAGCCAGAGGTTCAGCAAGCCTACCAACAGTTGATCGAATTCCTAGACAAACGACGTCCGCAAGTCATGATCGAAGCACGAATTGTCGTGATCGATACCACCGACGACTACACGCTCGGTGTCGAGGTTTCGGGTGGAGACCGTTCCGGATTGAAGAAACTATTTGCTTTCAGTAGCTACGGATTGAGCACGGTTACGCCGACAACAGGTGCGCTTGCGATAACGCCTGGAAATGGCTTCAATGCAGCCCTGGTCGATCCTGATACAGCCGACGTCGTCGTCAGAGCACTCGCCACCCATCGCAGAGCACGCGTTCTTTCCGTTCCCAAAATTCTTGTGGACGACAACGCCGAAGGCACCCTGGAGAGTGTCAACGAAGTCCCCTTTACGAGCGTGAACGCTTCTCAAACGGTCGCAACAACCAGTTTTGCAGGTTTCGCAAAAGCGGGTACGACGATTACGGTAACACCTACGATCAGCGAGGGGCAACATGTCAATCTAGATTACATCGTGACCTTGAATTCGTTTACAGGGCCAGGTTCTGCAGGCGTTCCGCCACCCAGGCAAACCAACGAGATCACTTCACGTGTAACGGTCCCCGATGGATACACGATCATTGTTGGCGGATTAACGCAAAAGAACGTGAGTTCAACGTTCAACGGCATACCGTATCTAGAACGAATCCCAATCATTAGGCAGTTGTCAAGTTTATCGATTGATAATACACGCGACAATTCGTTGTTCATCTTCTTGCGGCCAGTCATTTTGGAAGAAGACCGTTTCCGCGATCTCAAGCAATTATCGCGTCACAGCGCGAATGCCGCCGGCGACGGTCACAACTACCCAGCCAGCTCATCGCTACTGATGAAGTAGATCAGGAGCCATCCTCCTTTTTGGGAGGGTCGAGCGAAGCGAGGGGAGGGATGTCCTGAACCATCACTTCTTCTATCTATCTATACTTCTTCCTGCTCTTTCTCTGTATGTTCCTACTCGCCCACTTTGAGGCTGCTGATTAAATCACAACCCGAAGCGTGAGAGCGTGAGCGAGGGACTCTTCGCCCCGTTTTTATAGAGGCCACCACTTCTCTTCTAGCTCCCACTTTCGGCGAGGCCCATCACCTGTCTCCTCATCTACCCCCGCCCTGTTTCGGAGACTGCTGATTTAATGAGCCGTTGGGCGCTAGCCCCGGTTTAGTGGCTTCGCCACAGGCAGCAACCGGGCGCAATCACCAATTCTCTTCGCGAGGGCATTTCGCAGATCCTACCTGCGATCCTTCAAAGCACCCAACGTCTCACCATGAACCACAAGCTGTGGATGAGGGTCCATTGTAGTGGGTGGCCCCTTTCTACCTTTCTATTGCCACCACAAGCACGCACCCATCAACGAACACCGAACTGCACCCGAGTGCCATTCACGCATACACTAGACTTCAACCACAACTGCTCCGAATTGACACTCGAAAATCAATACCCCATATGGCATTCCGATCATCAAAAACGCAAAAAAAGAATTTCTTGTAAAAATGCTTTTGCTGGTATTGCTTTCGGTTTCAGAACTCATAGACTGAATCCGTTAGGTGAGTCCAAACGACACACCTTGCACGAAACGCGGCTCCGATTCGCATAAGCCCGAACCGTCGCCATTACCCCGAATTCTAAAACCGATGAGTTATTGTCGAGAACGTTATGCGAAGCGTTGTCATTGGCGGTCTTAGACGTCAACGACGTGATTTTCCGTTTCGAAAGACATCGACGTTCTAACGTGCGCGAATTTTAACTTTTTACTTCCATTGAGGCCTTGCACGCGAATGGCAACGAAAAAAATCCCATTTCTCATTCTTGTTTTGGCGCTATTTGGTGCGACGCTCTGGTTCTTGTGCATTCCCAAAAAAGAGAATTCCACGAGCGGTTCAATGTCCGCGGTAACTGAGTCCCAATCAGACGAGTTTGATTCGAGAGATGGCTACGCATTAGTCGGGGGAGTCCTTCGCCCGTCCACTGATATTCAGCCTCGTATCGATAACTTATCGCAGATTCCTGTGTTGGTTCGGTCTCACGGGTTCTCAAAAGAACTGCTCCCAGAATCGAATAGTAAGGTTCTAAACGTACATCAATCATTGATTGAAAGATCTGATCCCGCACGCTTTAGTTCATTTGTTGTTCCCAAGTCGTTCGATTCAAAGGCTTTTAACGACGCCCCAAAGGCCTACGCGACCGAGTATGCAAAAATAGTTGAGCCTGGTAGAGTTTTCGCCACAGCTCAACCGGGAAAAGATATCGTACCTCTACAAACAGCTGGGGCTCGATTCCATAGAGTCAAACAAGGGGAGACTGTGCGGCTGGGAGTCAACTCCAGCGTATTCGCGCCGGTAACATTCACTAGCCAATCTCTCGGAAGTTTTGAGGAGGGCTTGACGAGCACGACGGTCGTCGCGGATGAAAACGGTTATGCGGCTGCGACTTACACTGCATCTGGCGGAACTGTAGATGAAGTACAAATCCTCGCGGGAAGTCCGACCAATAGCGGACAAGTAACTTTCGTTGTTTCGGTGGAGACTTTGAACACAATTCAAGCAAAGAACTAGTCCCAGCATTTGTTGGTTACATCTTATTAAGGAGCCTTGCAATGAATAGGCGATCAGCACGGTTTGTATCTGTACTAGGCTGTATTTTTATAACCCTAGTTGATTGGGCTGCATGCATTGCACAGTATGGTGGCGGTGGCGGTTCCGGTTACGGAGGTGGATATGGAGGAAATCCATATGGTGGAAACGGCAGTGGCGCTCTATCTAACTCGCCTATTCGGTCCTCGACTCCTGGATTTGGGCCAGGGAATCCTATTGGATACGGCGGAACCGATAAGGATTACACTCATTGCATCTATCAGCAGTACAACAATTGGCCGGGAAACACAAATCAAATCCCACAAGGATTAGTTCCATCGGATTGCGGTTGTAGCGGGGGTGGGAGTGGTGTTGGAAGCGGCTGTGGCAATACCTGTGGCCCAACACTATCTGCTGGACCATCGAACGTCCCAAATGATTTGCTTGCTTTGCAGCCTTCGCGAATTTGGTTGCCTCAGAATCGCGCAAATAACAGTTCGTTTTCGCCTGGATTCTTTAGTCAATTCGATAGCCAAGTGCAAGTCTTTCCCGAGGCTTACGGCTTGGTGATCATGTACTTCGATGTGTTATCGCAGCGAAACTTTAAGTTTGCCGATGGGCTCGAAGGTGATCCCTTAGACGGAATTTTGACGGACAGCAGAAACAGTCATGCAAAGAGCATCAAGATGTACAATTCTTCGGGCGTAGCTGTACAGTCGATTTCTCAGGCAACCGTCGTTGAAGCAGAGCATTGGACCGGTGCTAAGGAGAGGTTTGAGCTCATTGATCTAGACTCGAGCCCAGCGACTCAGTCCTTGTCTGGCAGATTGAAGAGCCGGATTGGTAGAGATGGCGCTGGATTCCAGATAAACTACAAGTCGTTCGATGCGCAGCAGCTGTCTAGCTCTCCCGACCGCCAATGGCAGATCGATTCTGTCGTCGATTCATTCGGCAATTCGCTTACTTTCAACTATGCTTCAACTCAGAGAAGCGGCAGGTGGGTCGTAGAAAAAATACAGCGAAACGACGGTTGGGACGCTGATTTTGTCTACAATGCTGACGCACTAGCCTCTATCGAGTATCCTGATGGAACGCGTTCCGAAATTCAGTATGGGCAGGACCCCGTAGCCCAAACAGCGACGATTACAATTGATGATGGGGCTGCGAGCAATGGAAAACGTGTCTTTCATTTGACCAATGACTACATGTCTCTTAACACGGCAGGTCAAGCCGCAGTTATCAATCAACCCGTTGGCGTAACGCGTATGATTGCGAACGAAACGGGTGGGGTCAATTGGATGCGAATACCAGCGACAGATCCCGCCGTTAGCCAAGATTTCTTCTATATGGGTGGAAATAAAGGAGTAGTAGGAACAGACTATGGGAACAATCATGAAGCTTTCGATTGGTCTGTCGGCGCCTCAGGATCAGGCAATTTTGGACCGGTCACAGTTCAGATGGAGACCGCATATTACGGTGCTTCCTACGGCACGAGCTTAGCGACACTCTACAACGGCAGAATTCCATTGCTCTATGACCGCTCTGGAATTGCAAATCAGAATCAGTACGACGCCAATGGAAATCGAACAAAGATTTACTACTTGCCGGATTACACTGTTGAAGAATTCGATCGTAATTCTTTTGGGCAAAAGACTCGCCAAAAGACGCGAACCGGCGAAGTGACTAGGTTTACATACGATGCTTCCGGTCGAGTCCTCACGACGGAAAAAGGACTGCTATTCCAGAGCGGCCAAGACGTGCAGACGCCAGCATATTCAAAGACGACGAATGAATATTACCCAAGTGGGCATCAAAGTGCTGGTCTTTTGAAAACCATCTTCGGTCCGATGTATAGTGCGTCTACACCGATGATGAATCGCACGGATTTTGAATACAATTCAAAGGGGAAGGTAACCAAGCAAACCGAGTCCGCAGACACAGCAGGATCGCCAAGACCCGTTATTCTTTTTGCCTACGATGTCTCTTCAAATCTAGTTTCAGTTACGGATGCGGAGGGGAGAATTACAACAAACACCTACGACGCGAACAACCGCAAAATCGCTACAACCTTCCCTGATGGAAGCACGGAGCAATGGCTTTACGCTGCAGCAGGTTCGCCAAATGAGGGAAAGCTGATTAAGTCAAAGAACCGAGGCGGAGTGGTTACAGAAACGACCTATGATGCGGTTGGTCGAATTGCTCAAATCGTTGAAGGTGCCTCCCTGGATGCGGATATTTTGGATGGACTCGCGGACGATTTCACGGTAGGGGATGTGAACCAAAAACACACTTCAACGTTTACTTATCTAGGGGCCTCTCCCGAGCACAAATCTCGAGTCGTAACCAATGGTTCAATAACCGATGTTATCTTCGACGTAAAAAATCGCCCGATCGAAATCAAAGTCTCGTCGCACTCTGGTTCCATACAGAGTCAGAAGAAGGCATACCTAGGCAACGATCTATTTTTTGACGAGGATCCCTATGGACGACGCAAGTATTACGGCTATCGCGCCAGTGACGGAACCTTGATCCGTACGATAACGTGCACCACCCCTGAACAAACTTTCTTGGATTTTGCCGCCGTTTGGAGTCAGGTTCGAAATGCCGAGGCGAACGCATTGTTTGTTATCCACGATGCCATCCGCGATAATTCTGGTCATCTTGTCCAAGTCATCGATGGTCGCGGGGCCGAGACTCGGTACGAGTACGATGCCCAAGGTCGCGAGACGGCCAAGATCACTGCCTTTGGCACAGCCCTCGAAGCACGCACAGAAACACTTTACAACGCAGCCGGAAATGTCATCGAAGTTCGCACCCCGCGCTACTTCGATTCGACAGACACCAACGGATCCAATAAAGCCCGCGAACAATGGACCTACAACGGTCGCGGGCTGGTTGCAACCCATACCGTTTCGCCTGGTACTGCAGACGCAGCTACCGAATCCTTCACTTACGATCTAGGTGGTCATCAAGCGACGCGAACCGACTTTGGCGGAAACGTTTGGACTCGTTACGAAGACTCATGCTGCGATAAGAAAACAGCGAACGCCGATCCGCTCGGGCATGGATCCATCGTGAACACCGATTCCATGAAACGGACCGTTCACACGATCCAAGTCTCCGATGTCTCCACCCATGTTGGAAACTTCTCGAATCCCACCGATGCAAAAACACTGTCGGAAACGACGACCAAGTGTGATGCTCTCGGAAGAGTCACCCATCAAACAACTTGGCTCTCCCCTCGCGGATTGGTGGATCCAGCCAATCCACCAATTGCAGGTCTCAATGGAGTTGCAGCTTCCGCTGGTCTAACCACGCAGTACTTCTACGACAACAATTTGGCCGATGGAGTCGGACTCGATAGCGCTGGCGGAGTTTCTGCGCTCAAACTAGGAACCGGTGGTTCTGGCTCGTTCAGCGTCTCGCTGTCTGCCGCGATTGCGAAGCTAGCGTCGACGCCTGCGAGTGGCGGAGCCTCGGTCTCGTTCAGTGCAACAGCCCCTGGCCGAGCAACTGTCACTGTCAGCCCAGAAGACGAGATCAGCTTCAGTATTTCGGATGCCGCAGGTCGATCGGTCATGTCGGGCAAACTCAATAACTATCGCGGTTCCGGTGCGACAGCACTCAATACGCTATCCACTTGGTCGTGCACTCAGCACGATTCGACCGATACTCTCTCTGGGTACGGAACAGTCCTAGTTCTCAAGAATATCGATCCACTCGGCTCGACAACCCAGTCTTGGACCGATGGAGCAGGCCGAACCCTCAGGTCGATCGATCAAGCTGGAAACGCCACGGTCATGACCTACGATGCGGGCGGAAACCAACTGTCCGTTCGAGACGCCAACAATGTCGGTGCGGACATGCTCTATGATGCGCTCGGTCGAAATACCCAAAGG
>CAIOHR010000003.1 GCA_903858115.1 uncultured Pirellula sp. | reverse complement strand
TCTGGAGTCCGGAAATACCTGGATTGTGAATTGCCACGCGGGAACAAAGAATCCACAAATCATCGAAGTTAATACTCAAAAAGAGGTCGTTTGGTCGTTCAAGGATTTTGAGCGATTTGGCAACTCTTTACCCGTGGCAGTGCCTGCTTCAAAGTAGCTGCCCGCACATGCACACCGGGTAACTGACAAGATTCCCCTCAATTTGTTGAGGGGTGGCACCTCGATGTGCGACTGTTTCAGATTGCATTTCAGCGCCGACAATTACTACTTTTCTTTAAGGTTGATAAGATGACTTGTTCATTCCTTCGTCAGATTGTGTCGGGACGAAAGACTTTCCTACTCGCGACAGCAATCGCGGGCAGTTCAGCAACCATTTGCTATTCTGAGGATTGGAATCGCTTTCGCGGCCCGAATGGAACCGGAGTCGCGTCCAAGCTCGAGTTGTCAGTTCCCCTTTCTGAAGAGGGGATCCTTTGGAAGAAAGAGATTCCGAAAGGGACCTCATCGCCTGTCATTGTAGACGGCAAGATTTACATCACGTCCTTTGAAGTGGAAGCAGGTAAGTCTGGCGGTAAGCGAAGCGTACATTGTTTGGATGCCAAGACAGGTGATATTGTTTGGACGCAAAGCTTGGAAAGTCAGCGAGTTGAAACCGCTACGCCTCCGAGCGGCCCGGCTACCTGTAGTGTCGCATGCGATGGCAAGTCTGTGGTCGCTTTCTTTCCGGATGCTGGCGTTTTGGTGTGCGATGTTGAGGGGGAAAAGAAGTGGTCGCGAGACTTGGGCCCGTTTAACAGCATGCATGGGTTAAGCGCATCGCCTGTGGTCCAAGATGGCTTGATCGTTCTCGTCGTGGATCAGCTCGCCGATGCCTACCTTACGGCGTTGAGTCTTGAGACGGGTACGGAGGTCTGGAAAACCGAGCGTTTGCTTGGAGTAACAGGAGGATATTCAACACCTGCATTGATTGAGATCGATTCAAAGCCTTATGTTGTAAGCCCAGCCCCCGGTGAGCTAGTACTTTATGATTTGAAGACCGGAGAGAAGACGGCAACTGTCGCGGGGCTTGCGAATGCGCCCGTTGCAACGCCAGTCGTTGTCGGTAGCAGAGTGTTTTACTCAGAATCAGCTGGGCAACCATTGCCTATGTCTGCTTTGGGGAATGCGGATCAGGATGGCAATGGCTCCATCGAATATACCGAAGTTGAAAAGTCGGTTTCAACACTTCGGCTAATCCAGAGAATCGACACAGGTTTCGGAGATGGCGACGGCAAGGTAACCAACGCGGAGTGGGACAAAGCTTTTGCAACCTTTGTTGGCAAAGGGGGGCTATCCTGCGTTGAGTTCACAAAGAACGGTGAGGAGATCACTGGCAAGGTAGTTTGGAATTATCAAAAGTCCGTTCCCTATATACCTTCGTCGCTAGTTCACAACGGAACTGCTTACCTCATCAACGACCCAGGAATTCTGCTGAGCTTCAACGCCGAATCTGGCGAGCTTCTAAAGCGTGAGCG
>CAIOHR010000002.1 GCA_903858115.1 uncultured Pirellula sp. | reverse complement strand
GTGACAATCGAGTAGGGAGTTCCGTCAGCACCAGCTTTTTTTACGGCTGCATCTAGTTTAGCTGCATCTTCCGGGTAAAGAGACTCGAGCATTCTTTCATAATCTGGTTGGGCTGATGTGTCCTCGAACCCAAAAATCTTAAACATCTGCTTCGACCAGTGATACGTATTTCTTGAAACGTCGAACGACCAGCTACCAATACGGGCCAACGCTTGCGCTTCTTCTAGTCGAACTTTCGCTTCTTCCAGTTCCATGGCTGCTTCATGAGTCCCTGTCACTTCTTTCATATAACCATGCCATAACGTGGATCCATCAGGCTCGCGTTCCGGAACGGCATCGAATGAAATCCAACGTGTCTTTCCATCGTCATCCACGACACGAAACTCTCTGCTCATGGGCGTCAGATCCTTGGCTGACTTTCGAATAGATTCCATTATCGATTCATAGTCTTCGATATGCGCCTTGGAAAACGCTTCGATCGCTTCGGAGCTTATTAGTTCTTGTCGAAGCCCCAGAATGGACTCGATTTTATCACTTGCATAGGGGACGCAAGATTTGTTATCGGGCCTAAGACGGTATAGATAAATGGCACCAGGTAACTGGCTCGCAAACTTGGCCAGGCGTTGGGTCGCCACTTCTCTCGCTTCCTCCGCTCGCTTGCGGTCGGTGATATCCTGAAAGGATCCGCGGACTCGAACCACTCGACCATTCTCTACGATAGGCCGACAGATGGTTCGGACCCATTTCTGCTCTCCGGTGGCCGCATGCAATTGCAATTCCATGTCGTGCGGTTTCCCGTCTTTCGTAGCGGCTGCAAGTGCCTTCTCTAGATCAGGCCGATGTTCAGGGCTGAAGTATTCGAGTTGACTAGCAATCGATAGCTGCGTGCCTGGAGCCACTCCGTAGATTTCGGCAACCGTCGGTGTCCAATCCGACTGTAAGGTCACAGGATCGAAACCCCATCCGCCAACCTTCGCGAGTTCTGCAGCTTCTCGAACTAACATTTCTTGTTCGCGAAGTTTGGCCTGTACCTCCCGCTGTTCAGTAACATCGGCGGTGACAACGAGAGACCGCCTCGGGCGACCGTCTTCGAAGAACACTTGCTTTCTGATATTTAGCCAACGCGTGGCACCATCCGGCCGAACCACACGGTGCTCCAAAGCGAACCACCCCGAGCCATCGGGAGCTAAAGCGTCCTCGATCGCTTTTGCAAGCTCTTCTTTATCCGCCGGATGAAATCGCGAATGCAATTCCAACCTAGAGGCTGTAGTTCTCGGTGACAGCCCGAACTGTTCCGCAGCTCGTGGCGAGAGTTTAACGATCTGCTGATCATAATCCACATCAATGACCCCGAGGCCAGCAACCTCCACCGCAGCCTGCAATCGACCCTCGCTTTCATGAGCAAACTCTCGGGCTAGCCGTTGAGCTGTGATATCTTGGTCGGTCCCTTCGACACGTACCAGTTTTCCTTCGGCGTCCTTGGTAGTACGTGCTTGACTATGGATCCAAATGCATGTCCCGTCTGCGCGGATGATCCGCAAATCATTGGCGACTTCTTGGGCTCCCGCTTGCATCGACATGACTCGGGCGACTGCTATCTCGCGGTCATCAGGATGTAGGAAGTCAAGGAACGCTTCAAAACTCGGGGTAACATCTCTGGGGGATGCGCCGAACAATTCGAACTCAGCGTCAGACCACCAAACTTGGTTCGTTACCGGATTCCAACTCCAGCTACCAAGCTTCGCAATCCTCTGCGCTTCTCTGAGCCTTGCGTCTGTCTCTCGCAACGCGGACTCGACCAAAGCTCGGTCGGTGATATTGCGGCTGATCCCAATCAACCCAACTACCTTTCCCTTTTCATCAAGATAAGGGGCCTTTGTAGCCTGGTATATTCGAGTTACACCACCGGATGTGAGCGTTTCGTCTTGAGTGACAACCGCACTGTTGGCCATGATCACGCGATCGTTGGCCATCAGGCGTTCAGCATCAACACCCCCGAACAACTCGCTGTCGTCACGGCCGATGATCTGTGCAACGGGCCGACCAATGAAGCCAGCAGCAGCCTCGTTGACAAGTTGGTATCGGCCTTCACTGTCCTTGACGAATACCGCATCCGTGGTTCCCTCGACTACCGCATGAAGCAGATCCATTGTTCGACTGAAACTGCGGTTTTCTCGTCTGTACAAGAAAAACAATAGCCCGGTGGAAATCAACAAAAAACCTAGTCCTTTACCTATAGCAACTAATAGTCCTGTAGTCGTCAGGCCTCCGAAGCTAGCTAAAGTCCAGTCCGAAAGACCTATCCAGAGTATCCCGATGAAAAAGTAAATCCCGGCAATGCGAGAGGCGGAGTATTGATGTGGATTGCGAGCCCTGGTTTGCGGAGCGGAGCGGTTGGAAGAAACTGGCGATTGATCAGTTTGAACCATGATTCAGTCGATCGCTGCACGGGTACTTGAAGGTTTTGCCTGCAATGTGCGTATTGCAGGAGTCGAGTCGAAGCCAAACGGTCGCCAAAATCCGTATCCAGACGAGGAAGTAACCTTGCATACACAAGAAAACACTTCGCTATTGAGATTGACTCCGCGTTACTCGCCACATGGTAACGCGGATTTGTTTGAAGTGCAGGTGTGATAAACTCGCTCGCCACTCACTTCTTATTCTTCTTGGCCGCTCCTGTGTTAGGCCAAGGTTTCGTCGGATCCATGCGTTCGTAATCCGCTTCGGTGGGACCTCCTCCATATTGTGCCCAATATCGAACTGCAAATGGATTCAGCTTCGGGCCAACAACTTTTTCATTCACCATAAGTGGCAAACACTCGCTCCACCACTGATCGAAACTACTGCTTAGTTCCTTCACAACATCTGGATGCTGGTCGATCACATTGGTGTTTTGACCATAGTCCACCGACAAATCAAAAAGCTGCCACTTGGCTTCTTTGCCACCATTCTCGCTCACCAGTGACCAGCGTTTGTTGCGAATCGATGCCATCTTAAACTTGGAGTTATTCGGATCGGAATATCGCTCCCATCGACCTTGGTGCGAAACCAACTTTCGATCAGCCCAATTCGAAGCTGGGTTTCCAAGCAAAGGCACCAGGCTTCTTCCTTCGACTTGCTTTTTGACATCGTCACTCACTTTGGCTCCAGCGATCTCTGCGATGGTTGGAAAGAAATCGATATGAGCGGTCAACGCATCGCTTTCACCGGGCTTCAATGTTCCTGGCCATCGCCAAAACGAAGACGCTCGAGTCCCACCAAGCCACGCTGTTCCCTTGGCTCCACGCATGCCGGCATTGAAAACAGATTGACCAGCAGCGGTCCCATTGTCATTCATGAATACAACCAAAGTGTTTTCTTCGATGCCCCACTCCTTCAGCTTCGCCAGTACTTTGCCGATATTCTCATCAATGTTATGAATCATGCCAAAGAAACTGGCTGTCTCTTTCTTTTCCACCTTATCTTCATAGAGTGCGGCATCTTCTGGTCTTGCAATGTAGGGACCGTGTGGCGCATTCGTGGGTATATAAGCAAAGAAAGGCTTGCCACTTTGGCGTTGCTTATCCATCCACTGCGTCGCTTGTCCATAGAAGACATCCGTACAATAGCCACTGGTCTTGACGAACTTGTCATTGTGAAGGATCGTCGGATCAAAGTATTTGTTGTTGGGAGCATCTCCGCAGGAGCCCGGATAAACTTGCCCAATTCCTCCACCGCCGTGAATGAACATCTCGTCAAAGCCACGAGCCTTGGGAAGATATTCGTCTTCGTCTCCCAAATGCCATTTTCCGAAAATGCCAGTTGTGTAGCCTGCTTCGCGTAGCACTTGAGCAAGTGTCTTGGCCTGAAGCGTCAATCGTTCACGTTCGAGAATGGTGTGAGTGATTCCATTCTTGAACTCATGCCGCCCCGTAAACAATGCACTTCGCGTTGGGGAACACGTGGGACTGACGTGAAAGTCGGTAAATCGGACGCCCTCTCCTCGCAATCGATCCAGGTTGGGTGTCTTGAGAATCGGATTCCCGTGTGCTGAGATATCACCATACCCTTGATCGTCAGTGAAAAAGAAAACGATGTTCGGTCGTTTAGCAGCGATCGAATCGGCAAACGCATCATGACAACTTATCGCGATAAGCGTCATGAAAAAACAGTATATCAAGAACTTCATCAGGATCTCCCACTAGTTGATAAACGCAAACTCATTCGAATTCAGCAATACATTTGTCAATTCAGCCAAGTCACGATTTACGAGAAACGTTTCCGAAAGTGATCGTTCCTCAGCGCTCGGATTGCGTGCTAGAACCGCTTGAAACAACCCTTCGATCTGCGCTGCTAAAGTCATGTGCGTGGCTTTGAATTTGTTGGCAAGTGCTTGCGAAGCACTCACGTTCATTTCGCCATTCAAGAGCGCTAATGCTTGAGGTGCGACGATGGATGTATCTCTCTTCGGACAAGAGACCGTATTCTCTGGCAGGTCGAATGTCTCCAACCATGGCAACCGAAGCGTACGTTTCTGAATCAGATAGATACTGCGAGACGTCTGAAGAGACGGAGCGGACGGGTACCAACCCTTGGTTTTTGTCTCATTGTCATCGAGAACTGCCGGGTTGGCTTGCAGTATGTCATCGGAGAGCTTTGGCCAAACAGGTGGACCACCCGCTCGATGCTGAAGCTGACCGGAAACCAGCAGGACCGCATCCCTTAGCTCTTCGGCTTTCAATCGTTTCAATCCCACTCGACACGAGCGATACACTCGCCCTGTGGAATCACTGAGGTTACTTCCAGTTGGGAATGATTGTTGTTGGAATGCATGACTCGTTACGATCAGTCGTTGTATATGTTTGATAGACCAACTGCTTTCTACAAGCTCCGTTGCGAGATAGTCCAACAGTCCTGGGTTTGCAGGTAAAGATCCGGTCCATCCAAAATCGTTTGGCGTGTCCACAATACCAGTACCGAAATGCATTTGCCAAAGTCGATTCACTATCACTCGGGCCGTCCATGGATTCTCGCGTGAAACCATCCAACGGGCCAAAGTGAAACGACGACCTGTTGTCGTCTCTGAAATTGGCTTTTCGATCGTAGGTGTATTAGGATACAAAACTGAGGGGAAGCCGGGCTCTACTATGTCACGCGGATCGCGATGATCACCTTGGTACAACACGGCTATCTTGTCTATCGATTCCTTCGAGTCGGTCATCAAGAGTCCGACACTCGGTTTACGAACTTGAGCTTTCAGCGATTTGATCTGTGCTTCGAATCTGGATAACTCCGTTTTCTGCTCCTCTTGCATGGTAGCTTGGAGGCGCGTTCTTTCATTGGACTTGCTCTTCTTCGGCTTTTCTGTCGTTGTTGGATCTGGCTCGACATACAATAGTGCCACCCACTCATTGATCCATTCTCGCAGTGCTTCATTGGCAGCATCAATCTCGGCATTTACTTTGGCATTATGCTCCTGGATCGCGACTTGATCCTGGGCTAATTCCAACGGTTTGTCATCGGCAAATGCACAGGCAGCAAAGAAAGCACGAAGGCGATAATGATCTGCATGAGAAAGGGGATCGGTCTTATGATCATGACAACGACAACACGACATAGTCAACCCGAGCATCGCACTGGCCGTCGTCTCCGTGAGGTCCGATAGCACTTCGACACGCGCACGGTCTTGTTCATTGAACAGTTTGGCGGCATTGTCATACGGCCCCAATCGCAGATAGCCAGTCGCGATCAGCATTTGCTGCTCCCGCTCCGTCGTGGGTTGACCTACCAACAGCTCGTCCCCAGCGAGTTGCTCGATAAGGAACTGATCATAAGGCAAGTTCTGATTCCATGCTCGAATCACGTAGTCGCGAAACAACCAAGCTTTTGGACGAAACTCATCCCAGTCAAAACCATTGCTATCGCTGTAGCGAATAGTGTCAAGCCACATTCTCGCCCAATGCTCTCCGTATTCAGGTGACGCCAGCCATCGATCGACTTCGGTCCCGAAACGCTCGATCGATGGGTCTGCTACGAACTCGCTGGAGAGTTCAAAGCTCAACGGGAGTCCGACAAGACTATTGGTCGCACGACGCAACCAAGTTCTTGGATCTACATCAGGTGCAGGTACTGCATTTTTCTCTTCCCAATCTGCCAACAGAAAGGAATCGATCGGGTTCCGAACCCATGCGCTATCCTTCACCAAAGGAATCGTTGGCTTCGTGATGGGGCGAAGAGACCAAAGGCCCAATCTCTCTCCTCCAAACAAGACATGAATCGGATTCTTAGGATCCGAAATCGCATCTCCAATAGGTTCAGGTTCCTTACGCGACTCGGATTGAGCCCATGCAATCTTCGAGCAGCAGCGTTCGAACGAAGCGAGAATCGCAATGAGAACAACACATATTCGAAGAGTCTTTGTCCGCATCACGTCAGGATATCCTTGAGCGGACTCGCGGAGCCTTCGACACCAGTGAGGCGTTCGTCGCGTCCATTGACCGAGTAAGAGAGTTCTTCGTACGATATCCCGAGGGCTGTCAAAATGGTCGCGTGCAAATCGCGAAACTGAACAGGACGCTCGGTTGCCATCAAGCCAATTTCGTCCGTGGCACCAATGTGCAACCCAGGCTTGATTCCTCCCCCTGCGAGCCAAATCGTAAAACCAGCCGCGTTGTGCTGCCGTCCTCGATCACCTTGGACCATGGGCGTTCTACCAAACTCGCTAGCCCAGATGACAAGCGTACTATCGAGCATTCCCGTCCGTTTCAAATCAGCGATCAACGCTGCGACAGGCTGATCCGTCCAACGCGCACGAGGTGTATGATTCTCGGTCAGTTTTGCATGCGCGTCCCAACCATCTTTGTCGGGCATATCGTACAGTTGCACAAATCGTACCCCGCGTTCCACGAGCCGTCTTGCTAAGAGACACTTACGAGCAAAGCTCTGCGTTCGTTTGTCCTGGTGATCGAGACCGTAGAGGGAATGGACATGCTGCGGCTCCCCTTCAAATCGGCCAACATCCATCGCGGCAGATTGCATCCGATAAGCGAGTTCATACGAAGCAATACGAGCGTCCAGCTCCAAAAAGCTAGGGAGTCGAGACTGATGCTCATGATTCAGTGCAGCCAGCAAATCCAACGACTGTCGCTGTCCTTCAACGAACGATGGGTGCGGCGTCAAATTGGGAACGGGTTCGCCTCGATCTCGAAACCGAGTGCTCTGAAACGCGGGAGGCAAGAAGCCGTTGCTATAATTCCCTGCCCCTCCGAGTGGCCCCGCATCGAACAATACTACGTATCCAGGAAGATTCTCATTCTCCGAACCCAAGCCATAGGTAACCCACGAACCTAAACTTGCCTTACCGGCTCGCACATCACCTGTGTGCAATTGATAGCTGGCGGGTGCATGATTGTTCGAGTCCGCTTGCATCGAGTGAATAAAGCAAACATCATCGACATGCTTCGCGAAGTGAGGCATCAGTTCGCTCACCCACGTTCCATTTTGACCGTACTGTTGGAACGAATAAGGGCTCTGCAAGATCTTGTCTTCGCAACCGTGAAACACGTTGGCGAATCGAGTTGCTTGCACGGCTTCGCGAACGGGCTTAGGAACAGGTTTGTCAGCCAATTCTTTTAATATTGGCTTGTAATCGAACGTATCGATCTGGGATGGTCCACCCACCAAGAAAAGAAAGATGACCGACTTGGCCTTCGGAGCAAAGTGCGGTGTTCGCTGTACCAACGGACGTAGTGGATCGATGTCACCAATGCGTCGTAAAGACTTCTGTTCGTCGGACAAAGCCGATCGCTGCATCGCATTCCATGCCAACAACCCAAAACCACCACCGAGCCCTTGAAGGAAGCTTCGGCGAGAATTTGGCAACAGCAAGTTATTCGGAAGGGATAACATGGACCAACGGCAAGCGGGAGGGGAATCGTTGTTGAGCGCGTTCCTCCATTGTACCCACAACCTCGGCCATGTGCCGAAGGTTGTTCAAAAGGGATACTGAGCTAAAGCGAAATCCTTCCGAATACCCCAGTCCAAACCTACCAAGGGCCGCGGACAGGATAAACACCGAATTGATCGGTGTGGCTAGGCCAATGTGGAGTTGCCTTGAATACGCCACCACCGCCGCCGTTCGAAGCTCTACCGCTAAATTGATGCCAAACTGGAGTCATCGTATTTTGAGAAACGCCCCACGAGTAGTTCGATTGCATGGTGACGGTCGGAGGGACGATCAGGGCCGTTGGCTGGCCCGTTCGAAGCCAATAGTATTCTCCATGCCATGGCTTTTGTTGAGCTTGTTGGTCAGCCCAATAGTCTCCCCATGTGGAATGAGAAACCCATGCGGCACGAGAGCCGATCCCGTTCACATTACCATTCCCGGCGCCAGCCCGAGCGGCTGCAAATCTGCCGCCATGGCCTTGAGCATCAGCCGAGCCAGAAGTCATGGCGACCGCAGCAATTGCAATCGCACCGATTAAAAAAACACGCATCATGGACAAAGGTCCTGTATTGGAGTTCCAGTGAAATCTCGAACTAACAGTCCATGCTAGTTCGAGTTGTCAAAAATTCTTTCGACTGGTCTCCGACTCAGCCTTGTCAGACGTCGAGTCCTCAGCGAGGAATCTCGAACATCTTGTAAATTCCCTTGCCAGCCGTTCGCACAGGTGGCGAGTAGTAGCTAGCGCGAGTTCGATTCAAACCCATACCTTCATCGTAATACGAATGATAACGATCTTTATGGGCGTAGAGGAATTGATGAGGATACAGTGGTTGGTAGGTGTTGTAGGTGTGTCCTACCCAGCCTGGAACGCCGATCGGCGAAACGTACAGACCCGCTTCCGCTTGGTTGTTGTACCCGCGAGTAAAATAGTTGTCGAAAAGTGGTTGAGTACCTTTACCCAACATGTTTCCAAAACTATCAAATCCGCCAGATCCGGCAGGGACGTAGCTTCCAGCCATGCCACCGCATGAACCGTTGTAGCATTGTGCATGGGACAGGCTAGATTGTGCTATGGCCATCCCCATTGCCAATGCAAGTGTTGTTGAAACTCTCCGTAGCATCTTTGCTTCTCTCCTTGACTTCAAACGATTCGACGATGGGAAATTCCACCGTAAAAGTAGTTCGGTTAGCAGTAGCTAGCAATTTGAATTAAATGACAGCAAGCCTAGGTTTTCGAAGATCGCACGATCCTAACAAATCGAGGAATCGCAACCTACCGAATATATCGGCGATGGCATGCTGACGATGGATATCTGTCCGCGCAGGTAGCTTGGCGGTACCAATTTTACTATCATGGAGTTGTTTTAACTTCGGCTTAGACAGGTCTGACAAAAGTAGCAGGCACGCTCCGTTGTGCTGTCCGCTCATGGAAATCTGCTGCGATTCTAGGTGCACGGCACATGGAATGTGCCTACTACCTTGACTATTGTGGGCTCTGTCGGTTTACATCATCATTTCCGATTGTGCGAATTTTCTATGAGCTCCAATGCTGGTGTCGCTGCAAACTTGTCAGATCTATTGATCGACTTAGGGAATATCCCGCTCTATCGCGTACGAACGGAGCCAAGCCCCGGGACCGCGACGGAGGAAGATTTGCTCCTTTGCAATTCAAACGGCACGAGATGCGAACTTGTGGATGGAATCTTGGTGGAGAAGATCATGGGTTGGCGAGAGTCATTGATTGCTTTGGCGTTGGGTAGATTTATCAGCGCTTTTGTGCTGGCTAGGAATCTCGGACTCGTCACTGGCCCTGACGGCATGATGCGAATTCTCAAGAGTCAAGTTCGCGGTCCAGACGTCGCCTTTGTTTCTTGGGGGCGACTTCCAGGTGGAAAAGTGCCGACGGACAGAGTGCCGGAGATTGTCCCAGACTTAGCCGTAGAAGTCCTCAGCGATGGGAACACATACGCCGAAATGGCTCGCAAGCGGCGCGAGTATTTCCACGCTGGCGTCCGACAAGTTTGGATGGTCGACATCAACCAACGCACGGTTGCTGTCTATCATGACATCACAAAGTATAAAGTGCTCAACGAAACACAGTCATTAGTCGGCGGTGATGTATTACCTGGATTCGAAGTATCGCTAGCAGAACTCTTCGGCGAACTCGACCGCACCAGTCCAACAGCTTCCTAATTGAACATATTATGAAACGACTCGTTACTCCTCTCGTGTTCTTCGGGTTTTGTTGTTTTGCATTCGTACAAGGCGCTGAACTCGAACTTCGATCGCCTCTCGACTATCAAGTCGTTCAGCGACAAAAAGAAGACAGTGGCACAATCAGAATTGTTGGCCGACTTTCGGAAAATGTACCCAGCAACTCTGTCCTCCAAGTCAAGCTTAGCGACGATGGGCAAGATGGAGTCTGGCAACGAATTGA
Source organism: uncultured Pirellula sp. (assembly GCA_903858115.1). GTDB lineage: Bacteria > Planctomycetota > Planctomycetia > Pirellulales > Pirellulaceae > JBKCUI01. The sequence continues at coordinate 62,968 of CAIOHR010000002.1, read as the reverse complement.
ATCGGTCATCGATGGGCGCGATGTTTCTGCATTGATGCAATCCAAATCGGGTGGTTGGAAAAGACTCGACGTGCGCATTGTAAACGCCGATGCAGCAATTGCCAGTGCGACCGTCATGCATATCGGCGTCGGCGAAGTCTTTGTGATCGCTGGTCAATCGAACTCGGCAAACTACGGCGAAGGCAAACTCGAATCTCAGTCCGGCCGCGTCGTTGCTTTCGATGGTTCGAAGTGGCAAATCGCCAACGATCCTCAACCAAGAGCCAAAGGCAAAAGCGGAAGTTTTGTTCCCGCGTTCGGTGATGCATTGGTCGCAAAACTCGATGTACCGATCGGCATTGTAGCGTGTGGTGTTGGCGGAACTAGCGTTCGCGAATGGCTTCCGAAAGGCTCGCTATTCCCCATGCCTCCAACCATTGAAAGTCGTATTGAAAAAACGCCCAATGGCCAATGGATAAGTAAAGGAGAGGCATACGATACGCTGATTGAGCAGGTGAAGGAGCTAGGACCCCATGGCTTCCGCGCGGTCCTTTGGCATCAAGGGGAGAGCGATGCAAACCAGAAAGACCCAACTCGCACGTTGCCGGGCAAACTGTATCGCGAGTATTTAGAGAAGATCATTCGAGACTCGCGCCGAGACATTGGCTGGGAGGCTCCCTGGATCGTTGCTCAAGCCACATACCATGTACCTGGGGACGAATCTTCTCCCGACATCCGCGCAGCCCAAGCCTCCTTGTGGCGCGATGGAATCGCCGGAGAAGGGCCTGATACGGACACATTAAAGGGAGACATGAGAGAGCGAAACGGACAGGGTGTTCATTTCAGCGTTAAAGGACTTAAAGTTCACGGCGAAATGTGGGCCGAAAAAGTTATGACCTGGCTAAAAGGAAGGTTGTAAGAGAAGGAACTATAGCTTGACCATAGTGACTCAAGGAGGAAGAGATCTTGGTTTGTGGGGTTGTTCATCCAGTGGTCGAATACTGCCGCAATACGCACGAGTCCATCTGCTGCCCGTTTTGACATCTTTTCAAACCTGCAACTAGGCGATCCGATCGTAGCCACCCCCAGTTGGCTTGTCCCAACTGGTGCGGACGGTCAGCAGCTAGCCACGTTTACGAGAAGGTGAGAACCGCCCCCAGTTGGCTTGTCCCAACTGGTCGCGCAAGGTTCGTTTAGATACAGAGCCTGACTCACCGATGGCACAAGGCCACAGGGGTCTGGTGTTTAATTGGTCGCGTTGGTTCTAGCCTTCGAACCAAGTTCACCGAGCGGCACAAGGCCGCTGGGGTCTTGGCCCGCAAATGTTTTTCTGGAAAGTGCATGGCACTGCCGGAGCGAAGCGATCCAGGTGGTTATGAATCCAGTGGTCGAAACATGTGGGTCGAAAAATAGAGACCACCCGTTGAACCAGAACGGATAACGCTAGCTAGACATCGATCTCATCGAGGTCTTCGGCACGTTCCATGATGAATCGGAACCGGGCGGATGCGTCGCGGCCCATGAGGTCGTTCATGATGCGGTCGGTTTCTAATTGATCGTCAATCTCCACCTTGAGCAATCTGCGCGTCGCGGGATTCAACGTCGTATCCCACAGATCCTTGGGCATCATCTCACCAAGCCCCTTGAACCGTGTTATCTCGGGCTTTCCACGTTTGCCATGCTTTTCCAAAATGCTGACTCGGGCCGCTTCGTCCGCTGCCCAATAGCGTTCCTTCCCAATATCTATGCGAAACAAAGGTGGAACGGAAATGAAAACGCGACCATCGTTGATCAGAGGTAACATGTGTCGATAAAGAAAAGTCAACAACAACGTTGTAATGTGATGACCATCGGAATCGGCATCTGCCAACAAGATGATTCGTTCGTATCGAATTCGCGCGATATCCATCGACTTCCCAATGCCGCAGCCCAAAGCGGTAACAAGATCTTGTATTTCTTTGTTCTCTAACACCTTGGACAACGCGACCGACTCGGTGTTCAGAACCTTTCCTCGCAGTGGCAAGATCGCTTGAAAGTTTCGATCACGTCCTTGCTTGGCACTGCCGCCTGCCGAGTCACCTTCGACAATGAACAATTCCGACTTACCCCTGCCCGAAGACAGACAGTCGCTTAGCTTCCCCGGCAGCATCGCGCGCGATGTGCTTGTTTTCCGCGACACCGATTCAGATGCAGCACGCGAAGCAGCTCTCGCACGAGCCGAAGCGATGATTCGCGCCACGATCGATTCTGCCACCGACCGATTGCTGTTCAACCACTGTTCTAGCGCAGGGCGAATCGCATTGTCGACGGATGTTTGGACTTCTGGATTGTTGAGGCGATCTTTCGTTTGACCTTGGAATTGCGGATCAGGGATAAAGGTCGACACGATCGCGACCAAACCTTCGCGAATATCCTCGTGACCAATCTTAACGCCTCGCGGAATCAAGTTGTGAATCTCGAAGAAGTTTCGAATCGCTTTCCCTAACCCGGCGCGGAATCCGTTCTCGTGCGTGCCGCCGTCCGCATTGGGGATACCATTGCAATACGACCGAACATGTTCGTCGGTCGATTCGGTCCATTGCAGTGCGATCTCGATACGTTCGTCCCCATCTTTTCGAACCGAGAACGGCGTGTCATGAATAGGTCGGGCATTTCTTTCCGCCAGTACCTTGGCCAAATAGTCGGTGATCCCCTGCTCATGAAAGAAGCTATCTTTCTTGCCATTCACCTCATCGATAAACAGGACGCGAACTTTTCGATGCAAGAAACTGGTGATCTCCAACCGTTGTCGGATACTATCTGGATCGAACTCGGTCTTCGGGAAGATCGTTGGATCTGGAGTAAACGTAATCGATGTCCCTGTCCCGCGCGCGTTCGAAGCCGCCTTCTGCAATTTGGTGATTGGCTTCCCTTGAGCGAACTCCATTTTGTAAATGGCACCGTCTCGCCGAACCATGGCGACCAACTCTTTGGACAGAGCGTTCACCACCGAGGCTCCAACGCCGTGCAAACCGCCTGACGTTTTGTAGTTCTTGCCTTCGAACTTGCCACCCGCGTGGAGAACAGTAAGAACGATCTCCAACGCGCTCTTTCCAGTCTTGGCATGCTTGTCAACTGGAATCCCGCGACCGTTATCTGCAACGGTTACTGTTCGACCATTTTTGTGCAATGTCACGACGATTTCATCCGCGTGACCATTCATCGCTTCATCGACGGAGTTGTCCAAAATCTCCCAAACCAAATGATGCAAACCGGCAGTGCTCACACCACCGATATACATCGCTGGTCGCTTGCGAACGGGCTCCAGTCCTTCCAAAGCAACAATGTCGGACGCGGTATAGGATTGCGATGTAGAGCTCATGATTGAACTAATGGTGAAGTGCGAGTTTCGTTCGTCTGAAGCATGATGTTGGGCGGTACGCTACTCACTGGATTCCAACGCGTCGGGCGCCTTGATCGGATGGGTGATAATCGCGGAGATCTTTCCATTCTTTTGAATCTCAATTCCACGGCCGCCGCGAGCCGTCACTCGATACTTGGCTGTAGAAATAGTCTTCTGAGCGCCCCGGTTCGTTTCCACCACGAGCAAGTCTCGATCGCCTGTCGAAGCCTTGAAGCCGAGCATCCGATCGGTCTTTGCGAGTTTGATCAAAAGAACTCCTTTGCCAGCCCCCGACAGATAATTGATCTCCACTGCAGGACATACCATTGCACGGCAATCCGCACTGATCGCGAGAATCGTCTCGGACCCGTGAATCGCCTCCACAGCAACGACTTCATGCTCTGGTGCAACACGCGCAAATCGCCGTCCCGTGCGTGTGGATGGCTCCGCAAATTGTTGAAGACCAAATCGCATCGCATAGCCACTGCTGGTCGCGGCGAACGCATGTACCTCAGGGCACAAGTCTGGTTTCTTTGGATTCTCCATGATGTTTCCAATCACGCGAGGGTCCAGTGAAAGTACCGAGACGATTTTCTCTCCGTCCTTCATCTTGAACAACTTTTGGATCGGTTCGCCATAACCTGTCGACGCGGGGATGTCGATCAATCTCGCGGTATAACAAACACCAAACGAGGAAAAAAACGCGATCGTCGCACGCGTCGATCCTCCGACAAGTCCCAAGATAGAATCACCTTCCCTGAGACGACTCTTGCTCGGGTCAGCGATCTGTTTCTGACGCTTAACCCAACCATCGCGAGTGACCAGCACATGGCAATCCTCCTCAATGATAAAGTCTTTTTCGTTGTACTCGGGCTCTTCGGCGATCGTTACGATCTCAGTCCGACGCGCACCCTCTTTGGTTTTCGCGTATGTCCCGATGATGGATTCGATCTCCTCGCGGACAATACTCCATCGCCCCGAATTGTTGGTATCCCGAGTGCTCTCTTTGAGCAATCGTTGAATCTCGCGTGCACGTTTTTGTTTCGCTTTGAGCTCATCCTGGATCAGATTGATTTCCAATCGAGCCAAACGATACAGCTTCAATTCCAAGATGGCATCGGTTTGTTCTGCATCCAATCCACCTTTGGCTGCCGGGAATCGTTGCATGATCTTTTCGGCTGCGTCCGCTTTGCCTTCGGATTTTCGGATGATGCGTATGATTTCGTCCAACGCATCGAAGATGAGAACGAAGCCTTCTAGAATATGGATGCGTCGCAACAACGCTTCCAACTCATGTTCCAACCGTTTGGTGACAACCTCCAATCGGAACTGGAGGAAGAACCAGAGGATCTCTTTCAATCCCAATCGACTCGGCGCTCCAACCTCCGGATTCTCTGTCGGAATCAAGCACGTCATGTTGACGGCAAAGTTGGTTTGCAAGGGCGTATGTTTGTATAAGTAAGCGAGCACTTTCGCTTCGTCTGCATCTTTGCGCAATTGCAAGTCGATTCGAATCTCTTCGGTCGAGACGTCTCGAACGTCTTCGAGCAATGGCATCTTCCCGCCGACGACAATGTCGGCGATCCGCTCGACAAGTACCGATTTGTTGACGGCGTACGGGATCGACGTGATATGCAGTATCTTGCTAGTCTTTGTTTCTTCCCCTGCGACCGTCGTACCACGAATCTTGAGTGACCCCTGGCCTGTGCGGTAGATCTCACGAAGCTCTTCTTTGGTATTGATCAGCATGCCACCGGTTGGAAAATCAGGACCGTTGACCGCATCGTTGGCGACCAATTGATAATCTTTGATGTCTGGATCTGCGAGCAACTTCAAAAGGGCTCTGCACACTTCGCCAAGATTGTGAGGCGGGATGTTGGTAGCCATCCCAACCGCGATTCCCGTCGCACCATTGACGAGCAGGTTAGGAACGCGACTCGGTAGAACCACAGGTTCTAACCGACTGCCATCGTAGTTTGGTTTGAAGTGAACCGTGCTGCTACTCAGGTCGGTAAGCACTTCGCGAGCGACCGCAGACATACGGCATTCGGTGTACCGCATAGCAGCGGCGTTGTCACCATCGATCGAGCCAAAGTTTCCGCTACCATCGACGAGTGGCATTCGCAACGAGAATGACTGCGCCATCCGCACGAGCGCGTCGTAGATGGCCGAGTCACCGTGCGGGTGATAGTTACCCATCACATCCCCGACGACTTTCGCACATTTGCGATGCTTGCTCGTGAAGTCGAGTCCCTGTTGATCCATCGTATACAGAATACGACGTTGAACCGGCTTTAACCCATCGCGCACATCCGGTAGCGCACGACTCGTGATCACCGAAAGAGAGTAGTTCAAATAACGTGCCTGCGCAGCGTTGCGCAATGAGATCCCCGAGATCGAGCTTTCGTTTAGTTCAGAAGACTCTTCTTTCGAGCTAGAACGCCGACGCTTGGGCTTGTCGGGTTTGCCAACTCCACCGGACTCCTCGGGCGCGTCGTCTGGTCCGACATCTTCATCATCTTTCGGGCTACGGCGCTTGGCCATCCTGGTAGGTCCTCCTTGATTCGAAACTCTGGGTGCGGCTCGTGTGTTTGGCGATCGGATTCATGCTTTTTGGCGGTCGATCACGCACAGTCTGGGCTGTCTGCGTAATCCAGGCGAGATTCTAGTAGCATTTGCCGACGCGTCTAGTTGTAGATAGCCGTGGTCTATCGGCATTTCGTGAAGACAAGCACAACAATCAAACCGTTTTTCGAAGTCGATAGACAGCAATCAGACTATTTGGCGAGGTCGTTCGCTGGCTAAGAAGAAACCTGCTTTACGATTTCCAGGACGTCCAGAGGAATCCCGATAGGCAAGATGTGTAGTTCACCAACGAACAGCGCGGCCTCCGATTCCAACAAACCAACTTTTGCAGCCACAAACGTCAATGTATGACGCGCTCGCAATGTCTCCGAGGAGTGACCTCCAGTCTGCGCATCCAAACCTGTTGGTACATCGATGGCAACTCGGATCGCAGGACTGCGGTTGGCGTGATGCACCATCTGAGCGAACGTTCCACGAAGCTCCCCTTTGCTGCCTGTGCCGAGCATCGCATCCACAATAAGCGTCGCGCTTTGCAGTTCGTCAATCGCTTGCTGCATGGTTGTCGTGATCTCTACCGCATCGGAACTTGCTGGCAACCAACCGCAAGGCACCGAAGTTTGCTCCAAGATTGCAAGGTTGGCTGCCGTGTCTGCTGTCAATTTGTGGCGATCACCAATGATCCAAACGGAGACCGATAGACCACGAGCGTGAAGATGGCGTGCAATCACCAGCCCGTCTCCGCCATTGTTTCCAGTCCCGCAAACAACAACAATCTTGGCCTCATCGTTTACCAAGTCTGCGATAAAATCCGCAGCACCTCTCCCTGCGTTCTCCATCAAAACCAAACCGAGCATGCCAAAACGGTGGATAGCAACCTCATCCACCATACGGCTTTGAAGAACCGTTAGGGGTGTTGCGTTCGATTTTTGGGCGTGCACTGACAACACCTTGAGTACCGTCCTTATTTAGAATTTGGCGAGGGAGGCAAATACTCGTCAGCATCCACGTAGCCGTCACCGTTTTTGTCTCGCATCGAAAACCAGCGGTTGGCTTCGTCCGGTTGACGATTCGCGTTAAACTCTTGCTTGCTGAGCTTGCCGTCCCCATCCTTGTCCAAAGCAACAAAGTTCTTTGCACGCTTCGCTTCGCTGTCCGTGGCGTTAGATTGCTTTTTCGGGTTGAGGCGACTCGCAACTGATTTTGATTCAGGCAGCGGCAAGTAATCGAAATCAAGAATCATCTTCTCGATCATCGCTTCTCGAAGGGAATTCTCTACTTCAACGACGGATGGATCGCCAGCAAGGTTATTCAGTTCCGATGGATCGTTGTCGAGATCATACAGCTCGTAAACCGAACGCGGTGTAGTGAAATAGGTTTTCGACACGCCATCACTTAGTTGTTTCGCTTCGTTTGCAGCTTTGATTTGATTCCATGCTGCTCCCCCAGCCGAATCGACTGGCGAATATGGAATCCATGGCGTGCAATTGTAGATCAGTTTGTATCGATCGCTTCGCACGGCGCGAGCAAGGTCGTATCCACTATTGAACATGGTTGCACTAACACTCGCAGAACCATGTGGTCCACGTTCTACGAAAACATGCGTGCGAGGTTTGTATTGTTTACCGACCATCAAGTTCCAAAAACTCTGCCCCGTCATTTTGTTCCCAGCCTCTATTCCGGCTGCATCGAGCAATGTGGGTGCAATGTCTTCGCCGCTCAGCAACACTCGAGACTCCAGTCCTTTTTGAGGGGAGTTTGGATAACGCACGATGAGTGGCACGTTGGAACCTGGGTCGTAGAGTGAACCTTTTCCGTGAGGCAAGGCAGCTCCATTATCGCCTGCGAACACAATGATTGTCTTATCGAATAGCCCTCGCTCCTCGAGCACTTTCAATACCGATGCAATCGACTCATCCAGGCGATTGACTTCGGCGCAATAGTCTGCAACTTGTTCTCGGACCCCGGGTAGATCTGGCCAATGAGCTGGCAATTTCAATGTGGCAGGATCAGTTCGGAAATGTGCTGGTGCGTCCCAAACATGATGTGGGTCGCTGAAGTTTGCCCACATAAAGAAAGGTCGATCCGACGGGCGAGCATCGAGGAATGTCGCTACGGTCTCAGCGACTTGTTTGTCGCCTGAATTCTGCAAGAAATCGACCCTATCGCGAAAGGTCTTCATTCCATGCTTTTCTAAAATCGCATTGGCGACGGGGTCTTTCGATGATCCATCCAAATGAAAGGATCTGCCACAAACGCCTGTGTAATAGTTTCCCTTCGACTTCAGCAATTCAGGCAAAGTCTGTTCGTCGCGCGGAAGAGGTGAGGAAAAGCGAGTCATGCGAGCCGCCACGGGTGACCGCCCTGTCATCAACGACGCTCGAGAAGGAACACATTGCGGACAAGTCGTAAAGTAGCGATGGAATCGGATTCCATCTTTTGCCAATCGATCGATCGTTGGCGTGTGGACGTTTGTGTTGCCATAACAGCTCAGAAACGGATAACTATGATCGTCACTGAGCAACAGGAGAATGTTAGGCTTTTCATCGGCGAACGAAACGGAAATCCATTTTGTTGCCATCCAAGCTATCAACAAAAAGATCGTAGCGGCTCGGACAAAATGGTGTGTCATAGAAGTACCACGATTCAGTAGCGATAGCGAACAAGCCATTACAAACAAAGGTCGCTCGTTCGAAGAGCGACCTTCAAAAAATGGGAATTAGGCCAAGCCTACCAACTAGCCTTTCTTAGCGGCATCGTATCGCTTGCCAACTTCGTTCCAATTGACCACGTTCCAAAACGCAGCGACATAATCAGGTCGGCGATTTTGATATTTGAGGTAGTACGCATGTTCCCAAACATCCAAACCGAGGATCGGTGTGCCTTCGATACCCGCAACAGCTTTGCCCATCAAAGGACTGTCTTGATTGGCAGTCGAGCCGATCTCAAGCTTACCATTGTTGAGAACGAGCCATGCCCATCCACTTCCGAATCGGGTGGTAGCAGCAGTAGCGAGCTTCTCTTTGAATGCCTCAAAGCTACCAAAAGTGGCTTCGATGTCAGCAAGCAATGCTCCACTTGGTTTTCCACCGGCGTTCCAGCCAATAATTTGCCAGAAGAACGTATGGTTGACGTGTCCACCTGCGTTGTTGCGAACCGCAGTACGTTTATCTTCTGGAACCGCGCTAAGATCCTTGATCAGCTCTTCAGCCGTCTTGGACTCCACCGCAGTTCCTTCGACTGCTTTGTTCAGATTGGTTACGTACGCTTGATGGTGTTTTCCATGGTGGATCTCCATCGTTTGCGCGTCGATGTGAGGTTCCATGGCGTTGAAAGCGTATGGAAGAGGTGCTAGCGTATGAGCCACAGGTGTACTCCGAGGGTTGAGTGGATTGGTTGAAATGTTAAGACGTTTGTCACGCCCCATTCTATCAAAATGCAAGATTCTGGCACCCTTCAATCGAAAATTGGAAAACCCCATGTGTTTTGGGGGGCAATTGCTAGTTACAATTCTACGAGTCGTTCAAAAACCTGCTGAATCCTACGCATTGCTGCGTTTTTTGAAACTAAGCCGATGACTCGATCTCCACTCGTAAAAACGTCCGAACATTCGCATTCGCACGCATTTCGCTATCTGAACCCGCTGGTCACCGAAGGCCTGTCCGTCGCCAGCCGACGAAATTTGCTTAAATCGAGTATCCTCGGGATGGCAGGCCTGTCTCTGCCGCAGTTGCTGCAAGCGAGGGAACCGATTGACCGCGGAGGGCTCGGTGCCCCCAAGGGGAAAAGTGTGATCTTGCTCTGGATGACGGGGGGACCTAGTCAAATCGACACATGGGATCCGAAACCGGATCGGCCTCCGCAAAATCGCGGCCCCTTTGGCGTGATTCCCACCAAACTTCCAGGCGTCATCATCTGCGAACATTTGCCGAAACAAGCCGCAATGATGGATCGCTTTACGATCCTCCGTTCGGTTGATGCCAAATCCAGCAACCATGAACCCAACATGGTATTTCAAACGGGAAACTTAGAGGCTGAACCTCGCACGAATCCGGAAGCCGTTCGCTATCCTTCGATCGCTTCGGTGATTGCGAAGCACCACGGTAGCCATCGCAAAGGCATTCCTCCAAACATCGGCTTCTATCGCTCGAAGAGTCATATCGCATTCGCCGGAGATCTTGGCCAACAATTCGATCCGTTCCCCGGCAACCTCGCATCGAAACTGCCTGTCTACGACTTGATAGGAAACAACACGGGCAAATCGTCTGCGGGCGAGATGTTTCGATTCGCGAAGGGGCTTAGCTTTGAACGGATGGCCGACCGTCGACAATTGCTCGCGGACATCGACACCATGCGTCGTGATATTGATCAATCGCGAGTGATGGAAGCCATGGATGCTTACAATCAACAAGCGTTTGATTTGCTACTAGGACCAGAGACGCGACAAGCGTTTGACCTTAGCCTCGAATCGAAAGCGACTCGTGAACGGTATGGAGATCACCTATGGTGCCAACAAGCGTTGCTCGCGAGACGTTTGGTCGAGTCGGGGTCGGCGTTCGTAACGCTCGATCTTAGTTACCACACCGCAAGCGGAACGTGGGACAATCACGGCGACAACATTCCACCTTATGGAGGCATATCGAAGGGGCTCAAGCCATTGCTGCCCTTGTTTGATCATTTGCTAACCACCTTGGTGAGCGATCTGGAGGAACGCGGAAAGTTGGACGATGTGCTTGTGATCGCGATGGGTGAGTTCGGCCGAACGCCGATGATGGGTACACAAGGGAGCACAGATGGACGAGACCATTGGCCAAATGTGATGTCGATGGTGATGGCCGGTGGCGGATTGCGACATGGGCAAGTGATCGGCTCGACAGACAAAGACGGTGGTTCGATTCGCGAACGCGCCGTTACCCCCGGCGATTTAGCCGCGACTCTCTATCGGTACTTCGGTGTTCCTTTAGAAACACAATACGTTGACTCCAGCGGTCGTCCTCGCAATGTGGTCAATCACGGTGCCCCGATATCGGAATTGGGAGTGTAGGTTTTTGACGACTCCGTTGGGCAAAAACAGGATTCAAGGTGGACAATGACGATTCGGACCGATTTTGTATTGGATCGCTCGCGTCGGTTGTCGGTAAATTGACAGAAGAGCAAAGGCAAGTCACCGCAAAGGTTCCTGGCACGTTGATGTATCAAGGAAACTACTTCTGAATTACTTTTGTAGGTTACTTACAGATTTACGAGCATTCCATTAACATACTCTGAGCGTAAGAAAACCAAATCCAAGGATATGCTCGAATGTTTGAACACCGACAACCACTGCACAGTCTCGTGGCTGCGACCCATACTCCATTCCACGCGGACGGAGAACTGAATCTCGGGGTTGTCGAAGTCCAAGCGGAACGCTTGATTCGCGACAAAGTTCGTTTCGCATTCATTGGCGGAACAACGGGCGAGTGCCACTCGCTAACCGTCTTGGAACGCATGGAACTCACCAAGCAGTGGATGGCGGTTGTGAAAGGCACATCGCTGGAAGTCGTGGTACATGTAGGCAGCAATTGCATCCATGATTCCATGGCCTTAGCCGCGCACGCGGAGCAACTGAACGCGTTGGCTGTCGCGACCTTTACCCCGAGTTATTTCAAGCCGAATTCAGTCGAGGTATTGGTTCAATCGATGGCAAAGATTGCAGCAGCTGCCCCTCGATTGCCATTCTATTTTTACGACATTCCATCGATGACCAATGTCCAACTGTCGATGGTCCGATTCTTAGATCTGGCAAAGGATCGTATTCCAAACTTGGTTGGTCTCAAGTTCACGAACTCCGACTTGATGACGTACCAACACTTGCTGCAATTGGATGGCGGTCGCTGGGACGTGCCGTTTGGGTGTGACGAAGCACTCTTGGCTGCGACGGCTCTTGGTGCGAAAGGGGCAGTGGGCAGTACGTACAATTTTGCCGCTCCGATCTATCACCGTCTGTTGGAGGCATTCCATCGAAACGATTTGGCTACCGCTCGCGAAGAACAGTATCGCAGCGTCCGAATCGTTCAGAAATTGTTCGATACCGGCTATGTGGGCGCAGCGAAAGAAACGATGGCCATGATCGGAGTTCCAGTCGGGCCTCCTCGTTTGCCATGCGCGAGTCTTTCGGATGCAGCCAAGTCCCAAATGAGAAGCGACTTGGAGAAAATGGGCTTCCTCGATTGGATTCAGTCCAAATGATCTAGGGATGTCGCCCCTTCTTTTCTGGGGCAGACTTGTAGTTTTGAAGAGAAGTCACCCAAAAGTGGAATGATTGCGGTAGTTAGCCGTTTTGCTGATTCGTCGGTTACCGGTAAAATCTGGCCATTCCCGAATGAAGCTCTACCCTATTCCCCTTTCGGAGTTTTTCGAAAAGTGTCTATAAAACTCGGTTCGACTCAATATACAGAAGCAGTTGCTGGCCAAATCACCCCGGAGATGGAGTACGTTGCAAAACGTGAGAATCTAGCTCCGGAAACCGTTCGCGAGGAGGTTGCGGCGGGCCGAATGGTTATTCCCGCCAACAAAGTTCACTTGGCAGGCCGGCTCGAACCGATGTGCATCGGCATCGCTTCTCGTTGCAAAATCAATGCGAACATCGGCAACTCGGCCGTGACGAGCAATGTTGCGGAAGAACTGGAAAAGCTCCACGTTTCCGTCCATTACGGAGCAGACACGGTGATGGATCTGTCGACCGGCAAAGATATCGACAACATCCGAAAGCAAATCATCGATGCGTCACCCGTTCCCATCGGGACAGTTCCGATTTATCAAATGTTGGAAGAGCTCGGCGGAAACATCGAAGACATGCGTGCTCAGCATTTTCTCGATATGGTCGAACATCAAGCCAAGCAAGGGGTCGATTACATGACGATCCACTGTGGAGTGTTATTGGAGCATTTGCATTTGACGACTCAGCGTGTGACAGGCATCGTCAGTCGCGGTGGTTCGCTCATCGCCAAGTGGATGATGGTGCACCGCAAGCAGAACCCGCTATACGAAGCGTTTGAAGATCTCTGCGACATCATGCGTCAGTACGATGTGACATGGAGCCTCGGAGATGGACTTCGTCCTGGATCGATTGCAGATGCGAGCGATGCTGCCCAATTCGCTGAGTTGGATGTTCTCGGAAAGCTTTGCAAACGAGGTTGGGCCAAAGGAACGCAAGTCATGGTCGAAGGACCTGGCCACATTCCAATGGACCAAATCGACATGAATATTAAGAAGCAAATCGAGGTTTGCCACGGCGCGCCGTTTTATGTTCTCGGACCTTTGGTTACCGATGTCGCACCTGGATATGACCATATCACCAGTGCGATCGGTGCGGCCTTAGCGGGTTGGAGCGGTGCTGCGATGCTTTGCTACGTGACGCCGAAAGAGCACCTTGGATTGCCGAATCGCGAAGATGTGAAGCAAGGGGTGATTGCTTACAAGATTGCGGCACATGCCGCCGACGTTGCAAGAAAACGTCCTGGCTGCCAAGATCGAGACGATGCTCTCTCGCGTGCTCGCTTTGGTTTCGACTGGAATGAACAATTCCGATTGTCACTTGACCCAGAAACCGCCAAGGCTTATCACGATGAAACCTTACCTCAAGACACTTTCAAGAGTGCACACTTCTGCAGCATGTGCGGTCCAAAGTACTGCTCCATGCGAATCACTGAAGACATTCGCAAGATGGCCGCAGAATCCGAGAACCAAGAACTTGTTCAGTTGAAGTAACTTCATCCGGACTTGGATTGACGCTACGGCGTTCCGGCTAATAAATGGGAAAGCGAGAGACAGATCGTCCCTCGCTCACGCAGCGGGTTGTGGTGGATCCTCTAGCGATCAGTACTCGTTGTTTGTCGATTCTGGTTGCGGTGCTTCTGGCTCTGCCAGTTTATTCTCGGCAACCTGACGAATTCTTCGCTCCCGAACTTCGGTCCCGAGGAACTCAAGAACTTGATCCACAGACATCGTTCCTAACTCGCCAGAGATTCTGTCTCGCAGCGCGATCGATCGAGATTCAGCCTCTTTCGGTCCAACGACGGCCATGTATGGAATCAACTCAAGCTGAGCATCTCGAATCTTCGCTTGTACCTTGGTACCGCGAACATCTGTGCTTACTCGGAAACCGTTATCGAGGAAGAGCTTCTCCAGTTCTAACGCATAGTCGTTCGATTTTTCACTCAATGGACAAATGCGTACTTGTTCAGGGGCTAGCCACATGGGGAATGCACCCGCGAAGTGTTCGGTCAACATCCCGACGAATCGCTCCATCGAGCCGAATGGTGCTCGGTGGATCATCACCGGACGGTGCGATTTATTGTCCGCGCCGACATACTCCAATTGGAATCGTTCTGGCAAGTTGTAATCGAGTTGCACGGTTCCAAGTTGCCATTGGCGACCGATGCAATCGCGCACCATAAAGTCAGCCTTCGGACCATAGAAGGCAGCTTCACCTTCGGCGGTCGAGAAGTTGAGCCCCGACTCAGTCAGTACCCGACGCAAAGCGGCTTCGGCTTTTTGCCAATTTTCTTCCGAGCCAACATATTTGTCGCTCTTTGGATCGCGAAGGGACAACTGCACGCGATAGTCTTTGAGCCCAACCGATTCTAGAACCAATCGAGTCAATTCAATCGTATTGCGAAACTCTTGTTCTACCTGATCCTGGGTACAGAAGATGTGTGCATCGTCCTGAGTTAGACCTCGAACACGCAACATGCCGTTCAGTTCGCCAGTTTGTTCGAAACGATATACTGTACCGAATTCAAAAAGTCGCAACGGCAGTTGCTTGTAGGAACGAGGGGCCGCTTTGAAAATGTGCGCGTGGTGCGGACAGTTCATCGGTTTGACCAGGTATCGCTCATGCTGACGTTGCCAGGTTTGGAGGATTTCGACCTTCTCGGCAGTTGGCAACGAAGTCGAATAACCTTTGATCTCGCAGCCGAGCACTTCGGCGGATTGCAGGAATGCAACCTCGAACTCGGGCTTCAACCCTGCAGGGTCTTCTAAACGCCGGATCCAGCCATCGACGAGAGCACCACCATCGTTCACGAACAAAGGTGGAAACTGACTGTCGCGGTAATAGGGAAAGTGACCGCTGGTTTCGTAGAGTTCGACGCGTCCCATATGAGGACTGTAGACCGGTTCATAGCCTCGCTTTAGCATTTCCTTGCGAAGGAAGTCTTCGAGCAAGCCACGAATTCTTGCTCCTTTCGGGAGCCACAGACAGAGTCCTTGACCTACTTCAGGACTGATTTGGAAAAGCCCCTGCTTCTTACCGATGACACGGTGATCCCGTTTCTTTGCCTCTTCGAGCTGATCGAGATGGGCCTGCATATCTTTCGGGCTGAACCACGCAGTGCCGTAGACTCGCTGCAACTGTTTGTTAGAAGCGTCCCCCTTCCAATACGATCCTGCAACGCTCAACACTTTGAAGGCCTTGATTCGTCCTGCGTCTGGAATGTGCGGTCCACGGCATAGGTCAACGAATTCCCCTTGACGATAAAATCCTAAGGAATCGTGGGAGCTCAATCCGGTTTGAATATGCTCGACTTTCAGCGATTGCTTCATGTCGCTGCATAGCTCAACCGCTTGTTCTCGGTTCAAGGAAAACTGTTCGAATGGTTCCGCCTTTTCCACGATTCGTCCCATCTCGGCTTCGATGGCGGCAAAATCGTCTTCACTCAGTTTATGACTGAGTTCAAAATCGTAGTAAAATCCGTTGTTGATCGTCGGACCGAAAGCCAACGAAACGCCTGGGTAGAGTCGCATAATCGCGCGTGCCATGACGTGAGCGCAGGAGTGCCGAAGCACACCGAGAGCATCGGGATCCTTTTCAGTAAGGAGCTTTAAGGGGATTTTCCCCCCATCGCTGATACTTTTCAGACTGCGGTTTGCATCAATGATTTGATCACCGATTTTGGCAGCGATGACGGCTTTGGCCAATCGAGAGCCAATCGATTCCGCCACGGTGAGAGGTGTCGCGTCATCGGGATGTTGCACGACAGTACCGTCAGGGAGTTGAATATCCAGCATTACCATACCTTTCCTATCCCCGGCACGGTGGGCGTAGCCGCGGGTGGAGTTTTGAGTAGTTGATCGTCCAAACAAATGACGACCTTTCGTCCGAAATGTTCGCGATTGGTGCGACACTTTGCAATAGGAGTCTTGCGGGTTTATTTCGATTCCTATGCTATCATTGAGTTGTACAACAAATTCTTATCCGTCTCCAACCCAGTTCCTCCCCATGTCAGTTCTCGTCTTTGGGCATCGCAATCCAGACACCGATGCTATTTGTTCCGCGATCGCGTACGCCGATCTGCTTCAGCAAACTTCGCGTCCAGAGGCGATCGCAGCATGCTGCGGCACTCCGAACAAACGAACGGAGTTTGTTCTCAAGAAGTCCAAAGTCCCTGCGCCTAGGATCGTCATGGATGTCCGGCCGGAAGTCGAAGATGTCTGCAAACGCGATGTCACGACAGCTTGCTACGGGGATGTGTTCTACGAAGTTTATCAACGGATGAAGGACCATGAACTTCGAGCGATTCCGATTATCAACGAGCAGCGCAAAGTTGTTGGAGTGCTTTCGTTGTTGCAGTTGATGGATTTGATCTTTCGCGATGATAGCGACCCGCTCAAGACACGCACGGTAAAGACGAGTTTGCATAAGATCTCTGAGATCATCGGAGGTACATTTCAGCATTCCATCGATCCAACGCAACACGACGAGCTATTGGTCATGGTGGGAGCGATGAGTGCTGGTGGGTTCACGGAGCGAATGCAGCAGTTTCCTGCATCAAGGCTATTGGTTGTGAGCGGTGACCGCCCGACCATCCAGCTTCCGGCCATCGAACATGGAGTAAGGGCGCTCGTAGTGACGGGCGGATATGCACTCTCTTCTGGCCTCACCGAGTTGGCACGAGCACGCAATGTTGCGGTGCTGAAAAGCCCCTACGATACAGCAACGACAACGATGCGGATCAAATCAGCACAGTTCATCGATTCTGCAATTGATACAACTTTCATCTCTCTTTCGGCCAAACTGCCCATCGAAGATGCCCGAGGCGTCGTCGAAAAGTCGAACGAACCGATCTTTCCGGTCGTGAACGACGCGGGCATTTTGATTGGCGTCCTTTCGAAATCGGACCTAGTCAACCCACCTAAGCCTAAGCTAATTTTGGTAGATCACAACGAGCTAAGCCAAGCGGTGAACGGTGCCGAAGAGGCCGAGATTCTAGAAGTCCTCGACCATCACCGTTTGGGAGGTGGACTCAAGTCGACGCAGCCTATCCGGTTCATTAACGAACCCGTTGGCTCGACATGCACGTTGGTCGCGCGTCAGTTTCGCGCGTCTGGTATCACTCCGAAACCTGGAATTGCATTGTGCATGGCTTCAGGCATCATTTCAGACACTTTGTTTCTTCGTTCACCCACGACGACCGACACCGATCGAGACATCTTGAAGTGGCTTCAAGCGCTCTGCGAAGTGGACCTCGAGACTTATGCAACGGAGTTCTTTGAGATCGGATCTGCATTGCGTTCTTGCACGCCGGACGAAGTTGTTCGAGAGGATTGCAAGGAGTTCGAAGAGCACGGCTTTCGCTTCTCGATCTCACAAATTGAGGAGATTGGATTCGATTTATTTTGGGATCGAAAAGATGATCTGAGAGCTTCGCTCGAGATGCTGGCAGAAAAGAGCCGTCTCGACTTCTCGGCACTCCTCATCACCGATGTCGTGAGCAACGGTTCGTTGCTATTACTTTCGCACGAGTCGGAGGGATGGGACGAGATCAATTATCCACGCTTAGATCGCAATTTGTATCAATTGGACAATGTGGTGAGTAGAAAGAAGCAGCTATTACCGCTGATCGCACAGTTGATTGAAACGTCAGTGCGATCGCCACAATAGCTATGACGTTGAGGGACAGGTTCTAAACCTGCCCCTCGGAGTTCATCGATAATGCAAACTATGCTTCAGGAATCTTTGTCTCTTGCGTAGAGGATTCGGATGCTTCTTTCTTGGAAGAGAGGCCGATAAGAGCGTCGAATTCGTCATCGGAAGCATGGTCTTGTGCATACTCGAGGAATTCGCTCTCGGCCTTCTTTGCATCCAAACCTGCAAGCTCTCGCGAGACTCGAGCGTTTGCAACAGCTTTCTGACGCAGATCTCGCATGCGTTGTAGTTCTTGAGAAGATTTGTCATTGGAGATTCCATTGACCATATCTGCGATTTGCTTTTCTTCTTTTGCGGATAGCACGTCGGCAACTGCATCGTGCTTTTCTTCTTTGATCTTCTCTAGTTCGCGCATCAGAGACTGGATCTGTGTTTTGTGACCACTCACATTGGTGATCAATTGCTTCAGATCATCGTCAAGCTCCTGGGCTCGTTGTCTCTTTTCCGCCAGAGTGCTTGTAAAGTCTTTGAAGGCCGACTGACACTTTTGATACTCAGGATCATTCTTCACCGCATTCACATCGCCGTTGTACTTGTCGACCAGCGACTTGGCACGTGCTGCAGCACCTGACTTCAATTTCTCAAGCTTCTCGATTTCCTGCGTGATAGCGTTTAGACGCTCCTTCTTGCTTTCTTCTTGAGCAATCATCGCGCTGATAGCGTCTTTGTATTCGTTCAGTCGCTTCTTTTTGTCGGTGATGACTTTGTCGAAAGTAGCCGAGATCACTGTCGGATTGGCGCTGATCGAGTCAGCCGCTTGGTCTACTTTACCTGTAATCAGGTACTTGATGGCTCGAAAGAAACGACCGATCGCACTGAACATGTAATAACTCCTAAAGGGAAAATGGTAAAAGTGACGGATAGTTAATCTTTTAGAAATTCGTTGTGGTTGTGTCCGAGTTCCAGTTCTCGCATACGTTCTTCCGTACGCTTCGCAACTCGCATAGACGCATCCAATTCATCTTGTAGTGGCTTCAGGTCCAGCCCTTGCTCGCTGTTCGACAATTGCCGAAAGTGCGTGGTTACCTGCCTCATTCTATCGACAGAAGATTGCAATTCCAGGATGACGCTTTCGCGTTCCTGCAAAACATGGATCCTCTGACCATCCACCAACCGATCGGCTTGATGGAAGAGTTTTAGCGAATATTCCAGTTGCTTAATAGCTGTCCAAAACAAATGATCGAGCTGTTTTCCTATCTCGTTGGCCCGTTGCTTCATTTCGGGAGAAGAGGCCAATTCTTGGAATTCACTCCTCAACTGCCTAGCTGCGGCAAGAATGTCCTTCGTTCGAAAGTCACGGTCGACTCGCAATTGATCTTGAAGTTTATCGAGTTGAGCTACCTCAAGCTCATGCTGAGCAGCCGTCGACTCGTTCGCAGCCAGCTCGGTGATTTTGTCAAAACCAAACGCCAATCGGTAAGCAATTACCCCGGAACACAAGGCAAAAGAAGTTCCAGCGACTACAGCGCCCGAACCGCTAATCACCAACGAAGCGGTTGCGATAATCCCGACGGCTAGCGGCACAATCACCCACGGAGAAGCCAACAATCGCTTCCAGACTCGTTTTCGAGCTACTTCCACTGTTCTTCCCCAATCAAACCGCGTGACAATTCGGTAGGATCGGCTCAAAAATCGGCTCTGGTGGGCGCAACCATGGGCTATTCACCCTGAAATTGCAACATTCGATCGATCGACATGAAACGAAAATCGTTCGAAATGAGTCACGCCAAACGGAAACCACCAATCCCACGCCCCTAAGTGAACTCGAAGCGGGCACGGTGGTCAAGCGGTTTCAGCGTCGGGTCACAGGCCCTACGCAAACACGGTGTCCGGTAGCCATAGCAAATCACCCATTTGAGATTTGTTGATTCGCTCGCGCGACGGAATTGTCTCCGTAGCCGGACCCACAATAAAGTTCATAGAAACCGAAAGATCCTTCACCCTTCCCGTAGAATCACAACATTTGACAACTGGCTGAAATGGATTACGAGGATTCGTCCTAGTCACTACCGCAAACGAATTATCGTCCAATTTCACCAGCACTCCTATGGGGTAAAGTGAAAAAGTCTTGATAAAGCCCCGCACGACTCGTTTGTCAAATTTCCCTAGAGACGATTGATGCATTATGAACGCCAGCACATCGCATTCCAAGTAATGTCTCCCGGTGATGCCTCCTTCTGTCATGGACAGATATGTATCTACAAGATTGACGATTTTCGATTCTTCGCTTAGCCGATTCTCGGTCAATCCAAAGGGATAGCCCGATCCGTCTGCTAACTCGTGTATCTGAGACAGGGACTCGATGAAACCATCGCCGAAGGCCATATTCTGCTTCACGATATTCGCACTTTCGACGGAGTGATTTTTATACTCCTGGAGTGAATGAACGGAACTCAGTATTCGATGGTTGTCACCGAACCACTCTGGGTGATTCAACAACGAAACATCTCCGAGCATAGCCAAGGTTCCAACGCGAGTCGCGTCTAGTTCCGAATAACCAAGCCCTATGGCATTGGCAACCGCAAAATAGGACATCCGAACCGCACGCTCTGTCAAGTGCCGAGAGAGTTCCCGTCCGATTTGTTTTCCTTTGATAGCGAGCACCCCCAACACAGCAGAAGCATCGCCAGCGATTTGTTTCACAAAAGCCGACACGTTCTCGTTGATGTCGCTTGAAGAAACGGGTATGGAATTTTGGAGGTCACGGAAGATACTACCGAATTTTTCAGTCGTCTGCTCGAGTAGATTTTCGACGGAAGCAAAAATCTCCGGATCATAGGAGCTAGCAAGTGTTTCCAGTGGATTGATCGGCTCCTGGCTTTCGCCTTTGACGGTAACGGAAGTAATCCCGAGCGACGCTAGCCGATCCAACAGCCGTTGTGTTACCGGCAATCCAGATTTATGAACAATGTTCCCGTCCGGATCTCGAAGAACAAAAGGTAGAGTCGAGCCGATCTGCAAATCGGTTGTCTCGATCGAATGGACAGAATTGTAGGACATGATCCCCTGAACGTTGTTAGGTGTTCGATGAGGCTGGACACCGTGGGGGCGCGGGGTCGTCAATCTACTGTCGTAGAGCCTCTGCATTGCGAACAATCATGCAACACAATTTGGCACGCTCGAAATGTTTTCTTCCCGGTTTACACACGGGTTTCCGAAGATAAACGTATGCCGTAGCCGCAAAACCTATCCAATCGTTTTTTTAGGAACCTATCTCGCTACGACCGGCAAATTCGTATGGGCAACGGTACTAGGATCAAAATTATCGACGGTCGCGACATCGAGGACGGGATGAAAATCAGGCCCCGGTACCAGGACCAGCGGCGCCTCCGAGATATTCTGCACCGCACACAATCCATGATGCCTTGTCAGCTCGAGAGTGGCAAGAAACATGGCGACCATCGCGCTCTTGTGCATGCCGAGTTCAAACAAATTTTGCAACTCAACAGTTCCCTCCGATCGAACTAATTCATGTATTCTTTGCATGTAAACGTGAATCGGTGTATTGTCGAATTGAAGCTTGTGCTCCGGTTGTTTTTGCTTGGCCTTCATGATCCGACCAAAGGCACTCACCAAATCCCAAATCTCCACTCTCGCAATGGGAGACTGCGCGGCGTCCACTCGTCTCGGCGGAAGATCGTTCGCAACTCTTGAAAATCGAAGCTGCCAACGTCGGCTTTGTTCGTCCAGCATGCTGGCTGCATCCCGAAAGCGTTTGTACTGAACAAGCCTATCGACAAGATGGTTCATTGGATCGTCATGGGATATCGATTTCTCGTCTTCGATCACCGCTTCGTCTTGAGGCAAGACATGCTTGGCCTTCATTTCGATGAGCTGACTCGTGATATCGATGAACTCTCCGACCTCATCCAAATCTAACTCTTGGATAATTGAGACATAATCCAAATACTGGGAAGTGATTTTCGCAAGCGAAATTTCTTCCAACGGAAGCTCTTCCCGTCGGATCAAATACAACAACAGGTCGATCGGACCGTGATAGGCTGGCAAATCGACTCCAAACATGGATTGCACACTCCCCGTACTCGACGATTATCGAGTAACGCCCATTGAGAACGAGAAGACTTGTCTATCATCATTTTCGGCGTATGCGAGTGGAACAGCGAAGTCAAACGCCAACGGTGCAGGCCCGAGCGCTGGAATCGCAACGCGGAAACCTAAACCAGGGGCCACCCGAAAATTGTCCCAATTGATCTCTATGTCTTTTTCAATCGTTCCATAATCGACGAAAGCAACCATCCGCAGCATGTCATCCGCTGTGATTGGGAACATATACTCGAGGGATCCAAGGAACTGGAATCGACCACCCACTTGAACTCCCTGTTCCACTGGACCAGCACCACGGAAATTAAAACCTCGCAATGTCGAATAACCACCCGCAAAGTAATTCTCAAACAACGGAGTATCAGAACCGGAAAAGCCTAACCGCATCGACGTCGTAAAAGTATGCCGTCCTGTCTGATCCGCACGCTCGCGTACCAAAAAGTACTTACTCCAATTGACCTGACCTCGCGGAAAATCAAACTCGCCAAAGTTTTGATCGTAAATCAGTTCCAATAAATGGCCTTCCGTTGGCAAGAACGGGCTGTCACGCGTATTGTGCGCTAAGCGGACTCGCCCTGTGTAAAGATCGTTACTGCCAAGCACTCGATTGAGAGCAGGCAGCGTATTGATAACGGGATCGAAAACTTTGACATCTTCACCTTTCAACTCGGTCGATAATGAAAGATCTGGAGTGATTTCATAACCGACCATGACTCGACCACCTAATCGTTGTTCCGTCCAGTCGCGGAAAATTCTCGTAAAGTAAAAGCCGCCAACGGAGAGACTAAAGGGTGAGTAACCGAAAAGATTTGGCTCCGTCCAATTCAATGTGTATCTCTGCACTCGATTCCCCGGCATCAACTCCATTCGAAAGTTCTGTCCACCACCTCGAAACGCGCCATTCAAAAGTCCCGCACGAGAATTCGGCCACGCGAGAATATCAAAATTCCGTTCCTCAAGAATGACCTGCCCAGCCACTCCCAAATCGCTATTCACGGAGCCACCCAACGAGAAACGCCCTGTTTGTCCTTCTTGCGCATAGACATCGAGCGGCACGTCTCGAATCCTCGGATTATAACCAAAAGGCTCAGATAACATAAAACCAGGATTGGGTTCCAATTGCCAAGGCTGATTCAATGGTGCCATCGGCTGGTTCATTGGCCCAGGCCCAATCATCAACTGGTTGTTGGACTGTGGCGGCGCGTACGCTGGTTGCTGCACACTATAGGTTGGCTGCGGTGTGTACGTTGGCTGTGCGGTGTACGACGGTGCACCGCCGGCAAGAGGCTGTGGGGGCGCTCCAGCATAGGGTTGAGGCGCTCCAGCATAGGGCAGTGGCTGACCCCCATCGAAAGGAATCGCGTTTCCAAGCGGCTGTTGCGAACTCGGTGCGGGCTGATAAACGCCGCCGGCCGGTGCAGGCTGAACAACACCATTTTGAATAGGAGTGTACGGCGAGCCCACATTATTGGTTCCTAGAGGTGCATATCCATTCGGAACTGCTCCTGAACCATAGTTTGGATTACCGAAGCCCCCTGGCGGTACGTTTTGCCCCAATACGGAACTACATGAAAATGTGAACCCGATAAGACTTGCAAGTAGAGAGCGGCGCACAATCCTCGACATAGTTTGGATGCGTTGTGGTAGTTTTCGCACTTGTATAGGATTCATGTTGTTGAATGGAGGACGTTTTAAATGTTTGCGGGTCTAAAGGCTATCGATCGATGGAATCTACGTCTTCGGGAGGCTCCACCTTCAACGATGGCAATATGCCCTGCGAAGGGTCGACATTGAACAACGTACTGGCCTTCAGACGTCGAGTCCCTTCCTCCACTTTCACACTATTGAGAATGCTGCCAGGTCGAAGTCCGGCCAGAGGTTGAAGCACGACTCGTTCTTTCGTGTAGTCACCTTCAAGATGCACCCTGACATCGCTAATGCGATAAATGTCACCTTCGCCAACGTTGTAAATAATGTCGACCTGATTGCCTGGTTGATAAACCAACTCGCCGACCACATCACAGAAGTAGTGCCCTTGAAC
Organism: uncultured Pirellula sp.; assembly: GCA_903858115.1. Lineage (GTDB taxonomy): Bacteria > Planctomycetota > Planctomycetia > Pirellulales > Pirellulaceae > JBKCUI01. The sequence continues at coordinate 38,953 of CAIOHR010000002.1, read as the reverse complement.
CCCATACAGTTCGTAGATAAACCGCTCGTCTTTGCTCTTATCGATCAATGAAAAATAAGCCCCCTCTTTGGACTTCATATGCGGGAGCAATTCCGAAGCTTGGTATCGCTTGGTCCCTGTGATAGAGACCGACCGAACTTTGTATCTCTCCCCTTCGAAGATGATAAAGGTTACGTCGACAAAATCTCCCGCTTCGTTGTAGTCTTTGCGAAAGTCGACGCGTGCATCAAAGTAACCCAGTTGACGATAGTATCCCATCAACAATTGGCGATCGTCTTCGATCTTGTTGTCGGAGACGACATTGAACAAGTACTTTGTCAGTCCGTAGCGTGAGCCTTTGTTCTTCAGTTTGGCATAGAGCAAATCGCTAGAATAAACTTTATTGCCCAAGATCTTGACGTCATTGAGGCGTTCTACAGGACCTTCGCTGATGACAAAGTCAACATCTCGCTCGCCAGGCTTGAGGCCCGATCGCACTTGAATATCAACTTGGTTCATCCCCTTGTCTTGATAAAATTCGATCAATCGTGACTTGGCAGAATTGATCGAAATAGGATCCAGTGGATCCCCCTTCGTTAGCCCCGCCTGCTTCATCAAGGCCCGGTCCTCAGCTCGCTTGTTTCCAGTAAAGTACACCTCGCGAACGATGGGACGTTCCACAACGACCAATTTGATATGCACTCCTTTTTCCGCTTCGGTGAAATAGGAATCGATCTTCTTGAATAGGTTCGTACGATAGAGTGCTGCGATATCTCGATTGAATGTATCGTGATCGAAGACGCGATCCTCTCGCGATTGAAGGACCGTCAAGATCGCGTTTTCGGAGACCGATTGGTTCCCCTCGATCTTGACCGACAGTATCACCGATCCGTCTTTTGCCTGCCGAGCACGAGGTCCGCCGGCCTCGTAGAGCTTGTCGATAAATTTGGGTTCGCTGAATGCGGGCGAATTGTCTCCACCGCCACCCATTTGTGCGAATCCAGTCGCGCCGAATAGGGTCAGAACAAACAAAGTGCTCGCGGCGTATTTGCTAGCGACGATGGGCATCCTACTCTCCTGCAAAGGTCAAACGCGATAAACGGGACGAATATCCCTCGTGAATACAGCAAGAACGTTCGCGAGTGCAATGTCACACCCGGGGCGACTTTAGCGAAAGTGTTGAAATTGATTACAATTAAAAAACTCCATGCCACCCTAAGCTTCCTATTTTCTCCCAACATCCCCCCAGGTTACCTACCCTTCCCGAGCTCTCTGCCGTATGAAACTCTTCCACTGCCTTTGCTTTACCCTGCTTCTTGCCCGTTGTTGCGCTACTAATGCGAACGCGGACGATCTTCACGCCAAGGAGCCGGTTACGGCTCCCGCAGAGTATGGATTGACCATTCGATCGACGCCACACAGATCGCCCGCTGAAGAGCAAGCAGGTTTTCATTTACCCGTTGGTTTTGCTATCGATCTGGTTGCTTCAGAACCGACCATCAAGAAACCTCTCAATCTCGCGTTCGATCGCAAGGGTCGACTGTGGGTAACGCAAACAACCCATTACCCGTTTCCTGCGAAAGAAGGAGACAAGCGTACGGATTCGATTGCCGTGCTAGAAGATCGTGACGGCAACGGTTCGTTTGAAACGCACTCGGTGTTTGCGGAAGATCTCAACATTCCTATTGGTATCCTACCAACCGACGATGGAGCTATCTGTTTTTCGATTCCTAATATTTGGAAACTCCGCGATACCGATGGCGACGGCAAGTGCGATGAGCGGTCCATACTTTTTGGCCCCTTTGATACAAGCCGAGATACGCATGGAATGGTGAACTCGTTACGAGATGGCAACGACGGTTGGATCTATGCTTGCCATGGCTTCAATAATCAATCTACTGTCTCCGGAACCGATGGACACTCCGTATCGATGACCTCGGGTAACGTCTTTCGATTTCGTCCCGACGGAAGTCGGATCGAACTTTATACACAGGGACAAGTGAACCCGTTTGGAATGACACAAGACGAATGGGGGAATTGGTTCTCTGCGGATTGTCATAGCAAACCGATCACACAATTGATACGGGGCGGATGCTATCCCAGTTTTGGTCGTCCAGATGATGGATTGGGCTTTGTTCCTGCGACCATGGACCATTTGCACGGCAGTACTGCGATCGCAGGATTGGCACATACCAAAGACTCCAGCTTTCCTCGTAGTATGCGAGGGCAACTCGTGAGTGGCAATGTGATGACCTGTCGAATCAATCGCAACCAACTTCAATACTCGGGCGCAACGGCGCAAGCGATAGAACTACCCGACCTCCTCACGAGCGAAGACTCTTGGTTTCGGCCAGTCGATTTGGTCTTCGGTCCCGATGGGCATCTGTACGTTGCAGATTTCTATAACAAAGTTATCGGACACTACGAAGTCCCACTCGATCACCCTGATCGAGATCGCACCAGCGGACGACTATGGCGAATCCGATCCACAGAACTAGCCAATCGTATCGAGCGAATCTCAACAGCCGTCGATGTATCCGCGGACTCATCCCTGAACAAACCGCTCGCAGAGTTGGATTTAACACACACTTCTACCGCAATGCGTTGGTTGAAGACGATCGAATCGATTGCAGACAACCCTGACATTGGCTCATTGAGATCCATGCTTCCGTTGGTTGAAAAAGTGGAGCAATCGAAAGACCCAATTCTCATGCAGAGTTTCTTGATCGCCCTTCGAAAGTGCATCCTGGGAGCGATGGAAAAAGATTCGAACGCTACCTCTTCCCTGCTTCGAAGTACGAACGCTCCCGAATCCACGCTCTCGGCCCCTCGGTATGCGATCATGCTCAAGGTGCTTCTAGCGACGAAAGACTCACGATGTCATTCGGTCGCTCTCGATCTTCTCGATCGAAAGCTTTCGTCGCTAAAGAATGGTTCTCCTCAGGAGAGAACCGAATGGGGACAAGCGATGGAAAAGTTGATCGGTGTTGCGGACGATCAAAATGTCGAACGCCTTCTGGATTTGCTCCATCGCGACGATTCTCTGACGGCTGACAAACCTAGTCTTTATGCGTACCGATTGCTAACTCTGTTGCAACGGCAGCTCCAGTCGCGAGGCAAACTGTCTCCACCGGTCGTGTCGGCGGCTCGAAATACGATGGAGTTCCTGGCTAGCGACTGGCTTCATCGATTCGAGAAAAACCATTCCGTTGTTCTTGATTGGATGGCAACAACACCTGGCAAACGTGATGACCGCAAGGATTGGCCGATTGAGCCTCGTAAACGTCGCTTACCCGGAGAACAAGAAACGTCACCGCTAGACATCTACAGTAGTTTTCCTCTTGGGGAAAGTTATCAAGGAAGCTGGGGGACGGCTCCAATGCTTGCACCGGAGAAGTGGAGTTTCTACATCGCCGGTCACAACGGCTTGCCAAACATGCCCGACCATCAAAAAAACTTCGCACGATTGATATCGTTAGATCTTCGTTCGGGCGAAACCAAAGAGTTGTTTCGAGCGTATCCGCCTCGCAACGATGTTGCCAAATGGGTGGAGTGGGAGCTTAAGGAATACGCTGGTCAACCTGTTCTTTTTGAAGTGGTCGATGGTGATGCGGGTTCCAGTTACGCATGGTTAGGCGTGGGAGGCTTTAGCGCCGATGCATTAGCCATGGATGTGCGCCGTTCGGACTATGCTCTGATTCAATCATTCGTTTCTCTGATCGGGCTCGAAGATGCCAAGCACAGTCCCGCACTATGGAAATGGGTGTCCTTCCCCATTCTTTCCGAGCCTTGCAAACTGCGCATCTGGAAAAAATCATGGCTGGAAAATCAACCGATCGATACGGAAATACTTTCTTATGCAATGGAGACGCAACAGTGGGATCTAGCACGACGCTTTTTTTGGGAGACGCCAGACGCAAAGGACCTTCATTTCTCAGAAGCCTTCTCGGTTTGGAAACAACAGTACCGGCAGCTATTTCGTCGATGGTCTGCGAGCCAACAGACAAAGATCATCCATCGCATTTCCAAGTATCGAGGTGCACCGGAACGGCTAGCCGAGTGGATTGAATCAAGCCTTCTATCTCCGGATGTTGTCAGCACACTGCCCCCGAGTTGGTGGGGAGGTCTCTCGAAGTCCGAATCGGACCGATTGGCTACGATCAAAACACTCGCGGAGAAAAGTGCGAATCGCAGCGATAGGATCGAATCCAAATTGGCTTCCATCAAGAGAGAAACCGTCGACCTGGAGATTGGGAAAAAAATGTATGCCGACAAGTGCGCCCAATGTCACAAACTGGGCTCCGTTGGTAATGTCCTAGGTCCGCAACTTGAGGGAATCGGCAATCGGGGACTGGAACGATTATGCGAAGATATCTTGTGGCCAGATAGGAATGTCGACGAAGCATTCCGAGTCACGCTCTTGCTATTGGATGGTGGAGAAACGGTAACAGGACTTGTCCAAGAACGAAACGATACATCGATAACCATCGCAGAACAGAACGGGACGAATCGCGTGATACCGCTAACGGACATCGAACAAGAAAAGAAGGGCGAAGTATCCCTGATGCCGAGCAACTTTGATGAAGTACTTACAACCAAGGAGCTGGCTTGTCTGTTAGAATTTTTGAGAACAGAAGTCTCGAAGAACAAAGGAAACTAATACATGCACTGCAAACTTTTCATTCCCACGAAGATGATTCCGAGGGAATACGATAAACTCGCGGCTCTCTGCCTCGCTGGAAGCCTTCTATTGGGAATGGCCGTGAGTCCCGCTTCGCATGCTCAAGAGCCAGTGTTTTCGGGCCCTCAAGTCGGAGAGCCCTTGACGCCGTTCTCAGTTATCGGCGCGTTTGAGGAAGCCGAGGGGAAAGAAATGGATTTTGTGCGCGAGGCAAACGACAAGCCAATCGTTTTGATCTTTGTTCACGATTTGAATCGATTATCGATTAGCATGACCAGAGTCCTCTCGACTTACACCGCGAGCCGAAAAAAGGATGGATTGCATACGGGAGTCGTTTGGTTGGACGACGACAAATCAAACGCCAATGCTACATTGAAACGCATTCGACACGGATTGGCCAAGGATGCGCCGGTTGGAATTTCAGTAGATGGCCGTGAAGGACCTGGTAGCTATGGACTAAACCGCAATGTGATGCTAACCATCTTGGTCGGGAAAGACCGAAAGGTAACGGCGAACTATGCCATCGTCCAACCAAGCTTGCAAGTCGATTTGCCCAAGATCTTAAAGAGTGTCGTGGAGGTTGCGGGTGGAGAGATTCCAAAGCTGGAATCGCTCGAAGGCATGCAAGAGAGGATGAATCAACCTGCTACCAAAGATGGGGAAAGCGTCAATCTGCGATCTTGGTTGCAGCCTATCATCCGTCTCAACGCCAAAAAGGAAGATGTCGAGAAAGCAGCTCTCGAATTTGAGAAGTTCCTTGAAGGAAACATCGCTGCCCAAAAGGAAATTGGACGAATCACCAACACTATTATCAACGCTGGAAAACTAGAAAACTACGGAACAGCGACGACGCAAGAATACTTTCGCAAATGGGCCAAACAGTATCCACACGATCCCAAACCCTAATGATTTCTGTTGACGAAAGTGGCAGGCACGCTCTGTAGCTCCATCGGCTCATGGATTTTTCCAGGTACTCCCAGGTGGACGGCACATGGAATGTGCCTACTACCTTTGACTCTTGTCGGCTCTGGCCTAAAGGCCGGTAGCGCTTCGAATCGCAAATCGCAACTTCGCGGACTTGGATCGTGGGTTCGACTGTTGCTCTTCGAACGTAGGGCGAATAATCTCTTTCGATACAGAGCTGTAGCATCCCGATTCGAATCCCGCTTTGAACGCAGCTTTCACGCGGCGATCCTCCCCGGAATGAAACGAGATCATCGCAACCCTCCCCCCTTTTTTCAGAAGATAAGGAATCTGCGCAAGGAATGCGTCGAGCGACTGAAATTCTGCATTAACGGCGATCCGAAGCGATTGAAAAACTCTTCGTACGGTGCGATCTAGTTCTTCTTCCCCAAGATCTCGCATTTGTTGTCGAACAATATTGGCCAGGGTTAGCGTCGATGCAATTTTCACTTTTCGATGCATGCGAAGAATGGCTGTGGCTATTCGGTTGGCATGGGGCTCATCGGAGTTCTCTACGAGCATGGCTTCGAGTTCCATGTGCGATAATGAAGTGAGTAGCTCAGATGCTGCTACACCACGAGTCGGGTTCATACGCATGTCGAGAGGACCGTCGTATTTGAAACTAAAGCCGCGAGTCGGATCATCCAATTGCATCGAGGAACACCCGAGGTCCACCAGAACCGCATCGACACCATCAGGCGCTTCTGTAGCTAGAAAATTGGAAATGCCAGCAAAGTTCATCCGTCGCAGTTGGATGGATGCATCCGGGGCAACAAGCGATCGAAGTCGAGCTTCTGTCTTCGGAAGCTCAATGGGATCCGCGTCGACACCTAGAAAGCATCCCCCGGGCTGTATTGCCTTTAACATCGCAGAAGCATGCCCACCATACCCCAGCGTGCAATCGACAACCGTTTCGCCAGGGGAGAGCGCTAACACCTGCATCACGTCATCGACCATAATGGGTCGATGCATTCCCGCCGGAGTTTTGCCACCCTCAACGATTCTTCGAATGTCGTCTGGGTACTTCTCGGGCTGGTGCTCTTTATACTTGTCCTGGAAATTCCTCGGATTTCTACCCGCGTAACGAGGACGTCGACGCGGTTTCTCAGACGATTCGTCCATAGAGCTAGTTCAGTTCACTCTTGTGAGATCAAATTCGAAATAGCTGGAGAAATCGTCTGTGAGTCTCACTCGAGAAATTACTCACCCTTTTCAAAACGGAAGATCGCTTCTGCTTTATTGGTATCTCGGAGATAGTAGACTTCCCCGTTTTCATCTTCACCGAAGGCGAGAACAGGAATGCCACCCTCAATCACTTGATCGTTGCGGACGACTTTGCCCGCGGACGAATCGTAGGTCAAAGCCCAGATACTTCCGCTGACGTAATCTGCGTATAGATATTTACCCTTGAGAGAGGGCTGACGATCTGATTGGTATACACGACCGCCCGTAATGGATTTGCCCGTCACGTGATCATACTCCCAGATGGGATCGATTGGAGCCGATACTCCTTCGACCGCAGGTCTATTACCAAAGGGGCGAGTTCCTTCTCGATTGCTCCATCCATAATTGCCACCTTTTACAACGACGTTCACTTCTTCGTAAAGGTCCTGGCCCACATCGGCGCACCAGAGTTTTCCGCTCTTGTCAAAAGCGATCCTCCACGGGTTGCGAAATCCATGCGCGTAAATTTCCGGACGCAAACCAGTCTTTCCAACGTAAGGATTATCGGCTGGCACACCGTACGGCAAACCATCTGATTTCTTATTGATGTCCAATCGCAGGATCGAACCAAGCAATTGTGTGCGATTTTGCCCTGCTGCCTTCGGATCATTTCGCAATCCGCCATCGCCAAAGGCTACATACAAATATCCGTCTGGACCGAATTCTATCGAGCCACCGTTGTGGTTCTGATAAGGCTGCTCGACATCGAGCAAGATCTCTTCTGAGTTTGGATCGGCTTTGAGTGGATCGTCCTTCGAGACCTTAAAGCGTGAGAGAATCGAGTGATTGTTTTCTTTCTTCGTATAGCAAACAAAAAATTCACCATTCGACTTGTAGTTTGGATGGAACGCCAATCCAAGCAGCCCTTGCTCGTTCGCACCCGGCCCATACCACAAATTGACCTTGGATTCGATATCGAGGAATCGCGTCGCATTCTCGACATTGGGATTATTCTCAAAAGTAAAAATCCAACCGCGTTGATCTAATGCAAAGAGTCGATTCGGCACACCCTTGGCATACGTTAGTTCGAGAATTCGCAACGGCTTGTTGACAGTGCCATCTTCGTCCACGGGTTCCCAGCCTTGCCATTTCATTTTTGGGAACGCTGGAGTTCCTTTCATAGCGATCTTGCCATCGATCGGTTGTGGCGGCGCACCGGTCTCAGGCAACTCGCGAATCTTTACGTTTCGAAATGAAACGAGATTGCCGTGATCCTGGAGGCAAATATGTCCGGTGCCTGCTTTCCCAAAGCCTTCGAACTTCGCAAACTTGCTCGACGCTACTTTATCGTTCCAGTCTTTGCTATCGATTTTGAATTGATAGTAAACACCCCCATTCATCGACACTTCGCATTGGTTCGGTGCGATGCGGACAAAGAGCTGATTCCATTCACCGGCTGGGCGCGTCATATCCAACTCGCCTGCTTCCTTTGCCCACTTCGGTGCAGTCGGTTTGTACAACTGATAGAGCCAACCCGCTTTCTGAGGATCGCGCCCTGCAACATTGTCTTGAATCTGAATTTCAGGACCGCTTTGCCATGGGTTAGGATTATCTTCCGTGACGTGGAACATCAGCCCACTGTTTCCACCCTCCGATATTTTGTACTCGAGCATTAACTCAAAGTACTTGTACTTGTCCTTCGTGATGATATCGCCAGCACCCTTGGACTCGCGAATCAGCGAGTTGTCCGCGATCTTCCATCCATCGGAGACTTTTTCTTTCTTGTAGTTTCGCCAACCATCTGTCGACTTCCCATCAAATAACAGTTTCCAACCGCTCAATTGCTCTGTTCTGGTTAGCTTATTGAGGGGTGCCTCCGCATTCGCGTTCACCCCCAGGCCGATGCAACTACTGAGGAGTGGTGCGACGATGAAAAAATGCCTTAGACGGGCTCGAATCATGAGAGTGGCTCCATGGAACAGGAAGGAAAATTGCGGGATGACCGACGGAGCGGTCAACGACTTTTTGTTTGTGACCGGCGGAGCGGTCAACGACATTTGTTTGTGACCGGCGGAGCGGTCAACGACATTTGCAAACAGGACAAACCACGATGCTAAACTGCATTCCCCAACAGGTCAATCACGGGGTGTATCTTTGCCAAAAAGAGTTTTGACTAGCAAACTCAAAAATTATGGACGACTCATGAGATGACTTCGAGAACAATCGATAAGACAGCGCGATGCGATAGCGTTCCTCCCGAGCAGGACTTTGCACTCCAACGAATTGCGATCGCTCAGCGAAAACTCAATGGTCCACTGAAATCCACCCAAGTAAATTTGCGTCTCCACAACAGGTCGCAATTCGGTTTGCCCGTTAGATGAACGTATCGCTCGGTCACCAAGCCATTTCGCTTCGCATCGGAATGGAGAAGTGTCTTCCTCTAAATCGCTGCTGGTAACAAACCGAACCCACGTTTGCCTACGTTTTTGAAACAATTCGATTTTCTCAGCGTGCAACGCAGAAAGACATGCCCCGCTATCCAGCTTGGCATAGATCTTCTCAAGCCCGAATTCCGGCAAAGCAATCGTTTCTCGCCAACCGACGAGCAATAAATCCTCCGACGTATCGCGATGCGATAAACTCGTGTCAGAAATTGGTGCAAGCATTGACGTTAGGTGGGAGTTATAGGCTGTTGCATCGGTTGTCCGATTTCACGCAGTAACTCTATTGTAAACAGCCCTGAGCTATGACCATCAGAAAAAGCAATGTTATAGGCGTAATTCCCTACCGGTCGCATCTCGGCAACCGCCAGCGGCACCGTTTCTTCGGCTGCGAGAATGTTCAGTAAATTCTTAGGTTTCCCCTCCGAAGCTCGCTTTTTCTCCCGGCAAGTGGCACAGGGACAAGCATCTCGAAGCGTTTTGAAGGGGTAGTCCATGGTTCGGCCATCACTCCACTCAATCTCCAAAGATCGGCGAGGGCTAAGTCGAAGTGTTGTCGGCTGTGGCTTCATATTGTTTTTGTCGGGTTTCACTACTCGAATCAAATCACGGGCTATCAAATCACGGGCTATTCATCTGCCATGCACTAGTCGGCAGTCGCTTCATACAGCGGAAGATGTCGGTAGTATACCTCCAATGACAAGAGATTCAGGGTTGTCACATACAATCGCCCGCCGAACTCACCCCACGCGTCTGGAATCGGACCACCTGGCTCCCACGAACCTACATACTCGCCTGCCTCCTGTTGTGATTGAATCAAAATAGGGTAAAGCGTTCCATACCATTTCTTCCACGTATCTCCGCCCGCATGAAACATTACCTGTGTGGCGTAGTACCAATAGTAAGTATCTCTCGCAGGGGCGCGAACCGTTCCTTCGGAAGGCAATCGACCCAATAACCATCGCGTTCCTTTCTGCATGTTCGGGTTATCACGTCGCCAACCCGTGTACAGTCGCATCAATAAACCTACACTGGTCATGACGGGCGTTGGAATACGACCATGCTGCGTCATCGGAGTATTCGCTTGCCAGTTGTAGCGATACAAATAGGCCGCCTCTTTGTCTTGCGAGTTATCAAGCCACTTTTGAATTCCAACGTATACATTCTCGGGAACATTCAAGCCAGATAGTTCGGCGCTCTTGAACGCCATCATCACCCAACCCGTTACGCTCGTGTCAGACCCCACGCGCGGTGCATATCGCCATCCTCCTCCAATCGGGTCTTGGCTTGCGACCAAAAAATCGATGGCTTTCTGAGCATTGCCTCGAATCGTTTCATCCTGCGTCATGCCATAGGCTTCACACAGTGCGAGACTTGCGATAGCGTGACTATACAACCAAGCGTTCGCGTTCGAAACAGAATCCGCCTTCTGATACAAATCTCCATTGGCCTTCTGATTTTCAATCAGCGAAGACAACGCCCCCTTGCATACGCTCTCATACTTGAACTGGCGATGCGTGTATCCAGCACCTTGAAAAGAAAGTAAGGCCAATGCCGTGGCCGCCGTATTGCTTTGCATCCTAATCGATTGTCCGAAATCACCCAAATTCCAAGAACCATCCGCTCGCTGATACTTTGCCAAGAATTGCAATCCGCGTTCGATCGCTAATTCCGTTTGCGGTCCGAGCGGTCCGAGTTCCAAAGCAGCTTGGCTCTCCCGCTCTTGGATCCGCTTCAAGCGTAGAGAAAACGCAGGTGTTGGGATGGGTACACTCGACGCAGCGACCTTGGGGCCTGCAAGCTCTGGGCGAGTTAAGCGCTCTGGGGCAAAATCCGTTGCTCGCAACTCTGGGACAACATTCTCCAAATCCAACGACGATAGGGCCTTGCGAGACAGGTCGCTCTTTGGACCTGTCCATGACTCTCTACCTACGTCTGGCAACGAGATGTTCGGCGCACCAATACTCCCTGCATTTCTGGAAGAAATTGTTGATCTCGAAATCGACACCTCACCCGGCGAAAGCTCGGAAGCTAGCGATGCCTCGCTGGACTTATTGGGTTCCTTGATTCCAGCGTCGAACTCGATCGGGACTGTGGAATTGCCTGTAGGATTAGAAGAGACGCGTCCCATCGTCTCGCCACCCAAAATGGACCGCACACCACCAGCAAGCCCCTCTTCTTGGAAACGAGGATCCCTTAAGAAGTCCGGCGATTGGGCCTGAGACTGCTTTTCAAGACGAGTACCACTTGCGGAATTAGCCCGAGCACTCGATGTCTCTTGACTCGCTCTCTCTGCGTTCAAATTCGATGCACTAAAACTCGGCGAGAATTCGCCCAATGGTGATGCGATTGACCATGCGTCCGACCTCGACACTCGGGAGGCCGTCGACTTTGTCACATCGGTATCGGCAGCTTGAGCAATAGGATCGAGCTGTGAACGGTCTTTTGAATCGTTCTGTATCAATCTTGGTACAGGAATCTCGCTCGCCATCGGTTTGTCATTGCGGGCCAATTCATTTCGATTCGGCAATTTTGGGGAAGGCGACTGCATCGCACTCATCGACTGCTGTAGTTGCTTTTCGATCGATGCTTTAGGTGATACCGAAGTAGACGGCTCGACCGTCCGACTACTTAGATTCGGCCGAGGCACATCGCGAAGATTGAAATCCATCTTCGTCGCAATACTCGAACTCTCCGTGGATTGTGCCCGCTCAATGTCGATAGGTTTTGGATTGTTTTCAGGTGTCAGCTCTGACCTTTGCTCTAGGATTGGCACTTCAATCGTTTCCTGCGCTATCCGTCGATTGGAAGCAAGATCGGGGCGATCTAACTTGGCAGCGCTCGAACGAATCGTTGGCGTCGGAATGCTCTCCGTTCTACGATCCTGTTCAAAGCTTCTCTCAGCCAAAGCCGTCTTGATGGATTCACGAGCGACTTCCAATTGCAATTTGGTGGACTCGGTAAGCTTTTTGATCTCTGCGGGCAAATCCGAAGCCTGCTGGTTATCCGTTTCGATCGGCTTCAAATAGTCGGGACGTGCCAAACTAGTAGACGAGCTAGGCTGGTAGTATTGTGGCACTTTGGTCCTCGCCTTGGTCGGCACGACAGAAACAACCGGCGTATCCGTTGGCCAAACACCTTGAAATATGACGAAGTGAATTGCAGAAATCGCCAATAACAGATGGACCGACACGCTCGCCAAGAAGCCAACCTGAATGGATCGTTCGATAACCTCATTGGACATCGCATGCGTGAGCATGGAGACAGCCACGACGACGGTCGGAACTCCTAGAACATAAGTCCACGCGTTTTGAAGCGGATTTGGGTCATCGAAACTCAACAATCGAACAACCAAGTAGAGTACTAGTGCGCCGAACAATACGAATGCAATGTCGAGCAACAATAAACCAGTAGCATTTGTTCGTTGATTCGTCATGATGCTGGCGGAGCGTCCGTCGAGATTTTGTAGGACGGGACTTTCAGCTTCGTACACAGATCCATGATCGTCACGACGGATTGAACGGCCGTAGAGCGATCAGACCGTATCACGACCACTTGATGAATAGGGTTGTCAGCCACCGCTTTGCTAACCACCTCCTCTAGCGCCTCCACTGTCATCGGCGTCCCTCGAACCACATAGACCCCATTGGCATCGACATTGATCACGAGCTCATTGGGTTCCATCGTCATCGGCAACGCATTGGAAGCGGAAGGAAGCTGAACTGGCAACTCGCGATCTTCCTGCGCAAAGCGAGTCGCGACAAGAAAAAAGATCAACAATAAGAAAACAACATCGATCAACGGGGTCAAGTTTAGCGTTTCAAGCGCTTTGCCTTTTCGGATCGTAATAGCCATGCTCAATGTCTCAGTTCAGGGGTTCAATACAAATACTCAGTCCTTGCCGTTTCCATCTTGGACGACCGCATCTCGCAATTTGGCTATTCGCGCATCCTGAAACGTTTCTGGCTTCCATGGATCGAAACCTGACACGTCGATTCCCCACTTCCTCAAGATCTCCAAGGAACAAAGTCGCTGGGCGAGGCTTCCGCCCCGCATCACTTCGAGGATGTTCCGTTGCGTCAATTTTCTATCGCTCGACAACCGATGCATCGCCCGTTCCCGGATTTCCAGATTGCGATCTCCAAGGAGAACAACCAACTCCGCCATAACCTCGGTTAGGTCGGTGCTGTTTTGAAGTGAGCGTTGAACGCGGGGTGTCGAAGTTCTTTTGCAATTATCAAGCCATTCGGCAAACGATGCATAAGAATCATAACCTTCTGTTTTCGCCAGTACTCTTTCGTTCAAGTCTAGAACTCGCATCGCGGGCACACCTCGAATCTCGAATCGGTCCGCCAAGTCTTTGCGTTCATCGACGTCCACTTTCACCAAAACCCAGCTTCGGAAAAGGCTGTTCGCCGATGGCTTGAGAAGCTCTGACTCAAACCTCTCCGTCAAGGCACCCGTCAATTCCTTGCATGGACCACACCAACTCGCAGTGAACAACACCACGACGGGTCGATCGAGTTCTTCCGAGGCCACCAAGCCATCTTCCACCGAATGGAAGATCGGCAACAATTCCGCCTCATCCTTGGAAGCGGATCCCCCTCGGCTCGCGTTCTCCGCCTCTTGCCCGCCGACAGCGGCAGCGTCAACACAACAATTCCGATAGCTACCACTTACCGCGCCGCAAACCGCCAGAGCCACGAGACATCGGAATCGAAGGTGCATCCTTCGAGCAAACCATTTCGAGGTCAAAATCGTTTTCAAATCAATCTTCCCCCCCACTGGGATGACGCAAAGACTTCTGGCTTGGAGAACGGACTCTGGCTTGAAGAATCATCTGGTATTCAGATACTCCAAGGCAGATGGGCACATTGTATCCGAGCGCTTCCGAATAATCCCGAAGGATTTTTTCGATAGTTGGGCAATTGCCATCATCGAGCTCTTGGGGTTGACTTTTTCGGTGCGGCGGGAAAGATGCTGTGGTTCAAGCTGGAATAAATTGCTTACAATGTGTGAGTTATGATGCGACTTTTGTCTCCGCCCCGGGGATTCAAGTCGCATCTTTTTTTGCTTTTGCGGAGATTTTGAACCATGACGGATTTCGTTTCCATGACCCGAGAGGGTTACAACCGAATGAAGGCTGAGATCGAACGCCTGGAAACGGTCGAGATGCCTCTCATCTCAGAGAAGATCGCTGAAGCACGCGCCGAAGGGGACCTGAAAGAGAACGCGGAGTATCATGCCCAGCGAGAAAACCAAGGCATGATGCAAGCGAAAATCAACTCGCTCAAATCCAAGCTGAGCAAAGCACATATCGTCGACACCTCGACGCTACCACGCGATCAGGTCGTTTTTGGTGCCAAAGTCAAGCTCAAGGACTCCTGGGGGGATGAGGAAGTCTACACCTTGGTCGGGGCAGGCGACGAAGACTATGAGAATGGAAGAATCCTCTCCAGCAGCCCTTTCGGTGTAGCCATTATGGGGAAAAAAGTTGGCGAGACCGTTGAAATTGCTGCTCCTCGCGGAACACTGAAATATGAAGTTCTTTCTATCGAATTTGAAGACTAGTTGGACAATATGACCAATAACCGTGCGACCAATCCGAGTTACCCAGAAAAAGACGTTTCTCTTGGGCCCGCTTGCGTCGTGATTGGAATTTTCGGACTTGTAGGCATCAGCATTTTCTTTGTCTACATGTCTATGATGCTCATGGGAAAACAGGGACAGACCGCTGCTAGATCTGTCCGTGAACAACTCATTCCATGGGTAGAGCAATCTTCGCTCGGTCAAAACGATCGCCAGATTATCATCGCGAAACTCAATGAAATTTCCGAATCGATGGAACGTGAAGAACTCACTACCCGGCAACTTTCCCGTTTAGGAATTCGACTGACCGAAAGTGCTATCCTTCAATGGGGAGCCGTCGAGAACCTGAATCTCATCGCCCAAGCGTCGGAGATGTCACCCGAAGAAAAGGCCGAGTTCTCCTTCGAATGCGATCGATGGTTCCACTGTGCATCGCTCGGAAAGTTATCGATGCAAGACATGGAATTCGGAACACAAAATGTCTGCATCAAAGAACAGAAGTCGGGCCGCTTGAAACCAAGAGATGGCATCACGGCGGAACAATTGCGAGAGTTCATGCGACGCATGAAAGCAATGAACGATCGCTTTGAGATCCCCAAAGAAGAGTTCAATCAAAGCGTCTCGCAAGTCTTCATGAAAGTCATGGAAGAAGCTCTTGAGAAGAAATAGCGACGATGAACTTCTTCCGTTCGCAAGCGAGCACTTTATGCGGCGAGCCATTGAGCTCGCTCAGCAAGCGGCCATCGAAGACGAGGTACCGGTCGGTGCTTTGATCGTTCATAAGCATCAAATCATCGCAGCCGCTTACAATCAACGCGAACAATTAGCCGACCCGACTGCACATGCAGAGATGATTGCGATCACACAAGCCGCAGCTCAACTGAAGTCCTGGCGACTCGAAGACTGCGCACTTTACGTCACGCTCGAACCTTGCCCGATGTGCGCAGGGGCAATCCTACAATCGAGAATCCCGACCGTGTTTTATGGTGCCATCGATACCAAAGCCGGCGCAGTAGAATCACTCTTCCATCTACTCACCGACCCACGGCTCAATCATCGCTGCGAAGTTTTTGGTGGCATCCTCGCGAAAGAATGCGGCCAACTGTTGACCGAGTTCTTCGAAAACAAACGGCGTCTCGGAAAAAAGTAAGCAGTCCACTTACTTTTTGAATTCGATGGTTTCTTGTTGCTTGCCCCCTTTGACGACAATCTTCAAGCCCGATGTTTCCATATCGTAGTATTTCTCTGGCAGCTTGACCCAGCGGTCAGATACCTTGCTCGATTCTTTGCTGCTAGCTTGCATACTCTTGATGACTTCCGGCGGTAGATTCATCCCCGGCGGGATGGCTGGCATCGTCGCAGGCTTTGGCTCGAATTCTCGATTTTCGATGCAAATCGATACATCACCAACAGGAATCTCCACCTTGAATGTTCCCTCTCGGGGTAACTCATAGGTAACCGAGTTGTGGGATGGATCGGAATGACGAAAAGTAAGCAACCCACCAGGAATCGGCTTTCCCTCAAACATCGCGACACCAGACACCTCACCCATGCGCGGTCCACAACCGACGAACGCAGCTAATGCACCCAGCACCAATACTTTGTTCCACATACTCACGTAGCCTTCATCACTATCGAAACGACGGGATTTATTAATGATTTATCATGACAATAGACCGGGACAGATGTCCCGGTCTGTAGCTTGAACGGAAGATGCGTCCCGTTCTAACGATGAATTGCAATTCAATGCAAAACAACAAGAGTGTTATTCGACATCGCGATTCACTTCACCACCCGATGGGGTCAACAGTTCAAACCAAATAACATTATCCATGCTGCCGGAGATGCCGCGGATACTGCCATCCGACAATCCGACTTGCATACTGATGTGTTGCGTTGAAGCCAATCTTCGATCGCAGTTCCCGCCCTCTCCTGAGCTAGCAAGCGGATTCCTTGGATTGACTTGAAACTTCGAATTCGCTCCAAAGGTAAAGATGGTTCCATCGCGTCCCCGTCCACCACCGAACACACTTGATAAGCGATCTCCTGGATAGCTGTCCGCGGGAACGCCCGAACTCGGATTTCCTCCGCCAGCAGCACCGATACGAAACACGCCTCGCATCCACCAATTGCCTCCTGGTCGTCCAGTTCCATCACAGCGAGAAAGCTTCTCCGCAAACATAATGGTGCTGGATGTTCCATCGGTAAGCGTGCCAAATGTAGCTCTTGCGTCCCAGCAGGTCTCCCATGGATTTCCTGCACTACCACAAACCACAGCGCGGTTGTTGACGCCACCAAACACCAAAAAGTTACCAGCATAAGAAGCATCACCTGGCGTCCAGTCTAAACCATTCCCTAATGTACTATCGCTAGGGCACTGATATGTCGACATTCTTGTCTGACGAAGCCATGTTCTACTGCCGGTATTCACCGACCCCCATGTAGGCCACACAAAACCGAGATTGGTAATCGTAGTGCCTGGTGCGGCCTGACCAACGGCTGCACCTAAGTCGCAATTGCCCGCCATCTCAAACACATTCTTCTGTTCGATAAAGGGCAACAAGTGAAAGTATAAAGGCGCATACCATGCTCCACCATAATTCCCTGATTGCGGTGGAAACCGTCGATGTGTGTCATGCGCATTATGTGTCGCCAATGCCTGTTGCTTGAGATTGTTTTGGCATTGCATTCTTCTTGCAGCTTCGCGAGCCGCTTGGACTGCTGGCAACAACAACCCTACCAGAATACCAATGATGGCAATTACCACCAAAAGCTCCACCAGAGTGAAGCCTCGAACTAGATACTTCTTCCCCACAATAGATCTCCAATATGAAACAACACATCAAAGTTAGAAAAACAAATCGCTTTCGAGTCGCTTCCTATGATGATATCGGATCAACCTTGGCACTCGCAACGGGGCCATAAGTAACATTAAGGTATTTATTAAAAAAACTCGCCTCCTTAGACCGCAATGGGGGGTGAATCAAACTCGCCTCACTAATGTTGGCCGTGTTGGTATTCTAGGTGGACGGCCCATGGAATGTACTTACTACTTTGACTTTCATCGGCTGTTTCTCTCGTTAAGAGTTCGCACCTGGCCATGAAGACCACCAGTCTCGAAACTGCCGCCATTGCAACTCCAAAAAGGTTTTTTGATTTTTGGACAGTACATCGCACTCTTGCAGCTGAAGTTCGTACTCTGAGTTCCCTTCAAGAACCATGAGATGTTTGTAATACAGAACGAGATCGGGCCCTTCATCAAAGGTTGATAAAACCTGAAGCGCATCCCCTAATTCCTTCGCCCACTCTTTCGCTTGATGGTCTCCCGCCACGGCCTTTTCGCAGAGAGCCACGAGGCGGAGAACCTCCTTTGGTAACGCATTGCCGACGCCAGTAATCGCGCCGGCAGCCCCGCAATAAACGAAACCATGCACCACTTGCGTGTCCACTCCGACCATCAAGGACAACTCGGGGTCGCCACTCGTGATATGTTCGGCGGCATAGTCCAACGAAGCCGCGCCTCCAAACTCTTTGAATCCCACAAGACTCGGGTATTTCTTTCGCAACTCGAAAAACAAATCGGCCTTTGTTTGGAATCCGTAATACGGACTGTTGTAAATGACAGCCGGCAATGACGGTGCTGCCGATAAGATTTTGGAGAAATGATCGTATTGAGCAGCCTTGGATGTCCCTCGCGAAAGAACACGCGGGATCACCATCAGCCCAGCCGCACCGACCTTTTCAGCGTGCGCCGCGTGCGCGGCCGCAAATATCGAATTCTGCGCCCCGGTCCCAACCACCACGGGCACCCCAGCCTTCACAAGCTCGGCCACTCCAGTCTGCCGTTCCGATTCAGACAACAACGGCCAGTCCCCCATCGAACCGCAGTAAATCACCGCCTTCATTCCT
Source organism: uncultured Pirellula sp. (assembly GCA_903858115.1). GTDB lineage: Bacteria > Planctomycetota > Planctomycetia > Pirellulales > Pirellulaceae > JBKCUI01. The sequence continues at coordinate 20,227 of CAIOHR010000002.1, read as the reverse complement.
GAGCTGACGAGATGCTTGCCTTTTGCAACGAGCGCATCAAAATCCGGCTTGCGGTTCTTCAGGCAGGGGGTCATCAATGCCGGCATACAACCGCGAAAAAAATGATCAGGTCGCGTCACAATGATTTCTCCACAAGATTGCTTGGATTGGAAAAGATGTCGCCCGTTGTCTTCGTTGCCCGCTACTCGCTTACGCAACGAGCCAGCGTACTAAAGTCTCGTTCTTTGAGTACCTACAAACAAACAACGCGATGCTTGCACATCGCGTTGTTGATTCTTCGAATTGTTTCACTAACCGATTCAATGCGAATCGATTTTCGATCGAACTACCAGGCAAAGTGGGCGAACGCCTTGTTGGCATCGGCCATTCGGTGGGTATTCTCTCGCTTGGTGATCGCAGTACCTTCTTTTCGGTAAGCTGCCATCAATTCCTCAGCCAGTTTCAAATGAGTGGCTCGACCCTTCTTGTCGCGAACAGCGCCCAGCACCCAGCGGAAAGCCAAGCTTTGCTGACGGTTCTTGTTGACCTGCATTGGCACTTGGTACGATGCACCGCCGACCCGCTTCGATCGCACTTCGATGTAAGGCTTTACGTTCTCGATCGCTTGTTCAAAAACTTCGATCGAGGGACGATCCTTGACTTTCTCAGCGATTTCGTCGAGTGCGGAGTAGAAAACTCCTTGAGCCGTGGATTTCTTGCCGTCGTACATCAAGCAATTGATGAACTTCGATGCGAGCAACGAGTTGTATCGTGGATCAGGTCGAAGTGAAGTTCTAGAAGCGGTGATCTTGCCCATGTCAGCTATTTCGTCCGATGCTTATCTGTCGTCTGTGATTTATGTAGGGAGAGCAAGGAGAAGCCCCTCATCTCGAGGAACAAACCAAGCAACTGTAACTATTCTTAATTCTAAACTATGCCTTTTTCGCACCGTAACGGCTGCGAGATTGCTTTCTACCATTCACACCCAGCGTATCGCGGCAACCGCGTACCACTTGATAACGAACCCCTGGAAGATCGCGAATACGACCACCACGGATCAGAACAATCGAGTGCTCCTGAAGGTTATGGCCTTCACCGGGAATGTAAACCGTGACTTCCTTGCTATTGCTCAGTCGAACCCGCGTGATCTTACGCAAAGCGGAGTTAGGCTTTTTCGGAGTCATCGTCCGAACCAACAAACAAACACCCTGCTTTTGCGGGCATTGCTGCAAAACAGGACTCTTTGTCCGATTCTTTTGGATAACTCGATTTCGACGAACCAATTGATTGATGGTTGGCATACTAAAGCTTTTTCAAGGAAATTCAAACATCTACGTAATCAGCGACCTTCCGCTCCACTTCGTAACCAAACTCGAAAAAACGAATTTGAAGTACCAAAGGTGGGAGTCGAACCCACACGTCCGTGAGGACACAGGATTTTGAGTCCAGCGCGTCTGCCATTCCGCCACTTTGGCGGCGATAGGTGCTGATCCCCTAGTCTCCAGAGAAAACGAAAGATCCTCCGGAATTTTTAGGGACGGAAAGTGTACTAGTCAGGGCATAGGATCGGCAAGTCCAACGCTCCATTTTCTCCTGTTTTTGTCGCCAGGATTTCGGTTCCGCAACAAGAATTCCAGCGACTGTTCCCTCAAATTACCAAATTCTCACTCGTTTTTCGGGTGCGATATACATTCCCGAACCAGGTTTCACTTGAAATGCTTCGTAAAAAGCGTCCATGTTCGACACAATCCCGTTGCAACGGTATTGGCTTGGGGAATGGGGATCATTTGCCAATCGCTTCTTGAGCTCGGGCTCCCGATACTTGCGTCGCCAAACCTGTGCCCATCCTGCAAAAAACCGTTGTTCGCCGGTCAGTCCATCGATTACAGGAGACGGTTTGTCCCCGAGCGACAATTTGTAGGCAGTAAACGCAACCGCCAGTCCTCCCAAATCTCCTATGTTTTCACCCAGAGTAAATTCGCCGTTCACCTTCATGCCAGGCAACGGTTCGTAACTGCTGTATTGATCGACCAGCAATTTCGAGCGACTCTGAAACTCCGTTTCGTCGTTCGGCGTCCACCAATTTCGAAGATTCCCTTTCCCGTCGAATCTCGCTCCCGAATCGTCAAAGCCGTGGCTGATCTCGTGACCAATCACCGCTCCGATCCCTCCATAGTTGACCGCATCGTCTGCTTCGAGATTGAAAAAAGGTGGCTGAAGAATCGCTGCTGGAAAGACAATCTCATTCATGGTCGGATTGTAGTACGCATTGACCGTCTGCGGCCCCATGTACCACTCTTCGCGATTCACCGGATTGCCCAACTTTTGCAAAGCATAATTGTGCTCGAACTCAGCGATTTGACTCACATTCGCGACCACATTCTTTGGATCCATAGAAACGGACGAATAGTCTTTCCATTTCTTTGGCTTCCCAATTTTCGGATTGAATGTCGATAGCTTTTGCAGTGCTTCTTTCTTGGTCCCTTGCCCCATCCACTCGAGTTGATTGATTCGAATCTCAAAGGCCTTCAGAAGATTCTTGATCAATTGATCCATCTTCTCTTCAGCCCGCTGCGTGTAGTATTTCTCTACATAAAGCTGCCCGACGGGCATTCCCAAAAGACCGTTGCACGCATTCACGGCACGGCGTTCCAAAGGCTCTTGCTCCTCAACTCCACTGAGGGTCGTTTCGAAAAAGGCAAAGTGCTTGGCCTCTAGTGATTCGCTCAAAATGGGCGCATAGTTGTTGATCGCCTGGAACGCGAGTGCGGCCTTCAAAACGTCGAGGTCGGTCTTTTCAAAGATCTTGCTCATCGACTCGAAGAAACTTGGCTGCCCAATCACAAGCTCTGCATCCAGTTTGAGCCCCGTTGCGATTGCATACGCGTTCCAATCGAGCGATGGAATCGACTTTGCGAAATCCGCAGTCGTCATTTTGTTGTACTGCTTGACGGGATCTCGCAACTGCACTTTCGTCCATTGGATCTTTGCCATTTCAATCTCAAGATCCACGATTTTATTGGCAAATTCAGCAGGAGCGGGCCATTGCAACTCCTTGAGCATCGATTCCACATACTTGCGATACGCTGCGAGCGGCGCTTCGAATTTTGCATCCAAGTAGTAATCGCGATCCGGCAAGGTCGTGCCTCCTTGCCCTACATAAATGGCGTATTGATCCGATCGTTTCGCATCGGAATCGACATACACCCCAAAAAGTGACGACACCCCTTTGCGTCCTAACTCACCCGCCACTCGCATGTAATCGGATTTTGTTTTGATCGATTCCACCGTTTTGATGACTGGCAGAGCAGGATTGATCCCAAGCTTATTCCTGGTCGCGATGTCGGTATACGATTTGTAAAAGTCACCGACTTGGCGAGCAATGGAAGATGGGTTGGGTGTTTGGCTCGCGCTTTCAATGAGCTGCCGAATCGCGTCCTTGGTCTCGATATCGAGAGCCGTGAATGAACCGTAATCGGACTGATCGTCTGGTATCGGTGTGTTCTTCAACCAAACGTCGTTGACATAACGAAAAAAATCGTCCGCAGGACTGATCTCTTTGCTGATGTTCTGAATGTCGATCCCAGAAACTTGCCCCCACGAGGGTTTGCAAGCCCCCTGCCAACCGAGGCAACCTGTCATCGTAAGCATTGCGACAGCCAATCGCAGGGAATATTTTTTCATGGTTTTGGACACAACCTTAAGAGCTACAAGATGGTGAAATGAATCCGCTTCGGTATTCTATCGAAGTATGCAGTAGTTGCGAGTCGTCTGTAGTTTCCTCCTAGCTAGGTATCGTGATGCGATTGATTTTGATGGGTACAGGCCCTTTTGCTGTCCCGAGCTTTCAAGGCTTGCGGGAACAAGGGCACGATGTAGTCGCTGTAGTCACTCGCCCGGAAGTCCCATCGGCGAACGCAAAGAGGCCAACACCTAGCAGCCCCGTACGATCGTGGGCAGAGAGTTGCTCGCTAACGGTTACGTCCCCTGCTTCGATCAACTCCGGCGAGTCGATCGATTGGCTGCAATCGCTGCAAGCCGATTTACTAGTCGTTTGTGATTACGGCCAAATCCTCTCCTCCGAGTGTTTGTCGGTTTCTCGACTGGGTGGAATCAATCTTCACGGCTCATTGCTACCGAGACACCGTGGCGCTGCTCCGGTCCAATGGTCGATTCTTAGCGGTGACCAAAATGCTGGCGTTTCGATCATCCACATGACCCCTGGGTTGGATGCTGGGCCCGTGATCGTTCAAGAGTCGACGCCGATTGCCCCCAACGAGAATGCATTCCAATTGGAATCTCGCCTCAGCACGCTCGGCACAAAAGCAACATTGCATGCCGTCGACCTATTGCAAACGTGGAATCACGCATCGGCCGGATCGATTGGACTACCGCAAGATAAATCGCAAGCGACCAAAGCACCTCGCTTGCACAAAGCAGACGGTGCCTTGGCCGCCGACAGCCCATTGAGGTATCTCGATCGGCAAATTCGAGGTCTATATCCATGGCCTGGATGCTACGGCAACTTGATCTTCCCCAATGGCCAATCATTGCGAGTCATTGTTCACGAAGCTCGCCCATTGCCGATCGACATAGCACCACTTCCCGATTCGTTGAAAAGGGGGTGGGATATTGGCAGCTTGATTTATGGCGAAAAGGCAAAGCAACTTCAAACCCATCTGACGATCCCCGAGGAAGTCTCTCTCGGCTTGGTTGCAATTGACGGCTTGTTACTTTTGAAGAGCTTGCAACCCGCGGGCAAGAAGCAGATGACGGCCGACGAGTTCCTACGTGGCTATTCCCGCATGGAGTGGATTCGATTGGCACCACTCGTCGAGCAAAACGGTCTATTGACAAGAATGAAACTACTGGAGCCTGCGACATGACGACCCTTCAAAGCATCCTCAATACTCTTGACGAGCTTGCACCGCTGCGCATGGCCGAATCTTGGGATAACGTGGGTCTGCTCGTCGGAGATCGCTCACGGGAAGTCCATCGTGTGTTGTGTTGTTTGACCGTGACAGACGCGACGCTCGATGAAGCGATTGGAAGCGAGGCGGATCTTATGGTGTCGCACCATCCCATTCCTTTTAAGCCAGTGTCGCGCATTACCGCAGACTCGACGACGGGCACGTTGTTATTGCGAGCCATCGAACATCGAATCGCGATCTACTCGCCACATACCGCATGGGACAATTCCGAGCTCGGCATCAATGCGCAATTGGCAAAGCAGATTGGATTGCAAAATGTCCGACCATTAGCACCCTTCGCCGCGGACATGCGCGCACCACTCGACACCGGTACCGGACGATGCGGCATACTCCCCACGGAAACCTCGATCGAGTCGCTGCAAAACACTCTTGTGAAATCGATTCCTCATTGCCAATTTCGCCATACGCATTCTATCCAACGAGGTGTGCAAAAGGTTGGGATCGTCTGCGGCAGCGGGGGAAGCTTGCTCGGTCTGGCCATCAAAGCAGGTTGCGACGCCATGCTGACGGGCGAAGCGACCTATCATCAATGCCTAGAAGCTGAGGCAAACAACGTCGCTCTTTTATTGGTCGGGCACTTTGCGAGCGAGTCGTTTGCAATGACAGCATTGGCAGCCCATCTATCGCGATTGCATCCCGAAGTCTCATCGATGGCCTCGCAACGCGAATACTCCTTGTTTTGAGCTCAAGCCTGCCCTGCAAAAGGTAGCTGTTATGTAGCTGGTATCTAACGAAATTCAGCAAAAATCCGATTTCGCGTTAGATTTTTGCTCTTTCCGTATACAAAGTCTCTAATGAAACTAATGCCTTTCGAATTCTTCACATCTGCCACTGTCTAAAGCCTTCATCGAGTCACCCTATGATCATTCCTTGGATTCGACACAAGAAATCTTTCAAAGGTAAATCCGACACTCGTAAGCTTACGCGACCACGTCGTTTGACTTGTGAATCGCTCGAACAACGTCGAGTTCTCGCATCGGTTATCAGTGAGATTTTCGCTACCAACAACGATACAGATCAGTACTTTGAACTTCGAGGCACGCCAGGTTCAACCATCGCGAACGGAACCTACTTCACGGTCGTCGAAGGTTGGGGGGCAGTTCCCGGTGGCCGCGGTTACATCCATTCGGTCGTCGATCTTTCGGGTCTGACTTTTGGTAGCAATGGATTTCTTGTGGTTGCACCATTCAACCATCCGCACCAAATCGATGCGAATTCAGCTTCGTTGATCAGCACATCAACCGGTTTCTCTGGATTGCCGAGCAATCGATGGAGCGACGCATCGACCATCTCGGATCGCTTTGCCCATGTGTTCATTGCTGCCAATTTTCTATTGGTACAAACATCCACGAAACCAGTCCCCGGCGCGGATATCGACGCTGACGACAACGGTTCGATCGACGGACTCGCTGCAGGTTGGAGCATCGTCGATTCCGTGGGACTTCTCGGACGGACTGCGACTCCTGCGACTTCTTATGGCAAGATCACTTTTGCGGAAGACGCTGCAGTCACGTACCCGGCGAATACTTCGCTCGTTATCACCGAACGTGGCGGTTACGTCGGTCGCATCGGCAGCTCGTCAGGTTCTGCCCCCGAGGATTGGGTACATGGGAATCCTGTCGATGACGCATCGGTTGCAGGAATTGATTTCAAACTAACCTTTGGAACATTAGGAGACCCAACACCTCTCGTTTATGCTGGCAGGTCCATCGATCATGTGGGAACCTTTAACTTCAACGGTGGTGCACTAGGCTCCATCGTCATGGATACCAATGGCGATAATGTGTTTGGTCCGGGCGACACTCCATTAGCCGGAGTGCAAGTCACCGCCGATCTGAACCAAAATAACATCCGAGACAATGTGTCGGTGGCTGTCCGGGCTGAAGATGTGCCTCTGGGAGCCGACCTTACCAACCTCTTTCCCAACGCAACGCTTACGATCGCGGACGCCAACGGGGATAACATAGGCTTTAAGGTTCGAACGGTAACGAATCCGAACAACCCTGGCGACCGAATTTTTTCACACGAAGGAGTTGGCTTCAACCATATCGACCGGAAGATCAAAGTCGCCTTCTATACGGAGGCAAACGCGGTTTCCGTAGTAGCCAACGGAGCGGAGGGATTAAGGGATTCTTATGGTCGCCTGGAAGTTTATGACAAGAACAATGTACTTCTACAGTTCACACAAACAGGCCCAATGCGACGTGGGAATATCGCAACTCTCTCCATTAACCGTCCCACGGCAGACATCAAGTACGCAATCTTTTACACAAACAATGCCTTTCAAGACTCAAGTCCATTTGGCTCGTTCGACAATCTAGTTTATACGTATCCTGAATTCTCTGCAGTTGCTGATGCAAACGGCCAATACTCCATCGAGCAGCTTCCTGTCGGCAACTACACAATTGTTCCCACGAACACCGCTGGCAAAGTCCTTTGGAATGGAGCGCAGAGCTACCCACTCAATGTGCTCAAGACCGAACATCTCTTGAATGCCCATTTTGGATTCCGTGATAACCAACCGCCTCAATTCTCTGACAGCTCATTCAGCCTGCCAGAGAATTCTATCGTCGGTACCATAGCAGGGCAGATCACTGCAATCGATCCCGATGCAGGCCAGACTGTCGGTTACGAATTCCTTGACAATGCTGGTCCCTTTGCAATAGATCCGATCACGGGCACGATTCGAGTTGCTAATTCCCAACCTTGGGATTTTGAAACAATAGCACCGCTTGTCATTCGCGTACGAGCCCTTGACTCTCTCACGCCACCCGCATCCACCATTCGAAATGTTACGATCTCACCAACGGACGTAAATGAGTCGCCGATCATCGCGGGCCAGCAATTCACATTGGCTGAAAACCCCGCGAATGGCACTATCATAGGAAACATTGCAGCAACCGACCCCGATCAAGGAGTTGCCGGTACATTGACGTACACGATTGGCGCCGGCGGACCGACCAATGTTTTCTCCTTGAATCCAACCACAGGAGTCCTCTCGGTTCTGGACAGTTCTCGAGTCGACTTCGAACAACAGTCCACTTGGACGTTTCCCGTTGTTGTTCGAGACGGTGGCACACCACCACTCAGCTCGACAGCCTCCATGACGGTCAGGATTACGGATGTAAATGAACCACCGAGGTCGTTATCGTTCACGAATGTTGTGTCATTGGCAGAAACGGCGAATGTCGCATCTCCTGTAAACGTGGCTACGATCGGATTCCTGGATGACGCGCTCGGGACCAACACGCTATCGCTAGGCGGAGTGGACGCTGCGCTGTTCAGTATCAACAATCGCCAAATTCGATTCCAAAACCCGCAAGGTCTCGATTTCGAAACCAAATCTCAATACCGTGTTTTGGTCATGGTGGACGATCCAACGGTCGGCAACACTCCGGACAGTTCTGTCGAATTCACTTTAACAATCATCGATGTCAACGAGGCGCCGACGGACTTGACGATCACACCAGTGGTACAGTCTCTTCCCGAGTCCGCCAACACATCCAGTCCGCTCACTGTTGCACAGATTCAAATCGTTGACGACGCAATCGGCACGAATAGTCTGACCCTCGCTGGTCCCGATGCGAGATTCTTCTCCATCTCTGGCACCAACCTCCAGTTTTCATCCTCAACTGGATTGGATTTTGAAGCGAAGAGTTCTTATCAAGTAACAGTCCGCTTAGTAGACAACACAATTCCAGGCGCTCAGACGATTTCGAAGAACTATGCATTGAGCATCTCCGACGTCAACGAACCTCCGACTGCCGTCAACCTCGAGAATGTTGTATCCAATATCAATGAGTCGCGACTTCCGGCTACTTCACAAACACTTGCGACCATTCGATTCCTGGATGATGCACTCGGAACGAACGAGTTTCGCTTGTCGGGTGACGATGCTGCATTGTTTGAAATTGTCGGTAATCAGCTCGTTCTCAAAGCAGGGAGTGTCTTTGATTTTGAGACCAAATCATCCTATGCAGCCAGGATCAGCGTTGTCGATCCAACACTTCAAGTCACCAACAACCCATCGATTGATTATTTCTTGTCGGTGAACAACCGTCCGGAAGTACAATCCATCACCGACGGTTCAGGCGGTACGATCGTTGCCGGAACGGATAGCATTCGCGTGCTATGGGATTCGCCAGTTATCGTTGGCGCGAATGCGTTCAAGCTTCAAAAGCTCGATGTTGTCGGCCTAGTGAACATTCCTCGAATCACCAATACACTCGTGAGTGGCCGAACCATTACGACATTGCAGTTTTCGGGTCCTTTTGTTCGACAGGATGGAAAACTGAATGATGGTTTCTATTTCTTAGAAGTTGACGGTGCATTGGTACGTCAAACCAACACCCAGCTCCTCGGAGAAAGTTACACATCGCCCATGGTAACCATTTTTCATGCATCGCTTCCGGGTAAAGTCGAAGTCTCAGGTGCTGCAACGTTTCTCAGCGGAGAAGAGAAGACAATCACGTTGAACTTAACGGGCATCGATCCTTCTCCGACGACTGGCTTGGAATACTCGATCGATCTAGATGGCAACGGCACAGCAGACCTGCAACGGTCCGGCGGTGCAACTGTTGCATTTCCGACCAGCTACACCACGGCAGGTAGTTATACGATCTTGGTAACTGCAACTCGCAACGGAACCATTATTGCTACAGGCTCGCATGTCGTCGATGTATCTCCGGCAACCAGCCCCGCCGAAGACTGGCTCAGTTCGATGGATACGGACCGCAACAGCACCATCAACGCGTTGGATGTCTTGGGACTGGTCAATGCCATCAATCGAAGTACTTCGGGGCCTCCGCCATACCAAAGGGATCTAGACGTGGACCGAGATGGTGTCATCGCAGCACTCGATGTGCTGGCTGTTGTCAACTATCTCAATGCTGCGGAACCGAAACCGCTCGGAGAATTTTCCCAGCTTGTTATGTTGGAAACAGGATCTATTCGAGGACTGACAAACGACACCAGGGTAACGGGTCGAATCAATAGTAGCAGTCGCGAACTGTTCGTAACGCTTCACGGAATCGAACGAAAAAATGCATCGCAATTTGTGCAGTCAGACGGATCCTTTACATTGACCGATGCTGCCATTGCTTCGCTGTTTGGCAGCATCCCGGATACCGTCAGCGTGTTGTCCCTTGCCACTCGCACAGGAACAGGCTTTTCCTTGTCCTCCGACAAACGATTCCGAAAGCTCGCTGCATCGACAGCGGACTTCCGAGTCCTATCAGCCATGGACAACAACGGCGCATTCAGAGTTTCATGGAGCAACCATGGAGCTGGCAATAGGTATAAGGTATTTGCGTATCCAGTCGGTGGCACCCCCGGACCCGTCAAGACGGGACTATCAACCACCTCCACTCTGCTTGAACTGAGTCGTGGAAACTACGATCTATTCGTCGAGGCACAGGACGGAGCCGGAAATGTTCGTCGAACGGAAACGGTTCGCATCGCTGTACCGTAACTAGATGCTATTGTGATCGATCTCCGAATGGATTGGATCGACGATCGCTCAAAATGGACGAAAGATTTAGAGTCATCAGAAATCCCCGGTGGCCTTGTGCCACCGTTGAACCAGGTTCTGTCGCTATTTCAGGGTGAAACCTGCTCGATTCCAAGCTTCTTCATTTTCTTGTAAAGCGTCGTTCGATTGATGCCTAATAGATCGGCCGTCACATTTCGGTTCCAATCGTTTTGCCGGAGCGCTGCAAGAATGATTTCTCGCTCTGGTCCCTCCAGGGCCTCGCTCAACGGTCGCGTTCCGGATCGAGACAGGGAGTAATTATCGATATTGTTCACAAGCAAATTGCCAGCGGACGCCGTCGTACTCTGTATTTGCGACGTAGGGTGTTTGGTCAAACTAAATGGTAGTGAAGCAACATCAATGCTCTTGCTTTTGGTCAACAACACAGCGCGTTGAATGGCATTCTCCAACTCCCGAATATTGCCTGGCCACAAGTGTTCAACCATCACTTGCATTGCATCATCAGTGAAGCCATCTACGGTGCGACCAAACTCCTTACACGCGGTTTGCAGGAAGTGTTGCGAAAGCAATGGGATGTCATCTCGTCGCTCTCGCAACGCGGGCAGCTCGATGTGAATCACATGGATCCGATAGTACAAATCTTGCCGAAAGCGTCCTTCGGCGACCGCCTTTTCCAAGTTCTCGTTCGTAGCCAAAATGACACGTGAGTCCACGGAAATAGTTTCGGTGCCACCCAACGGCTCGAATTCAAACTCTTGCAATGCGCGAAGCATCTTGATCTGCAATGCAGGAGTGGCCGTTCCAATTTCGTCCAGGAACAATGTCCCGCGATCCGCTTGCTGGAACTTGCCAATTTTGTTGCCGGTCGCACCTGTGAACGAACCAGCGACGTGTCCAAAGAGCTCACTCTCCAAGAGTGTGTCGGGCAACGCTCCGCAAGCAACTTCAACAAAAGGATTCTTTCGTCGGGTCGACTTTTTGTGGATAGCGCGAGCAATCATACTCTTGCCCGTACCGTTTTCACCCGTAATAAGTATGGTGGCTTTGGTGTCCGCAACTTGATCGATCATGTCAAAGATCTTGAGCATTCTAAGATCATGACTAACGATACTTTCCAATCCGAATCGTTTATCCAGTTCGGCTTTCAATCGAGCGTTTTCGTCGATAATGTTCTTTTGGCTTACAGCACGTTCGATGGCAGTGCGTAATTCTTCGTCAATAATCGGCTTGGTCAGCAATTCAAACGCACCGTTAGCGATGGCTTCACGAGCTGCATCAGGGCCCGCATAGCCGGACATCATCAGAACGGGAAGCTCGGGATGCTTCCGTTTGGATTGTTTGAGAAACTTTAAACCATCGCCATCATCGAACCGCACATCACATAGCATGAGATCCGGTGCCGATTGTTGAAGCTTTTTGGTAGCCTTCTCTAACGAGTCCGCAGTCTCGACGAGGAACCCTTCTCCCTGTAGCCAGTCAGCCATAGATTCGAGTAGCCATCGATCATCGTCGGCGATTAAGAGTCGTGTTGGGGCCGTCATTTTTTGTTCGACAACGAAATAGCGTTTAGGAAGTAACGGATAATTTCTCTACAGATGCAACGTTAGGTTGACTTTTCGCAACGCGGCGGGCTCGAAGCTGTTGTTTCTTGGAGTCATGCTTTTTCCGCAACCGAAGAATCGTCAAATCCGTTAAAAGTCCTCCCCAAAAGGGTGCTGTTGTGCGACTATAGTGAGTATGTTTCCGTCGATTCATCCGTTCCTCACGCAGCGATAAAGTTATTCCTGTCATGCAACGAGTTTGGAAAAAGCTAACTGAGGGGGAAGCCGTACCCTCGTCCCGTTGGTTCGCCATGGGACTAGGAACCATCTCCGCTTTTTTAATGCCGGCACTCTTGACGTTGGTTGGCTGGTTCGTCCAGCTCCTTTTTGTTGTCCAAACTACCGAAAGCGGAAAACGGGTCCTGCCGGAAGCACTCCACGTAGGAAGTTGGCTTCGAATCACAACAAGCTCTCTGTCGACGGACAAAAATATTCTCCGTTGTGCCATTACCCTCCTGATGTTGATTACCGTGGTGTTCGTCATCGAAAGGTTAACATTGCTTTTAGCACGACGAGCATCCTTGCAAGCAGCACTCCAATGGACTTCACGCCTATTGCGTCGACTGTTCCACCAATCGCGAAACTTGTCGGTGGACCAAGGATTGTCTGGGCAACGTAAACGTCTTCGTGACTTGATACAGAGCGACGTTCCGCGCGTTCGCGATGCATTGACCGAATGGTATCGAGTATTCCCGCGAAACCTTATTCAGACAATCGCTGTATTGGTCCTCGCAAGCCTCATCCATCCACGGCTAACGCTCTTGGCTATTCTAGCACTGGTTGTAACGTGGGGATTGTTTATCACACTCGAAGCCGCTCAACGCAAACATCGTCCCGTGATTTTAGAACGGCGTCGAAACGCTCACGAGCAACTCATCTACTTGTGCGAATCATCTGCTATGTTGGAGTCGGTGGATCCGCGTGTCGATGTCGAACATATGTACGACATACACGCACAGCATTTTAACCAGTCGCAGCTTCGACTTGCTGACGAAAGCGCGTTCCGATCTCCCAGTCTATTGATCACCGTCACTCTTTTAACTGCTCTCTTTTTGTTTGTACTGTCGATTCGAGTGCTTGAGCCCGAGTCAAAGTTGCACGTTGGCGATATTGTCGTGCTTCTGGGATGTGTGATCGTAGCGGTCAATGGCATTTTTCGACTTCGACGGGGACTTCGAAAGCGAAGCAATGCACTTACGTCAGCAGACAACTTAGAAAACTATCTCTCTATCCAAGGAGTCCGAACTGAGTCACTCGGAAAGGGGATCCAAGCCAGAATCACATCGAGCATCGAATTCGAGCATGTTTGCTTTCGCGATAGTTCTAAGAACCGAATTCTGGACGATGTCAGTCTTTCCTTGATACCCAAACAGATCACCGCGATCGTCTCTCTCGAATCGGCCACCGCAGATGCGTTGGGAGAAATGGTTCTAGGATTCGGATTGCCAACCAGTGGTCGCGCCTTAGTCGACGGAATCAATCTTATCGACTTGGAGCCGATGAGCGTTCGGCGACAATCGTTGCTCGTCAATGAACACGGTCCATTGCTCGATGGAACCGTAGAAGAAAATCTTTGGTCTGGACGCCCCAAAGACGCAATGATCGACGTAATGGATCTGGCGAGAAATGCGTGTGTTTCCGAATCTATCCTGAATCTACCAGACGGTCTTGGTACCGTCCTTTCCAGTAATGATGACCGACTCGCCCCAGACCAACTCTATCGATTCGGAATTGTAAGAGCACTTCTCAAGAAACCTAGCGTCATCGTCTGTCACGAGCCTCGAATGCGAGTCTCAGCCAAAGACGAAGCGGAATCACTGCAAGCGCTCCAACAACTTCGCGGACTAAACGCAATCGTCTTGGTTATACCCGAACGGTTGAGCACACTTCGCGCGGCAGACCAGATTCTGGTCTTCCGTCAAGGTAAACTCGTCAGCTCGGGAACGCATCAGCAATTACTAGATCAAAGCGAAATCTACCGACACTTCAATTACATGCGATTCGCGGTTAGCGAATAGTCAATTCACGGACTCGCTCTGAATCACGGTAGTACTCGGCATGTGCAAGCTCTCTTGCCGCATCCGAGTCAACCACAATCGTGACATCCGGATGAAGCTGTAACGCGCTCGCAGGCATCCCCGCACTGATCGGACCTTCGACGCAACCCGCGACCGCTCTGGCCTTGCCCGCTCCAGTCGCCATCAACAGTATCGATTGCGATTCCAAAATAGTTGCAATCCCCATCGTCAACGCCATAGTTGGCACATCGTCTATCGATGCAAAATACCGTGCGTTATCCTGACGCGTCCGACGTGTTAACGTCTTGAGCCGAGTTCTCGAACCAAGAGAAGAACCAACTTCGTTGAATCCGATATGGCCGTCCGTACCAATTCCTAGAATCTGAAGATCGATTCCGCCACGTTGTTCGATGTCTCTCTCGTACGCTTTGGCACTCGCGCTCAAATCACATTGCCAAGTCCTCGGAACGTGGTTGGCACCTGCATCAAAATCGACATGTCGAAACAGAGCATCGTGCATATAAAAATGGTAGCTCTGCTCATGATCGGGTGGTAATCCAACATACTCATCCAAATTGAACGTTTCAACACCTCGAAAAGAAAGTCCATCGCGTAGGTGTCGTTCGGCAAGTAGTTTGTACAACCCCAAAGGAGTCCCGCCCGTTGCGAGCCCTAGCACCAATGGTTGACGGACCAACAATCGTTCTCGCACCAATCGATCAACACGATCGGCCGCAAACGAAGAGACTTCTTGGGGAGTATCCAGGATGACTACGCGCACAATAGTTTTCTCTTGCGAATCGTTTCTTCGTTAGTTTGCTTTAAAGCCGTCGAGCATTTTCATGAATACATCACGATTGGCTAGAACCATATCCTTAGGTCCCGTCGCCTTGACGAACCCCTTGGTTCCATCAGCAAGTTCGATGATCGCACCGAGCAATCGGTAGTCGGGCAATTTCTTCATGGGTCCTGGAGCCATCGGCCCTCCAGCCATATCTTTGTAGGTGCCAGCGACTTCAACAATGTGAACGGTTGCTTTGCCAATTTCCTTCTTCTCGGTCTTGGTATCCTCTGGCTTGACTCCGTCAAACTGATTAACCCACCGGTCGATATTCTCCTTGATCGAGCCGCCGGAAACAGAAAACGTAACTCTTACGAACGAGTCACCTTCCGCTGGTACCCGAAACTCGGAGTCGATCATCCTGCTTTTGGGTGGAACGCTTTTCCAAGTCTCTGGTGCCGTTAAAACAAATTTGCCACCACCCCATTTCACCACTTCTGCCGCGGCCTTTTTCTCGGACCCTTTTTCCTGAGCCACAAGGGAAATTCCTGAACAACAGAGCACCGAAACCATGACGAGAGACAGTAGACAACGCATTTCAAAAATACTCCAAAAACACCGAAGCCAAACAGAACGGATGGTAGGCATCGTCAGATCGACCTCCTACCGGTTAAACTACACACCTACACTATATGCGGATTATCCATTCTAACAAACACCCTAATCTTGATTCCTTTCCCACGAGAGTTCCGCAATGAAAGCTGACTATCGATCGCAAACCATCGATCCACCATTGCTCGACGATTTGTCGCATCTCGTTCGATTGGCCATCCGCGAAGACCTCGATCGTATCGCTGACGTTACTACCATGGCGATCGTGCCTCAAGGGGTGACAGGCACAGCGTTGATCGTGCCTCGCGTCGCCGGCAAGGCTGCGGGGATCGATTTGATCGAAGCCATGCTCAAAGAATTGGATTCTTCGATTCAGTTGGAATTATTTGTTGGTGATGGCGAGTCCTTCGCACCCAAACAGCCCATCGCAGCGTTGTCCGGTGACGCTCGCGATCTTCTCACGTGCGAAAGAACGATCCTAAATTTTTTGGGAAGGCTCTGCGGAATCGCTACATTGACATCCAAATATGTAGAGCAAGTCTCTGGAACGAACGCCAGAGTTTACGACACGCGAAAAACAACGCCTGGCTGGAGACGTTTAGAAAAATACGCGGTCCGTTGTGGCGGGGGAAGAAATCATCGACTCGGGCTGTTCGATGGCATCTTGATCAAAGATAACCATCTCGCCAGTCGCGCAGCTGCCGACGGCACATTGCTCGACCCAGGTACCGCGGTAGAAACCGCAAGAAAATACATCGCGAGCGGTGCTTATCGATTCGACCATCCTCCGATGATTGAAATCGAAATCGATAGTATCGCGCAGTTAGAATCCGCGTTGAAGGCATCGCCGAACATCGTTCTTCTCGACAACATGAGCAACGAGTCCCTCATGCAATGCGTTGCAATGCGTAACTCAGTGAACCCAACCGTGGAGTTAGAGGCTTCTGGCGGTGTCAATCTTCAAACCATCGCAGCCATTGCCAAGACTGGTGTCGATCGAATCAGCGTCGGTGCATTGACTCACTCGGCTACCAATCTCGATCTCGGATTGGACTGGAAGCTAGGAAAATAGCAAATCACTGTTTTCGTCGCGTGAACCCGATGTCGATAGCGAGTGTCGCTATTCGCTTTCACGCATCTGCGACTATTCTCGTAAAAGCAACATGAAGTCCGCACCCCCTTGGACGATTGCCTTAGCACTGTTCACCATTTATCTAGTCTGGGGATCCACGTATCTTGCCATTCGAGTTGCGGTCGAAACTCTGCCACCTTTTCTTATGGCGGGTGCTCGGTTTATTGTCGCCGGCGTGGTTCTCACATGCGTCCTGGTAGTCGCTCGTCAATTTCGAGCAAACCGATCGCAATGGTTGCAAAATGGCGTCGCTGGTATTTTCATGCAATTGGGTGGTAATGGACTCGTCTGTTGGGCAGAACAAGAAATCCCATCCGGGATTGCTACCTTGATCATCGCCTTTAACCCAATGTTCTTTGCAATCGCCGAATGGCTTTTGCATCGATGTTCCGATGGCAAAATCGGCTCTTTGCCCAACGGGACGACCATCGCTGGGCTGTTGATCGGCATCGTCGGTCTTTTCTTATTGGTAAGCCCCAATGAGGGAAATGCGTTGAATCCCTGGAGAGTCGCCGCATTGATCATCGCATGCCTTTGCTGGACGATCGGGGCATCCATTACTCGTTATGGCAAACACAAATGCGAGCCTTTTTCGGGCGCTGCCATTCAAATGCTCATCGGTGGCGGCGTCATGCTGCTGACGGGATTCCTCGTTGGAGAATGGAACCAATGGGATATTCAAAAAACCTCGACCGCATCGGTTCTTTCATGGCTTTACTTGGTCGTTGCAGGTTCCTTAATTGCCTACAGCGCGTTCGCTTGGCTTACACAAAACGCGTCACCTGTTCTCGTCTCAACCTATGCCTATATCAATCCTGCCGTGGCTGTGTTTTTGGGTTGGGCCATCTTGAACGAAGAGATCTATCGCCAAACACTCGTCTCCTCCATCGTGATCGTAATCGGAGTAGCCTTAATCTCCATCAGCAAAAAGAGACAAACCAAATAGCAACAGCCGCAGGCCGCATCCCCAAGATGGCTTTGACGTCCGAAGCAAGAAGCAGTTTGCACACCTCCGTTCCGCTAAGGCCTGGCCTGGTTTTGCGCCTTTTCACCCTTAGGTGTTATCAGTTGCCTGAGTCGTAATTTCTGAGTTTCCGTCACAAGTCCGAGTCGCTGCGCGCACAGTTCGAAATCATCGTTTTCAGTGCGTAGAAAGAAGAAATCCTCTGGCTGCTTATCAAAATCAATACCAATTACGACATACTTACGCGTCGCGGGGTTCTTCGGGCCCAACCTTGCTACGGGAAATAATACTATTCCATTGGTCTCGAATACGAGGCGCGTCCCCCAAAGCATGCTGCCCCAACGGTAATCTTCTCCTGTTAGTTCTGCCAAACGATTGATTGCCCGCTCAGCAAGCAACTGCAAAGAACTTGGAATCTTTAAAGACTTAAACCTCCACTCAAATTCTCGGATCATTTGAAGTTAAAACTATCTCCAAACAAACTGTAGAGATTAGAGCCAAGACTGTTCCATTCTCTACAGAATAAAACATCCATCCGTACTACTCGCCACTGGCAAAGATTGCTGGCTTTTGAGAAATCCGATCGCAACGTGAGAATGCTCCTAACCGATAACTTCCTTGCCCATCCATGGTTGCAAAGCTTTGGGGACTCGAATGGTTCCATCGGCTTGTTGATGGTTCTCCATGATGGCAATGATCGCACGGCTGATGGCGATCGCTGTTCCATTCAACGTGTGAACCAGATGCGTTCCTTTCTCGTTCTTGTTCTTGAATCGAATGTTCAGCCTCCGGGCTTGATAATCGGTGCAATTCGAAGTACTCGTCACTTCACCCCATTCCCCGTCGGTCCCTCGACCTGGCATCCACGCCTCCAGATCATACTTTCGATAAGCTGGCCCACCCAGATCACCTGTCGCTGTATCAACAACACGGTAAGGAACCTCTAATGCATCGAACAAATCGCACTCCAATTGTCGCAACTCTTCGTGGACCGAATCACTTTCTTCCGGCCGAGTGAACGCGAACATTTCAATTTTTGTGAATTGATGGACGCGATATAGTCCTTTCGATGCACGACCGGCGGCACCAGCTTCCGTTCGAAAGCAGTGACTAATCCCTACCAATTTCAACGGCAGTTGCTCCGCTTCCAAAACTAATCCGGCGTACATCCCTCCAAGAGTGATCTCGGCGGTAGCGACAAGATTCAAGTCGGTATTCTCAATGCTGTAAATTTGCGTTTCGGGTCCACGAGGAATGAAACCAATCCCGTGAAGCGTCTCAGTATTCGCAACATCCGGTGTCGAAACGGGAACGAAGCCTTTTTTCACGAGCAACTGAACCGCAAACTGTTGCAAAGCCAGCTCCAACAACACGGCATCATTCTTGAGAAAATAAAAACCTGCACCGGCAACGCGAGCTCCAGCTTCGAAATCGATCATGTCGTGCAATTTTCCCAACTGCAAATGATCTTGGGCCTTAAAATCGAACTTCGATATTGGAGTCTTTCCTCGAGCAATTTCCAAATTCTCTTGATCGTCACGACCAATCGGTGCTGCCGGATTGGTCATGTTCGGAATCATCGACAATATTCCAAGCACTTCTTTATCGAGCAGATCGTGTTCATGCTGAGCAACATCCTTTTGCTCTCGAAGTTTTTTTCCTTGCTCCTTAAAAGACTCCCGCTCCTCTGGCGTCGCCCCCTTCATCTTGGAGTTCAGGTCGTTTGCTTGGCGATTAAATTCCTCGGCTTCGTTCAATTTGGAACGTCTCTTGGTTTCCGCTTCGATAAATCGATCCAGACTCGTTGCGGGAACGCCCCGATGAAGGCAGTTTGTCTTCACAGCGTCAATGTTTTCCAAAACAAATTTTCGATCAAGCATTCGCAGTCACCTCAGTATTCCAAGCATAAACACGAGGGGAGAGTGTATCGGATTCGCTGGAATCGCCCAAGAGGGAGCTCTCCTAGGCCGAAAACACGCTACCTCGATAGATCTCCCGTAACTCTATTTCGATTCCAACGGACTCGAGAAGGAGTCGATCATCGAGTTGCAGTGACTCTCGCAATAACTCGCCGCAGATGATCGCAGAGTCGGGATAAGTATACAGCCCGGTTCTGTCTACCTTGATTCGCAGGTCGCTGGTGTACACAACACACGGCTTCCCTTTAAGGGCGGCTCGAGACTCCCCGATAAAATTCGCACAAATCAAACTGTGTTCGGGCGTACCACCCGCCATCGCGAAAACTTCGCCTCGAAAATACTCGTTCTTAACTTCCGACGCAGCGTCCATGGCTTGGTACTCGAGCAACGAAATAGACCTTGAAAATGCTGACATAGCGTAACCTTTAACAACGTGCACAGAGAGCATGCAAGGTCATCGACGGATATCGAACGGTTCAAATGCATTCTAACAAGTTTGCAGTCGCCGATCGCATATCGAGCTCAAAACAAAACCAACAGACGTAAAAAAACCCGACTTAGCTTTCGCTAAGCCGGGTCTATTTTGAAATCCGGTGTTTTTCACTTTCGACGTGAGGTCGATTGTTAAGATGAGTTTGAACTTCTTGATGGTATGTGCTCACTATATGCTTGACATAAATGTTTCCTAAGAAACGTGTCGAGCAAAAATCCTTAGAAAGGAGGTGATCCAGCCGCAGGT
>CAIOHR010000001.1 GCA_903858115.1 uncultured Pirellula sp. | reverse complement strand
GCCCGAATGATCCGAACCGATAAGACTGGTTACACCCCAAGCGACGTCCCGCCAATCTTTGAGCGATTGAATTTGGATCCAGACTACTGGAAGCTGCAAGTGAAAGAATTCGGCCGCCTATTCGCGAACGTGGCAGGAAGACCGAAGGATGTGTACGAGATGCGAAGCTTGATCTCGAAACGCCGGTTCTACTTAAAGCGTTTCACGCCAGAGCCAGTACAGGCTTAGTGTTTGCACAAAACTCTTTGGCACTCAGATAACAGCAACTGTCTGAAGGTACGCGCCGAGAGTGCCGATACAGCATACCAGGCGTCCATTCATTGTGTCTGGATCGTGCAGCAAGTGCTGCAAGTCAAGTCCGATGCGATTTTGCCCCCAGCTTGGCAATACGACAGCTAAGCTAGCGGGTCGAGTGAAACAGAAGTGGTGTGTCCCCTTATGTTTGGCGGAGAGGCTACAATAGAGCTCGCATTCCTTCCTCGATCTCTAGCCACGGCAACCGTCCATGTACCAGCAACTGCTGCGATTCTCTACTTTGTTTGTTCTAGTAGCTTCGCTCGCTGTATCGCTCGAAGCTGCAAAGCCGAACATCTTGTTCATCTTTTCAGACGACCATGCTCAACACGCCATTTCGGCTTATGGTTCCAAAGTCAATCAAACGCCCAATATCGACCGACTCGCCAAGGACGGGACGCGGTTTGCCAACGCGTTCGTTACCAATTCGATTTGTACACCAAGCCGAGCGACATTGCTCACGGGACAATATTCGCACCGAAATGGTGTTCCTGTCTTTAACCGTTTTGACGGTTCACGAGACAACGTCGCCAAACAACTCAAGGCTGGTGGATATCACACGGGCATGATCGGCAAATGGCATTTAGGCTCTGACCCAACTGGCTTTGATCGCTGGATCGTTTTGCCAGGCCAAGGCGTGTATCGCAACCCTGTGTTCTTGGTCCCTGGCCATAAGCTGACCATCGAAGGACACTGCACCGACATCACAACCGACCTAGGAATCGAGTTTCTCAAAACCCGGCCACAGGATAAACCGTTCTTCTTGATGCTCCATCAAAAGGCGCCCCATCGCGAATGGGAACCCGACGAACGCAACAAAGCAAAGTTCAAAGACCTGACCATTCCAGAACCAGAAACTCTCTGGGATGACTACGCCACGCGTCCCACTGCACTGCCGGCAAATCAACAGACCATCGCTCGAGACCTCACTCGCCGCGATCTCAAACTCACGCCGCCCGAACAACTCAAAGGCCAGGAGCTAGCCCAATGGTACAATGTTAAGCCAACAGAGTTGACCGTCGACGGAAAAACGTTGACTGGCAAGGACTTGGTCAAATGGAAATACCAACGGTACATGCAAGACTATTTGGCTTGCGTCCAAGGCGTAGATGATGGAGTGGGCAAAGTCCTCGATTACCTTGACGAAACTGGCTTGTCGAAAAACACCATCGTCATATACAACGCTGACAATGGTTGGTATCTGGGCGACCTGGGCATGTACGACAAGCGATTCATGTACGAACCAGGCCTGAAAGTGCCCTTGCTCGTTCGCGGTCCTGGAATCAAAGCGAGCAATGTACCCAACCAACTGGTATGCAACATCGATCTCGCTCCAACGTTTCTCGCTTTAGCTGGATTGCCCATTCCGGAATCCATGCAAGGGCGTTCGCTTGCTCCACTGCTGCGCGGTGAAAACCCATCTGGATGGAGAGAAAGCGTGTACTATCGCTACTACCACGACCCAGGTCATCACAATACAGCGGCTCACCTCGGTGTTCGCACGAACACTCACAAACTCATCTATTACTGGAAGAAAGACGCCTACGAAATGTTCGATATCGTGAGCGATCCTACGGAGCAGCACAATTTGTTGTTTTCAGAATCGGATGCCTCACGTCCTGATGTGAAATCCAAGTTCGCAGAACTGAAAGCTGAGATCCAGCGGTTGCAAAAACAGTACGGCGACGAGGAACAGTTTGCAGACCCAGCCACCTGGCCCAACACCAGCGCGGACGGGCCTTTCAATGACAAACAACCCAAAGGCACGCAAAGCGTGGCACAAGCCATAGCGGCGTCGGCAGATCACTAACCGACGGGCGTTAGTAGCGGTTTTTTAGCGGAGGAGCGCAAGCTGCCCAATCTGTGAATTGAATCGTTTAACCCGTAGCCGAAGGCGAGGTAACGAAGTACGGGCTCCATCCTCGCCGTTGGCTACGGGTTAAACGAAACTCAGACTTTGTCTTCCCAGTCGGTCCAAGTCACTGGGTGTAAAGCAAGGTAATGATCTACGGCTTGCCCCAGAGTTGGAAAAAAGTTCTGTGTCCCAAAGGACTCAAAAAG